>DASVWN010000022.1:0-9659 GCA_036393195.1 Gemmatimonadaceae bacterium | reverse complement strand
GTGATCCAGGCCAGGCCGGCCTGGAACCCTTCGAGCATCAGCATCTCCCACAGCATGCGGGAGTCGTGCTGGGGCACGCCCCATTCCTCGTCGTGATAGGCGCGCATCAGCGGGTCGCCCTCGGCCCAGGCGCAGCGGTGGCGGTTCGTCACGCGGTTCTCTCCTCCATATGCCGGCATCGCGCCCGCCATGGTAGCGCGAATCGAGGCCGCGCGCCATGGCAGATGCAGATGGCCGAGTTCGAAACCCCCGCCAAGCCGACGTCGTAGAGCCCCATGTCCGCATGGCGAGACGCACGACGATATGCTCCTCTCTCTCACGCTGCTGCTCGCCCTCCAGGGCATGCCCGCACCCGCCCCGGCTCAGGCTCCGGGACCGGTGCCTGCTTCGCGTGATACGGCACAGCGCGGCACGTCGGTCCGCGACACCGCCGGACGCGACGACACCACGTCGTCCCGCGACAAGCCGATCATCCATGAACGCGTCCCGCTCACCCCCGCGCTCCTTGCCTCCGCCTATCAGGACGCCGCCGCGCGCGACCTCATCACTCGCGCGCGCATCGCACGGTTGATGCAGGACTCGTCGCTCGTGAGCTACGACGCGATCTCGAAGGAGCGCCTCACCGTGGGACTGAGCTTGCGGAGCGCAGGGCGCGAGCGCACCGCCCTGCGCTCCGAGACCGCCGCTCGCGTGCGCTGGCGCGCGGGGAATGGCGCGCGCGTGGACATCGTCGGCGCCCGGACGGCGTTCCCGATGTTCTTCCCCGGAGCGCGGGTGCTTCAGGACATGCTCGACGACCCGCCGATTCCATACTTCCCCGGTCGTGAGGGCCTCATGCCGCTGGCCGGCGCGGAGCGCGTCACACACACCAGCGAGGGGCTGTTCCTTCATCCGCTCGACAGGGATGCGGAGGCGTACTACAAGTATCGCTCGGGCGACTCGCTGACGTTCGCGCTTCCTACGGGAGAACACATCCGGCTCCGCGAGGTGGTGGTCGTCGCGCGCGCACCGCGTTCCGATCTCATTGTCGGGTCGCTCTGGTTCGACGTGGCGTCCGCGCATCTGGTGCGGGCCGTGTACCGCCCTGCGGCCGTCTGGGACATAGCCAGAACGGCACAGGCAGACGACTCCACCGCGTTCGACGACGTACCACGGCTCATGCGCCCGGTCATCTTCCCCATGAACGCCACCATCGGCGCGTTCACGGTGGAGTACGGGCTGCACGACCAGCGCTGGTGGCTGCCGCGCTCGCAAACGGTAGAAGGGCGCGCGCGCATGGGATTCACGCACGTGTCGTTCTCGATGCTCGAGACGTTCCGTTACTCGAGCGTGGACGGCACGGACTCCACGCCGCCCATTGACCTCGCAGCATTCGACAGTGCCCGGCACGCGGACTCCCTCACCGCCGACTCGACCGACACCGCCGCCACGCGCGCGCAGCACCGGCGCAGGCACCACCACGACAGCGCCGGATCGAACGATCACGATGGCTTCCACGGCCTCTCGTGCGCGCGCAGCGACACGATCGTCGAACGCCGAGTGCGCTACGACGGCACGCTCCCGATCATGATCCACATCCCGTGCGACACCGCGGCCCTCGCACATTCGGCGGAGCTGCCACCGTCCATATTCTCCTCGGGAGAGGAGACCTTCGACGTGGCCGACCGCGAAGCGCTGACAAAGGAACTCTCGCTCTCCCTTCAGCCCGGCTGGCACCCCACGCCGCTCACATTCCACTACGGATTGGAGGACGGACTCGTGCGCTACAACCGCGTGGAAGGACTCTCCGCGGGGGTGCGGCTGGAGGAACAGTTCGGCGGCGGCTACACGGGCAGCGCGACGGCGCGCATCGGGGTCGCGGACTGGCAACCGGAGGTGCAGCTTCACGTGAGCCGCAGCAACGGCCGCCACACGATCACCGCCGGCGTGTACCGCCGGCTCGATTCCGCCAACGACTGGGGAGAACCGTTCAGCCTGGGCAGCTCTCTCGATGCCCTGGTGTTCGGGAACGACGAGGGTTTCTACTATCGGAGCTGGGGCGCGGAGTTGAGCGGCGGCTCCGCGAGCGCGTCCGACTTCGCGCTTGCGTGGCGCGTGTTCGCCGAGCGCCAGTCGAACGCGCCGGTGGAAACGAACTTTTCGATCCCCAACGTCATCGACCAGGACAAGTTCAGTCCCAATCTCCTGGCGGAACGCGCGAGCGCGTACGGCGTCGCGCTCACCGTGCGTGACGCGTACGGCATCGATCCACAGGGGTGGCGATTCGCGTTCGACGCACGTGCCGAGGGAACCGCGGGAACGTTCGACTTCGCGCGCGCCGCGCTCGACGCGACGCTCTCGCGCGGAATCGGATCGCGCCTGAACGCCGCACTCACCGCGGGCGCGGGGAGCAGCGTGGGGAGCGTTCCCCCGCAGCGGTTCTGGTATCTCGGTGGAGTGCGAACGGTGCGCGGACAGGACGCGGGCACGGAGTCGGGAAACTCATACTGGCTCACCCGTGCCGAGCTGGGCTACGGACTCCCGGTGGTGCGACCGACGCTGTTCGTCGATCTCGGCTGGGCAGGTGCGCGTGAACAGTGGCTGCATCCAGGTCGGCAGACCATGAGCGGCGCCGGCATCGGCGCGTCGTTCCTCGACGGCCTGCTGCATTTCGACGTGGCGAGAGGCATTCACCCCGGCCACGGCATGCACGTCGATTTCTACGTCGAGGGGCGGCTCTGAGCCCGGCGGCCCACGCCGCACACTGGCAGCCTTGGAAACCCGATTGTATAGTGCGAACGCCCGCGCCAGTATCGCGGCTGGGATCGCTGGCGCGCCGGCCAGTCATTCACGCAACGCGGAGGGTTTCACGATGGCACGCTGGCGACCTGACCCGACATTTTACGCATCGCCCGCTCTCGCGGCCGAAGCTCCGGCGGAGGCGCTCGCCTACGTGACGATGGTCGCGGTAGAAGGCGGCGGCAAGCGCGACGCGATCGGCGTGGTGGACACCGCACCGGGCTCCCCGTCATACGGGCGCCTGGTCGGGCAGACCGAGTTGGCCACGGGCGACAATGAGCTGCACCACTTCGGCTGGAACGCCTGCAGCTCGCACCTCTGCCCGTACGCCCCGCACGCACACGTCGAGCGCCGTTATCTCGTCGTGCCCGGCATACGCTCGTCGCGCGTTCACATTCTCGACACGCAGCCCGATGCGCGGAATCCGCAGATCGTGAAGGTGATTGAAGGACAGGACATCGCCTCCAGGACCGGGTACGCCGCTCCGCACACCGTACACTGCGGTCCGGATGGCGTGTACATGAACGCTCTGGGCAGCGCCGATGGGAACGGTCCGGGCGGCATATTCCTGCTCGATCACGAAACGTTCGACGTGAAAGGGGCCTGGGAGCAGGACCGAGGTCCGCAGTATCTCGCGTATGATTTCTGGTGGCACCTCGGTCACGACACGATGCTCACGAGCGAGTGGGGCACGCCGAGCATGGTGCAGGACGGACTGAATCCCGAGCTGCTGCTCGGCGGCAAGTACGGTCATGCGATGCACGTGTGGGACCTGCGCACGCGACGTCACGTGCAGACGCTTGACCTCGGAGCGGAGCAGCAGATGGTGCTGGAGCTCCGGCCCGCGCACGATCCGCGGCGCGCCTACGGGTTCGTGGGCGTGGTGATCTCGCTCAAGGATCTCTCGTCGTCAGTCTGGATGTGGTACCTCGATCAGACGAATGGAAAGAAGGGCGAGTGGAAGGTGAAGAAGGTGATCGAGATTCCCGCCGAGCCGGCGAGTGCCGACCAGCTGCCGCCGCTGCTCAAGGGGTTCGGCGCGGTACCGCCGCTCGTGAGCGACATCAACCTTTCGCTCGACGATCGGTCGCTGTACGTCTCCTGCTGGGGAACCGGCGAGCTGCGCAGGTACGACGTCTCGAATCCGCACGATCCCCGATTCACGGGATCGGTACACATTGGCGGCATCGCGCGGCGCGCCGCGCACCCGGGCGCGCCCGATCGCCCGCTCAATGGTGCGCCGCAAATGGTCGAGCTGAGCCGCGACGGCAAGCGCGTGTATCTGACGAACTCGCTCTATACGCCATGGGACAAGCAATTCTACCCGGATGGCATAGCGGGGTGGATGGTGAAGCTCGACGTCGGAGCGAGCGGCGGGATGACGTTCGACCCGAAGTTCCTCGTGGAGTTCGAGGACGGTGTGCGTCCGCATCAGTTGCGATTGCAGGGTGGCGATGCTTCATCCGACTCCTTCTGCTTTGGTGATGGCGATGCACTCGCCGCTCCTGCTGGCTGACGTGACGCACAGCCTGTGGCCGTGGGCGGCGCTATTGCTGCTCGGGGCCGTGCACGGGATCAACCCGGGGATGGGCTGGCTGTTCGCGGTCGGCCTGGGCATGCAGCGCCAGCAGCGGAGCGCGGTGTGGCGTGCCCTGGCACCGCTGGCCGCCGGGCACGCCGCGGCGATCGCGGTAGTCGCGGTCGCCGTCGCGGTGGCAGGGCTGGTGATCCCCCTTGGTACGCTGCGCTGGGTCATCGCCGCCGTGCTGCTCGCGCTCGGAATATGGAAGCTCGCACGCACGCGGCATCCACGGTGGGGAGGGATGACGGTGTCGAGCGGGGACCTTGCCATCTGGTCCTTTCTCATGGCCACGGCGCACGGCGCAGGGCTGATGGTGGCTCCCTTTCTCGTGAGACTCGCCGACTTCAAAGCCGGGGAGGCAGGCGCACACGGCGGGCATGTCGCGCACATGGCGCAAATGGGAAGTGCCCTGCCCGCGATACCACTCGCGGGCGTCGGCGTCGCGCTCGTGCACACCGCGGGCTACCTGCTCGTCACGGGGTTGGTGGCGGTGATCGTCTACGAGCGACTGGGACTGCGCTTGCTCGGCCGCGCGTGGTTCAACGTGGACCGGTTGTGGGCGGGAGCGCTCATCGCGACCGCGGCACTGACCCCGATCATCGCGTGAACACCGGGCGCGCCGCTTCGCGACTGCGGCGGCGCGCCGGCTACCACGATCACTGCGTCGTGCGGCTCTCCTCCTTGAGAACAGCGAGGCTCCTGGTGCCCAGCGTGAACAGCGACTGGAACACCCCCTTCACCTTGACCTGTGCCCCCGTGCGCGGCGGCGCGCCGTTCTGGCTCACGACGGTGAGCGTGCCGGTTGCGTCGCGCACGGCATAGGCGCCAACGCCGAGACCTCCCGCAGACTCCTGGACCTGACCCCCGATGCGCACCGTCTTTCCGTTGTAGTGCGAAGGATCATCGAGCAGCTTTCCGATCGGAGTAACGGACGCACAGCCGGCAAGCGCGAACAGCAGCACAGCCGCCAGCAATGTGGAGCGCGACGACCGGGAGACGCGACGGGCTTTGATCGGCATGGTTGGATTGCTCCGGAGTCAATGACGGGAAAGTCCGCAACCAGCGACCCGGTTGGGGGAGCGGCGACGGACGCGAGCCACCAGATAATCTGGCGCTCCATTCAGAGCACGCATGCATGAGGCGCGCCAGCGTCACTCGAGGCGTCTCCGTCCGTCTCGCCGCAGCCTTCGCCAGGTTCTGCTTCACCTGGAATTTCGCGATGCGCGTGATGAGATCCCGGGGCAGCGGAGGATCTGGCAGATCCGCCGGAGAATGGCCTGAACTTCGGACGGATACCGCGCGATTACGCGTCGGCGCGATGCGAGCGACTGCGCAGGAGAAGCACGGCAAGCACTGCCACCCAGAGCAGGTAACCGAAGACGTTGATGCGCTCCGTAACGCCGAGCCACGGCGTGGGCAGTTGTGCCGCGAGGCGGGCACCGTCCCGGCCTGCCAGCGCGCCGGCCGCCACGAGAATCAGGATCGTCGCGATCGAATATCGGCGAAACCCCTTGCCGAATGCCCTGGCGCCGAACGCGATCGCGAGCAGAATGAGCAGCACCGTCACCGCGGAGAGAAGGATGTGCATGGTATCGGTGAGCGTCATGCCGGCTCCGCGTGCGTGCATTGGGAAGAATGGCACCCAGAACAGCCCGATCACCCCGATTGCGATGAGCAGAGCCCCTGCCACGCGCAACGCGCGATTGCGGTCCACCGCCGCGCGTAGCACGCCCACGCCAAACGCAATGAGGAGCACGTCGTACGTGAGGAAGAGCGGCATGAGAAGCGCCGCCACCGGGGAGCCGATGGCTCCCAGCTCGCTGATCGCCTGCGAGGTGTAGCTGTAGCCCGGATATCGTATGGCTCCCAATGCATCGGTGCCGACATACAGCAGCGACGACATGAGACCACAGAGCAGCAGCACCCTCTGCGCCGTTTCCGCTCGGCTGGCCAGCCGCCCTGTCTGCCGGCCCTCGCTTGTGTGCACGCCTGTTGCTGCCATGGCTCTCCGTTCGAAGTAGCCCGCGCGGATCGCGGGATCAGCTGGAGGATGGATCCAGGGGCGACGCTCGTCTGTAGGCAAAAGGCAGCCTGCTTGTGGGGAAATTCCTGACCGCAGTGCGGCTCTCGCTTTACGCGCCTTGCGCAGTCTGGCAGGGATGTTGTATCGCTCACTCCACGCCAATCGCACGGAGGACAGAACGCATGCGATTTGCGAGACATCTGGTGCGGCGCGTCCGCGCGTATCACCATCCGGCATCTCCTCACGATGACCAGCGGACTCCCGCAGCTCTCTGAGAACCAGCTCTGGACCGCTCTGGATGACGCGGTCCTCGATGGCGATCGCCTTCCTGCTTGGCGGACTGTTCGAGCTCTGGCTCACGTGGCGAGCGCCGCGCATCGGCACCGGCCGTGTCTCACGGCCGGCGATTCCCGAACAACCGGATGGTGACACCTTGCTCACCGCCGCGCCCGATGCCTGACTCCTGCGACGCCATCGTGGTTGGCCTGGGCGCGATGGGGAGCGCGACCGCCTGTCACCTCGCCCGCCGCGGCGCGCGGGTGATCGGACTCGAGCAGTACGCGCCTGGCCACACCTTCGGCTCCTCGCACGGCGACAGCCGCATCATCCGCGAGCTCTATTACGAGCACCCGCTCTACGTGCCGCTCGTCCAGCGCGCGTACGAGCTGTGGGCCCAACTCGAGGAAGAAGCCGGTGTCGAGCTGCTGCACACGACGGGCGGCCTGATGCTCGGACTCCCCACGAGCGAGCTCGTTCGCGGTGCGCTGCTGAGCGGAGCCACACACGGGATTCCCGCCGCCGTGCTCACACGCGACGAGATCGTCGAGCGCTTTCCCGCCTTTCGCCCGCCGCCGGACTGCGTGGCCGTGTGGGATGCGCGAGCCGGCTACCTCCGACCGGAAGCGTGCACGGAAGCGCACGCCACACTCGCGCGCCGTGCGGGCGCGAGGCTGCACTACGGAGAGCCGCTGCTGCGCTGGGAGAAGGATGGCGACGGTGTGCGCGTCACGACCCCCGCCGGCGAATACCGCGCCGCCCGACTGGCGCTCTGCGTGGGCGCCTGGACCAGGTCGCTGCTCGCCGATCTGGCATTGCCGCTTCGCGTGGAGCGCCAGGTGCTCGTATGGCTCGAGGCGCCCACGCCGGCCGAGGACTACGACGCGGAGAGGTTCCCGATCTTCATGTGCGAGCATGCGGATGGGCGCCTCGTGTACGGCTTTCCGCGACTGGCGCGCGGCGTGAAGGCGGCGATCCATCACGAGGGACCGCTTCATGCCTCGCCAAACGAGGTGAATCGCGACGTGCACCCGGGCGATATCGAGGCACTGCGCAACTCACTGGGCGGCGTGCTCCCGGATCTCGCTGCGGCCGCCGTGCGCGAAAGCTGCACCTGCCTCTACACTGACACGCCCGATGGTCATTTCCTCATCGACTTCCACCCGCAACATCCGCAGGTCCTGCTCTCGAGCCCCTGCTCCGGACACGGGTTCAAGTTCGCGAGCGCGATCGGAGAGATGCAGGCGGAATTGCTGCTCGAAGGACGGGCGCGATTCGACGCCAGCGCATTCGGGATTGCACGGACCATGGTTCCGCCATTGCGCCCGCCTGCACACCGGTGAATATGTTCGTCCGAGCCTTCCGGAGCGTGAGCATGGCTGACAAACCCTTCATTGCCCGCGGATTCCACAGCCGCCGTGCGCTCGCGCCGCCGGGTCGCCTGCCTCCGGGACAATACGAAACGCGCGACTTCCCCGTCCTGTCGGCCGGCCCCACACCTCGCACGCCGCTGAACCGGTGGGACTTCACCTTGCGGTCGTCAAACGGAAAATCCGTGCGCTGGTCCTGGGACGAGTTCCTGAAACTGCCGCGCGAAACGCCCATGGTGGACATCCACTGCGTGACGAAGTGGTCCAAGTTCGACACGAGGTGGGAAGGCGTGTCGGTGGACACGCTGCTCGCCGCCGCGCGCGCGACTGGCATCACTGAAGAACCGTTCGTCACCGCGTTCTGCGATGGCGGATACACCACGAACCTCGCGCTCGCGGACGTGACGGGTGGCCAGGCATGGGTCGCGTTCGGATACGACGGCGCCCCGCTCGCACCTGAGCACGGCGGGCCCGCGCGGCTGCTCGTGCCGCACCTCTACTTCTGGAAGAGCGCGAAGTGGGTGCGCGGCCTGCAGCTCATGGAACGCGACGAGCCGGGATTCTGGGAGCAGCTCGGCTACCATGACCACGGCGACCCGTGGCACGAGCAGCGCTATCGGGGCGATCCCTGAGGTGACCGCCGTGCGCGACACCGCCGCCGCTCCGCGTCTCGAGTGGCGCGTCGCTACGGTCGTCGCCGTGCGCGACGAAACGCCGCACACGCGTACGCTCATGCTCGACGTGCCGCAGTGGCCGGGACACCGCGCTGGCCAGCACGTGGATGTGCGCCTGGTTGCCGAGGATGGCTACCAGGCGCAGCGCTCGTACTCGATTGCCTCGGCGCCGGAGGACGCGGCGGTCGCACTCACGGTCGAGCGGCTCGGCGACGGCGAGGTGTCGCCCTACCTGTGCGACGTGCTGCGCGCGGGCGACGGGCTCGAATTGCGCGGCCCCATCGGGGGCTATTTCGTGTGGGATGTTACGGAGAACGTGCCGCTCTTTCTCGCGGCGGGCGGCTCGGGCATCGTGCCGCTCATGGCGATGCTCCGGCATCGCGCACACGCGAGCGCGGACGTGCGCGCGCGCGTTCCGGTGCGGCTGCTCTACACCGCGCGCACGTGGGACGACATCATTTATCGGGACGAGCTGCAGCAGCTCGCCGGCCATCCGGACGTGCGCGTCACGTTCACACTGACCCGCTCCGCGCCAGAGGGGTGGCAGGGATATCACCGTCGAGTGGACCGGGCGATGCTGCGGGAGCAGAGTTGGCCCACAGCCGAGATGTCAAATGCATTCGTCTGCGGCCCAACACCGTTCGTGGAGTCCGTCGCGAACCTGCTGGTCGAGCTGGGTCACGAGCCTGCGCGTGTCCGAACGGAGCGATTCGGACCAACTGGCTGAATTGACGAGAGCGCCCGCGCACGCCGCTTATTTTTGCGCCAACAACCCCATCGAGATCACCCATGCCGCGCGGGAAGAACGCACGCGCTACAACCGCGATGGGCGCCATCATTGCCGTGTCGACCTGTATCGGCTGCAGCACCAGCCCGGGCAACGCCACACTGCGCGACGGGACGTGGACACTCGTCACCATTGACCGGCAACAGCTGCCGATCAGCTTCGGCTGGTC
>DASVWN010000021.1:0-8841 GCA_036393195.1 Gemmatimonadaceae bacterium | reverse complement strand
GATCAGGCGAGAGCCCGTCCGCCCGCAGGCAGTGCGCGGCCTGCTGCGACAGGAGCAACTGGAACTGCGCGAGGCGCGATTCGTTCTCGGCGTCGGAGATCTCCTGCCCCCGCGGATTCGCCGATGTCACGACGCCGAACGTCGCCGACGGCCCGATCTCGGCCAGGCGCCACTTCTGCCAGCCCAGGAAGTCGCGCAGGTCGATCGTGAGCATCCCGGCCGGATCGTGCAGCTCGAGGATGGTGTCCGGGTAGAGATCCCAGCTCGGGTCGGGTGATGCGTCCATGCGATCGGTGTCGTCGTGCGCCGTGTTCATCATGCTGCCAATCGGTTCCCGGAACGGGCCATGATCTCCCATGACCGAGCGGGCCGGAGGAGATTGCACAACGCTGATCTCCCGAATATGGCGCGGCGCGACAGAACGGCAAGCATCGCGCCCGGCATCGGGGGCCATTGGTCGTTTGCTGACGGACGGCAACATCCTCCGGGTGTTGACGAGCGTCAACATCAGCGTTATGTTGACGAGCGTACACATTGTCATCGTGTTGGCGATCGTCAACATACCTGTACTGGCGGCGGGCGGTGCCGTTCGCGCGCCAGGGCAATCGTGAGGTCAAGGACATGCGGACCCTGACTCCCAGGGACATCGGCGCATTGGCGCGGGATGCCCGCCGCGAACTGGGCATGACCCAGACGCAGCTTGCAACGAAGATCGGCGCAAGCCGCTTCTGGGTGGCCGAGTTCGAGCAGGGCAAACCGCGCGCAGAGCTCGGCCTCGTCCTGAAAGCGCTGAAGGCACTGCGCCTGGTCCTTACTGTGGACACGGAGTCAACCGTATCCGGGCAACAGGGCGGGATCAGCACCGGGATCGGTGAGCAACCGCTTGTCGAGCTGTCCGCGATTCTCCGTCGGACCGCCACACCGCCGTCCTCGCCTGTTGAATACCCGCCACGACGGCGAAACACGCCGAGGAAGCGGACGCGAAGACGATGACGGCGCGACGCTCTCGCTTGACGCAAACTGCCCGAGTTCGCCTCGTCGCACTCATGAACGGTGCCGTCGTTGGCAATGTGTACCAGATGGGCAATGGGAGATTGGTCTTTCGTTACGAAGATTCGTGGCGGATGTCGGAGTCCAGGTACCCGCTCTCACTGTCCATGCCATTGGCCGCGACTGAGCACGGCGATCGAGTTATCCGCTCGTTTCTGTGGGGACTTCTGCCGGATAACCCTGCCGTGCTCGAATGGTGGGCTCGCCGCTATGGCGTATCGCAGCACCGCGTGGTGGACCTGCTCGCACACGTCGGTGAGGACTGCGCCGGCGCCGTGCAACTCGCCACGCCCGAACGCGCTGCGCAGCTGGCCGGCCAGGCTACCGTCGACGATGAGAAGACGTCAGTTCGTTGGCTGGACGATGCGGCCCTCGGGCATCGCCTGCGCGACCTTCGACTGAACCCCGCATCGGGGCGGATGGCGAACGATACGGGACAGTTCAGTCTTGCGGGTGCACAGCCCAAGACCGCGCTGTATCAGAGCGCAAATGGCCGATGGGGAGTACCCATGGGGCGAATGCCCACCAATCGCATTCTGAAGCCGCCGACACTTGGTCTCGACGATCTGGCCTTGAACGAGCACTATTGCCTGCTACTCGCACGAGAGCTCGGCTTATCGGCCGCCGCCTCGAGTGTTCAGCATTTCGGCGGTGAGATCGCGATCGTTCTCGAACGATACGACCGCGAACCCGTCGCGGATCGTCTGATCCGGGTTCACCAGGAGGACCTGTGTCAGGCTCTTGGCGTGCTCCCCACGCACCAGTATGAATCTGACGGCGGGCCGGGCATCGCCCAGATCATCGACGTGCTGCGTCAGTCGTCGACTGATCCGGACGAGGATGTACTCCGATTCCTGGATGCGGTGGCGCTGACCTGGCTCCTGGCCGCCACGGACGGGCACGCAAAGAACTATTCGATTCTCCATGCCCCGGGGCCTCAGCTCAGGCTCGCGCCCTTGTACGACGTGATAACGGCCCTGCCGTATCCGCAGCTCAGCCCTGACAAGAGCAGGCTGGCGATGGCAATCGGTGGCGAGCGGCTCGTTACGGCAATCGGTAGCACGCATTGGGAAAAGCTGGCTCGGCAGACCGGCATAGGTGCAGAGTCGCTTGTGGAACGAGTGTCCGCGCTCGCCGGCAGGATCCCTGAGGCAGTCGGCATTCTCAACAAGCGTGAACACGCGGACGACCATACACGGACGGTTGTAGCACGCATTGGAGCGCGCGTCGCGAGCCACGCTCGAGCGTGTCGCAAGCGCCTGCGCTGAGCGTGGGGATGGCGCGCGAAGAGCGAACCGCGCCGATCGTCCGGCGTTCTCTTGTCGTTGGTCTCCGAGCAACCTTCAGCCTATCCAGCGCGGGCGTCGCCCCTATCGTCGATTGTGCTCGCCCACGCAGTTCGCGCTTACGCGCGCCGAGTCGCTCGCGATCCAGATTGCCGTGGCTGAGCCTTTGCGCTGTGTGCCGGTGCCGAAAATGGCGCCGGCGACCTTGCTCCCGGCGCTCGGCTCCTTGATGCCATCCATGATGAGTCCATTGGCACCCATCTTCGCGGCCTTGTTCCGTTGGGACTCAAACATCTTGCGCTCATCGGTCCACTGGCTTTCGCCCTTGGAATTGAGCACGGCAATTTCGACGTACGGTTTGCCGACGCGATCGGCGCTCGTGAAGATCTCCACGGCGTTGGGGCAGACGGGTGCGCGGGCAACGCTGGGGTTGAGCTCGACGGCGTTGGTGCTGACGCACGCAGCGAGCACGAAGCAGGCGGGAACAGCCAGCAGCAGGCGGGACATGAACGCTCCGGGAATGGGGACGGAGCGGAGGATAGGGGGAGGGTGTGACAGTGCGGGAAGCTGCGGGGACCTGAGAAGGGCACCGCCTTCGCGCTCCGCCCGTGCGCTACTCCTCCGAGAAGAAGTCGGAGTCCACCCGTTTGATCGCGTACGATGCAACCTCCGTGACGCCAACGCCGAAGTCGAACATGAGCTCGCCCAGGCGATGGCCGTCGATCAGCACGATCCGCTTGTCGATGCGCTCGACGAACGCCTGCGCATCCGTACTGAACGATGAGGTCGTGATGAAGATCCCCTTCTTCGCGCGCACGCCGTCGAGGCTGCCAGCGAAGGCCTGCACATCCGGCCGCCCGATCGTGCGATTGTCCCAGCGTTTCGCCTGGATGTGAATGACGTCGAGGCCGAGCCGATCTTCCTTGATGATCCCATCTATGCCGCCATCGCCCGCGCGACCCACTGCCTTGCCGGCATCCTCCAGCGTACCGCCATATCCCATCCGAACAAGCAACTGCACGACCAGTCGCTCGAAGAACTCGGGCGATGCGGATTTCACGTGCTGAAGGAGTTCAGTTTCGATGGCGGCTCGAAGCCGAAGGTAGGCAGCATCCAGGTTTTCGTCGGGAGTCACCTCGCTCGCATCGACCTCGACCGCTGAATTGGCGGCCCTTGCCGCTGATCGAGCCCGGAATTCCCGGAATTCGGGAAATTCCTCGAGCAGTTTGTTATCAACACGTGTGAGATCCCGCCCGAGAACCTCGCGCCCTCTCGTAGTAATGCGATAGAGTCCACGCTTTGGGCTCTCGAGCAAACCGGCCTGTTTCAGAAAAGTGGTCGCCCAGCTCAGCCGGTCCGCGAACAGGCCCTTCTTGCCGCTCGGAACTGTTTCTCGCAGTTGAGCCTCGGTGAGCTCGAATTCACTCGCGATGTGCTCACGTGCTTCGCGCACGGAACGGTCCGTACCGTCGGCCAGAAAGCGCAACAGCGGAAGCATGAGAGTCTGAAAGTCAGGAATGGGCATCGTCGGTGGTATCGAGTCAGCAAACTTTACGTCTGTGGCGCTCCGCGCGGAAGTCGCGACGCTGGCCGGTCCAGGCGTGCTCCAACTATCCCGAAGGCCCTATCCAGCAAACGAGACGAAAATCCTTCCGAACTGCCGTGGTAGGTCCCTTTGGACATCGCGATCGAGCCAGCGCGCATGGCTTATCGTATCGCAGCAAGCCCGTTTGACATGTTCTCCAGTGTTCGCGCAGAGGCAATCAGCAGTTGCCACGGAGTGTTCACTCCGTCCAGCCGCTGTCATACCGTCGACGTAGCACAGGGAACAGCGTGTACAACGCCTCCGGCACCGAGTGCGTGTGAATGGCCGACTGTACCCCGGGATGCATGCTCGGCTCCATGTGGAGCGCGGCGAACGTGGTGCCCATCTTAGCATGCAGCGCCGCACCAGCAGCCATGGCGACTGTCGAGGCCAGCATGGCGAGTGCCATCAACGGCCGGGTGTGTTCACGCATGCTGCGCCGTTGCGTGCAAGGGTGATGGAGTTGGAAGCAGCGTAAGCTGCGCGACTCGCGCTCGGCAGCCCGGTACTGGCACCGTCGCGACGCCCGCTGCACGTTTGCGGTGCAGGCCTCCTCCGGCTTCATCACTGGCGCCTCGCGCATCCCCGCTTCTCATCACCACGCATGCTGAACGGAACCGTCGCCGTCACCGATTTCGGCTGGTACGAATTCCTCGCGAAGCGCTCCCTGCCCGAGGTGAACTTCTGGACGCCATCCGATCGCCGGCGGTTCGACGCACCGCAGTTCTCGCCCTTCTTTTTCAAGCTCAAGGCGCCGCATCGAGCCATCGCAGGCTTCGGGTACTTCGCCGCATGGAGCTCGCTGCCCGAATGGCTGGCGTGGGAGTGTTTTGGCGAGGGCAACGGCTGCGAGAGTCTGCACGCCCTCGAAGCGCGTCTTGCGGAGATCCGCACGCGAATACACTACGTCCCATCCGGCCCCGTCCCCGGCATCGGCTGCATCCTGATCGTCGAACCCACGTTCTTCCCCCGCGATCAGTGGATTCCACAGCCTGTCGACTGGCATGATCGCACGGTGAGCAGCACGGCGTACGATCTCACAGTGGGCGAGGGCCGCCGCATCTGGGAGGCGTGCCTCGAACGCGCGAGCGTCCAGCCTCGGCTCGACACCGCCATTCCTCACGTCGCCGGGCCGGACGTGCCCAGGTATGGGGCGCCACGCGCCGTGGCTCCGCGACTCGGCCAGGGATCCTTCCGCGTGAGCGTACTCGATGCCTATGGACGCGCGTGCGCGGTCACCACGGAGCACTCTCTCCCTGCACTCGAAGCCGGGCACATCCGCGCGTACAGCGACGAAGGTCCCCACGAAGTGCGCAACGGTATTCTCCTGCGCGCAGACCTGCATCGCCTGTTCGACAAGGGCTATGTCACGGTGACGCCGGAGCACCGGCTGGAGGTGAGCAAGCGCCTGCGCGCGGACTACGCCAATGGCCGTTCGTACTATCCTCTCCATGGGCAGGCGCTGCGACTTCCAGCAACTGCCAGCGATCACCCGGCGCCCGAATTCCTCGCCTGGCACAACGAACACGTGTACTTGCGCTGACGCCGCTCGCGGCGCACTGGCGGTTCGAGCGGTGCGCGACAGTCAGGCGCGCCCCCCGCTCTCGACACCGCGCACGACCCTCCGTAATTTCGTCACCGTGACCAAGACCAGTGACGAACGCCTGCGACAGGGGCTCGAGGCCATCCGCGTGCACGTTGGCCAGGCGGAAATGGACTACATCGACGAGGAGCTCGCGCGCGGGCCGCGGCTGCGCTATGCGCCGCGCCTGGAAATGGGGTCCTACGATGGTGCGTTTCGCAACAAGGCGGAGCGCGAGAAGCGGAACGCCATCCGCGGGCTGATTCTCACCGGACTGGTGCTCGGCCGCATCAAGGACATTGACGTCACGCCGAGGTTCCGGCAGGAGCTGCTCGACACGCCGCTCGAGGAAATCGTGCGCCGCATGAAGCGCGCGTTTCCCTTCCGTGCATTCAGCGGGCGCTACTCCAATCTGGATGCCTGGGACCCGGCCAACTTCACCACGCCGGCCCATGGCGTGATGAACAGCTACCGCTTCATCGTGCACGGCATCATGGCCGATCCGTCCAAGGTGGCCAATCGTGAGGACTACGCGACGAAGGCGGAGTGGGACGCAGCGCTCGACAAATGGGACGCCTCGATCCGGGAAGTGAAGAAGGCCGGAATGAACGATCGGCTGTACGTGAACTTTGCGGCGAAGTATCTGGCCGATCCCGCGGTGCTGCGGAGCACCATCATCTCGACGTCCGTCATCTCCGAGCACAAGCACGCCACGTACTACCCGTTCGGATTCATCCTCAAAGTGCCCGTGGAGAACGTCTACAGTGCGTCGTCGAAGGATCAGAGCGTGGCAAATCGCACGGCCGATGCCGTCGCGGAGCTCGCGCGGGTGTACACGCAAAAGGGCGGCGGCACGCTCCTCACGCCGAACGACGTGCTCGACGGCACCACCGGCGCGAACGGTAACACCGGCTACAACGAAGTGGTCGTGGTGGGTCGCTCGCCCGAAGGACAGGAAGTGTCGGTCATCGGCATCTTCGTCAAGATCGCACCCAACGGAAATTTCTACGTCCCGCCCGGCCGCTCCAAGCCATACGTCACCCCGGAACTCTGGGCGCTGGTCAAGGCGCAGCACCTGAAGGGGATGCCTGTGGTGCAACTGGTAGACACGTCGAGCGCGGCGTCCACGGCGGCGGTAGCGTTCTAGCTCGGCAGCTCACTTCATGACCCGGCGGACCCCATGAACCTCGCACACGCTACCGTGGGACAACTGCTCATTCCGGTGTCGGACTTCGAGCAGGGCATGGCCTGGTATCGAGACGTGCTGGGTATTCCGTTTCTCTTCTCCGCGCCCCCGCAAATGGCGTTCTTCGACTGCGGCGGCGTGCGGCTGCTGGTGGGTGTCGAGCCGCAGGGCGCGCAGCCGCAACGGGGATCCACGATCTACTTTCGCGTGTCGGACATTGGCGCCGTGCACACCACGCTGAGCGCGGCCGGCGTTCGCTTTGGCGCAGCACCGCACGTGGTGCATCGCACGCCGACGTACGAGCTCTGGCTGGCGGAGTTCACGGATCCCGATGGCAATCAGCTCGCGCTCATGAGCGAGGTCGCAACAGGCGCGGCGTAAGCGTTCTGCCGCTCCCCACCGTCCAATCGTTGAACATGTCCGAGGCGGCAGCTCGACAGCGGTACCACCGCCTCCCGTCCCATTCAGCGATTGGAGGGTTCCATGATGCACCTGGCTTCTCGGTCCGCACTCGCGGCCGGCGTCGCGCTCGTGGCGCTCACGTACGCGCCGCCCGCTGCTCTCGCTGCCTCACGCGCAGCTCCGTCCAGTTCGTCAGGTAGATCGCTCGCGTGCCCCACGTGCGGCACGGCGAAGGCAACGCCGGCTGCCAGTGCCGAAGCATTCAAGTGGCCGCCCTGGCTCTCCATCGAGTGGCCCATCAACCCGTTCGATCACTCCATTCCGGGCGCAGTGTTCTACGTGCACACGGCGATGCACAGCGGCACGCCCACCGTGCGCGATCTCTCGGGCGCCGCGGAAGGAATGGTGAACGGACAGCGCCGCACGGTCCCGCTGCGCTTCGATGCGACCTCGATGCCGGGCGTGTTCGCGGTGCGCACGCAGTGGCCCACTGAGGGCGCCTGGCTCATTCGCATCACGCTGGGCGGGTCCACCACCGCGCTCGTCTCCCTCGATGGACAGGGCAACGTGGCATCGGTGCGCGTGCCCACTCGAGTGGTGGGTGACCAGACGCTGCCGCGTCAGGTGGCCGCGAGCGAAATAGACTCGACGCTGACGCAGCTCGCAGCCCGTCACCAGTGAGGCTGGCGGATCGCGTCGATGAGTGCTCCGCTGGCAGGACTGTTGCCTGATGCGGGCGTGGCATCGCATGATGGAGCGATTCTCCCAGCGGCCCGGCGCGCACGCGTGACATTCCACGCCAAGCGAAGCGACATCGATGCGTTCGAGCGCCTGTACCGCGCGCACGCCCCCGCGGTACACGCGCTCTGTCGCCGAATGCTGGGCAATGACGGCAATGCGGACGAGCTGGTGCAGGACATCTTTGTGCGGGCCTGGGAGCGGCTGCCGGGCTTTCGCGGCGAGAGCTCCGTCGGAACATGGCTGCACCGCCTGGGAGTAAACGTGATTCTCGATTTTCTCCGCGCCTCGCGCCGCGATGCGCTTCGCTTCGCCAGTGACGATAGCGTCGAGGAGACAACGACGCCTGGCACCGTGTCGGCCGACGACATCGCGGCGCAGCTCGATCTCGAGTCGGCGCTTGCGCGGCTGGCCGGCGGCGCGCGCGCGGTGCTGGTGATGCATGACATCGAGGGGTACTCGCATGAGGAGATCGCGCAGATGACCGGAATCGCCGCGGGCACGTCGCGCGCGCAGCTCTGGCGCGCGCGCCGTCAGCTCGCCCGGATGCTCGACCCGTGACGCATCTGACTGAAGAGGAACGCCAGGGGCTGGCCGACGGAACGCTCGCATCCGGGCGCGTCGCGATCGTGTCGGCGCATCTGGCGTCGTGCGACTCGTGTGCCGCCGACGTCAACCGGCTCCGCGCCGTGGTGCGGCGCGTCCGCGTCGCGCCCGCGTCGGCCGCGGACGGTCGCACCGACGAGCTGTGGCCCGCCGTTCGCGCACGACTCGAGAAACACAACGTCGTTCCGTTCCCGGTTGCGCCGTCGGGGCCGGCCACCTGGCTGCGTGAACGACGCACGTGGATGTTGGTGAGCGCCGCCGCCGCGATCGTGATTGCCGTCGTCGCGCTGCAGCGGGCTCGTACATCATCGCCGTCTCCAACAGCCGCAGCGACGCCCGCGCCGAAAGTGCTGCCATCGTCCTCGGCGACCGTCGTCCCCGCATCCGCGAACACGCGCATCTCACA
>DASVWN010000020.1:0-13681 GCA_036393195.1 Gemmatimonadaceae bacterium | reverse complement strand
ATCGCACTGGTTTCTCTGCAACGCCTCACCCGACGTGCGCGACCAGCTCGCGCGACTTCCCACGCCGGCGCTCGACACGACGCGCCGCGTTCCCTTCGAAGGGATCATTCTCACGGATGCCGAGCTGGATCACACCCTCGGTGTGGCGCTCCTGCGCGAGGCCCGTGAGCTGCGGCTCTACGCCACGGCGGCGGTCGCCCACACGCTTGAGCACGATTCACGCATTCTGCCCGTGACGCGCGCGTTCGCGACGGTCAACGTGACCACGCTCGCGCGCGACGCGCCGGTGGCGCTGGTCAGGCGCGATGGTTCCCCGAGCGGGCTCCAGGTGGCAGCATTCCCCGTCGCGGGTGATCCGCCCCGCTTCGCGTCGAACGAGATGGAGGGACACACCGTGGGACTCGTGATCGTCGACGTGGCCAGCGGCGTGCGCTGCGCGTTCGTCCCCGGATGCGGCGCGCTGGATGCATCACTGCTCGGCCGCCTCGCGCAGTGTGATCTGGTGTTGCTCGATGGTACCTTCTGGAGTGACGACGAGCTGATTCAGCTCGGCATTGGCGAGCGCGGTGCGTGCGCCATGGGGCATCTCCCGATCTCCGGGGCGGACGGCAGCCTCGAGCGCTTCGCCCGGCTCCCGGTGCGGCACAAAGTGTATACGCACATCAACAACACCAACCCCGTGCTGCTCGCCGACTCGGCCGAGCGCCGTGCAGTGGAGGCGGCTGGCGTGACGGTGGGCGACGACGGCGATGCCTGGCAGCTCTGAGCAATACGTCCCGGGACAGGAAGGACTGGAGTCAACATGACCGTTACCAGCGAAATGCGACCGGTGCTCTGGCGCCTCGCTCGCATGGAGTTCGATCCGGTGCGAGGGAAGCAGGTGCTGCTCTATCCGGAAGGCGCAATACTGCTCAACGACACGGCGGCGGAGATTCTTTCCCTGTGTGATGGCGTGCGCACGGTGGACGAGATCGTGCGGACGCTGGGCGACAAGTACGCGGCCGATGTCTCGACCGATGTGCGCGACTATCTGGCGCAGCTCGCCGACCGGGAGCTGCTGCGCAACGCCGCCCGGACCTCCGCGCCGGACGCCGAAGGCACGTGATGCGACTTTCCGTATTCGCGCTTGTGCTCTCCGCATTCGCTGCGCCCGCCGCGCTCGCGCAGCAGGCGCGGGAGGCGCCCGCCACCGCGAACGCCGCGGCCGGCGAGCGGAGCATCCTCGAGCGGGTCATTCAGAAGGAAGTGCTCCCCAACGGGCTCGAGGTCATCGTCATTGAGAACCACGGCGTGCCGCTCGCCACCGTGGAGATTGACGTCCGCAACGGCTCGTTCACGCAGACGCCGGAATACGCCGGACTCGCGCACATGTACGAGCACATGTTCTTCAAGGCGGACTCCGACTATCCCGAGCCCGACGCGTTCGTGCAGCGCGCTTCCGAGCTCGGCGCCGTGTTCAACGGCAGCACGCGCGAAGAGGTCGTGAACTACTACCTCACCCTGCCCACCGACAGCCTGGAGCCGGGGCTGAAGCTGTTGCAGTCCGCCTTTCGCGCGCCACTCTTCCGCACCGATGAGCTGGAGCGCGAACGCGCCGTGGTGATCGGCGAATACGACCGGCAGGAGTCCAGCCCGTTCTTCCGCTTCACCGACGAGATGAATCATCGTCTCTGGCGTTCGCAGTACTCGCGCAAGAACGTCATCGGATCGCGCGAAGTCGTGAGCACGGTGACTCCCGACAAGATGCGCGAGATCCAGAAGCGGTACTACGTACCCAACAACGCCGCGCTCATCATCGCGGGCGACGTGCAGCCCGAGCGGGCCTTCGCGCTTGCGCGGCGCATCTTCGGGAACATTCCGCGCGGCGCTGATCCGTTCGCGGCCAATCCGATTCCCGACGTGCCACCGCTTCCGGCGGACGACGCGGTGATCGTCGAGGCGCCCGTGAGCACCGTCGTCGTCATGGAGCAGTGGCTCGGTCCCAGTGTGGGGAAGGACCCGCAATCCACGTACGCCGCCGACGTGTTCTCCGATGTGATGAACGCGGATGGCTCGGCGCTGCAGAAGCGACTCGTGGACAGCGGCCTCTTTCATTCGATCGTCGTGAACTACTACACGCTGAACCACACGGGCCCCATCACCATCAGCGGCGAGACGACGCCCGGCAAACTGCGCGAGGCGCTCGTGGCACTCAATCAGGAGATCGCGAAGTTCGATTCGCCCGGCTACTTCAGCGCCGCCGAGCTTCAGCCGCAGAAGCAGCAGCGCGCGGTCGGCACCGCGCTCGGCCTCGAGCGCGCATCGGGATTCGCGCACGAGCTGGGCTTCTGGTGGGCCGCGGCGGGCCTGGATTACTACATGGGCTACGTGGACAACATGGCGCACCAGACCCCCGCGGACCTGCGTGCCTACGTGCGCAAGTACATTGTCGGCAAACCCCACGTCACTGGCGTGATGCTCTCTTCCGAAGCACGGCAGCAGTTGCACCTCACCGAGCAGGATCTGCTGCATCCGAAGGTTGCGTCCGCGCTGACTTCGCCGTGATGCGCGCCCCATATCTGGTCTCCCTGCTTGCGCTCCTTGCAGTCCCCGGAGCCACGCGGAGCGTGGCGCTTCCCGGAGGGCGCCCCTGGCGTCCGCTTCCCGAAGGCGACCTTCAGGTCGCCGCTTCCCGAAGCCGCGCGGAGCGTGGCGCTTCCCCGCTTCACGCGCCGCTCCCCGACAGCATGACGTCGAGCTTCACGGTCTCCGGCGTCCCCATCATTCTCCGGCGCAACACGTCGACCGATGTGGTGGCGGCCAACCTGTACCTGCTCGGCGGCACGCGACAGGCCACCGACTCCACCGTGGGCGTCGAGCCCATGCTGCTCTGGGTCTCGGAGCAGGGTACGACGCACTATTCGCGCGACGCGCTGCGCCGCAAGACGGCCGACCTTGGCAGCACCATCGTCGTCGAGCCGCGGCACGACTGGACCATGTTCGGTTTCCGCGGCATTCGCGAGACGTTCGACAGCACGTGGATGCTGCTCAGCGATCGGCTCATGCACGGCACGACCGACTCCGCCGCCGTGGAGCTCATCCGCGCGCAGGTGCTGAGCGCCGTGGAGCAGCGGCGCGATTCACCCGACGACTACCTGGAATACCTTGCCGACAGCGTGGCGTACGCGGGGCATCCCTATGCGCTCGAGCCGGCCGGTACCGAGCTCTCGATCGGGCGCATCACGCCGGCGGAACTGCGGCGCTACCGCGCGACGCAACTCATCACGTCGCGCATGCTGCTCGTCGTCGTCGGCAACGTGGACAGCGCGAGTGTCGCGCGCCTGGTGACCCGCACGATCGGGCAGCTTCCGCGAGGCAGCTACGCATGGACGTCGCCGCCCGCGCCTGGCGACCGTGCGCCGGCGGCCGATCTGGTGGAGCGCGAGCTCCCCACGAATTACATCCTGGGCTATTTCACCGGACCCATGGCGGCGCAGCCCGACTATCAGGCGCTGCGCGTGGCCTGCGCCGTGCTGGGCGGGCGCATGTTCACCGAGATCCGCTCGCGGCGCAATCTCACCTACGCCGTCGAGGCGCCGTTCGTGGAGCGCGACATCTCGGCGGGCGGGCTCTACGTGACTACCGTGTACCCCGATTCGGTGCTCGACCTCATGCACCGTGAAATCGCCGATCTGCAAACGGGGCTCATTGACCCGGACAACCTGCGCGTGGTCGTCTCGCAGTTCATCACGGAATACTTCCTGAACACCGAGACGAACGCCGAGCAGGCGAACTTTCTCGCGCGCGCCCAGCTCTATCAGGGCGACTGGCACGCGGCGGACCGGTTCGAAGATGAGCTGCGCACGGTGACTCCGCAGGAGGTTCGCGCCGCCGCACGGCGCTATATGCGGAATATCCGGTTCGCGTACATTGGCGATACGTCGAAGGTCTCTCGAGCTCTCCTCACATCGTTCTGATGGCTGCGACCGCACTACATGCGGAGGAGGATGGGACAACCGCGGTGTCACGAGAGCAGGAGCGGGGATGGGACTCACCCCGGCTGCTGCGCGGTGCCGCCGTTGTCATTATCGCGGTTGGCGCGCTGCTTCGGATCAGCAACTGGCTGGGCAACCGATCGCTCTGGTTCGATGAAGTTGCCTATGCCCTGAACGTGGTGAGCCGGTCGTTTGCCGAGCTTCTGCGGCCACTCGACTTCGACCAGACGGCACCATTTCTCTTCTCGTGGGCGCAGCGCGCAATGACGCAGCTCTTCGGCGTCAACGAGTATGCCCTGCGACTCGTTCCGCTGCTGAGCGGTATCCTGCTGCTCGTGCTGCTCTGGTGGTTCGTGCAACGCACGTTCGGACTTGAAACCGCGCTCGTGGCGACCATTGGCGCGGCGTTCAGCCTGCGCCTGTTGCATTATTCCACCGAGGCGAAGGCGTACGGCGTGGATGCCTGCATCACCGTCGTTCTCCTTGTGCTGGCGCTGGGAGTGATGCGCCACCCGGAACGTGCCCCGCGCTGGTGGTCCCTCGTGCTGGGCGGCGCGATCGCGGTGCTCGCTTCCCTGCCCGCGATCATGGTGCTGGGCGGCGTGGCCGCGGCGCTGATTCTTTCCAGGCGAGTTCGCGGCAGCGGCGCCTGGCGCTCGCGGCTCGCGGCAGCGGCGATTCTCTGGACCCTGCTCTTCGTTGCCCTGTGCCTCACTGTTTATCGCCCCACGCCTGCGGGTCACGCGTATCAGCAGGCATACTGGGCTCCGACGCTGCTGGTGCCCGGCGCGCCGCACTTCGTGGCGCGCGTGGTGCGCTTTGCCGGAATCGTGCTTGTCTCGCCGTTCGACCGCGAGGCGCCACCGCTCATCCTCGCAGCATGCTACGCCGTCACGTTTGCCGTGGGGCTGCTCGTCATCGCGCGTCGCTCCGACGGCATCGAGCTGCTCGCCTTGCTGCTGGTGCCGCTGCTGTCGGTGGCCCTGGCATCCGCGATCGGACTGTACCCGCTCGGATCACGACTGCTCCTCTTCGTGGCGCCGCTCACGGTCATCGTGGATGCGGCGGCGCTCGTCTTCCTCGTTGGCCTGCCGGCGCCGCGGCTGCGGCGGGCGTTCTATCCCGCGCTGGTGCTCGGGCTCCTGGTCTGGCTGCTGCCTCGTACGCGTGACTACGCGCGTTCGCGGGAGCGGCCGGAAGACACGAGGCCGCTCATCGCGCGCATCACCGCATCGGCGGCGCGGGACCCGGTGTACGTGTATTCAACCGGAGTCCCCGCCTGGACGTTCTACACCACGGATTGGAAGCACCCGGATCTCGCCAGAGTGCGTCGCATGGCGAAGCTCGTGAATGCCGGCGGACCGGCGTTCTACTACGTGCCCCATCGCGGCCACGCGGTCCAGGGCGAAGGCGATTCGTTGACGTTCGTGTACAACGGGCGGCGCGAGATCATCGGCGTTGGATCCGGGATTTTTCAGGCATCGGGCGACGTGGCGGCAACGCACGACTCGGCGGACTCCGGGTGGGCCGAGAACGAGGTACGCAGGACGCTCGCGCAATCGGACACGGCAGCATGGGTGGAGATGTCGTCATGGACCAGCAGCAACGAAGTCGCGGCGCTCGTGTCCGCGTTTCGCCGCAGCGGATGGGTGATCTCGGAGTTCGATTCGACCGGATCGCTGGCGCTGGTGTTTCGGATCAGTGGACCTACACCTCGTGCATCAACTCGCGCTCGTAGGCCGTGAGCACATCCGCGCGGCTGAGGATGCCGATGAGGCGGGGGCTGGCCGGGCTGGCGACGACGGGGATCACGTCGATCGCGCGCGCGTTCATCTTGCGCAGTACGTCGCGCAACGACTCGGACGGCGTCGTCACTTCGGTGGGTTCGGCCAGATCGGCGGCGAGGAGCAACGGCGCGAGCTCGCCACGATCGAGCATGGCCTGGCGCAGGTTCGCGTACGTGATCACGCCGAACAGCAACCCATCCTCGTCCACGACGGGAAGTGTCGGGAGCCGCGTGCGACCCGCCGCCGCGATGACATCCGCGAGCGTCGCACCGGGCGCCAGCGTCACCGGATGACGGTCGAGCGCCTCGTGCGCCTGAATGCGATCCATGAGCGCGCGATCCGCGCCGTGCGCCAGGTGCTCACCGCGTCGTTCGAGCCAGCCATCGTACAACCCGTACGGCGCAAAGCGGCGCGCGGTGGCATAGGCGATCACCGACACGAGCATGAGCGGCGGAACGAGCCCGTAGTCGTTCGTCATTTCGAACACCATGAAGATCGCGGTGAGTGGTGCGCGATTCGCCCCGGCCACCAGCCCCGCCATGCCCACAAGCCCCCACGCCACCGGGTGCAGTCCGAATCTCGGCAGCAGATCCGCGGCAAGCCGTCCCATGCCACCGCCGAGCGCGGCGCCAATGAACAGCGTGGGTGTGAACACGCCACCTGAGCCACCGGAACTCAATGTGATGGACGTCGCGACGGACTTCGCCAGCGCGAGGGCGATCAGCAGATACCACGCGATGCCGCCGAACACGGGCGATGGAATGGCGAGGTGACCATTTCCGATCAGCAGATCGCCCGACAGATACACGATGAAGCCCACCGCGAGTCCGCCGCTCACGGGGCGCAGCCAGTGCGGCCCGCGCATGGCTTTGAACAGGTCGCCGCTGCGAAAGAACATGCGCGTGTACATCGCGGACCAGAGCCCGCACGCAACGCCGAGCAGCGGATACAGCAGGAAGATCGCGAGCGGCCGGATCTGGCCATACGGCGGAATGTGAAACGCCGGATGCGAGCCGAGGAACGGGCGCACCGTGAGTGCGCCGGCCACGCTTGCCACGACAACCGGGCTGAACGCGCCAATGGAGAATGAGCCGAGCACTTCCTCCAGCGCGAAGAACGCGCCGGCGAAGGGCGCATTGAACGCCGCGGCGATTCCCGCCCCCGCACCGCACCCCACGAGAATCTTGAGCCGGCGCGGCTGGAACCGCATGACGCGTCCCATGATCGAGCCAATGGCTGCACCGAGGACCGCGGTCGGACCCTCGCTGCCGGCCGATCCGCCGGAGCCGAGCGTCACCGCGGATGCGAGCGTGCGGATGGCTACCCACCGCCCGCGCAGCACGCCGCCGCGCTTCGCCACGCTGAGCTGCACATCCGACACGTTCTGCCCTTCGGGGATCCGGCGCACGAGCGCCCACGCGGCCAGCAGCCCGAGCGCCGTGAGCACGGGACGGTAGACAACGTGGACAGCCACGTCGAGCGAACGCCCCATCCACGTGATGAAGAACGCGTACGCGAGATCGATGAGATGATAGAAGCCGACGACGCCGAGTCCCGCGCCCACCCCGATGATGAGACCGAGCACCATGAGGAGCGCGCCCTCGTCCCAGTCGCGGCGCGCAATCCACTCCAGCGTGCGTGCCCAGGGAAGCTGCAGACGTCCAGCGAGTCCCGCCTCCGCGGGTGCCAGGTCAGCGGTCACGATCGTGCGCCATTACCAGGACGGTGCGTTCGCGGCGAGCTCGTCGAGCAACCGCAGGTAACTCTCATAGCGCGCGGCGCTGAGCGTGCGCGCGGCCACGGCTTCGCGAACCGCGCACCCCGGCTCGGCGCGATGACTGCAGTCGCGAAAACGGCATTTGCCCGTGAACGGGCGAAACTCCACGAAGCAATCACCCAGCGCCTCGGGCGCAAGATTCCAGACGCCCACCTCGCGCAGCCCCGGTGTGTCCACCACGAAGCCGCCATCAGGGAGCGGAACCATGACGGCGCCGACGGTCGTGTGTCGCCCCTTGTTCACGCTCGCGCTGATTGCGCCCACGCGCAAATTGAGCCCGGGATACACCGTGTTGAGCAGGGAGGACTTGCCCACACCCGATGGCCCTGTCAGCACGGAGATCCTCTCGCGCAGCATCTCGTGCAAACCGTCCAGGCCCTCGCGGGTCCGCGCACTCACCGCATGGATTTCGTAGCCGGCGCGCGTGTAGTCGGCGAAGCGTTCGAGCGTGTCCGGCGGTGCCAGATCCATCTTGTTGACGACGATGCGCGCGGGAATGTCGTTGGCCGCCGCGATGACCAGAAATCGGTCGAGCATTCGCAGATGCGGCTCCGGCTGCGCCGCCGCGAACACGACCACCACCTGATCCACGTTCGCCACGACCACGCGCTCGCCGTACGCGCCACCTGGCGCACGCCGCGCCAGGGCTGACCGGCGTGCCCCGATCGCGGTAATCGCCCACGCGTTCGTGCCCGTGCCACCTTTGCCGGACCGCTCCGCTTCGCCCGGTTCGATCACGACGTCATCACCCACTGCCAGCTTGAGCGTACCCGCCTGCTTGAGTCGCCCGCGCAGCGTCACCTCGCGAGTTCGTCCCTCCTCATCGCGCACGTGCCACACGCCGCCGGTGCCGCGGAGGACCACAGCCTTCATAGGGGGGTCACTCCTCCTCCGGCTCCTGCATCGCTTCCCACCACGGCCTGCCCTGCGGCCCGGCGCGCTCGCGCACGAGCGCATCGAGCAGCGTCTTCACCTCGGCCAGCGTCATGGCGCCCACCCGCGCGCGAACTTCCGTTTCGCTTGTTCCACGTGCCAGGAAGTCCGTCTCGACATGACCTGATACGTGCGGATCGCCGGAGCTCCAGCGCACGAAGAGCAGGAATGCGCCCACCGGCGCCGACGCCTCGCCCGTATCATCGGTCTCGATTTCCACGCTGTACGACGCGCCATCCGGCCCCTCGAACGCCGCCGGCCGCGCGTGCACCGCCATGTAGCCGCCAATGGTGTGCTCGTCGCCCTTCGAGCGATCCGGTGGGAGGAATCGGCCCATGCAACGCCAAGGTCAACGCCGCGCGCCGAGCAGTTCGCGCATTACGCTGCCGGTAATGAACGCCACGTTGGCCGGACGCTCGGCCAGCCGGCGCATCAGATAGGGATACCACTGCGTCCCGAAGGGAACGTACACGCGCATGTTGTATCCCTCCCGCACAAGCTGTTCCTGCAAGTCGCGACGCACCCCGTAGAGCATCTGGAATTCGAATCGCTCGGTGCCGATCTGGTGTTCCCGCACGTAGCGGCGGATGCGCGCGATGATCGCCGGATCGTGCGTGGCGAGCCCCGGATAGTGTCCCTTCTCCAGCAACTGCTCCATGCACTTCACATAGGTGGCATCCACGTCCGCCTTGGCGGGGAATGCGACAGTGGCCGGTTCGTCATAGGCGCCCTTGCACAGGCGTACCCGGCATTGCAGCTCGATGGCGCGCTCCACGTCGGCCGGCGTGCGATAGAGGTAGCTCTGCAGCACGATGCCCACGTTCTCGCGGTAGCTGGGATACAACCGATCCTCGAACATGCGCAGCGTCCGCTCCGTATACGCGCTCCCTTCCATGTCCAACCGCACGAATGTGCCGTACTCGCGCGCCCGATCGAGAATGTCGTGCATGATCTGCACGCACAGCTCGTCGGAGAGGTCCAGTCCCATTTGCGTGAGCTTGAGGGAGACGTTGGCATCCACCTGCTCGCTGTGAATCCGGTCCAGCAGCGTGAGGTACTGTGCACCGGCCGCTCGCGCCTCCGCCTCGTTGGTGACACTCTCGCCCAGCAGGTCGAGCGACACACTGATGCGCTTGGCGTTGAGCGCACGCACCGTGCCGAGCGCGTCGTCGAGGGTTTCGCCGGCCACGAAGCGTGATGCGAATCGCCTGGCGAGCCCGTTCCCCCGCACGAATCGGAAGATGCGGGGTTGGTTGGAGAGGTAGAGGAAGGTTTGGCGGAGCACTTGCGAGGGGCCAGGGACTAGAGGATAAGGGATAGGGGCTCGGTGCAGCGAAGGATCGGGAATGGGGCGCCGGGGGAGAGCTCGTTGTCAAACAGGTTCCAGGTTGCGAGTCCGTCATCGCTCTCGGGCTCCAGCAGGTGGAAGGCGACGAAGGCGAGGGGTTGGGACGCAGACACGTACATGGCACCTGCGGGGATCGTGGTGCGCTCGCGGTTCCAGCGACCATTCAGTGTCACCTCGTGGTGGCCCTGGAAGGGGCGCGGCGCCACCGCGATCGAGTCGAGGGTGAAGCGTTCGACCGTGGTCGTCCAGCTTCTCGAGAGGTGCTGCACCTTGACGCCATGCAGCTCGAGCAGGCGGAGAACGGCCGTATCGCCAGCCGGTACGACGTAGCCCGCGGGGAGCTTGCGCTCCAGTGTCGGGACGAAGCGGTCGTACACGGGCATGTCCGCCGTGAAGAAGCGGCCGGTGCGACGGAAGCCGCGCGGCACGCCGGGCTGTGTGCGCGAGGAGTCGCCGGTGTGTTCCAGCACTTCGGCGCTCACCGGCTCCGTCCGCGGATTGCGCGTGAGCTCCGAACGCAGCGGGATGGGCGGAGCGGCATCCGGCTTCGCGGCCCAGAGCGCGACGCTCGCGTCGGCGCGCTGTTCCAGTGCACGGATCGTGGCGCCCTGTTCGGCCACGAGCGAGAGAATCTCCTGCACGAAGGCGTACGTCGCCTTGATCCGTCGCTCGAACGGATCGTGCGAGTACGCCTCGCTCAGGATGGCGATGCGGTTGCGCAGTCCGTAATAGTTGGTGCCGAAGCGCGGACGCGAGTCGTACGTGTACCATCCGTGCTTCACCGAGTCGGCGAGGTCCTCCTTGAAGTCCTGGCTGAAGTTGCCGTAGTCGAAGATCTCGAAGCCGTGACGCTCCCGCACGCGGTGGCGCAGTTCCGGAAGCAGCGAGTCGCGCGTGAAGGGACCCGTGAACAGCGCCGCCGGATCGAGCGAGGGCGAATACGTGAGCGCGTAGCCGTGAAAGCTGCCGTCCGTGGTGTGCAGGTCCACGAAAACATTGGGGTCCCATGCATTGAAGGCGGCCAGCGATGCACGCGTCTCCGGCGCTTCGGCCTTCACGTAGTCGCGATTGAGATCCAGCCCCTGCGCATTGGCGCGCGTGCCCACCAGTTCGGGGCCGTTCTGCTCGGTCCGGTTCGTCTCCTGCGATGCGAAGCGCTCGTTGCCGTCCGCGTTGTAGATGGGCACCACCATGAGCACGATGGAGTCGAGCACGCCGGGCCCGGCGTGAAAGGCGAGGTCGCGGATCATCGCCAGCATGGCCTCCTTCCCTTCCACCTCGCCCGCGTGAATGTTGGCCTGCACGTACACAATGGGGCGATTCAGGCGGTGCGCCTCCGCGGGGGTGCGCACCAGCGGGCGGGAGAGCACCACGAGCGGAAGCGTGCGTCCCTCGGTGGTGTGTCCGATCGAGTCGCGGTAGAGCGGAGCGCCGAGTTTCTGGAGGCTGTCCAGAAATTCAATCACGTCCTCGTAGTGCGAGGTCTCCGTATAGCCGGTGCGTTCGGCGCGGGTCTGGGGAAGCGCCGTCATGGACGGATGCGACCGCGGCAGCAGCGTACAGCTCGATGCAAGCAGGATACCCGGAATGAGCGCCGCGCAAGCGGCGGAGTGCAAGTGCATGAACCGGAGCCAGGTGGAGACGGCGAAAACTATCCCGGTCACGGGTTCCGGTGCCAGTGCGCGGAGAGCGGCGCCGGCGTTGCCCATCGTTCCACGAGCGCGAGCAGGCCGTCCACGATGAGCGCGAGCAGCGCGGCAGGGAGCGCGCCCGAGAGCATGAGCCGTGTGTCACCCAGCGCCAGCCCGGTCACGATCGGTTCGCCGAGGCCACCCGCGCCAATGAACGCAGCAAGCGTGGCAGTGCCGACCGTGATCACGGCAGCCGTGCGGATGCCCGCCATGATGGCCGGCGCCGCGAGCGGCGTGCGCACGTGGCGCAGCACCTGCGCGGGTGTCATCCCGAGCGCGCGTGCCGCGAGCACCGCGTTCGGATCGGCGTCGCGCACGCCGCTGTACGTACTCCGCACGATGGGATAGAGCGAGTACAGCCAGAGCGCCACCAGCGCGGGCCACACGCCAATGCCGAAGAGGGGGATCATGAACGCCAGCAGTGCGATGCTGGGGATGGTCTGCAAGACGCCCACGGCGCGAATCACCGGCTCGGCGGCGCCGCGCGCGCGTTCCAGCCAGAGCCCCAGCGGCAGCGCGACCAGAATGCCCGCCACGAGCGCCACGATCACGAGCAGGATGTGCCGCAGCGTTTCGCTGAGCAGCGCGGCGCGCCGGTTCCAGAGGAAGGCGGTGAATGATGTGGCGGGCGGGCCTGCGGTGGCGGTCGCATTCGCGCCGGCGGAGGAGGCTGTGCCTGAGCCGCCCGCGGTCGACGCGCCCACCGCCGGCGCACCAGCCAGTCCCAGCACGCGCAGCGCATCGCGCGCCACACTGGCTACGGGCTCGTTCTGTACCTCCACGCGCTCGTTGAGCGAGCGCATGAATCCCACGCTGAGCCGCCCGCTCAACTCGGTGAGAATCGCGATCGCGCGCGGGTTGTCGTGCTGCAGCCGCGCGCTCACGAGCGCCGCCGCCTGATACGGCGGAAAGAAGTGGCGATCGTCCGCGAGAACGGCGAGATCGTAGCGTGCGATGGCCCCGTCGGTGGAGTAGCCGTCCACGATGTCCACCTTCCCCGCCGCCAGCGCGCGATACTTGAGCGCCTGCTCGAGCGGGCGCACGGTGCCGAAGTGCAGGCCGTACGCGCGCGTGAGACCAGGCAGGCCATCGGGGCGGCCGATGAAGTCCGGCGTGAACCCCGCGGTGAGCCGCGGCGCCACGCGCGCCACGTCGCTCAGCGTGTGCAGACTGTCGTCGCGCGCGGTGCTGCGCCGGACGGCGATGGCGTACGTGTTCTCGAAGCCGAGCGGCGGCAGCCAGCGCACGCCGAATCGCGACGTGAATTCGCGCTGCACGATGGAAAATGCGGAGTCGGCGTCGTGCACGGGTTCACGGTGAAGAATCGCGAGCAGTCCCGTACCCGTGTACTCGGGATAGACATCGATGCTGCCCGCGCGCAGCGCGGCAAACGCAACTTCCGTAGCGCCGAGGCCGGGGTGGCGAATCACGGGAACACCACGCGATTCGAGGAGCTGCGCGAACATCTCCGCGAGCACGTAGGATTCCGCGAACGGTTTGGAGGCGACGACGACCGGGCGCGCGTCGAGCTGCTGCGCAGTGAACGCTCGCGCCAGTGCCGCGGCCTGCTGCGCCGTCAGCGCTGGCGCGAGCGTAGTGGCCGCGACGGCCGCGGCGGCGAGCAACCGCCTCACGTGGTGACACCCGAGCGGAGCAGCAGCTCCGCGACGTACGGCGTGGCCGGCTCAGCGCGCAGCCGAGCCGGTGGCGCCGATTGTTCCACGCGTCCGGTGCGCAGCACGAGCGCCTGATCCGCCAGTCGCAACGCTTCCGTCATGTCATGCGTGACGATGACGATGGTGACATCGCCGCGCGCGCGAATCGTGAGCAGCATCTCCTGCAGATCGTGTCGCGTGATCGCGTCGAGCGCGCCGAACGGCTCGTCGAGCAACAGCACACCCTGCCCGCCCGCGAGCGCGCGCGCGACCGCCACGCGCTGGCGCTGGCCGCCCGATAGCTCGGCCGGCCAGCGTTGGCCGACCGTCATGGGATCGAGGCCGACGAGTCCGAGCGCGCGGAGCGCGCGTGCGTCGGCATCACGCACGCCGTTCAGCCAGGGCACCAGCGCGACATTGCGCACCACGCGCCAGTGCGGCAGCAGCCCGCCCTCCTGCGGCACGTAGCCGATCGCGCGGCGCAGGGCTACCACGTTGCCCTCGCGCACATCGTGG
>DASVWN010000019.1:0-26126 GCA_036393195.1 Gemmatimonadaceae bacterium | reverse complement strand
CGCCTTCCCCGCATCGAGCTTGGTGCTCTGATTCCCGAGCGCAAGCTTGATTGTCTGATTACCCTGGTTGAGCGTGATGGTCTGGGCGCCCTGTGTGAGGGTGATGTCCTGATCCCCCTTGTCGAGCGTGACGCTCTGTTTGCCCTCGTTCAGCGTCGTGCTCTGATTGCCCTTCTTGATCGTGATGGTCTGGTTGCCCTCGGTGACCGTCTCGGCATCGTCATTGTTGACCGTCGTCGTGCGCGCATGCTTGATGTCCCGCGTTTCGTCATTCTTGATGACGATCGTGAGATCCTTCTCGGCCTGCACGTGAATTTCCTCGGAGCCCTTCTTGTCTTCGAAGCGCAGCTCGTTGAAATTGTCCGCGCCGCCCTTCGGCGAGCTGTGTGTCTTGATTCCGGTCTGCGTCTGGTTGGCCGGCAGCGCGTAGGGTGGCATCTGGTTGGCGTTGTACACGCGGCCGGCGATGATGGGATGATCCGGATCGCCCTCCAGAAACTGGACGAGCACTTCCTGTCCGATGCGCGGCAGCGCCACCCACCCCCAATCCTTTCCGGCCCAGCTCTGGGACACGCGCACCCAGCAGGAGGAGTGCTCATCAGAATTCCCCTTCCGGTCCCAGAAGAACTGCACCAGCACGCGGCCGTATTTGTCCACCCAGATCTCCTCGCCCGACTTGCCGACCACCACCGCGGTTTGCGCACCGTGCACGACGGGTTTGGGGGTGACGCGCGCCGGGCGATAAACTCGATCGGACGGAATGCAGGTGAAGGTATTGGCGTAGTAGTTCTGCTCGTCTCCACCGTGCTCGGCGCCGTAGTAGCTGCCGCTGCGCGCCGAGTGACGCACTTCAGTGAGGACGTAGTCCCGGTTCAGATCGCTGTTGAAGTGCTGGTCGAGCGTGAACTTGCAACCCGCGGCAAGTGTCCGGCAGTTCCCGGCACCGGTGGCCACGAGGTGGCCCACCTCCTCTTCCTGCATGCGCAGCTTGGCAACCGCCTCGCCATCAGCCCGCTTCAGATAGTCGCCCGGGTAGTCGTACAGCTCCCGCGCGTCGGCGCCGCTCGACGAGATGGCCGTTGGCTCGGACACCTCGAGACTGACCGCGGGCGTTTCAAAATTGTAGTCGCGCAGCGTGTACTTGCCGGGGCGGACCTCCTGCTCCACGGACCAGTTCGTAATGACGTCGTCCTCGTGCACGCCCGTGCCTTCGAGCGTGAAGCGGACCTTCGACTGTCCGGCGCATTCCTCGTGCGCCGTGGCGGCGTCGCCCAGCACCAGCGTGTGCTTGCTCTCCGAGTGCTCGAAGAAGTAGAAGATCCCGCACTGCTCCATGAGACGCGAGACGAAGTTGAAGTCCGTCTCCCGATACTGCACGCAATACTCGACTGGATGGTAGGTCTCCTGGAGCGACAGCCGGTAATCCCGGAAACCGCGATCACCGAACACCTCCTCGATGATGTCCGGAACGCTCTTGTTCTGGAAAATGCGGCAGTCGGAATGCCGCGTGAGCATCCACAGCCACGGCACCACCTCGGCCCGGTAGTGCACGAAGTGCTCATCCCGGCCGGCCTGCGTGAAGCGGCTCACCAGCCCGTTGAAATTCCGTTTGGTACCATCCACCAGCTCGATGCTGATGGTCACGTTTTCCCCCACGATGTCGTCGAAGCTGATGCCCGATTTCTGGGACACCATGGCCAGGTCGAACTGGAAGAGCGACGAGAGCGCCTCGCGCCCCTCCAGTCCGCGCAGGAGGAGCGTGTTCTCGCCGAGCGGCGTGCTCACGGACAGCAGCCGCCGTTCCTGCGTGGCTTCCCGCTCCGCGGTTGACGACATGGTTGCGCTCCTCCGCTACACCAGTGAAGGTGCCGAGTCCGTCGCGGCCGCTGCCGGCGTACCGGCCGCCACCACCGTGGCCGCAGTACCGTTGCCGGTCGTTCCATCGGCAATGGCGTACGTGAAGTTTCCGTCCGCGTCGACGCCGACGTGGATCGAACCGATTCGCCCGCCGCTCGCCATGCGCTCGAGGAGTTCGCGCGAGATCTCCGGGAGCAGCGTGTTCGTCAGAATGTTGTCCACGTTGCGCGCTCCGCTCTCCACCTCCGTGCACCGCTCCGCGACCTGCTGCACCAGCGCGTCGTCGTACTCCAGCGGCACGTGGTGCGTTTCCATGAGGCGGCGCTGGATCTTGGCCAGCTTGAGCTTGATGATCCGCCGGAGGTTCTCGTCGCGAATGGGGAAATACGGAATGATCACCATGCGCCCGAGGAACGCGGGCTTGAACACCTTGTCGAGCTCCGGCTTGAGGGCCTTGACCAGCCCTTCATCGCTCGGCGCCGTTTCCGGATCCGCGCAGAGCTTCATGATCGTGTCGGTTCCGGCGTTGGTCGTGAGGATGATGATCGTGTTCTTGAAATCAATCTCCCGTCCCTCGCCGTCCTCCATCTGTCCCTTGTCGAACACCTGGAAGAACAGCTCGAGTACGTCCGGGTGCGCCTTCTCGACCTCATCGAGCAGAACCACCGAATAGGGACGCCGGCGCACGGCTTCGGTGAGCACGCCGCCTTCGCCGTACCCTACATAGCCGGGAGGCGATCCCTTGAGCGTCGAGACCGTGTGCGCCTCCTGGAACTCCGACATGTTGATCGTGATGAGATTGCGCTCGCCGCCATAGAGCAGATCGGCAATGGCGAGTGCCGTCTCCGTCTTGCCGACGCCGCTCGGACCCACGAGCATGAAGACGCCCTTGGGCTTGTTGGGATCCTCGATGCCCGCACGCGACGTGCGAATGCGCTTGCTGATGAGCGCGAGCGCGTGCGCCTGGCCGATCAGTCTCCGGCCCAGGTGATCCTCGAGCTTGAGCACCGTGCCGGTTTCGTCCCGCTGCATCTTGCCCACCGGGATGCCCGTCCACGCGGAGATGACTTCACCCACAATGCCGGCATCCACGCACACGCGAATCAGCGGGGTCTCGCCCTGCACCTGCTCCAGCCGCTGGTTGCGCGTGGCGAGGTCCGCGCGCAGCGCCGCGGCGTCTCCGGAGCCGCTCCCGTTTCCATTTGCGTCCTGGGCCGCTTGCGGTCCCGCCATCCCTTCCAGCCGTTCGCGCAGCTCGCGAATGCCCTGGACGAGTTCCTTCTCGTCCGCCCACCGGGCGTTCAGCGTCGCGAGGCGCGCTTCGGTCGTCGCCCGCGCCTCCGCGATCTGCGCCAGTCGCTCGGCATGATCGGCACCCACGGCGCTTTCCCGCTCCAGTACGCGGGACTGCACGGCCAGATCATCGAGCTGACGTTGCGCATCCTCAATGGCCGATGGCGTGGCGCTCTGGCCCAGTGCCAGCCGCGCACACGCCGTGTCGAGCACGCTCACCGCCTTGTCCGGCAACTGGCGGTCCGCGAGAAACCGGTGCGAAAGGCGCACGGCCGCATCCACGCCGTCATCCAGGATACGCACCTTGTGATGCTTCTCGAGGGCGGGCACAATGCCACGCATCATGAGCAGGCACTTGTCTTCGGTCGGCTCCTCCACTTTCACGAGCTGGAACCGGCGCGTGAGCGCCGGATCCTTCTCGAAGTACTTCTTGTATTCGGACCACGTGGTGGCCGCGATGGTCCGCAGCTCGCCGCGCGCGAGCGCGGGCTTGAGCAGATTGGCGGCATCGCCCTGCCCCGCGCTGCCACCGGCGCCAATCATCGTATGCGCCTCATCGATGAAGAGAATGATCGGCGTGGGCGAGTTCTTCACTTCCTCGATGAGCCCCTTGAGCCGGTTCTCGAACTCGCCCTTCACCCCCGCCCCGGCCTGCAGCAGCGCGAGATCCAGCGTGCGGAGCGTCACGCCCTTGAGCGGTGGCGGCACATCGCCACTCGCGATACGCGACGCAAATCCCTCGACAATGGCAGACTTGCCCACCCCCGCTTCACCCACGAGAATGGGATTGTTCTGGCGGCGGCGCGTGAGAATGTCCACCAGCTGGCGCACCTCGAAGTCGCGGCCGAGCACCGGATCGAGTTTCCCCTGCTTCGCGCGATCCGTCAGGTCCACCGTGTACTGCTCGAGATTGGGCGTCTTGCCGCCGCCCGGCCGTGGCGCACCCGGGGCGGCGGTGTCGTCAGCCGCCGACGCCATCTCCTCCTCCGCCGAATGCGCCACGATTGCCGCGAGATCCTTCGAGAGGGCGTCAGCCGGAATCTTGCCGAACTCCCGGCTCACTTCGCCCACCATGCGCGCGAGCTCCTCGGTGGCCGCGAGCGCGAGAATCGTATGCCCGCTGCGCACCCGCGTCGCGCCAAAGTCCAGCGAGGCGATCGTCCAGGCTTCGCTGAACATTTTCACCAGCGACGGGCTGAGCGACGGTGTGCGCGCGTTACCGGACTTGAGGCGGTCGAGGCTTCGCGTGAGCTCCGCCGCCAGCCGCGAGCGATCCACACCGTAGTGCTTGAGGATGAACGTGAAATCGCTGTCCGGCACGTCGAGCAGCTTCATGAGGAAATGCTCGATTTCCACGTCGTAGTGCGAGCGTGTGAGACACAGCCCCGCCGCGGACTCCAGCGTGGTGCGCGTGACCGAGTTCAACTTTCCGATCAAGGGTTTCAGTTTGACTGTCATGAGGGTATCGCCCCGTCCTGAAGAGTGAGTATCGTCTCGTCCGGATCGCGCTCGAGCGGCGCGGTCCGAAGCCACGTGCACCAGCCCAGCGGGCTGGCCGCGGACTCGTCCGCGCCCAGTACGCAACCGGGAACGTCCTCGCGCGCCAGCACGAGCTGGATTTCGACGTCAAGCTGATCGCCACCGAAGAACCGGGTGAGCGCGCGCAACGGCCCGTAGGCGCTCCCGCCCGGGAGGAACTCATCGTACTCGCCGCGCGTGAGCGGTCCAAGGCGGATCCGCACGCGCGCCTGCTGATCCCAGATCTCATCGCCCGCCACGGCGCCGACACCGAGCTGGGCCGACGGACTCTCCTCGTCGCCCAGCGCGCACTGCGTGGATGCGTCGAGCGCGTACCACCCGCCCACGAACTGCTCCACCGCGACCGGCACGTCAAAATAGTCGGTCAGCATGCTCTGGAGCGCCGTCGCCGGACGACCGCGCAGCGAGAGCAGTCCACTGTAGTACAACAGCGTTTCGTCCGGAAGGCCGAGGCGCCCCTGGAGTCCCGCGCTGCCAATGCCCACCAGATCCCTGATGTGCCGCGTAAGCGGATCGAGCCGATCGCGCTCGTGCGCGACCGTGAAGCGCGAGCGCTCCCACGCGCGGTAGAATAGCGAGATCGCGCGGTGATTGAAGAGGTCGAGAAAGGCCCGCAGCGCCGTGTCGCGCTCGCGCGCCCGCTCGGCCACCAACAGCGTGTAATTCTTGGGGAGCACCCCCAGCGGGCCCGTGAGCCCCATGAAGTTCACGACCATCGGCGTTGGTGCATCGGCATCGAGGTCCAACGTCTGAATTTCGCTCGCCGGGAACGCCAGACTGTTGCTGGCGCTGAACCGGGCGACCTCCCGCCGCGGGTCCGCATATTCCCCCACGGGCGCCCGGTCGGGAAAGAGCCGCTCGAGTACGCGCACGGCCTGAAAGAACCCGAACGAATTCGGGTCCTCGCGCAGCGACTGCGCCAGCGCGCTCTGCCCTACAGCAGCGTCTTCCATCCCGCCCTCGGCGGCCAGACGCGCATCGTCGTCTTCCGCTGCCTGGTTCGCGCCGCAAGCATGGAGAAGCTGTTCACCGACGCATACAAACCGAAGAACCGCTCCAGCACCGACGCGAAGAGATAGACGCCGCTCCCCGCGAACTGCTCCTCGTCGAAGCTCAGCTCCACGCGGCGGCCGCGCGCGAAGCTCACGCCGTAATCCGACGCCACACGCGAATACGCGGGCACGCTGCGCACCTCCGTGATCCCCTCGATATGCTTCTCCCCCGAGGCGGTCTCGGCGAAATTGTGCAACCGCAGGATCTCGAGGAGCGCATCACGGCCATCCTCCACGATCGAGAGATAGTTGAGCGAGAGTTGCGAGATGAGGCGCCAGAGCTGCGCGCGACCGAGCGGCGGCTGGATCACATCGGTCGGCTTCTCCAGGGCGACGATGCGCCGGATCGGGCCGCCCGCCTCGTACTGGAAATCACCGTTCTCGTTCCCGAAGGGAAGCCGGCTCGGCAGATCGCCGTTGTAGCACGTGATCCGGGCGGTTGCCACGTCCGCGTCGGGATGGACCGACCGTGCGGAGAGATCCACGAACGACAGGTAGACGTCCGTGCCGCCGTCCTGCCGCCAGCCCGCGGCTCGCCGCGCGGCATGCCAGTACATGCGGTGCGCATTCGTGCCGTCGCCGTGGCGGAAGGAATAGAACGGGTCCACGGGCACCGGATCACCGCTGCCGGGTGTGACCAGGACGACGTCGTCCACCGAATAGATGGCCGTGGACTGCCGCCGCCGCGTGTCGGCCTCGAGCAGATATTCGTGGCGGCGCTGCGTGAGCAGTATCGGATCCGATGTGCGGGCAAACAGATTGACCGCGGGCACGCAGCCCAGGCGGATGGTGCGCTCGCTCACGCCTGCGTCCAGCATGGCGCGGCGATCCGCGCGCTCGAACTGGCTGATGAGAAATACCAGCTCCACGTGATCGCCGAATCCCGCCGCGCGCAGCTCGGAGAAGCCCGACAGATCAAAGAAGAGAAACTTCTGCGGAAAGGTGAAGTATTCCTGGAGCAGCCGGTACGCCACGAAGGAGCGGTGTGGATACGGGAGCATGCCCTCGTCGTCCGCGAATCCGGCCGGCTGCAGCGCACCCGCGGGAAGCGTCATGCTGCGGCCCTTCCCGCCCGCCTCGCGCGCGATGATCCGCACGCAGTTGTTGGCGAGAAGCTCGTACAGCGTGTAGACCACACTGTCATCGCCGCGGAGGTGGAACCGCAAGGTGTCGAGCGCCAGCGTGCTGAAGGATGCACCGGGCTGACAACGCAGCTCCATGCGCAGCGCGGCCACCGCATCGGATGCCTTGATGGGCGGACGCAGGCGGTCCGGTGTGGTCCATTGCGCCGCGGCGACCGCGAGGGGCCAGAGCGTGAGATCGAAGCACGTCCGGAAGGTGCACGGCGCACCACCGACGAGCTGCGAGTGCAGCACGGCGTCCCGCGGAATGTGAAATCCGGTCGTGAGTTTCCCCTGATCCGGATCCAGGTCGAATTCCACCAGCGTCATCGACGGGATCGGCCGCACGTAGTGCGGATACACCACGCTCAGCAGTGCATCACTGATCTCGGAAAAGTCGTCGTCAATCTTGAGATGCGTCCGCGCCGCCAGCAACGCGAACGCCTCGATGAGGCGCTCGACATGGGGGTCCTCGCACTTGCTCGGCTCGAGCTGCAGCCGGCCGGCCACCTTCGGATAGGCCCGGGCGAACTCGGCGCCCATCTGCCGCAGAAACGTCAGCTCGCGCTCGTAGTAATACAGCAGATCATCACGCACCGGCTGCTCCCTGCAGCCGGTACTGGCCGCTCGACACATCCAGCGTGGTGTCGAATACCACGGGCTCGGGGTTGGGATCCATGCGCAGCATCGCCTCGATCACGAAATGCAACTGACGACGGATCGGCGTGTCGGCCTCCGCCATCCGTACCCGCACGTTGGTGAGGCGCGGCTCGAACGTGTTGATCGCTTCCTCCACGAGGCGGAGCAACCGCCCGCGCGACTGCCCCGAATCGCGACTCATGGACGTGATGTCCGGCAGGCCGTAGTTGTACACCGAGCGGCGCAGCTCCTGGAGTTCCTCCGGCACGGGCTCGGCCGTGCTGCGCGTGTTCAGCAACCACTCCAGATCCCGATGAACGGATGCCTTGAGCTGGCGTACGGATTGCGCCCAGGTCGCGGCTGCGTCACTACGCTCGTGTGGCGCATCATCCGTCAGCCGCTCGAGGAGCGACTGCTGCACCGTGCGCTCGAGCTCGGACTTCGCCATGACTCAGCTCTGCGTGCCGAAGCCGATGGCCTGGAGCGGATCCAGTCGACAGATGCGCAGGTAGAGCTCCTGCCGCGTACCTGAATCACCATCCAGCTTTTCGAGGCACTGATGCAGGAGCGCCATGGGCCGCGCCACCAGATCGCCCGCCTCCCATTCCTCGAGCTTGTGATTCTCGATGTCCGTCATCATCTCCTGCAGAATGGGCTGCGCCACCTGCAGGAATCCCGCGTCCACCATCACGTTCGCCAGCTCCGATTGACGCAGAAAGCGGCCGCGTCGCGACTTCTCGCGATCGAGCGCACGCATGAGGAGCTCGATGGCCTTCTCGGGCCGCCCTGCGCGCACCTCGGCCTTGGCGCGATCAACCGCGCTCCGTCCTTCGCGCTCGCGCACGTCCGGCGACATCATTGACGCTTCTGCCGGCTCAGCCACCTCGGCGGCCCCGTCGCCGCCCACGAGCTGTTCCTCGCGCAACCATTGCAGCGTGGCACCAGAGGACGTGGGCAGATCATCCATCAGCGTCATCGTGGGAAGCCCCGGAATTGCGGCAAGGAGCGCGCGCAGCTCACTGCGGATTGCCGCCGCGACGATCGCGTATTCCTCGCCCAGTGCCTGACACGCCATGAGGGTGTAGCGCTGCAGATCGAGCCAGCCGCGCCCGACGGGCGTGCCCATGACGGTCTCGGCGATTTCGAGGAGCTGTTCCCAGTTCGAGTCCAGCATGAGGCCGCGCAATTGCGTACGCTGGCCCGCCGAGGGCGCGTCCAGCATTCGGGGATCCGGCGACGCCCCTTCGGCGCGCAGTTCCCCCCAGCGCAGCGCACGCAGCATCAGATAGGACGCGGGATTGCGTGGCTCGCTCCGGCGAAGAAATCGCGCGGCCGAGATGACGCGCGCGGTGGCATCAGCGCGATCCACCGGTTCGGCGGCGAGCATGCCGCCGGAAGCGCCGGCGTCCAGGGGTGCTGCTCCGAGCGCGTGCCCGGCCGATGCGGCATCGGCCGGTACGGCTTCGATGGGATCGGGGTCGAGCTCCAGCTTGCGCGCGAGCAGTTGCCGCGCTGCGCGCTGGATTTCCTCCAGCGCCTCACGCAACCGGCGATACCCGGGCGCGGCATCGGCGAACTTCTCGCGTCCCAGCTCATCCAGCGCCTGAAGCGAGGCGAGTGTGCCGTCGAGATCGGCCGCGAGCTGCTTGTAGAACGCCTTGGGCGTGTCGCCAAAAGACTTCTCGAAGTCCTCGAGAGTCGGCTTGCCAGCCTCGATGGCGAGTGCGCGCTTCTCCTGCTTGCTGGAGTCACCCTCGGCATCCGCCTCGGAGCCGATCGCGCGTGCCTCCGCGTACACGATGTGGTTGTGCCCCGCCCGGTTGAGCGGCACGAAGCGCACCGGGAGATCGAGGCGCGTCCCCATCCACTCGAGCGGCGCGGCACGCAACTCGAGATCGCCGTCTTCGGCCTCCGGATAGAGATGGTCCCAGAAGGTGTCCAACAGGCCGCGGATGACATCGAGCGTCGCGCGAAAGCCCCCGAACCCTTCGCGCCGCAGCATGGCTTCAGCGAGCCAGACGGCGAGCTGGAGGTCCTTGCTCTTCGTGGCAACGGCATCGCTGGTGAGTTTGATGACCAGGGGCCAGTCCGCCACCTTGCGCGTGTGCTGCCACTCCCCCTGCGGCGCGTCATCGTCCTCGCGGCGCGCCTCCTTGATCCTGTCGTAGAGCGGGTCGTAGCGCAGGTCGGCGCCGCCCGGATTCGGGCCGGCGATCGGATTCAGCAGATCGTCGCGCAGCGGCATGGGCGGCTCAGGCCGCGCCGGCCAGTGCAGGCGCGATGTCCAGCTCGCGCACCTCGAGGATGGGGAATTCTTCGCCATCCACCAGCAGCATCTTCTGTCCCACCGGCACCTCCGTGCCGTCCGCCAGCTCGCGCCATTCGGTCACGCGGCCCAGTCGCACCGCATCATCGGAGTCGGCGGAAGCCAGCGGCGTCATGACCGGCAGCAGGACTTCGCCCAGGTCAACGCCCTTGAAGGAGTCGCTGGTGCGCACCACGGCGGGCGCCCAGAGCAGGTCCCGCACCCGGCCGGGCGCGGACATGCGCACCGTGGCCACCGCCTCCAGCGGGATCCACGTATACTGGCCCGCCGCGAACACCTCGAGCCGCGCACCGATGCGCGGATCCGCATCGGTAATGGATTCGAATGGTTTCCCATTTATCGTACCACGTACGGCACGGCCGGACAGCGGCGCACGCGGGTAGTTCGCCGCCTGGAACATCTCCTGGCGCGTGCGATCGGCGTGCATGGCGCTGCGGTAGAGCAAGGCGCCCATGCCCGCCTGCGGGCCGGCCTGCGCCAGCACGTCGAGATGTTTCTCGGCGCGCCCGTACTGGCCGGCAAAGCAGAGCAGCTCAAAGAGAAACGTGCGGCGCTGGGTGTCGGTCGGATTGTCCCGCACTTCGGCACCCAGCGCTTCGATCGCTGCATCGAGCTTGCCCGCCTGAAAGAGCTCGCGCGCTCTCACGCGGGGTACACCGTCATCACTTGGCGGCGTTGAGCTTCAGATCCCAGCTCGCCACCACCGCCGTTCCCTTCGAGCCGTCTGCCTTCTGCGGCGTGTACGTCATGTCCACCTTGCCGAACGCGAAGGACACGGACTCGGTGGGTACGTCATCACCGCCGCTCGACCCCGACCATTGCACGCTGTCCACGAACACCTCGGTGAACTCGTACTTGAGATACTCCACCGGCTCCTTGCCACCCGCCTTGAAGAGCGTCATGGTGCCCTTCTTGAAGTGTGTGCCGGAGCAGCAGTTCTGGAACAGTACCGGGCTGGTGGAATCCGTGCGCTTCATGATGTTCATGCCACTGACTGAAGCCTTTCCCGACCCTCCACCCGCGCCATGCCCGATGGTCGTCGGGTTCGAGGCGCCCCAGCTGAAGGACTGGATCTCGATCCATCCGCTGGCGTGCTTGCTCAGCGATTCGCCCTTCAGATCGTCGAGTTTCAAGAATGCGTCGAATGCCATCGTGCCGTTCCCCTCCCGGGATTCGTGAATGCAGCGATTGGTGAGACTGCAGAATGATCAGGACTACTTTGCGGCCGGCGGCAGCTCCGCGACCAGACGCATGGACACGCTCAGTTCGTCGAGCTGGAAATGCGGACGCAGGAAGGCCACCGCCCGATAGGCGCCGGGCTTTCCCGCCACTTCGACCACTTCCACGTTGGCTTCCTTGAGCGGACGCTTCGCCTTGACGGACATCGGCGCATCGTCATTGCCCACGACGTAGTTCGCGATCCAGTTGTTCAGGAACGTCTGCGCCTCGCTGCGCGACATGTAGCCGCCGATCTTGTCGCGCATCATGGCCTTGAGGTAGTGCGCGAAACGGGACACCGCGAAGATGTAGGGAAGCTGCGCCGAGATCCGCGCATTCGCCGTGGCCGCATCGCTGTCGTACACCTTGGCCTTCTGCGCCGACTGCACGCTGAAGAAGCAGGCGTTGGGCGTCCCCTTCTGGTGAACCAGCGGCGCGAAGCCAAGGTCCGCCAGCTCCTTCTCGCGGCGGTCGGTGATCTGCGCTTCCGTGGGGCACTTCATGGCCACATCGCCGCTGTCGGTGCGGAAGTTGTGCACCGGCAGGCCTTCGACCAGGCCGCCGCTCTCCACGCCACGAATGCACGCGCACCAGCCGTAGAGCGCAAACGCGTTGGTCACGCGCGCGCTCAGCGCCCATCCCGAGTTGGCCCACAGGTACTTGTCGTGGTCCGTGCCGTCCACGTGCTCCTCGTAGTGGAACGCTTCGACGGGCACCGTGTCGTTGCCATAGGGCTCGCGCATGAGGATGCGGGGGAGCGTGAGCGCCACGTAGCGCGAGTCCTCGCTCTGCCGGAACGCCTTCCACTTGGCGTACTCCGTGGTGTCGAACACCTTGGCCATGTCGCGCGGCGCATCGATCTGCGTGAAGCTTTCCATGTTCAGCATCTCGGGAGACGCCGCGGTGATGAACGGCGCGTGCGCCGCCGCCGCCACCTGCGAGATCTTCTCGAGCAGCTCGATGTCCTGCCCCGACTTGCCGAACTCGTAGTCGCCCATCAGTGCGCCGAACGGCGCGCCACCGAAGACGCCGTATTCCTCCTCGTACACCTTCTTGAACAGTGCACTCTGATCGAATTCCGGCGCGCGCTGCAGATCCCGCAACAGTTCCTTCTTGGGCACGTTGAGGATCTTGATCTTGAGCATGTCGCTCGTCTCGCTGTTCGCGAGCAGATAGCGCAACCCGCGCCACGTACCTTCGAGCTTCTGGAACTCGGGTGCGTGCATGATCTCGTTGAGCTGGATCGAGATCAGGTGGTCGATCTGCGCGATGCGCGCATTCAGCATGGCTTCCGTGTCGCGCGCCATCGAGATCTGGCCGCTGAGCACCTCGGACACGAAGTTCTTGATCATGTCCTTGCCGCGCTCCTTCGCTGCGGCATCCTTGCCCATCCGGCCCTGCTCGACGATCTGGTCCAGCAGCCCCAGCTCGGTGGTTTCCGCTACCGCGGACTGCGTTGCTGCGGCCTTGGCTTCAGGCATCGGACCCTCCATCGGTACCCAGTTCCGCCTTGAGTTTGTTCATCTTGTCCGCGTCACCCAGTGTGGACTGCAGAATGTCTTCGAGCTTGTCGTTCCCCTGGAGCGTCCCACGCAGATCCGAGAGCTTGGTCCGGAGATCCAGCAGCTCGCGCAGGGGCTTCACCTGGCGCGCCACGGCATCCGGCGAGAAATCATCCAGGCTCTTGAACGTGAGATCCACGCCCAGCTTTCCGGCGTTCGCATCCTCACTCAGCTTGTTCTCCACCGAGATCGCGAGGTGCGGCTTCATGCTGGCCAGCACGTCATCGAAGTTGTCGAGCGTCACATCCACGAACTTGCGATCCTTCAGCTTGGCCAGCGGCTCGACCGGCTGGCCTGAAAAATCGCCGAGCACACCCATGACGAATGGCAGCTCCTTCATTTCGATGGCACCGCCCGTCTCCACGTCGTAGCTGATGTTGACGCGCGGAGGTCGTACGCGCTCCAGCTTCTTCTGCGTGCTTTCCTTTGCCATGATGAGACTCCTCTCGCGATGATTCCCTGGATGACGCTCAACGCCCGCGAAGCCGCGGAGCAACCGGTTGTCCGGTCACGTCGGACGTGAATTTGTGGGCCAGAAACGTAGAGGGCCGAACCTACGAAGCACCGCGCGGGGTGTCAAGCTACTAATCTTCTGCTGGTCACCGAACTCCACCCGCCGCGCCTGCCCGACCCCCCGGGAAACGATGCCGCACGCCGGAAATTCTCACTCGCCGGCACGCGGAAGTGGAAACGCCTCCACTTCCAGGGCTCCCACCCCTATAAGCGATTTCACGGTGGAAACGATCACGTCGTCGCCGATGCTCCGGTCCAGGACACCATCCAGCCGCAGTTCGCGAATCAGCTCGCGCAGCGTCTGACTGCCATCACAGCGCGACAGGAACGTCGCGGTTTCCGTCGCGCAGTCGCCGGTCACGCCAAAGGGCACGGTGCTGCTCAGCCAGGCCTGCTCCACCTCCCATGCGCCATGATCGAGGCGCTGCACCGAACGGAGCCGCACATGCCCCGTCGCCACAGGCCGCATGGCCAGCACGGCTTCGTCGAACCCCGGCCGCACACTCGCGTGCTGCCACGCGATCATCCAGCCGAGCGCGTCTCCCGGTGCCATGGCACCAAGCGCCGATCGGAACGTAACGGGTGAACAGGGTTCGGCGTGGCGTCGCACCTCGAAGGAACAGTGCACCAGTCGTGCGATGCCTTGTGCCTTGAACGCATGATGCCGCTGCTCGGCCGCCGCGAACGTCCCCCGCCCCATGTACGCCAGGCGGCAGTAGTACTCGGTAGGGTTGTACGTATCCCGGACACACACGCCCACGTCGAACTCCTCGTGGCCCGGGCCAATCATCTCGCGAATACGCTGCTCCAGCGGCGCATGCTCGCGATCCGTGGCGAAACAGGTGCAATAGAAACTGCCTCCGGGTTCCAGGTGCCGGGGCAAGCCGGCGAGAATCGCGCGTGTGACCCGTTCGCCATCCGGGCCTCCATCGCGATAGATCATCGTCGTCTCGGCTGCAGCGACGTACGGCGGATGGGCCACGATGCGATCGAACGTCAGGCCCTCGACTGGCGCATACGCGTCGCCCGCCAGCGCGGTCAGATGGTCCACGCCGTTGAGCCGCGCGTTGAACTCCGCGAATCGCGTCGCACGCTCGGTGATGTCGAGCGACCAGACGTGATCCGCGTAGCGCGAGGCGACCAGCGCGGCGATCCCGGTGCCGCCGCACATCTCCACAAATCGCTTGCACGGCGTGGCCGGCAGCGCATCCAGGTACGCGCGTGTGGACTCGCTGATGGCTGGGTACACGGCGTCGGGCGCGAGCACCGGGCCGGCGCCCTCCAGCCGGCGGCCCAGGTCGGATGCAACGAAGAAGTCGCGCGTCGGATAGAGTCGCACGGTCGCCCGCCAGCAGCCGGTCGCATCGTCGTCCCGGCGAACGAGCCCGAGCGCTTCCAGCGCGTCCGCATCCGCCGCCGGAATGCGCGACTGCGCCACGACAGCGTCAACCGGTTCGTCATCCAGGAACAGGCGCATGAGCACGTCGAGCGCGTCCTCAACCGCGGCGTCGGGCCGCTCCTGGAACGCATAGATGGAATCGATACCCGCTCTCACGCAGATGGCAGGTTCCGTGAACTGCATGCGCCGGAGAGCATCGCGCGCCCGGGCAAAGATCGCATCCGCAGAAACGCGCAGCGGCACCGGAGTCACGGGCGCCACTGCGCCCATCGCGACGCTCGTCATGCGGAGGCCATGCCAGTCCAGCGTCCACCAAGCGCCGCGGCGGGCTCGGCAATGGAGTGAAAACGCACGAGGTGCACCGCGTCCTGGTTCTTGACCGACGCCAGCGGCATGATGCCACGATCCATCATGTGCTGCGCAGCGCGCTCGGTAAGCAGCAGTTCGGCGCATGGTACCGCATCCGTTGCGCCGCCCGGGCGCACGAGCACGAGCGGCAGGCCGCCGATGTCCCGCCGCATGCCGGGCCGTAGCGACCACCCGGCCTCGGCAAACGACTCCGCAAGCAGCATGGCGCACGCGAACGCTCCGCTTCCCCATACCAGCCCGGCATGCTCGGGTGCGCCGCTGAATTCCTCGAAGCGGAACCGTTCGCATGGATCGGTGGCCGCGCCGTACGGTTCGCGCAGCAGAAAGCGCGGCGCGACGAGCCCGGCCCAGCGCGCGGAGGGCGCGCGTCGCAGCGCGTCCCAGCGCGGGGATGTCCGGGATGGCCAGTCGTGCGCATCCGGGAGCATTTCAAAATCCGGCAGTCCACTCAGCGGTGCGCTTGCGTCGGCGACGAAGCTCGCGCCCGCATGCCGTGCCACTTCCGCAAGACGCGCGAGCAGCGCGACATCCGCGTCATCGGGGCCGAACAGGTAATCCCCGGCGATCAGCGCCCAGGGCACGGAACCCGGTGTGCCGACGGACGACTCCACGATGAGCCGATAAGTGGCGCTGTCCTCGGCGCGATCCCCCGCCGCACCCAGATCGGCCATGAGTTCGTCGCGCGAGATGTCGAGGAGGTGAATCTGCAGCTGGTCGTCGGTCTCGACGCGGCGGACAAGCATCCACACGGCTCGCCAGAGGGTCTCCAGCGCCTGAAACCGGGGATGGTGCAAGACCGCGCGCATCGCCGCGCTCATGGCTGCATCCACCTGTGCGAGCCTGTGCGCCTGTCCTGGATCCGCGCTGGGGACGAGGTGGGGCGCCACGATGTTCCGCACCAGCGAACGGAACTCATCGTCGGCCGCGGCGTCTGCACGGGCGTTGCCCCGATCATCCGCCGGCTCATCGAGCGGCTCACCGAGAATATCCTCAAGCACGCTACCCGCGCGCTGGCGCCGCGCGGCGGCCGGCGGGGCCTGCACTCCCGCAGAATCGGCCAGTTGCGCATGGGCGGCCTTGAAATGCGGGAGCTGATCGTAAATGGCGTCAGGATGGAAGTCATCCAGGCTCGCGAAGCGGAGCGCCACGCGGCCGGCGTCATCGAGCACAATGCGCGGAGCCATCTGCTCGAGCACGTCACTGAAGTCATCGCGATCCACGCGCACCGTGCGGCGTCCCGCGAGCGCGCCGCCGGATTCCACAATGCCCCGGCTCGCACGGCCGCTGAAGTCGCCCAGCAGCAGGAGACGGAAGGGCGTATCACGGGCGGCAACGGGACTCGCGCCGGTCCGTCCCGCGTTGACGTCCAGAAAGACATCGCTCGACTGTCGCTCACCAGCCACGGCGTCCTCCTCCTGAGTCATTCACAATTTCCGAGCCGGTAAAGGGCGCCTCCCGGTGCGAGTCTGTCAAGGTCACCAGCACGCGCGACTGGATTTGCGCTCTTCCGGCGCTACCTTAGGGCGCCATGAGACAGATGCAACCAGTACTCTGGACCAAGGGCGTTCTGCTGAGCCCGCAACATCTGCAGACGCAGGATCGCTACCTCGAAGACCTGCTGCAATTCGAGCTGGCGGGACTCACGTACTGCCCGTGGGGCTTTCACCGGCTCGAGATTGATCACGAAGCGCTGGCAAGTGGCACGTTCGCGCTGGGTGCAGCCGGGGGGATCCTTCCCGACGGCCTGCTGTTCGACATGCCCGCCCCGGACGCCCTGCCGGCGCCCCGGCTGCTCGAGGGCTGCTGGGAGCCGGATCAGAACGTGCTCGACATGTATCTGGCTGTCCCGGAATATCGCTCGGACGGCCACAATGTCACGGCGAACGGAAAGGAGCAGTCGACACGCTTCGGCGCCGAGGTACTCATGCGGCGCGACGAAAACACCGGGCTCGCAGAGAAGCCCATTCAGGTCGCGCGCAAGAATTTTCGCTTTCTCACCGGCGGCGAATCGCTCGAAGGGAATTCGGTCCTGCGGATCGCACGCATCCACCGGTCCGCCACTGGCGAGTTTTCGCTCGACGCGCGGTTCGTCGCGCCGCTCATCGACATCGCGGCCAGCGACTATCTGCTCGCGATCGCGCGGCGCCTCGTCGAGATCCTCTCGGCGCGGAGCACGACGCTCTCAGGCTCGCGCCGGCAGAAGAACCAGAGCCTGGCGGAGTTCAGCATCTCGGACGTCGCCAGCTTCTGGCTGCTCTATTCCATCAACACGCACTTCCCGCAGATCCGGCATCTCTTCGAGACGCGCCATGGTCATCCGGAGGAGCTCTTCCGCGCCATGCTCTCGCTGGCCGGCGCGCTCTCGACCTTCTCGACAACGCTGCATCCCCGCGATCTGCCGGCGTACGACCACGATGATCTGACGCGGTGTTTCACGACGCTGGACGAACAGCTTCGCGAACTGCTCGAAACGGTGGTCCCGGCCAGTTGCGTATCGCTCCCGTTGCGGCTGGTCCAGCAGTCCATCCATGCCACGGCTCTCGACCAGGACCGGTATTTCGCCGCGCCGCAGATGTACCTGGCGCTGGACGCCAGCGTGGGCCGGGCCGAGCTCATCCAGAAGGCGCCGCAACTGATCAAGATCGCGGCGGCGGACCGGGTGGACGTGCTCATTCGCCAGGCGCTGCCCGGCGTGTCGCTGACCTACACTCCAAGCCCGCCGCCCGCTGTGCCGGTGAAGGTGAACACGCACTACTTTCTGCTCGGGAAGTCCGGCGCGGAATGGGATGCGATCGTCCGCGCACGCAATCTCGCGGCGTACGTACCCGCGGACTTCCCCAATCCACAGATGGAGCTCGTCATCGTGCTCCCCCCGAAGGCCCGGTGATTCGCCGCGCCAACCACGAGTGCAGCGGCCTATTTCTTCAGCACCAGGTAGAGCACCAGCGCGATCGCGGCGAGCACCACGATGTTGAGCACGATGATGAGCGGCAGATTGGACGACTTTGCCGCCGGCGGCGGCGCGGCTGCGCCGCCCGCTGCGGGCGCGCCCGAGGGCGGCGTGGCGTGCGGAGCGGGCGCGGCTGACACGCCGCCAAGAATGCGCGTGAAGTCGCTGGGGACGTGTGCGGGCGCCGGTGGGGGCGCAGACAGAACTGGCGGTGGCAACGTCGGCAGCGCCGGTGCGGGCGGCGCGGAAAGGGGTGCCATGGGCGCGATCGGCGTCACCGCCGGCAGCGGCATGAAGAACGGCGCCGGATCACTCGACCCGGGCGGCGGTGTCATGGGAGACCCCGGCAGCGGCGCGACGCCTGACGGCGGCAGCGTCACCGGCGGAACGACGATTGGCCGCGGTTCCGCCGCGGGCGGTGCACTGCGCGAACGCAGGACGTCCGTGGCACGCCCTGAGTTCACCGGACCAGACGTGAACGGCAGCGGGGCCGGCTCGGGGCTCGGCGGCGGTGGCGGCGGCGGCGCGAACACGGGCATCGAGAAGGGCGATGGTGCATTCGACGCAGGCGGCGCCGCACCGCTCTGCGACTGGAACAGCCGCGTGAACTCGCCGGGTTGGGCCACGGCCACGGGCGGCGCCGGAGGCGGTGCCTGCGGTGGCGCAGCGGCTGGAGCGGGTGGCGACTCGAGCGCAGGCTGCGGGGGCGTGGCGGCCGTCACCGGTGGTACCGCAGGCGCCGCCGGTGCAGTCGGACGGCCCGCAGTGGCCGAGCCGAACAACTGCGTGAATTCGCCCGGCGCCCGTGCGGCTGGCTGCAGTGGCTGTGTGACTGGTCGTGGCGCAACCGGCGACGGCACCACGGGCACCGGCGTCGGCGCCGCCATCGGCCCGGCGGTCGGGGTAGGTGCCGGCGCCGGCCTGTCGTGGCCCGGTATGGAAGCCAGCTCCCGCGGCGGCGCGCCGCGGCCGGCGAGCCAACTGCTCAGCGTCGCGAAGCCCGCAAGCAGTTGCGTCACCACCACCACGTTCCCCTCGACGTCCACGATATCCAGCACCCGTCCCCGGTCGGGACCGGGGAGCCGGTCAATCTGGTCGCGCACCGTTTCGTTCTGAGCGGGCGTGCCCACGAGGTAGTGCACCATGACGCTGGTGCCCGACGCGGTGGACAGTGCCTGCAGGGAGCGGACCGGCCCGTCCGCGACGGGCTTCACAAGGTGGTATCTGGCGCTGAACTCGGCGCTTGTCATCGGCTGGTCGAGGCTCGCATGTTAGGGCAGGTCGCGCGCACCATATCTTCCGTCCTCCGGGGCCACGCGGATGTTCGCGTTCTGTGCGATAATAGTCTTTCGTCCATGACGGCCGCAATCTTCGGCATCATCGCGCTGCTCGCCGAGCATTCAACGCGCAGCTTCACGCACCACACACGCTAAGGCATGACGCAACTCTCCAGAGTGGTATGGCGGGAGGGCATGCACCTCGCCCAGCACCACTTTCAGGCGCAGAGCCGCTTCTTCGAGGACTCTTTCCGCTTCGCCATCGGGCACCTCTTCTTCGCGCCCTATGGCCTGCTCGGCGTCGAGCTCGATGATGCGGCGCTGCACAACGGCACCGTGTCCCTCATCCATGCGCGCGGCATCATGCCGGATGGTCTACCCTTTCACATTCCCGATGGCGACGCCGCGCCGCCGCCGCTCGAAGTCCGCAACATCTTCTCGCCCACGCAGGACAGTCATCTCGTTCGCCTGACCATCCCGGCCTTTCGCGCCAATGCCGCCAACGTGATGGACGCGGGCGGCACGGACAATGTCACGGCCCGCTTCGTCGAGCATGAAGCGCTGGTACTCGACGAAACAACGGGCCGCGATGAGAAAGCGGTGCGCATGGGCCGCAAGCACTTCACCCTCACGCTCGACGCCGGCGACGCCACAACCGACGTGACGCTGCCGCTTGCCCGCGTGCGGCGCGACGGACGCGGCGGTTTCATGTACGATGCGACGTACGTGCCACCGTCGCTCCAGATCGGCGCCAGCGAGCATCTGCTGCAACTCCTGGCGCGCCTCGTGGACATGCTCGACGCCAGGAGCGATACGCTGGGCGCGGGCCGCGCACGAGGATCGCTGGGCGAATTCGCCAGTCATGACGTCGCAACCTTCTGGCTGCTCCACGCCGTGCATTCCGCGCTGGGGCCGCTGCGCCACCATTTGCAAGCCAAGCGGACGCACCCCGAGCAGGTCTATCGCGAGCTCGCCCGCCTGGGTGGCGCGCTGTGCACCTTTTCGCTCGACGCGCACCCGCGCACGCTCCCCGCCTATGACCATGAGCACCTTGGCGAATGCTTCGACGCACTGGAACGGCATATCCGCGCCAATCTCGAAATCATCATCCCCACCAACTGCGTGACGATTCCGCTGCAGGCCGCCGAGCCCTACCTCTACACGGGTCGTGTGGTGGACACGCGCTGCTTCGGCCGCTCGCGGTGGATCCTTGGCATCCGCACCAGCGCCGGCGAGGCCGAGACCATCACGCGCGTGCCACGCTTTGTGAAAGTCTGCTCCGCGAAGTTCGTCCCCGAGCTCGTGCGCCGCGCGTATCCGGGACTCACGCTCACGCACATCCCCAATCCGCCCGCCGCGCTCTCGCCGCGCATGGACATGCAGTATTTCAGCATCAGCCAGTCCGGCCCGTGCTGGGAGACACTGAATCAGACCGCCGAAGTCGGTGTGTACGCACCCGATGCACTGCCCAACCCGCACCTCGAGTTGCTCGTCCTGCTGGAGGGGTGATTGCCACCTGCCCGACCATACCCGGTGAGCCAGGAATGATCTCATGACACTCGCACCACCGCCGGTTGCACCGGCTCCAACGCAATCCCGTCCCGCGACGTCCCAGCGTCGTGGCGCGCTGGCGCTCGCGCTGCAGGAAGCGCTCACCGCCACCGTACGGCTGCGCGCCAACCGGCAGGTCGCCGCCGACGCCGACTCGTTCCGCCGTCATATCCGGCAGGTGCTCGCCACCGCCGAGCAGGATGCACGCCGCGCCGGTTATGCCGATGAGGACACCCGCCTCGCGCTCTACGCCGCGGTCGCGTTCCTCGATGAATCGGTGCTCAACTCCACACAACGGATGTTCGCGGACTGGCCGCGCAAGCCGCTGCAGGAGGAGCTGTTCGGTGGCCATCTGGGTGGCGAGCTGTTCTTTCAGAATCTGCAGCATCTGCTCGCGCGCCCCGACTCGGACGACACCGCGGATGTCCTCGAGGTCTATCAGTTGTGCATGCAGCTCGGCTTCCACGGCCGCTACAGCGCCGCCGGTGCCGGCGAGCTGCCAATGATCATGCAACAGGTCGCGGAGAAGATCCGGCGCGTGCGCGGTGACTTCGGGGAGCTCGCGCCGGCGTGGCGCATCCCGCCGGGCGACATCCCGATCGCCTCCGGTGATCCCTGGCTCAAGCGGCTGGGCTGGGGTGCCATTGGGGCCTTCGTCCTCGCCGTCCTGATTTTCGCGTTCGCGCTCTTCTCTCTGCGCTCCGGCACCGCGGATCTGCATGCGCTCGCGCAGCAGATCGTGCACTGATCCCATAACGTCGCCATCATGACTCCGGCTACTCCCGCGCTTTCGAAGTCGCAGAAGATCTGGGCCGTCGCGCTCACCGCCTTCGTGGTCTTCGCGTTGCTCGTCTGGCACCTGGCACCGCGGCTCAAGCTGCACGGCAACGACATCTGGGTGTTCCGCATCGGGCTCTGGCTGCTGGGCCTGATCGCGACCGGCGTGGTGATCTGGCTGCAGCTCCGGAAACTCGCCCCCGCGGCGGCGGCACCCGGCGCGGATGACATTGACGTCACGGCCGCGGCCGCTCGCCGCCAGCTCTCGGGCTCGCGCCGCGCGCGCAGCGCGGGGACATCCTCGCTCGCGGCGCTTCCCATGATCGTCGTGCTGGGGCCGGAAGGAAGCACCAAGACGACGTCCGTCATTCGCTCGGGACTGGATCCGGAGCTGCTGGCCGGCGGGGTGATGCGCGGCGACACCGTGGCGCCCACGTCCGGGATCAACGTCTGGTTTTCCCAGGGCACCGTGTTCCTCGAAGCCGGGGGACCCGCCTTCGCCGACTCCGCGCGATTCGCGCGCGTGATTCGTCATGCGCAGCCGGGCCGGCTGCGCGCGGTGTTCGGTGGTGGTGCGCAGCCCCCGCGCCTGGCGGTGGCGTGCATGAGCTGCGAGGAGTTCCTCAAGCCGGGCGCGAGTGAAACCGTGATGGGACTCGCGCGAGCCATGCGCGAGCGGCTCTCGCAACTCTCCCGCGCGCTCGGCGTGCAGCTCCCGGTGTACGTGATCTTCACCAAGGCGGACCGCATCCCGTACTTCGCGGATTACTTCCAGAATCTGTCGAACGACGAGTCGCGCGACGTGCTGGGCGTCACGCTCGCGCCCGATGCAGGCGCGGCGGGACTGTATGCCGACCGCCAGACGGCGCGGGTTGGCGGCGCCTTTGATCAGCTCTTCCGGTCGCTCGCCGAAAAACGGCTGCAGCTGCTCGCACGCGAGAATGCGGCGGAGCGCAAGCCCGGCGCGTACGAATTTCCGCGCGAGCTGCGCAAGCTCATGCCGCTGGCCCAGGATTTTCTCGTCGAACTGTGCAAGCCGAGTCAGCTCCAGGTGAGTCCCTTCCTGCGAGGGTTCTACTTTGCCGGCGTGCGCGCGGTGATCATCACGGAGTCCGCAGTGGCCGCGGCGCCGGCGGCCCAGCGCGCGCGGGGCGGTCCGGTGGGCGCGACCAGCGTGTTCGACGCGCAAGCGCAGGCGGCTGCCCAGGCTGGCGCTCCCGCGGCGGCCACCGCTCGCAAGGTGCCGCAGTGGCTCTTCCTGGACAGGCTGTTCAGCGATGTCCTGCTCAAGGATCACGCCGCCATGAAGGCGACGTCCGGCGGTACGCGGGTGAACGTGCTGCGGCGCGCCCTGCTCGGCATGGCCACCGTAGTGGGCGTGCTGCTCGCGGCCGGCGTGGCCTGGAGCTATTCCAACAACCGGCAGCTCGATGGGAGCACCCTGGGTGCGGCGCGGGCCGCGGCGGCATTGCCGGCGGCGTCACAGGATCTCCCGGCCGCGGATGCGCTCGCGCGACTCGACTCGCTGCGCCAGCGACTGGTGGCGCTCGATGGGTACGCGACGAACGGCGCGCCCGTGCGGCTTCGCTTCGGATTGTTCACCGGATCGCGCGTGCTGGCCGACGCCAGGCAGCTCTACTTCGCCGCGTTCGATCGGGTGATGCTGCAGGACACCCGGCGCAGCATGGCGGCCACGCTCGCCGCGCTCCCCGCCACGCCGCGGCCCACGGACCAGTACGACTCCACGTACAATCTGTTCAAGGGTTACCTCATCACGACGCGAAATAACGACAAGAGCACGCAGCAGTTTCTCGTACCGGTGCTGATGTCCGCGTGGCTCCAGGGGCGGCCGCTCGACAGCACACGCACGCGGCTCGCCGAGCAGCAGTTCGCGTACTACGCGAATCGGTTGACGCACGCCAACCCGTACACGGCGCCCGCGGACGACGTGCTCATCACGCATACGCGCGCCTATCTCAATCAATGGGCCGGCGCGGAGCGCATCTATCAGTTCATGCTGTCCGAAGCAGGCAAGTCGAATCCGGCGGTGCAGTTCAACCGCCTCTACCCGCGCTACGTCGCGCTGGTGTCGGATGACTACGAAGTACCGGGCGCCTTCACCAAAGGTGGCTACGCCTTCATGCAGAACGCCTTCAAGAAGGACGCCGACCGCTACTTCAATGGCGAGACGTGGGTGCTGGGCGATCAGGCCGCGGGGCAGCTCGACAAGAACAAGGTGATCGCGCAACTGGCGGTGCGCTACGACAGCGCCTACCAGGAGCAGTGGCGCACCTATCTCCGTCACGCGACAGTGCGCGGCTTTGGCGGTATTGCGGACGCAGCGAGCAAACTGCAGACGCTGGCGGGGCCGCAGTCTCCCCTGCTGGCGGTCATCGCGCTCGCCTCGCAGAACACGCCGGCCGACACGCAGCTCATGCAACCCACGCACGTGGTGGTGCCGGCGAATGTCACGGACAAGCTGATCGGCCCGACGAACCAGGACTACATGAACGCGCTCCTGCAGGTGCAGACCGCGCTCGGACAGGTCAACGCGGCGCCTCCCAACGCGCGGGACGCGCTCGTGAGCCAGGCGTCGGGGAGCGTGGCGAATGCCCAGCAGGCGGCACTCAAGCTGGCGCAGGGCTTCAAGGTGGCGGGCGACGGTGCGGTGAGCACCGCCGTGACCGGACTGCTGAATGCGCCGTTGAAGAATCTCGAGCCATTCCTGCGAAATTACGGAGCGGGACAGGCGAATGGCGGCGGCGCATCGTTCTGCGCGCAGGTCGGGAGCGTGCTCGCCAAGTTCCCCTTCAACCCGAGCGCCACGGCGCAGGCCACGCCGCAGGAAGTGGCCACCGTGTTCAAGCCCGGCACCGGCGCACTCTGGAGCTACTACAACGCCTCCCTCGCCGCCGTCCTCACCAGGCAGGGTAGCGATTACGTCCCAACGCCCGGCGCATCGATCCAGGTATCCCCGCAATTCCTCAGCTTCTTCAACCGGGCGGCGAAGGTCTCGGACGCGCTGTTCCCGCAGGGCGCGTCGGAGCCGCGATTCACGTTCAGCCTGAGATCCACGCTCACCGAGGGCGTGTCCGGCGCAGTGGTGGCCATTGACGGCGCGCAGAACGAGTACGCCAAGGGCGCGCAGCACACGTACACGTGGTCGGCCAACCCCGCCGGGCTGGCGTGGGTGGGCGGCACCTCGGGCACCAGCAAGCAGTGGTTGCAGCAGTACCAGGGGACCTGGGCGGTCTTCCAGCTCTTCGACCACGCGGATCACTGGGCGACGCAGGGCGGCACGACGTCCGTGGAGTGGTCGTCCACCGGTGGTGGCGAGCTGCGCGTCGGCTTCGATTTCGACAACGCGACCTTCCCCGCGGTGCTGCGGCGCGGCTTCTTCGACGGATTCAGGTGCGTGAGCCGGGTCGCGCAGTAGTGTGCTTCACGACAGGCGCGGAGAGTCCCCGCAACTCGGCGCCTGGCTCGTAGTCCCGCGGGGGCGCGGCAGCGGTGAACACGCGCGCACCCGCGCTCCCGATGAGGCGCACAGAATCGCCCCTCACCTGCAGCGCGCTCCCCTCGCGCAGGCCGACCACCGTCGCGTCCGGGTGCAGCGCGAGATACTCCGCGATGCGCTCGGCGCGCGTCTCGCCCTGGTGGCCCGGCGGATGTGCATCGGTATAGTGGGCATTGATCTGGAAGGATACGAGCGCGAGCGCGTCGAGACTGGGCGGCCAGGCGATCGGCATGTCGTTGGTCGTCGCCATGGTGGGACAGGCCACGACGGAGCCCGCGCTCCAGCCGATGTATGGGACACCATGCATCACCCGGTCGCGGATCGCGCCGAGGACGTCCAGGTCGTAGAGACGCCGCAGCAAAACGAAGGTATTGCCGCCGCCGACCGCGATCACTCCGGCTTCGGCGACGGCGCGTGCCGCATCGCGGCACTCGTGCAGCGACGTCACCCGGCAACCGATCGGGGCGAGCGCCTCGCGTACCCGGCTCGCGTAGGCATCCGCCGGCACCGTGACGCCGGCGTATGGCACGAACAGCACTGTCCGTGAGGTTCCGTCCAGCAACTCCCGCACCGGCTCACGCGCATGCTCGAGCCAGGCGCCATTCGCGCTGCGCGAGTTGCTGAGCAACAGCAGTCGTGTGCCGGACATGCGGACAATATATTCGTGCCGCGCCACGGAACGGCGGCACCGCGACCGGTCGTCGGCACACCACCCCACTCACGAGGTACCCGTCGTGTCTTCCGTCGCCCCGAAGGTGCCACCATGCCGGCCATCCGCGCTGGCAGTGGCGATCACGCTCCTTGCCGCCTGGAATCCCGCGGCGTGCGCACGGCAGGCCGCGCCCGTTCGCGGGATGGCCGATCACGCGCCAATCGCGATCTCGCAGCGCAGCGGCACGACGGCGCTGTTACAGGCCGTGAGCGTCGTGGATTCCGCGACCGTGTGGGTGAGCGGGCACGACGCCACGTACGCGCGCACGACTGACGGCGGCGCCACGTGGACCGCGGCGCGCGTGCCTGGTGCCGATTCGCTCGAGTTCAGGGATGTCTACGCGGTGAGCGCGTCCGTCGCGTATCTCCTCGCCGCCGGACCCGGCGCGCGCTCACGCATCTACAAGACGCTCGATGGCGGTCGCACCTGGACGCTGCAGTGGACGAATCCTGCC
>DASVWN010000018.1:0-2196 GCA_036393195.1 Gemmatimonadaceae bacterium | reverse complement strand
TGCGCCTTCGCGTACACCGCCTTGATCCGCTCGACGCTGGTATGGGTGTAGATCTGCGTCGTCGAGATGGAGGCGTGGCCGAGGAGCTCCTGCACGGCGCGCAGGTCGGCGCCGGCGTCGAGCAGGTGCGTGGCGAAGGTGTGGCGCAGCGAGTGCACGGTGAGCCCCGCGTCCTCGTCAATCTCCCGCAGAAACGCCGTGACCGCGTTCTGCACCGCGCGCACGCCAATGCGCCTGCCCGTGCGGCCAAGGAAGAACGCGGCGCGGTCGGCGTTCCCGGAGAGCGCGCGAATCAGCTCGTCGCGTTTGGCTTCGTAGTTTCTGAGCGCCAGCACGGCATGGTCGCCCACGGGAACGATGCGCTCCTTGCGTCCCTTGCCGCGCACCTTCACCTGCTGCGAGACGAGATCGAGATCGCGGCCGTTGATGCCGGCCAGCTCCGAGAGGCGCATGCCCGTGGAGTAGAACAGTTCGAGCATCGCGAGATTGCGCACGTCCACGAAGCGGCCACCCCAGGCGCGCACCTCCGCGATCTGGAAGAGCAGGTCGATTTGCGCGCGGTCCAGATACCCGGGGAGATGCTTCTCCGCTTTTGGCGTGGACACGCCGCGCGCGGGATTGGCTTCTACATCTTCGCTCTGGTGCAGATAGCGATAGAAGCTGCGTACGGCGGACAGCGCGCGCGCGATGGATCGCTTGCCGAGTCCGCGGCGCGTGAGATGGCCCATGAAGCCGCGGATCGCCAGGCGATCGATCCCGCCCCAGCTCCACCCTTCGGCGCCGTAGTAATCGCCCAGGAATTCGACGAGCGCCGCGAGGTCGCGCCGATAGGCGAGTACGGTGTTGGGCGAATCGTTGCGCTCCTTCTCGATGTACTCGAGAAAGCGGGCGACGTGCTCAGGGAGCGGCGCGGCGGCGCCTGGCACGACAGCGCCCGGCGTGCCCGTGCTTGCCGTGTTGGCCGCGTTGTCCGCCGTGCGACGGGCGTCCGGGCTCACGGCGTCGCGGCGCTCATGTCATGCTCGGCGCGCCACGACTCCAGCTCGGCGAGCGCGCGCTCGGCGAACATCTCGCGCTTGCGCCGCTTGTCGCGCACAGGCTGGGGCAGGTCGTCCAGCAGACCGAAGTTGGCGTTCATGGGCTGGAAGTGCGCCGGATCGGCTTCACGCAAGTACCGATACAACGCACCAAGCATGGTGGTGGGCGGTGGCAGAACGGGCTCGAGACCAGCCATGAGGCGCGAGAGATTGATGCCGGCGACGAGACCGGTGGCGCTGCTCTCGGTGTAGCCTTCCACGCCGGTGATCTGGCCGGCGAAGAGGACGCGCGCGTCGTCGCGCAGCGCGAGATGGGGTGAGAGCGCGCCGGGCGCGTTGAGGTACGAGTTGCGATGGATGGATCCGAAGCGCAGGAATTCGGCGTCCGTGAGGCCAGGGATCATCCTGAACACGCGCTGCTGCTCGGGAATGCGGAGCCGAGTCTGGAATCCCACCATGTTCCACATTCGGCCGGCGCGATCTTCCTGCCGGAGCTGCACCACGGCCCACGCATCGCGGCCGGTGCGCGGGTCGCGAAGGCCCACGGGCTTGAGCGGTCCGAAGCGCAGCGTGTCGCGTCCACGGCGCGCCATTTCCTCCACGGGCATGCATCCCTCGAAGTACGGCAGCGTATCGAATTCGTGCCCGTGGTGCTGGTCCGCCGCGGTCAGCGCGTCGAGAAACGCGTCGTACTGCTCGCGCGACATGGGGCAGTTGAGGTACGCGCCGGCATCGCCCTGCCCCGCCATCGTCTCCTTCCCGTAGCGCGACGCACGGAACACGACGGCGTCATCGAGCGACTCACGCGAAAGCACCGGCGCAATCGCGTCGTAGAACGCGAGCGACGCGACGCCGAGTCGCGCGCGGATGGAGTCGGCCAGCGCACTGGAAGTGAGCGGGCCGGTGGCGACGATGGCGGGCGACGGGATGGCGGTGACCTCACCGCGTTCGACGCGAATGCGGGGGTGCGCGGCGATCCGCTCGGTGACGGCGGCGGAAAAAACGTCGCGATCCACGGCGAGCGCCGTACCGCCGGGCACCCGCGCCTGGTCCGCCGCCCACAGGATGAGCGAGCCAAGCAGGCGCATCTCGGCCTTGAGCAATCCGTGCGCGCTGGTGAGTTCAGTGCTCTTGAAGGTGTTGGAACAGACGAGCTCCG
>DASVWN010000017.1:0-9965 GCA_036393195.1 Gemmatimonadaceae bacterium | reverse complement strand
GTAGATGATGCGCCCGACCGTCGTGAGGATGTGCCCGCCCTCGCGGCCCAGCGGACGGAACTCCGCGAGGTCGTGGAGTCTCACGACGCCGTGCTCGTAGGACCACTCCGCCTCCTGCGCGGTGCGGTACACGTGCGGGCGCGGCGAGACTCTCGCCGGGTCCATGCTCGCCAGCTCGTCGCCCTCCGGCCCGTACGTGAGGTAGTACGCGCCGAGGATCATGTCCTGCGTCGGCGTGGCCAGCGGCGCGCCGTGCGCCGGCGAGAGGATGTTGTTCGCCGACAGCATCAGGATCCGCGCCTCCGCCTGCGCCTCCGCGGAGAGCGGCAGGTGGACGGCCATCTGGTCGCCGTCGAAGTCGGCGTTGAACGCGTGGCAGACGAGCGGGTGGACCTGGATCGCCTTGCCCTCGACCAGCACCGGCTCGAACGCCTGGATGCCCAGGCGGTGCAGCGTCGGCGCGCGGTTGAGCAGCACGGGGTGCTCGTGGATGACCTCCTCGAGCACGTCCCACACCTGCGGGCGCTGGCGTTCCACCATCCGCTTGGCGCTCTTGATGTTCTGCGCATGGTTGAGGTCGACCAGCCGCTTCATCACGAACGGCTTGAACAGCTCGAGCGCCATCAGCTTGGGCAGGCCGCACTGGTGGAGCTGGAGGGTCGGCCCGATGACGATGACCGAACGGCCCGAGTAGTCCACGCGCTTGCCGAGCAGGTTCTGCCGGAAGCGGCCCTGCTTGCCCTTGAGCATGTCCGAGAGCGACTTGAGCGGCCGCTTGCCGCGCCCGCGAATCGCCTTGGACCGGCGCCCGTTGTCGAACAGCGCGTCCACCGCCTCCTGCAGCATGCGCTTCTCGTTGCGCAGGATGACTTCCGGCGCCCGGTGCATGATGAGCTTCTGCAGCCGGTTGTTGCGATTGATCACGCGGCGATAGAGATCGTTGAGGTCGCTCGTGGCGAAGCGCCCGCCATCGAGCGGCACGAGCGGACGCAGATCTGGCGGAATCACCGGAATCACGTCCATGATCATCCACTCGGCCCGGTTGCGCGTGCCGCCCGCGTCACCGGAATTCCGGAACGCGTCAATGATCTTGAGCCGTTTGAGCATCTGCTTCTTGCGGTGCTGCGACGACTCGTCCACCACGGCGGCGCGCAGCTCCTCCGACACCTTGTCCACGTCCAGCCGGCGCAGCAGTTCGCGCACGGCGGGCGCCCCGATGTCCGCCCGGAAGGCATCGTCGCTTTCGGCCTTCGCCTTCTCCCGCAGCGCGAGATACTCATCCTCGTCCAGGAGCTGGTTCGGGATGACATCCTGCTGCCCGGGGTCGATGACGACGTAGTTGGAGTAGTAGATGATCTTCTCGAGATCACGCAGGGTGATGTCGAGCACGTTCCCCATGGGGCTGGGGAGCGTCTTGAAGAACCAGATGTGCGCCACCGGCACGGCAAGCTCGATATGGCCCATGCGCTCGCGGCGCACGCGCGACAGCGTGACCTCCACACCGCACCGGTCGCAGATCACGCCGCGGTAGCGGATGCGCTTGTACTTGCCGCAATGGCATTCCCAGTCCTTGACCGGGCCGAAGATGCGCTCGCAGAAGAGCCCATCCTTCTCCGGCTTGAACGACCGGTAATTGATGGTCTCCGGCTTGGTGACCTCGCCCCAGGACCACCAGTTGCGCTGCCCCTGCATTTCCAGGCGCTCGCGCTCCTTGGGATCCTTGGGTCCGCGGATCTCCTCGGGCGACGCGATGCGGACCTGGATGAAATCGAACGACGAGCCGCGCTGCTCGCGCACGCTGCGAAAATCAATCATGTCCTACTCCTCTCCGTTGCCGTTGCCGTTCATGCCGTCACCGTCGGTGGATCCGAGCTTCACCCAGATGCCGAGCGCCTGCAACTCCTTCACCAGTACGTTGAACGACTCCGGAATGCCTGGCTCTGGAAGATTCTGTCCCTTGACGATGGCTTCGTACACCCGGCTGCGTCCGTTCACATCGTCCGACTTGACGGTGAGAATTTCCTGCAGCGTGTGCGCGGCGCCGTACGCCTCCAGTGCCCACACTTCCATTTCTCCAAACCGCTGACCGCCGAACTGGGCCTTGCCCGCCAGCGGCTGCTGCGTGACCAGCGAGTACGGCCCGATGCTCCGCGCGTGGATCTTGTCATCCACCAGGTGCGAGAGCTTGAGCATGTAGATCTCACCCACCGTTACCGGACTGCCGAACTGCTCGCCGGTGCGTCCGTCGCGCAGCCATACCTTGCCCGCGACCGTGAGGCCGGCGAGCCGCATGAGTTCGGTGGCCGCCTTGTCCACGTCCGCTTCCGACCTGGGCCCCAGCATGCGGGCCAGCGCCGGCAGCTCGAGCGACTCGAGCGTGGCGGCCGGCTCGCGATCGGCCAGCTTCTCCAGCTGGCGCAGCGTCGCCCGATACTCCGTCCGCTGCTCCTTCGAGAGCGATTCATCCTCCGCGAGCGCGGTATGGCGCCGTACCTGGGCCTGGATTTCCTCCGTCTCGCGCGCGGCCAGTTCCCGTGCCGCACTCGTCAGGAAGTCGCGGATCCGGTGGTACAGGTCGCGCGTCTCCTGCGACATGCTGCGCCCCGCCAGGTCGTTCAGCGTGGCGTCACCGAGATTCACGTGCGTCTCGCCCTCCTCGCGCGACGGTTTGAGGTCGGTGAGGAGCGCGCGAATGTCCGCCATCGTGGTAACCGGCGACTCGCTCTGCAGCGCCAATCCGCCGGTGCTCCAGCGCACGCCGGCGAGCTTGAGCAGCATGCCGATCTCCCGCTCGTTCGCGCCCTGGAACACCGGGGTCTTCGCGTAGAAGCCCAGCATGCGGGCCACCCAGCCGAGATGCGTCTCCAGAATCTGGCCGACGTTCATGCGGCTTGGCACGCCCAGCGGGTTGAGCACGATGTCCACGGGACGACCGTCGGGCAGGAACGGCATGTCCTCCTCAGGAACGATGCGCGCCACGATACCCTTGTTGCCGTGGCGGCCCGCCATCTTGTCGCCGACCGATACCTTGCGCTTTTCCGCCAGATAGACCTTCACGAGCTGAATCACGCCCGGGGGCAGTTCATCAGGCTGCAGAATCTTGTCGATCCGCTCCTCCGCCTTCTCCTCGATGCGCGCCTTCTGTTCGTTGGCGGCATCGATGACCACGCGGATCTGTTCATTGACCTTGCGGTTCTCCACGCGGAAGGTCTTGAGGTCGATCGATGCGAGACGCAGATCGCTCAGCACCTCGCGTGTGAGCTTCGTCCCCGCCTCGAGCGCTTCTTCCACGGTGCCGGACTTGAGCGCGAGCTGTATCGTCTGCCCTTCGAGCAGATCGACCAGCTCCACATCGCGCGCGTCGTTCACGCGCAGCTTCTCCTCGCCCTCGAGACGGCGCACCTCGCCGATCCGCTCGCCGCGGTCGCGCTCGATCACGTTGTCGTCAATGCGCGAGAAGATCTTCACGTCAATGACCACGCCCTCCATGCCGGGCGGCACCTTGAGCGAGGAGTCCTTCACGTCTTTCGCCTTCTCGCCGAAGATGGCGGTGAGCAGCTTCTCCTCGGGCGACAGCTCCGTCTCGCCCTTCGGCGTGATCTTCCCGACGAGAATGTCGCCCGGCTTCACGTGCGCGCCGATGCGAATGATGCCGCGGTCGTCGAGATCCGTGAGTGACTCTTCCGCCACGTTCGGTATCTCGCGCGTGATCTCTTCCTGGCCACGCTTGGTATCGCGTACGTGCAGCTCGAGCTCCTGGATGTGGATGGACGAATACACGTCGTCCTTCACCAGGCGCTCGGAGAGCACGATGGCATCCTCGAAGTTGTGCCCGTACCACGGCATGAACGCCACCGTGACGTTCGCGCCGAGCGCGAGCTGTCCCATCTCGGTGCCGGCGCCGTCGGCGAGCACATCGCCCTGCTCCACGCGCTGGCCCAGCCGCACCAGGGGACGCTGATTGATCGCCGTGTCCTGGTTGGTGCGCCAGTACTTCTTGATCCGGTAGCGGTCATGCTGCGAGAGCCGCGCGAGCGGCGCGTCGCCCGACGTACGCTCCCGGGCGCGCTCCGCCGGTCCCGCGTCCACCACGATCTCATCGGCGGTAACGCGCGTGACCATGCCCGCGCGCCGGGCAATCACGACGGCGCCCGAGTCCCGGGCCACCTTTTCCTCCAGCCCCGTCCCGACCACCGGCGTGCGGGGATTCAGCAGCGGGACCGCCTGGCGCTGCATGTTCGAGCCCATGAGCGCGCGGTTGGCATCGTCGTGCTCCAGGAACGGAATGAGGGCCGCCGCGATGGACACGAGCTGCTCGGGCGCCACGTCCATGTAGTCAATCCGGTCCGGCGGCACGAGCGGCACGTCGCCGCGCTGGCGGCAGAGGACCAGCTCCTCCACGAACGTACCGTCCGGCCGCAGCCGCGCGTTGGCCTGCGCGATCACGACATCTTCCTCGCGATTCGCGTCCAGCCACTCGATGTCGTGCGTGACGCGCCCGTTCCGCACGACGCGGTATGGCGTTTCCACGAAACCCAGGTCGTTCACGCGCGCGTAGCAGGCCAGCGACGTGATAAGCCCGATGTTCGGACCTTCCGGCGTCTCGATCGGGCACATGCGGCCATACTGCGAGTAGTGCACGTCGCGCACTTCGAAGCCGGCGCGCTCGCGCGTGAGGCCGCCCGGCCCCAGCGCCGAAAGGCGGCGCTTGTGCGTCAACTCGGCGAGCGGATTCGTCTGGTCCATGAACTGCGACAGCTGCGACGAACCGAAGAAGGCCTGGATCACCGCGCTCACCGTCCGCGCGTTCACCAGGTCGTCCAGCGTGATCTTCTCGGGATCGTTGTTGATGGACATGCGCTCCTTCACCAGGCGCGCCATGCGCGAGAGCCCCACCGAGAACTGGTTCGCGATGAGTTCGCCCACGGAGCGGATGCGGCGGTTGCCGAGATGATCGATGTCATCCGTGTGGCCGCGTCCTTCCTGCAGCTCCACCAGGTAGCGCACGATGGCCACGAAGTCCTCCTTCGTGAGCACGGTGTGCGCGGGATCGGTCTTGAGGCCCAGCCGCTGGTTGATTTTGTAGCGGCCCACGCGTCCCAGATCGTAGCGCTTGGGCGAGAAGAACAGCCGCTCGAGCGCCACGCGCGCGGTTTCGAGATTGGGCGCCTCGCCCGGGCGCAGCAGCGAATAGATCTGCTGCAGCGCTTCCTTCTCGCTGTGCGTGGGGTCCTTGGCCAGCGTGTTCTTGATGAGCGTGGACTCGGCGCGCCCCGAGGAGACGAACACCTGCACCCTGGTGACATCCTGCCTGCGCAGCTTGCGCATCAGGGTATCGCTGAGCGCCTGGCCGGCCTCGGCCAGCACTTCGCCCGTGTTCTCATCCACGACGTCCAGCGCGAGGACGCGACGTGTCGCGCGCTCGCCGCGCTCCACGGTGTCCATTTCGTCGCGAAGATCGATGGTCATGTAGCTCGCGAAGACCTTGATGGTTCTGGGCTTCCCGAGCCGCTGCAGGCGATCGTACACCTCCTGCGTCAGCTCGTCGCCCTCGCTCACGAGCATCTCCGCCTCGGCCCGCTCCCGTTCGGCGCGCGCCTTCTTGGTCTTGAGCTTGGGCGCGTCGGGGTCGGACGCCTCGCCAGCCAGCGTGACGTTCTCGGCGATGATCGCGCCGATGACTTCCCGCTGGTCGCCGCGACTCTCGAGCTTCTTCGTGAGATCGAGATCGCGCACCGCGAAGAACAGGCGCAGAATATCCGAGTTGTTGCCGTAGCCCAGGGCGCGCAGCAGCGCGGTGGCCGGGAACTTCTTCTTCTTGTCGATGTGGACGTACACGACGTCGTGAATGTCCACCGTGAACTCCACCCACGATCCGCGGAAGGGGATGATGCGCGCGGAAATGAGCCGCTGCCCGTTGGGGTGCGTGGACTCCTCGAACACGACGCCCGGCGAGCGGTGCAACTGACTGACGATCACGCGCTCGGCGCCATTGATCACGAAGGTGCCGAGCGGCGTGAGCAACGGCAGCTCACCGAGGTAGACTTCCTTCTCGATGATGTTGCGCGGGCGCTTCTCCCCGTTCACCTCTTCATTGACGATGAGCTGGAGCGTGGCCTTGAGCGGGGCCGAGTACGTCATGTCGCGCTCGATGCACTCCTCCACGGAGTACTTCGGCTCGCCCAGCGCGTAGCGCACGAACTCCAGCGAGTAGTTCTCGTGGACGTCCGCGATGGGGAAGAGGTCCTTGAAGACACGCTCGAGACCGATGTCTTCGCGGTTGTGCGCGGCGGCATCGAGCTGCAGCAGCGTCTCGAAGGCGCGCGTCTGGATGTCCAGGAGATGGGGCATGTCCATCCCCTGTTCGAGCTTACTGAACGAGATTTGCTTCAACATTTCTGGCATGAATCACCCGCGCGCAGACGAAAAACGGCCCCGACCCCATGGCGCGCGGAAATTGCGCGCTCCGGGGTGGAGCACCCAGTGAAATTCGATTGTACGAAGCGTTGCTGGTCTCAAAACCATTCGCGCCGGGACCAAGAGACGACCGGCAACCATAGCCGATATTATACCGGCGAGTTGCTCGGCTGTTCCCGAATCGGGCCCGGAAGCCCGATTCGGGTCCGCGGTCGTTACTTGACCTCGACGACCGCGCCCTGCTCTTCCAGCTTCGCCTTGATGGTGTTCGCCTCCTCCTTGGAGACGCCCCCCTTGACCGTCTGCGGAGCGCCGTCCACGAGGTCCTTGGCCTCCTTCAGCCCCAGGCCCGTGATCTCACGCACCACCTTGATCACCTGAATCTTCTTGGCGCCCGCTTCCTTGAGCGAGACGTTGAACTCCGTCTGCTCTTCAGCAGCGGGAGCCGCCGCGGCGGCCGCCGCCGGGGCCGCTGCCGCGGGAGCGGCCGAAATCGTGACGTTGAACTTCGCCTTGAAGGCCTCGATCAGCTCGGCAAGGTCGAACACCGACATGTTGCCGATGGCTTCGAGAATCTCGTCCTTGCTCATGGTCGCGTTTGCCATTTGTCCCAGTCTCCAGTGGTATATCGTCGATCTGCGATCAGTACGTCGTGTGCAACGCCGTCGTGCTTCCGCCTGGCGTCAGGCGCCTTCCCGCTGCTGACGGAGCGCGTCGAGTGCTCCGGCAAAGGTGTACAGCAGGCCGTTCAGCGCGCCCACGAAGGCGGCGAGCGGCGATTGCAGGCCGGCGCCCAGCTCCGCGAGCATCCGCTCGCGTGGTGGGAGCAAGGCCAACTGCTTGACCTGAGCGGTGTCAATCGGCCGTCCGTCGAGCATCCCGCCCTTCACACCAGGCCGCTGCTCGTTCTCCTTGGCGAAGTCCGACAGCACCTTCGCCGCCGCCACCGGATCCGTGCCGATCACGACGCCGGTGGGGCCACGCAGCTCGGGGCGGGCGAGTCCCACATCGCTCACCGCACGCAGTGCCAGCGTGTTCTTGATCACGACGTACTCGACGCCTGCCTTGCGTAACCGGCGGCGGAGTTCCGTCATGCGTTTGACGTTCAGCCCCGTGAAATCGGTGTAGTACAGGGCCTTGGCATCCTTGAGCTTCGCCGAGAGGTCGGCGACGAGCTGTTCCTTGTCCGTGCGATTCATCAGCGGTTACCGGTACGGGGTGGTGTCGATCGCGACGCCCGGTCCCATGGTGCTCGAGATGGCGACGTTGCGGACGTACACGCCCTTGGCGGCCGCCGGCTTGGCCCGCACGATCTGATCCATGAACGCGGCGAAGTTCTGACCCAGTGCGTCCGCGCTGAAGGAGATCTTCCCGATCGGCGCGTGCACGTTTCCGCCCTTGTCCACGCGGAATTCGATCTTGCCGGCCTTGAGCTCGCGCACGGCCCGGGTCACGTCAAAGGTGACCGTCCCAGCCTTGGGATTGGGCATGAGCCCGCGTGGACCCAGCACACGGCCCAACTGCCCCACCTGTCCCATCTGATCGGGTGTGGCCACCAGCACGTCGAAATCGAGCCAGCCGTCCTTGATTTTCTGGACGAGCTCAATACCCACGGAATCGGCCCCAGCCGTCTCCGCCTCGCGCGCCTTTTCGCCGACGGCAATGACCGCGACGCGCACGGACTTGCCGGTGCCCGCCGGGAGCACAACCGTGCCGCGCACGACCTGATCGGCGTGGCGGGGATCCACCCCCAGCCGGACCGCGACCTCGACCGTTTCATCGAACTTGGCGAACGCGGCCCCCTTGAGCAGCTCGATCGCGTGCTGGGCCGGATGGCGAACGCCGCCATTCACCCGCTTCGCCGCCTCGCGGAACTTCTTTCCGTGCGTCCGCATCAGTCGCCGACCTCCACTCCCATTGACCGCGCCGCACCGGCCACCATGGCCATGGCCCCTTCAATGGTGTCCGTGTTGAGGTCGGGCAGCTTGATCTCCGCGATCTTGCGCACCTGCGCCTGCGTGAGCTTGCCCACCTTGTTGCGATTCGGCTGTCCCGAGCCTTTCTCCAGCGAGAGCTCCTTCTTGATGAGGATCGCCGCCGGAGGCGTCTTGGTGATGAACGTGAAGGACTTGTCCGAATAGATCGTGAGCTCCACCGGCAAGATCGTGCCGGCCTGGCTCTGCGTTCGCGCGTTGAACTCCTTCACGAACGCCATGATGTTCACCCCGTGCGGACCGAGCGCCGTACCAACCGGTGGCGCGGGCGTCGCCTGTCCTGCAGGGATCTGCAGCTTGACGAATCCTGTGGCTTTCTTGGCCATTGTAACACCCGTGAAGGCAGCGCTCAGCCGTCAACTCTCGCTGGCAACCGACCACGCTGCGCCTGACTCCCACTGTGTGTTTTCCGTCGTCGTGGTATCCGACGTCGCTCCGCGCAACCAGAACGCGTTGCGTTCAGTATGCCTTCAACTGCAGGTAGTCCAGCTCCACGCTCGTGGGCCGGCCAAAGAGGCTGACCGACACGCGCACCTTGCCCTTGTCCGGATACACTTCTTCCACCGTGCCACTGAAGTCGCTGAACGGACCTTCCGTGATCGCGACGGCCTGCCCCACCATGAACGGAATCTCTTCCGCGGGTTCCTCCTCCGCGCGCTCGTCCGCGATGCCGAGAAGCCGGTTGACTTCCTCGGGGCGCAGCGGCTGCGGCTCACGATCCTGACCCACGAACTTGATCACGCCCTGGATGCTGTTGATGAGGTGCAGGGTTTCCTGATCCTTCACCATCTCCACCAGCACGTAGCCCGGATACTTCTTGCGCTCGACGTTCACCTTCTTGCCGTTCTTGATTTCCACCGCCTGCTCCGTGGGCACAATGGCCTGGCGAATCCGCCGGTCCTCGGGCGGCGCCGGGTCCTGGTCAATGCGACGCTGAATGAGCGACCGCACCTTGTTCTCATGCCCCGACGTCGTCTGAATGGCGTACCAGCGAACCCCGTCCATGCCGATCACTTGCCGAAGAGCGATGGAATACCGCGGACCAGGACACCCTGCAGAATCAGATCCAGGATCGCGATGAAGCCGGCGATGAGCAGCACGAAGATGATGATGGCGATCGTGGCCTGCCGGAGCTGGGCGCGATCAGGCCAGGTCACCTTGCGCAGCTCGGTGCGGACCTCCTGGATGAACTCGGTGGTCTGCGAGACGGACTGCGACAGGCGTGCGACGAAAGCTGGCATGACTACTTGGTTTCCTTGTGCAGCGTGTGCTTGTTGCAGCGCGGGCAATGCTTCTTCCACTCCACGCGCTCGGGATGCAGGCGCTTGTTCTTGCTCGTGAAGTAGTTGCGATTCTTGCACTCGCCACAGGCGAGAATGATTTTGTCTCTGGGCATGATCTCGAACTCTCTGCTACTTGATGATCCTGGTGACGACGCCGGCGCCCACGGTGCGGCCGCCTTCGCGGATCGCGAAGCGCAGCCCCTCGTCCATGGCGATCGGCGTGATGAGCTCGATCTCCATCTGCACATTGTCCCCCGGCATGACCATCTCC
>DASVWN010000016.1:0-2293 GCA_036393195.1 Gemmatimonadaceae bacterium | reverse complement strand
GAGGCCCGTGCGATCTCGTCCCGGCTACTCGCCCCACACGGACGCGAAGTACGCAGCGGCATCCATCGCGAACCCGGGCTGGCCGGCGACGGGCTCCCACACCAGCTGATCGGTCACGATCTCGGGGCGCTCATCACCCGGACGCCAGCGCTCGAAGACGCGTGAATCCAGATCCACGATCCAGTACTCGGGCACACCGGCGCGCTGGTAGCGCCGACGTTTGAGCTGGCGATCGTAGCGGGCGGTCGAGGGTGAAAGCACCTCGACCACCAGGAGCAGCGACGTGATATCAGTCCAGTCACGCAGTTGCCTGCCCGTCGCGGTGCGGTACACGAACAGATCGGGCTGCAGCACTTCATCCTCGCCCAGCGAGAGATCAGCGGGGGAGAAGAGCAGCCGTCCGGCGCCGGATTCGCGGAGCCACGGACCCATACGCGTGATGAGTTCCATGATGCCCTCCTGATGCACGCCGCGCGGCGCTGGCGTCACGACCAGCTCTCCGTCAATGAGTTCGTAGCGGTTGCCGTCGTCCGGCAGGGCGCGCACGCGCTCCGCGGTCCAGCGTTCGGTGGCGTGGGGCATACCCATAAGTGTTTGCTCGGCGCACGGGGAAGGCAAGTGCACATGGGGCACGATCGCACCGCCGCGCTGCCGGGAGGACATCCAAACTACGCCCTCAACACCAGAATGCCGCTCTGCTCCGCACCCGCTGACTACTTCAGGAAATACTCCACCGTCGAGACGACGCGTACCGTCTTGTCGATCTGGCTGGACTCGGTGATGCCTGGCGCCTGATCCCGCGCCAGAATCTCGAACACCCCCTGGTTCGCTTCGCGAATGCCCCCGATGGACGCATGCGAGTCGTGCGCGAACTGCGTTGCCGCCTCACGAGCGCGCGCCGTCGCCTCGGCGATCATTGGCGGCTTGATCTCGTTCAATTTCGTGAAGACGAACGTCGGGCCGCCGCCCGGTCCGTACTCGCCGCCCGATGACAGCACCACGCCCGCCGCGACCAGGTCGCCCACCCGCTGACTGGCCCGCTCCACCTGATCGGGATTGGTGCTCCGCACCACCACCGTCTGCTTGATCACGAAGCGACTTCCCGGCGTCGTCGCGCCGGCGTATTGATTGGCCCGCGCATCGGTGACGCCGAAATCCTGAAGCGCGACATCGGCCGTGTCGATTCCCTGCGCCGCCAGAAATTTCCGCACCTGGCTCACAGCGGTTTCGAGCTTGTCGTGGGCGCGCGCCAGATCGTCATCGGCGGCCACGAGATGCAGCGGCCAGATCGCGAGATCGGCGCGCACCGCGCGCTCGGCCACTCCCTTCACCGTCACGAAGCGGTCGGACGCGCGGCCCCGCGCGAAGCCGGCGCCAACGAACAGGCCGGCCAGCGCGAGGGCGACGGCGAGAATGATTGTCCTGGCAGTGGTCATTGGTCGCTCCGCTATCGCCCTCCGGTAAAGTCCGCCGTTCCCACACGCACGACCGTCGGCGACCCGCGCCGGCGCGCCGCAGCCGTCGCGCTGCTGTCGCTCGGCGCGATGGTTTCCGCCCAGATGCCGTACACGCGCCCGGCGTACGCGGTCATCCACATGTAGTCGCCCAGGAACGCGTTCTGCCCCGTGAACGTGTCGCTCGACCAGTCGTAGTTCGTGAAGGTCCGGCCGCAATCGGTGGACCTGGCGAGCGTCACGCGCGTCGCGCGGTTGGCGGGATCCGCGCGACGATCGTAGAACTGCACGTAGAGCGCGCCCGTGATGGGATCCACGGCGAGCCACTGGAAGAACTGATCGGCGCCGTCGTGCACGGGATCATCGTTCACGCGTCGCGGTGCGGACCACGTGGCGCCATGGTCTGTGGAGCGCGACAGAAACACATCCACATCGCCGTTGCGGAAGTCGCTCCACGTGACGTAGAGCGTGCTCCGCGCGGGATCCACGCCGACTTGCGGAAAGCCCATGGCGCGTGACACGCCGGGTATGCCCGTCGCGCCGCCGAAGTATGGCGGCCCCACGTCGATGATCGAGCGCGACGGCGCGAACGTACGTCCGCCGTCGCGCGATGTGGTGAACGCGATCGTCAGTCCATCATTCCACACGACGTACATCGTGCCGTCCGGACCCACGGTGCCGATCACGCCCACGACGGATCCATTATCGTCGCGCGGCATCCCCGCATGCGTGCTGATGCGAATGGGCGTGGACCACGTCGCGCCGTGATCGGTGGAGCGCGAGAAGAGCATGATGGACTTGTCCGTCTGCCACTCGATCCACGCGACGTACAGGTTGCC
>DASVWN010000015.1:0-92585 GCA_036393195.1 Gemmatimonadaceae bacterium | reverse complement strand
ACGATTTCGACCACAACACATCCCGCGCTGAAGAAGCAAAGCGAAAAAAACGGACCCGGGTCGAACCAAGGTCCACCTGTCAAGGACCGGACGACAGGCGGCCGCAACGGCCTATCCTCCGGTAATCATGAAACCTAGCTTATGATACGAGTGCCCGCAATGGAGTGCCCTCGGCCTTCCTGACGGGCCTGACCCTTATCTCTCCGCCAATGAAATCCGGTCGCCTGATCGCCCTGGTTGTTGTCGTTGCCCTTGTCGGCTTTCTGCTCTGGTCCACGCTCAGCGCCCAGAAGGTCCGCTGCAACGCCTGCGTCGCCTACCAGGGACAGCACAACTGCGCCTCGGCTTCCGCCGCCAGCCGCGCCGAAGCCGCCAGATCCGCGCAGGCCACGGCGTGCGGACCGGTTGCCCGCGGCATGGACGAGTCCATCGCCTGCAGCAATCGTCCGCCCGTGAGCATGACCTGCTCGACGGATCGCTGAGCCCTACTGCGGAACGTAGGTGTACGTGGGCAGATCACAGTTCGCCCAGACCACTTTCACGTACCCCTTCGTGGCGCCGGAGAAGGTCGCGTGCGCTTCGCCGCCCGTGAATGACGTGGTCTTGCTGGCGCACCCCTGCGCGTCATACTGGAGCGGGACCGTCGTCTCCATGTTCATGGTGAAGGCATCCAGGCCGTCATTTACCGAGATGGGACCGGATACGCTGAGCGACCCGAGAGGCAGCTCGGCCCCCATGAACACGCTGCTCCCCGCCTGTGGCGTGAAGGTGCTGGTCCAGCCGGTAGTGATGTCCAGCGCGGGCACGCCGCTTACCGACACGGTGCTGTGCATCTGGTAGTCCTGCGACAGCCCGTTGCCCGCCGGCGTCGTGGTCCAGAGTCCGCTGCGCGAGGTATTGAGCAGCTCCACGCCCTGGGACGATAGGAAGTCGATCGTGAAGTCCGTCGCCTTCCCATTCGACGCGACGCTGGAATCCGTCGGCGCGGGATCCGACAGCGTGATGGTACCCGTGATCTTGAGGCTGTCACCAGCCTGATCCGTCGCCTGGCAGTCCGGCAGTGTGAACGTGAGCGTCGCCTGGTCGGGAACCCCGTCGTGGTCGCCGTCCGCCGGTGGCGCCGGCGTTACCGACGGGCACGACGACGGCGCGGCCGCCCCGAGCACGCGTGAAACGCTGAGCAGCGGCGCACCCGGCACCGCGTCGCGCACTCGGCGCACCGCTTCGCTCGGATGCGTCACCTCGAACACCGTCATGAGGCTCGCGGAGCCCTCGACTTCGGTCGCAATGCCGTCGCCAATCACGCTGAGCTGATCCGGCGTGATCCCGGCATCGCCGGGGTTCGTGGAGTCGGAGCCGCACGCCATCATCAGCAGTGCGACGCCCGCGACGGCGCTGGCGCGTGCCAGGGCCGCCCAGGGGGAAGTGACCTGCATCGGACACTCTCGGGAGTTGGAGGAGGAACTACTTCGTTCTGGTTTTCAGCGCGGAGACGTACGGGCGCTCGTCGTGTCCGACGTACAGTTGCCGGGGACGCGCGATCTTCTGTTCCTTGTCGAGCAGCATCTCTTCCCACTGCGCCAGCCACCCCGCCGTGCGGGCCACCGCGAACAGCACGGTGAAGAAGTCCGTGGGGAACTTCATGGAGCGATAGATCAGACCCGTGTAGAAATCCACGTTCGGATACAGCTTGCGCGACACGAAGTAGTCATCCTTGAGCGCAATCCGCTCGAGCTCGAGCGCGATCTCGAGATCCTTGTCCATGCCCACTTCCTTGAACACATCGTCGGCGAGCTGCTTCACGATGCGTGCCCTCGGATCGTAGCTCTTGTACACGCGGTGGCCGAAGCCCATCAGTCGCTGGCCGTCCTTGCCGCTCTTCACGCCCTCGATGAACGCGGGCACGTTCCTTACGCTGCCGATCTGCTGGATCATGCGCAGCACGGCTTCGTTCGCCCCGCCGTGCAGCGGGCCGTAGAGCGCCGCGATCCCCGCGGCGACAGCCGAGAACGGATCAGCGTGCGCCGACCCCACCGTGCGCACGGCGGTAGTGGAGCAGTTCTGCTCGTGATCGGCGTGCAGAATGAACAGCACCTCGGTGGCCCGCGTAAACACCGGCTTGGACTCGTAGCGCGGTTCCGCCATCCGCGCCACCATGGAGAGGAAATTCTCCACATAGGGCAGGCTGTTGTCAGGATACACGAACGGCAGCCCCTTTCCGTGCCGATAGATGAACGCGGCGAGCGTCGGAAGCTTGGCGAGCAGCCGGACGATGGACAGATCGCGCTGTTCCGGGTCGTGAATGTCCTTGGCGTTCGGATAGAAGCTCGAGAGCGCCGCCACGGTGCTGCAGAGCATCGACATGGGATGCGCATCGTAGCGGAACCCCTGCAGGAAATTCTTGATGTTCTCGTGCACGTACGTGTGGAAGGTGATGTCGTGCACCCACCGGTCGTACTGCTGCTGCGTTGGCAGCTCGCCGTTGCGCAGCAGCCAGGCCGTTTCGAGAAAGGACGCACGATCCGCCAGTTGCTCGATTGGGTAGCCGCGATAGCGGAGAATGCCCTTCTCGCCGTCAATGAAGGTGATGGCGCTGCGGCACGCGGCCGTATTGAGAAACGCCGGATCGTAGCTCAGCAGCCCGAAGTCCTGGTCGCTGGTCTTGACCTGGCGGAAGTCCATGGCGCGCACCGCGCCGTCTGTCACCGGCATCGCGTATTGCCGGCCCGTGCGCGAGTCCGTAACCTCCAGGCCGCCGGTGGCCGACAGCTGCTCCTTCGCGATCTCCGTTGCGTTGCTCATGCGATGCCTCTCCACGATTGCCGTTCCACCACGCCGTGCGCTGCTGCGAACGAGTGAAAGCTATCGCGTTCCGCGCCCGATTGAAGGGCACCGCCATTGCCTTCCGCCGCTCCGGTTCAAAGATTGACTCCCATGCGAATTTCCCATCTTCTCCGGGCCGCCTTCCCCACCTGCGCGGCGATCACGTGTGCCGTCTTCGTGGCGCTTCCCGCGGCCGGCGCCGCCGCCCAGTCCAACGGCGAACGCATCAGCAACGACCGCTACACCCGGTCGCACGACTTCGACCTGGTCCACCAGCGCATTGTCCTTGGGGACTTCAACTGGGACTCCACGTCCTTCACGGGGCAGGTCGCCACCACGCTCGTGTCGCTGCGGCCCGGTCTCGATTCAGTCATTCTGGATGCCGGCGCGCTGCTCGACGTCGCCCGCGTGCGCGACTCGCGCGGCACCGCGCTCGCCACCGCGCGCCACGGGGATACGCTCGTGATCAGACTTGCGCGCCCCGCTGCCTTTCGTGATACCGTACGCTTCACGCTGGACTACCACGGCAGAGTGGTGAATGGGCAGGGCCTCACCTTCATTCAGCCCGACGGGCGGCCGCACCGCCCCCGGCAGATATGGAGCCAGGGCGAGGACCACGACAACCATTTCTGGTTCCCGACCTACGACTTCCCGAACGACAAGATGACATGGGAGCTCACCGCGACGGTGCCCAGGCAGTACACGGTGGTGTCCAATGGGCGCAAGCTGTCGGACCATGCCAATCGGGACGGGACGCACACGGTCCGCTGGTCACAGGGCAAGCCCGCGTCCACGTATCTCGTGTCGCTCATCGTAGCGCCCCTCGCGGAGCTGCGCGACAACTGGCACGGCATTCCGGTGAATTACTACGTCTATCACGACGACAGCGCCAAGGCCCGCCGGCTCTTCGCCGAGACCACGAACATGATCGACGTGTATTCCCGACTCACGGGCGTGAAATATCCATGGGCCAAGTACGCGCAGACCACCGTGGCGGATTTCTTTGGCGGCATGGAGAACGTGAGCGCCACGACGCTCGTGGACTGGCTGCCCGACGGTCACGCCTATCAGGACCGGCCGTGGTACAGCTATATCCTCATCCCGCACGAGCTCGCGCATCAGTGGTTCGGCGACTACACCACCACCGAGAACTGGGCGAACACCTGGCTCAATGAGGGATTCGCCGAGTTCATGCCCGGCGCCTACTGGAACGCCACGCTGGGTCATCACGCGGCTGACGATTATTACCTGGACGAATATCGCCAGTTCATGAGCATCGACGGCCGGCACCGGATGCCGCTCGCGTCGTTCGGCTCGGACAACATCTATCCCAAGGGCGCGCTCGTACTGCGCATGCTGGAGCGCTACCTGGGCGAGCAACCCTTCTGGGCGTCCATGCACGCCTATCTCGAGCGGCACCAGATGGGCAACGCCACCTCGGACGACCTGCGGCAGGCGGTGCTCGGCGCCACCGGCCAGAATCTCGACTGGTTCTGGGACGAGTGGGTGTACCAGTCCGGATACCCCGAGTTCAATGTCAGCGCGCAGTACGATACCGCGGCGCGCGTACTCACGCTGGCCATCAAGCAGACGCAGGTGGACACCGCCACGGCGGACAGCACCGGGCTGCGCTACGCCACGCCCACCATCTTCCGCATGCCAGTCACGATCCGGGTGGGGACGGCGGGCGGTGACGTCATCCGGCACGCCCAGCTCGACGCGCGCGAGCAGATCATCCGGATCCCGGGGCTCTCCGGTCCACCCACGATGGTCATCTTCGACGATGGCAACACGATCCTCAAGACGCTCGACTTCCCGCAGCCCACGAGCTGGCTCGCCACCCAGCTCCGCACCGATCCCGATCTCTGGGATCGCTCGTGGGTGATTGGAGCGCTGCGCGCGCGCACCGGAGATCCGGAGGCCATCGCCGCACTCAGCGATGCGGCGACACAGGCGGATTACTACCTCACGCGCGCCGAAGCCGTGGACGCGCTGGCGCACTTCCCCGCGAGCCGGTCCGCGCCGGTACTCGAGGCGGCGCTGCGGGACACGTCCTCCGCGGTGCGCCGCGCGGCGGTCACGGCACTCGCCACCGTTGGCGGCGATCACGCCACGGAGCTGGCGCGCGCCGTGTGGTCGAATGATTCAAGCTATGAGGTACGGGCCGCGGCGTTGGCTACCCTGTCCCGCCTCGACTCCGCGGGGCGGAGCGCGGTGCTCGCGGCGGGGCTGTCCACGCCGTCCTATCTGGACGTGATCCAGAACGCGGCGCTTGCCGGCATCGCGCGTACAGGCGACACGACGCTGATTCCACGCGTGACGGCGCTGCTCGGATCCACGCCCCGTGCCGCCATGACGCTCGCCACACTCGCCTCGCACGACAACCCGGCCGCGCTCGATGCGCTGAGCCAGCATCTCAACGATGATCACGCCTACGTGCGCGGCTGGGTCGTGAATGCGCTCGGGCGCGTGACGCCGGCGATTGTCGAGCCGCGGCTCAAGGCGTTGAGCGATTCGCTCCGCTACGCGGACACGCGCTCGCAGGTGGCCTCGGTGCTCAAGCGCTTGTCGCAGGGGACGTCGGTGCAGTAGACGCGTCCGGGTCGCCCGCCGCGGCCACAGGTGCGAGCACCCGGTGCAGCCGGCGCGCGTCGCGGTAGGGAAAGACGTCCGCGATCTCGCCGGCACGCTGGCGCGCCTGCATGCGGGTCCAGTATTCCACCGTGAGCAGGTCGCCGTGGCGGGCGCGGAACACGTCACCCAGCCGCCCGGCCGGCACCAGGAACGCGGCGAACTCCTCGGGAAAGATGTCGTGCTCGCTCACGCCGAACCACGGCTCGGGCGACAGCTCATCCACCGGATTGGCCGCCTGCGGCAGGCGGCGGATGGTGCAGTCCGTGAGCAGGCACAGCTCATCGTAGTCGTAGAAGATCACGCGACCATGCCGGCTCACGCCAAAATTCTTGAGCAGCATGTCGCCCGTGAAAATGTTGGCGCCGGCCAGCTCCTTGATCGCCAGTCCGTAGTCGAGAATCGCCTCTTCGGCCGGCTCGCCCTCCGCCTGCTGGAGATAGACGTTGAGCGGCGTCACGCGGCGTTCCGTGTAGAGATGGCGCACGATCACGTCCTCTCCTTCCACGCGCACCGCGCTCGGCGCAACCTCCAGCAGATACGCCATCAACTCATCGGGGAAACAGCGTCGCGGCAACTGGAGATGTTCGAACTCCTGCGCGTCCGCCAGGCGGCCCACGCGATCGTGAATGAACACGAGGCGATAGTGTTCCATCACTTCACGGCGCGTCGTCCGCTTCGGGTGGCCGAACGTGTCCTTGATGATCTTGAAGACCACGTTCAGTGAGGGCAGTGTGAACACGCTCATCACCAGCCCCTGCGCTCCCGGCGCAAAGGCGAAGCGTGCGCCGTCCCGGGCCAGGTGCCGGACGAGCGTGCGGTAGAGCTCCGTCTTGCCGTGCTTCGTGTAGCCGATTGCGTTGTACAGTTCATCCACCCGCTTGAGCGGCATGAGCGTCGCGAGGAACTCCACGGTCGCGCGCGGGCACTGGACATCGGCCAGGAAGTACGACCAGCTGAATCCGAAGACGATGCTCACCTCATTCGAGGAGAGCAGAACCGCATCCACGCGAATGCCACGCGCATCGTTGAGCAGCGGCAGCAGCAGCGGGAGCATCCGGTTGCCACGGAACACGCGGCCGACCAGATAGGCCGCCTTGTTGCGCACGAAGGGACATGCGAGCATCTCGATGCCATCGAACGCGTCGGTCCCCCACGCCTGACGCGTTTCCGCATCGATCCGTTCGGCCACCGCCGCGCAATCGCCCTCGAGGTCCGCCCAGGGCGCGTCCCAGCCGGGACCGGTCAGCACCCGGCACACCAGCTCCGCCGTGCTCCGCCCGCGCGGATACGTGCGCCAGGCGCGCGATTCGCCCTCGTCGTCGTCATCCGGATTCGTGTCGGACAGAACGTATTCCACGCGCGCATTCACGCCGACCGTGGCGAAGATGCGCCGCGTGACCGAGTTGAAGAACGTCTCGGCCAGCTCGTAGTCCTCACGGTCTACGATGAGCGCCGAGTGCATCCAGCGAATTTCCTGCCAGGTCGGGACATCGGTCGCGCTGGCGGCAAGCAGGGCGCGCACGCGATCCAGCGCCGGCTGCAGATGCGCCGTATAGCACGCCAGCCGATCGCGGGCGTCATCCAGAATACCATGCCAGTCGCAGCGCTCGAAGCGTCCTTTCCCGCGGCGCGTGATCGCGCGGAATTCGGCGTGGTACGCGTCGAACGCATCGTGAATGGCGCGCGCCACGCGCTCGGAGATGCCGTTGCCGTTCATCTCCGCCCGGGTAACTTTGAGAGACGGATCACGACTCGCACCGACACACCACGACTCCAGCGGATTGCCGACATGACGACCTCCACCATGCCCGAATACAGGAACCTCACACCGCCTGCGGACGGAGAAACCATCACCATGACGGATGGCGCGCTCCAGGTACCGGCGGAGCCGATCATCCCGTTCATCGAGGGCGACGGCATTGGCCCGGACATCTGGCGTGCCGCACAATTGGTGTTTGATGCGGCGGTGCGCAAGGCATACGGCGGTGCACGCCGCATCGTGTGGTTCGAGGTCCTGGCCGGAGAAAAGGCGAAGAACACGCTCGATACCTGGCTCCCGGATGACACTCTCGCGGCCATCAGGCACCATCTCGTTGCGATCAAGGGCCCGCTGACGACACCCGTGGGGGGCGGCTTCCGCTCGCTCAACGTGACGCTGCGCCAGCAGCTCGATCTCTACGCCTGTGTGCGCCCCGTGCGCTGGTTTACCGGCGTGCCGAGCCCGGTGAAAGAACCGCAGCACGTCAACATGGTGATCTTCCGCGAGAACACGGAGGACATCTATGCCGGCATCGAGTACAAGGCGCAGAGTCCCGAGGCACGCAAGCTCATTGACTTCCTGCAGCGCGAGCTGGGCGTACACAACATCCGCTTCCCGGCGACGAGCGGCATCGGCATCAAGCCGATTTCCGAGGAAGGCACCAAGCGGCTCGTGGCCGCGGCGATCGACTACGCCATTGCGCAGCACCTTCCCAGCGTGACGCTGGTGCACAAGGGCAACATCATGAAGTACACCGAGGGAGCCTTCCGCGACTGGGGCTATGAGCTGGCGCGCGAGGCGTACGGCGCCTCGGAGCTGGATGGCGGCCCCTGGCTCAAACTCCCGGGCGGTACGGTGATCAAGGACGTCATTGCCGACAACTTCCTGCAGCAGATCCTGCTCCGCCCTGCCGAGTACAGCGTGATCGCGACGCCAAATCTCAACGGCGATTACATCTCCGACGCGCTCGCCGCGCAGGTCGGCGGCATCGGCATCGCACCCGGCGCGAACATCAACTACCGCACCGGTCACGCAATCTTCGAGGCAACGCATGGCACTGCGCCGCGCTACGCGGGGCAGGACAAGGTGAATCCCGGCTCGCTGATCCTGAGCGGCGAGATGATGTTTCGCTACATGGGCTGGAGCGAGGCGGCCGAGCTCGTGGTCACGTCACTGGAGAAGACCATCGCGCAGAAGCGGGTCACGTATGACTTCGAACGCGCCATGACCGGCGCAACGCTCCTGAAAACGAGCGAGTTCGGGGAGGCAATGAAAGGCAACATGTAGTGCAGATGCAACCAAGGGGCAGCCCATGGGGCTGCCCCTTGGTTGCATCTGCACTACATAGGGGCAGCCCATGGGCTGCCCCTATGTATTAGAAATTCGGATTTCCCTGCTTTTCGTTGTCAGGCAGGAGCAGGCAGAGCTTGTTGCCGGACGGGCCGTACTTGCCGCCATTCCGGTACGCCGTGCCTTCCGGCGGATCGAGCTGAATGTCGTTGCGGATCACGTCGCCGAGGCGCTGGCCTTCGAGAAACAGCTCCCGGCTTCGCTCATCAATCACCGCATTGAGCACGGACGCCTGATCTGTAGGACCTGAGTAGTCATCCAGACCCACGGCGGCGTGCAGTTCATTGATGATCCCGATCGCGCCGTTCACGTCGTTGGCGCGTGCGTCCGCTTCCGCAATGATCAGCTGCGCCTCGGCCCAGCGCGCAACGGGGATGGACGTCGCTCCATCAGGGTACTTGAGCTGTGCCCACTGCACCAGACCGTTGCTCAGTGGCGGCGCGTTGAGCTGGACTGCCTTCACGCGCGGATCGAGCTTGCCGGCCGGGTTCGCCGGATAGCGCATGTTCTGATAGCGCGGGCCCACGGACGACGCGGTCGAGGTCAGGTTGCTCTCTGCCCAGATCCGGTTCGTGCGCCGTGAATTGATCGTGGATTCATCCACCTGAAAGTCGAAGCCCTGCGGAACCAGTTCGGCGTCGGCGGCAGCCGCGGCGTAATTGCCCAGATCGAGCCGCGTTCTCGCGCGACCCACGTACGCCATGTTGAGCGTCACCTGATCGCCATCCGTCTGCGCTGCCGCGATGGCCGCGGTAAACATCGAGTCGGCCGACGCGAACATTTGTGCCGGAGTCATCTCGGTCCCGAAGGTGATGCTGCCATCCGGATTGAGCGTCGAAATGACCGAGCTGCAGAACATTTCGCCCAGCATGACGCGCGCATACCCGGCATAGGCCGACATGACGCCAATGAGCGAATCCCGGCTCACGCCGGCGGGCATGTCCGCGTCGGTTGCGGCGGTGAGAATGCGGATCAGGTTGTCCGCGGACTCACGGGCGCGGTTAATGGGAATGTAGGTTCCGCCGCCGTCGCAGTCGGCGGCGGCGTAGCGCTCGCCGCCGTCGGACGGAACTGCCCGTCGGTCGACGATCCAGCGGGCCGCCGTCTCGGTGGCGTCCTCGAATTCGTCCGTCAGCTCGCCGCCAACCACGATAAATGATCCGAGCGCACAATCGAAGTCCGCCTCGGCGCCGCTGGCGAGCAGTACCGAGTTCGAGGCGGTCTCGATGGGCTTCGCCGGAATGCGGCTCGGCGATGAGACGTTGAGCAAGCTGTCACACGCCATGAGCGTGGCGAGCACCACCGCGGCCCCGAGGAGCGTGACTCCCCGTCGCGAGCGATGCACCGCGCCTGGCTGAATCTGGAATGGCATATCGTTTCGTCGGTATGAGGTGGTGGTCGCCTAGAAGGTGATGTTCAGCGTGGCAACGAACGAGGACAGAATCGGCAACGCCGTCTGCTCCCACGCGCTGCCAGAGCCACGACTGCCGCTGCCGAGGAACTGCGCCTCGGGCTCAAGTCCCTTGTAGTCCGTCCACGTATGAAGATTGCGCCCCGCCACCGTAATGGACGCTGCGGAGGCATGCAGCCGCGAGGCGAACGACTCCGGCAGCGAGTACGACGCTGAAATCTCGCGCAGTTTCGCGAAGCTGGAATTCACGATGAGGAAGCCAGGATAGCTTTCCTGGAAGGACGCAAGCACGATCGGATCGGCATGCGTCGGATCCACGATGTCCTTGCACACGCCGCCGATCTCGAAGTAGCAGACGATACGGCGGTTGCCGTCCAGCTTCTGCTGATTGAGCTGGAAGTCGACCAACCCGTACAGCTTGAGCTTGCCCCACAGCGTGAAGGTGCTCGTGAAGGCCCCTTCCGTGCTCGGGATGCTGTTGCCCAGGTAGACCTTCGGGGCATCGGCGCAATCCACCGTCCCGCCCTGGCCGTTGTCGCACATGATGTTGCTGGCCGTACCGTCCGGATCGATCGTGGCACTCACGACCTTGCGCTCGAACCAGGCGCCCACCGGATAGCCAGCCTGATCGCGTTGATACGTGCCCGGCGTGATGAATGGGACGCCCGGAATTCCCAGGTTGTCGATGTTGTTCTTGTTGTACGACATGCTGAAGCTGGCGTCCCAGGTGAGGGCATCGCCCTGAATCGGCGTAGCGCGCAGCACCCCTTCGACACCCTTGTTGCTCACCTGACCCGCGTTGACGAACTGGTCGAGCGCAAAGCCGACGGACGGCGCGACCTGGCGATCCAGAATCGCGTTCGTCGTGCGCTTGTTGTAGTACGTGAACTCGAGACCGACGCGGTCATGGAACATGCTGGCCTCGAATCCGGTCTCGAATTCCTTGCCGCGTTCCGGTCCCAGGCTCGCGTTCCCCAGCGAGAGCGGGGTCAGTGCCGGCAGATCGCCAGGGCCGACCGTTGGCGCGTACGTGCGCAGCGCGTCGAACTGATTCGGCTGCTGTCCGGTCTCACCGTATGCCGCGCGGAAGCGGAACGAGTTCATCCAGGACGCGTGCCAGAACGGCTCGTCGCTCAACACCCAGGAGATGCTCGCCTTCGGGTAGTAGGCGCGACCGTAGTTCACACCGAATGCACTGTTCTTGTCCGTGCGCAGCGCCAGGGTGAGATAGCGCCGGTCCTTCCACCCGATCTGTTCCTGTGCGTAATAGCCGAGAGTGCGGTTCTCGACGACGTCCTGCCCCTGCGTGAGACCCTGCGTGAGCGAGCCGATGGACTGGAGTCCCTGCGCCGCGAACACGGCACCGCCGCCCATGACATACTCATACCGCTTGGTGTAGTACTGTGCGCCGACCGAGGTCGCGAAGTTCAGATCCGAGGTGGCATTGAACTTGGCCGTGGCCGAGTAGTCGAAGGTCCGGAAAGCATCGGTGTTGTTCGTCTGATACCGGTAGCCCAGGGCATCAGAACCCACCGCGTTTATGAGCGAGTCCACGCGATTCGCGCCTTCGACATCCATCGAGTTCACCTGGTCCGCGCCGATCGTGAGCCGGTGCGAGAACCAGGACCACGGATCATTGGTGATCTGGACGCTGCCCGTGAACCGGTTGATGTCCTGGTACATGTCATAGACCTGGTCGTACTGGTACGGGAAGTTGCTGCCGAACCCGAGGGCATTGGGATCGGAAACCGTTGCCGGATCCATGAGGTACGTCGTCCACATGCGGCCGCCATAGCCGGCTTCCGGCGAGACGTGCGTGCGTCCCGTCACATAGCTCAGGTGGGCGGAGATCTTGAACTTGTCGGTCGGCGTGGCGGTGACGTTGGCGCGGCCGCTGGTGCGATCGAGCCAGTTGGTCGGCTCGACACCGTTGTTCAGTTCACGAACGCCGGCGAAGTAGTACTGGACCTTGTCGCTGCCGCCCGAAATGCCGAGGTGGTACTTCTGGTCCCACCCATTGTTGAAGATGTTGTCGCCCGTCTTGTTCTTGTACGCCTGGTTGAGCTGGGCGTAGTCGATGGACTCGATGTTCCCGTTCACGATGTCGTAGTTCGTCGGGAATCGGCCCTGCGGATTCATGAACCAGTTCGCCCCCTGCTGCATGGTGAAGCTGTACTGCGTGGGGCCGGACTGCCCTGTCTTCGTGAGGATCTGCAGCACGCCATTGGACGCCTCGGTGCCGTAGAGTGTCGCCGCCGAGGGGCCCTTGATGATCTCGACACGTTCGATGTCTTCGGGATCAATGTCGTTCCAGCGCGAGATCGTCTGGGCGCCGAACGCCTGGTTCTCCGGTCCCGTCGCCTGGTCGTTGTCCATGCGCACGCCGTCGGCGTACATGAGCGGCACCTGGCCCAGACCCAGGCTCGAGGTGCCGCGGACGCGGATCTTCGCGCCGGATCCGATTTCGCCGGTACCCGGCATGATGGTCACGTTCGGCGCGCGCCCCGCGATGAGCTGCTGAAAGCTCTGTACCGGCGCGACCTTCGTGATGGCAGCGGCATCCACCGTCGTCACCGCGTTTCCGATCTCGCGCTTCGTCGCGCCACCCGGGGTGCCTGTCACCACCACCTCGCTCAGACTCATGGGACGCGCGGTGAGCACCAAGCTGATGGTCGTGTCACCGACCGTGACGCTGCGCGTGAGCGACTCGTAGCCAATGCGTCGCGCCGTCAGTTGAACCTGCGTGCCGCGGACGCTGCCAATGTGAAAATGCCCCTCTGCATCCGTCAGACTGCCGAGCGTCGTATTCGGAATGCTTACCTGGGCGCCCACCACCGGCTGATGCGAATCGGCATCGGTGACAGTGCCGGCCACGACGCCCTGCGCCGCGGCGGCGGCCGTGAGCATCACGCTCGCGGCGCCCGCGAGAATCAGGGCACGCAGCAGAATTTGCGGCTTGCCGCGCGTCCGGACGCGGAACAGCGATGTCCGCTCCGGTGCGCAAACAGTCAATGGCATTACAGTCCTCCTGATGATGTCGGAAGGCGGTTACTACATGGTGTCGCGCGACAGGCCGAGCTCCTGTCAACACGACGGAGCAGGCTATCGCGAACGAAATTGCGGTAGGACGAATTGGTGCTGAGGGTACAGATGCGTCGGTTGGTGCAGCGCAAACCAGGGTGGATGGCAGATTCCTCCTGAGAAGGTGGGGTTGCGGGCTGGGTCAGAGCGATCCCAAGGGCCGCGAGGGCAAAAGTACGCGCCAAATGCCGGTGCGCAATAGGCAAATCCCCCGGAGCGGTGGCTCTCGCCACACCCCCGGGGGATTCCTGCGTGCCCTACCCGGACGCCACGATCACGGCCGGAGCAACCCGGCGTCGGCGCGACGCACATCGCGCGCGCCGTGGGCTACGCCGGTGCCGACCGCGAATCCAAACAGCAGCACCGAGCCAACTCCCACTGCGGGCAGCAGCCAGGCCAGCGGAGTCACGACGACCGCGGCGGCGGCACCCGCCACCCACGGCGCAACCTTGCGCTGAATCGCATCAACGAAACGAAGGCGCGTGCGCACGAAATGCCGCGCATTCACGTACCCCAGAACGATGGCGGCAACCGTGGCCGCCAGGCCGAGCAGTCCGATCATGTTCCACCTCCTCCGGTTGCCGTACGGCGGCGCGGTGACCCGGGTTTCAGCCGGTGCGTCAATGCAATGTGATCTCCCGCCTGCCATTTCGCTGGTGCGCCACGACCGCGTTCACCGTTGGGGTCGCTTCTGTGCTTGCGGCATCCGTCGCGCGCGCCCGCGCTGCGGATGAGGCGCAGGTGCTGCGATGGCGCGTGCCGGCCACTGGAGCAGAACTGCAGCCGCCGTCCGCCGAGCCACGCCCCGTCCTCGCACTGGGCGACACGGCGCTCGGCCTGAGTGGTGCTCTGCGCGCCAGTTTTGTGGGCGCCGCCGACTTCGCGGAGCTGCCGGGCGCCACCAGCGCAGCACACGACGGTGTGCTCGCGGTGCCTGGTGGTGTGGACGGCGTCCCGTTCGCCGTTATCCAGCGTATCGACTTCTCCCGGAAGCTCGGCTCGTTCGTTGGACGCTATCAGATGGGCTACTGGCCGGCGGAATTGCACACGGTGCGCTCCACGGCGTACGCCAACCCGCTGGGCTTCGTGGAGGTCACGCCGGCCAACGAGGACACGCGAATCTCGGCCCATTTCACGCTGCGCGACTTCCTTACGCATGACCAGCCCGGCGTATGGCCCAAGTACGTCGTATTGCGCGCCGCGCTGCTCGACAAGCTGGAACTCGTGCTCCAGGATCTCGCCCTGCGCGGCGTGCCCACGTCGCACGTGGTGGTGCTCTCCGGCTTCCGCACGCCTTCCTACAACTTCGCGCTGGGCGACGCCAGCGGCCGGGCCCGTGAGAGCCGGCACCAGTACGGCGACGCGGCTGATATCATCATCGACGCGAACCACGATGGGCGCATGGATGACCTGAACCACGACGGCCGCGTGGACGCGCGCGATGTGCGCGTGATCGAGGAATCGGTGGAGCGCGTGGAACACGCGCACCCGGAGCTGACCGGCGGGCTCGGTCTGTATGACGCCATGGGCCCCAGCGGACCGTTCGCGCACATTGACGTGCGCGGCGAAGTCGCGCGCTGGACGCGATTCAATTCGTCGCGCGTGGTGCAGGTGGCCTCGCGCGATGGCGATGCCGACGCCACGCGCGCGCAGCCCGTGGCTCGCTGCTACGCCACCGGAGCATCAGCCGTGCTCTGCGCGACGGTGCACCGCAGGAGCAGGCAATAGCCGGGGAGGGTGCGCCGGAGCCGGTCTGCTCTACCCGGGGCTCCAGTGAATGGTGCGCCCTAGTATTGCGCCAGTGACCCGGTCCGCCTGGCGTCGTGCAGCGCGCGCGAAAACGCCAGCGCGCTGAGCGCGCACAATCCGACAATGAAGAGGATCAGGATGCCGAGGTCCGGCGCCACCGCACTCAGCGGTTTCCCCTCGAGCATCACGCGGCGCAGCGCCCGCAGCCCGTAGGTGAGCGGGATCGCCGACGACACCGAATGCAGCCACGACGGGATCACGTGCGTCGGGTAGTACACGCCGCCCAGAAAGCCCGAGAGGCCAATGACCGCCTTGGGGAGCGGACCGGTCGTGCGGAACCAGAGCATCAGCGACGCACCGAGGATGCCGAACGGCAGATACGAGAGCACGATGAGCGCCAGGATGCCGATGGCAAGCAGTGACTTGCTCCAGGCGATATGCGCACCGAGCACCGCGCCGGTGACGACCAGCACGACCGCCCGCGCGAACGACCACAGGAAATCGTACGACATGAGGCCCGCGAGCACGGTGGGCAGCGAGGACGGCGTGGTGAGATACGCCTCGAGCGTACCGGAGCTCACACTGCCGCTGATGATGCCCGGCAGCGTGCCGACCGCAATGCCGATGAACATGAACGCAACCATGCCCACGAGCACGAAGCCGAAGAAGTCTCCACCCTGCCCCTGCACGACCTTGCCCATCATCGGCTGCAACGCGCGCGCGATGTAGAACACGGGCACGACCGTCACGATGAGCGATCCGAACGACGTAATGATCGCCATCCGGTAGCTCGCGCCCACGAGCCACGACGCCCGCACCAGCGCGAACATCTTATGCATCAGCCATCACCGCGCTCCGGCCGGCCACGATGCGCTCGATGAGCTCCGCCAGCGGCAGGCGAACGCGCTCGAACGACGCGATGGGCATGCGCCCCGCGGCCAGCGCGGCGATCACGTCGCTCGCCGTGCGCGGTCCGCCGGGTATTTCCAGTTGCACGCGCGTCCAGCCATCCTCGTCGCACTCGCCGATCACGACATTCGTGATGGTCCCCTGCGCAACGAGACAGGCCAGGGCGGCGTGCGACGGCGCGAGTGTCCAGAGGTGATAGCGCTCACCCACGATCCGGCTGGCGAGCTCGTTCGGCGTACCGATGGCACGCACGACACCACGATCGAGGATCGCGATCCGGTCGCACAGTTCGAGCGCTTCCTCTGCGCGGTGCGTGGCAATGAGCACCGTGCAGCGCTGGCGTGCCACGATCTCGTCGCGAAGAAATTCCCGGAAGCGCCGGGCGCCGAGCGGGTCGAGGCTGCGCGTGGGCTCATCGAGCAGCAGCACCGAGGGGCGCGAGAGCAGGGCGCGCGCGATGAGCAGACGCTGCTTCATGCCGGAAGAGAACTGCCCGACCATCTTGGTGCCCGTGTCGGCAATGCCGGTGATCTCCATCAACTCGCCTACCCGGTGTGCTCCGGCGGGGCCGCGCAGGTTGTGCAGCGCCGCGAAGAGCCGGAGGTTCTCCCGCGCGGACAAGCGCCAGTTGAGACTGCGCTCGTCCGCGATCACCGGCGCGAGGAGGCCACGCACGCGCGCGCTATCCTTTACCACATCCAGCCCGTTCACGGTGACGGTGCCGGCGTCAGGCACGATGAGCGAGGCGAGAATCTTGAACAGCGTCGTCTTGCCCGCACCGTTCTCGCCGAGGAGACCAAAGAATTCGCTGCGCCGGACGGCGAAGGTCACGCCGGCGAGGGCGGTGGCCTCTTCGCGCGCCAGAGGATGGCGCAGCGTATCCATCCATCCGCGTCGAACAGGGAATCGTTTGGTCAGGCCGTCCACCCGAACCATGCTGCCGCTCTCGCTCACGCGAGTAATCTGCGCTGGCGCGCCCGCCGGTGTGAGGGTGACGGTCACGTCGAGACGAGCGCCCGCCGCGCGGGAGCGCCGTCGTGCCAGTCGAGCACCTGCGCCACGACGTCAGGGAGCCGCTCGAAAGCGCGCGCGATGCGCAAGCTGAACACCGGCACGCGTTCCGCGAGCTGCGATGTCCGGTCAAACAGCACCGGCGCCTCGGTGCCTCCCAGAAGCCGAGCCAGACGTACCTGCGGCAGCAGCGCCATTGCCGCGGCCACCCCGGTCAGGCGTGTGCGAACGGCGGCGTGCTCCGACGCTTCGGCGCGGACGGGCTGCAGCCGGTACAGCGCGGCAACCGGAAGCGTTTCGCTCGATGCATCGAACAAGTTTCCCGGCTCGATCACGACCTTGCCACCGGGGCCCGCGCGATGTCCGTCCCCGACGCGAAATTGGAGCGCCGCGTCCCGGAGCAGACGCAGATGCGCCACGCCGGGGCGCATGCGCGGCGCGTCCTCCAGGTCAATCGGAACGACGTCATCGGTGACGAGTCGCGCCCCTGCAGCCACCAGCGCCTGCGCGAGCGTGGATTTGCCATGTCCCTTGGGCGCGAGAAAGGCCACCGCCCCGCCGTTCATCTGCACGGCGCTGCCGTGCAGACAGAGCGCTCCGGCAGCATGGATGGCGGTCGGCAGCACGCGGCCCAGCACGTCGAGCTGCACGGCTTCCATCACGGCTCCCGGCGCGGGGAACCAGTCGATGTGGGTGCCGGCCGCATTCACATCGAACGTCCCCGTATCGTCATAAACCAGGCGGAAGCCTGCCCCGCGACGATAGAGGCGCACACACAGCGAGCCGTCAACGCGATCCTCGCCCAGCACCTCGCCGGCGCTGGGCGGCAGTTGACCTGCGACACGCCGGAAGAACCAGCTCGGCGCACCGGTGGCATTGCGCAAAAATGAAAACGGGATCTCCGAACGCAGAGATCCACCGTAGACGGAATAATCAGGCATGCAGACGAGAGAACGAGTGTGGCGGAAGACCCGATTACTGAATCTTCCGCCACTCTCAGTTGTTGTCAGGAGCGTCCCCCAATGCAGGCCGCGGCAGAGCCGGGCGCAGCATTGGCGGTGCAACCGCTGGGCTGATTGGCGTCCTCGCCAATGCCCACGGAGAGGTCCCAACCCGGATCGCTCTTGCCCTGCGTCAGATCACGCAGAGTTCCGAAGCGCTCCACGCGCGGTGCGGAATACATCAATAGCCCTCCCTGTTAGAATCCCGGGCGATACGGTACCCGGTGGTGACACGACCCTCGTGGCCGCGCCGCCTTCGCGCAACTTCAACTGACAATGGCCAGTCGTGCATAGGCCGATTGTGACCGATGTACTGCACCAACATCGTGCGCTGCACGAGCTCGAAGCCAGAGCTCGACTTCCATGGTGAGATAGAGCGACACGCACAGATTCACATCGTCCTGTCTCACACTCTCCTCCCACGACTGCCGGAACGCCTTCGGGTCCAGAATGCCGAGATCCCCCAGGACGGGCTCCTTCATGGTCCGCTCGATCAGCGCCGGCATCGCCGCACGGATCGCGCCCGTGAGATACCGGATAGGACTGCCCGTGCGATACGGGCGTGGTGCGAGCACCGCATCCGGCAGCAACCCCTTCACCGCGCCGCGCAGCAGCCGCTTGGTTTCGCGGCCCGACCGCCGATCGGTGACCGGGCGGGCCGCCGCAAAGCGCAGCACCCGCTCATCGGTGAACGGAGACCGATGCTCCACGCCCTCTTCCAGCGCAAACGTCCCAAGCAGTGCTGTCATGCGCCCAACGAGCGGTCGCGTGAACTGCCAGGCGGTCTCATGCGCCGAATGGCTGCGACCTCCGCGCGCGGGAACATGCTCCTGCTCGCGTTCAATCAACCGGTGTTCCCGCACGAACCGTGCACTCATCCATGGCGGCGGCCGGCGCTCGAGCGTAGCCGCAAGACTGCGCCTTCCGGCCAGCGCCGCGATTGTGTGCTGTACTCCCGCTGGCAAAGATGGCAGTACGGTCTGACCGAGCAGGCGCCTCCACCCTCCACCTCCCTGTGCTTGCCACTCCCGTGCCAGGCTCGGCCACCGGCCTGAGGCGAACAGATCGGTCAAATAGGCCGTGGATACCTGAAAAAGCTGGTCCCCACCGTTGCCGTCCAGCACGATCCGCGTTCCGAGCGAGCGACCGCTGCGCGCCAGAGCCCGGTTCATCATTTCGAACGGGTGCGGGAAGGGTTCTTCCCGGCAGGCCGCACGCTGGAGCAGCCCTTCGAGCGGCGGAATGTCCTGCGACCGCAGCCACGTAGTGCCCGCATTCCAATACGCGACAATGCTCGAGATCACATCATCCTCGCGCCCCGGATCGCCGGGCGGGAAGCTGACGGAGATCGGCTCCAGCCGGCGCGCGGTGTCACCCGTGGAGCGCAGCAGCTCCTGTCCTACGCCGTAGAGTGATGGCGAGTCCCACCCGCCGCTCAGGCAAAGAGCCGTGGTTCCGGTGGTGGCCATTCGCTCGTTCATTGCGCCCAGCAGCAGGCCACGCAGCTCGTCGGCCGCATCATCGAATGGCGCGCCGCCACTCTCGGAGAACTCGGGCACCTGCCACCATCCCGCGGTGCGTGGGGGCTCGCCGGCCCGCCAGCGCAAGCAGTGCCCTGGCGCCACTCGGTGGATTCCCTTCCAGCACGTGTCCGTTGCCGAGCCGGTGAGCGCGCCCGCGTCCTCCGCGAGTACGGCAAGGTCAAGCTCCCTGGGACAGTCCGGATGCGCTTCCAGCGCCGCGATGGAGGACGCCACCAGCAGTCCGTCCCCCACCTCTGCGTAGAACAGCGGGCGCTTACCCATGCAGTCGCGGGCCGCAAAGACCGAACGCGTTCGCGCATCCCAGACGACAAAGGCGAAATCCCCTTCGAGCTCGTGCACACAGTCCGCACCCCACGCCAGGTATGCCGAAAGAATGAGCTGAATCGGCGATTCACCCAGCGGCCGGACGCCGCGCTCGCGCAGCTTGCGAAGAAGATCGGCTCGATAGAACAGCGAAGCGTCAGCGGCGACGGCGACATCGTCCTGCAGGGCGACGATCGTGGAACCAGACGCTGCCCCATCCAGCTCCCACGTATGGCGTGCCGCGGCGAGCACGACGGTTCCGATACGACGGACCGCCGAGCAGTCCGCCCCGCGCAATGCCATGGTGCCGAGCATGCGGGCAGCCTGCCGCGGATCCGCCGCAGCCCCGGGTGCACCGAACACGCCAAGCAGTGCGCTCACGCGGCGCGGGCCGGCATTGTGGTGATCAAACCAAACTTTTCGAGCGACGCGAACAGCTCTTCGGCGTCAGCGCGAATGATCGCGGGATCCATTTCCGGGTGCTCAGCAGCCATTCGGCCAACGAGGTCCTCAATGGTCGTCGACACGGGCGGCAACAGTTCCCACAGTCGAGCGCCCTCGGCGTTCAGGCCGAAGTAGATCTCGTCGGCGCAATGGTAGACGACGGCTCCATCGCTCAAGCGCTTGAAGATCACGTCCTTTCTGGGAGTTGGGAGCATCGGGGACCTCGTGTGCTGAATCAGCGCCCGACAGGGATGCCTGTCTATCGGGGCAGGAATGCAACGGGCAATAGCCTCTCACTCTCCAACTCAGTAATCGTGCCGCCGCACGGAGATCCGAGCGGCTGGCATTCCATGAACGAATACTAATCATCTCTTTGTGACATGAGCACTTATGTGTTTCGTGCCGGATGGCCCTTCCGGGCGAGGGGCTACGAATGTCGCAGGCATGCGACGAGATGTTGCATGCAGACGCAGCATATCAGAGGCAGAAACCGGCGCTGACGGTCTGGCCACGGGGTGGGAACGGTGGATGGCGGCGGGCGAGATGGTGGACGGCATGGCTGATCGAACTGCACAACCTCGGACCGTTGCCCCTATCTTCCAGTCCATGACCCACACGGCTCTTCTCAACAAGCCCCAGCGCAATCACTTCGCCGTGCTGCTCGCCATGATGGAAGACTCACTGGCCGAGATGGAGCGCCTTGCCGCAAGCGACTCGGAGCCCACGCGGGAGTTGACACGCTGGGCCGACGATCTGCCGGCAGGAATGCTCGGGCCGCTTCGGGCACGTCTCGCGGTCGTGCGCGAGAAGATTCGAGTGATTGGCAAGCGGCTGGGCATCGAGCCCCGCGACGCGTCGCGAAAGCGCGCCATTCGCGCCATCGTCACCGCCGAGCTGCTCCGCATCGAGGACAGCTACGCGTCCAAGTTGCGGGGTTACGGTGCGGTGAATCCGGCCACGGCGAGTGTCGTGGATCCCGCCATGGACGAGTTGCGCGCCGACTTCACGGCAATTGCCCGGCTGCTCGCGGGTGGCTGAGCAGCCTCACCAGCTTGCCGGCGCGCGCGTCCGGCGCATCTGCCGTGCGACGACGAAGAGCACGGGCAGCGCGGTGAGTTGCGCCACGACCGAAAATGCCACGAGCGCGATGCGCGAGCGGTCATAGAGTACACCCATGAGAGCACTGCCGAGAAACCACGCGCCGCCAAAGACCGTGTCGAACACGCCGTACGCGGCGGCGCGGCGATCAGCGGGAACCATGGCGGCGAGCGCGGCGCGCAGAATGGAGTCCTGCACGCCCATGCCGATCCCCCAGAGTACCATGCCGACCACGGCGAGCGTGAGGCCGCCCAGGAACACGAGCGGCGCGAACGCAGCCGCAAGCGCGGCGGCACTGATCAGGACAGAAAGACCCACGCGGTCATACAGCCGGCCCGCGGCGAGTGCCGTAATGCCGGCAGTGCCCATGGCGATCGCGTAGAGAATCGGGATCACCGCCGGCGTCACAATGGACAGCCTGGCGAAGTGGTACGCGATGAGGGGAAAATCGGCGTACCCCGCGGCAATGAGGGCGCATCCCACCGCATAGATCCAGAAGGTGTGAGGAACGCCTCTGGCCTGAAATTCGGCATGCTTCACTTCGAGATCGGCGGGCCGCGGATATTGCGCACGCGCCGTCAGCAGCACCGCCACCGCGAGGAGTGCCGGTATGACCAGCACGGCGAACGCCGACCGATAGTGACCGCCGCGCACATGCAGCACGAGCGCCACGATCAGTGGGCCGAGCAGCGCGCCCGTCTGGTCCATCGCTTCGTGCAGGCCGAAGCCCCAGCCGCGCCCCATCTCGCTCGAAGCGTGCGCCAGCATCGCATCGCGCGCGGGCTTGCGGATCGCCTTCCCCGTGCGCTCGAGCATCATGAGCGCGACGGCGGCGGGCCAGTTGCCGGTGAGGGCGAGCGCCGGGACCGCAAGCACGTTGACGGCATAGCCCACGATCGTGATGGCCCAGTAGCGGCCAGTCCGGTCGCTGAGGTATCCGGACAGCAGGCGCAGACCGTAGCCGAGCAGTTCGCCAATGCCCGCGACAATGCCGACGACCGTTGCGCTCGCGCCGAGCAATTCGAGGTATGGTCCGGTGATGCTGCGGCCGCCTTCGTACGTCATGTCGGCGAAGAGGCTCACCACACCGAGCAGGACGACGAAGCGGATGGCGCTGCCGCGGGAGAGTGTGCGGGAGGGCACCGTGGCCATCTACATCCCCTCGCGAACGGCCAATGCCTCACGGGCCAGCACGATCCCCAAATACGCGCCGACGAGCGATACGATGACACTCAGGAGGACATACACCGCAGCGCGGCGATAATCGCCCTCCTCCACCATGTTCACGGTCTCGAGACTGAAGGTGGAGAAAGTGGTGTAACCCCCACAGAAACCGCTGGTGAGCAGGCCGCGAAGCTCCGGACTGATCGCCGGCGTCGCCAGCGCATATCGAAGCAGAAAGCCGAGCAGGAGTGAGCCCGAAACGTTGATGAGCAGCGTTCCCATGGGAAATGTTCCGCCCGTGCGCTGCTGGATGAGCGTACCCAGGAGAAATCGCGACGCGCCGCCGGCGGCGCTGCCAAGTGCGACGAACCAGACCATGCGAGTGCCGTGGTGAGTTAGAGTGTGCAGGGCACAAAAATCTCCCGCGTGCAGCGGAACACGCAGGAGTCATCAGCTGCAGGATCGCAGCGGTTCAGGGCGAACTCCATCGCCCGATCGGTTGTGTGAAGATGACGAACGATTCCTGATCTGGTCAAGTCTTGATCGGTCGCGCTACGGCTTCCACTTTCCCGTCACATCCACAGGCCAGCTCCCCGACCGTCGCTCCGGTGGGAGATCGGGGCGGTACATGATCACACGCGCGCGCTCCAGCGTGATGAGCCCGCCGCCGATCATCGTATCGAGCTCCGGCAGGATCGCCTCGATCCGCTCCTCGGTATCAATGCATTCGACCACCAGGGGCAGATCGAGCGACAGCGTCTCGACGCGGTCAGTCCGCAAATGCGCGCTCGCGCCGAAGCCCATGATCGCGCGGAATACCGTGGCCCCCGCATAATGGCGCGAGCGGAGCAGCTCGACAATCGCCTGATAGAGCGGTTTGCCATGGAACCGGTCGCGTTCTCCGATGTGAATGCGCATGAGGACGCGCTCACCTTTCAGGCCTTGCATGGGCTGCTCTCAGGGGCGGGGCTGCGGGAGACGATAGCCCGGCGCGTCGGGGCGCGTCAACATCATGAGTCCGGTTGCCGCAGCGGCAGCCCGTCGTCACTCCAGAATACGATGGCATTCGGAGGACGACATGCGCACGTTCCGCTTCTCGCTTGTCCTGCTCGCGGCGCTCCTGATCGCGACGGCTCGCGCCCATTCGCAGTCGCAACCGGCCGCTGATTCGAACACGCATGTCGCGACGACGGTGCAGAGCAACGGTGTGCTGGCGCCCGATTCCATTGCAGTCGTTACGGCGCTGCTCCGGGCGAATGGAGCCAGCGAATCGCGGGCGCAGGTCGTGGCGGCGGCCGTCGTTCGTCACGCGCGCAGGCAATCCATTGACCCGTTGCTGGTGGTGGGCGTGATTGGCGTGGAGAATCCGCACCTCGACATTCGGGCGCGGGCACGCGACGGCTCCGTGGGCGTCATGCAGGTACAGCCCTTCTGGCGCTCGCAGATCAAGGGCTGTGGCACTGACCTGCGCAATGCGGACGTGAATGTGTGTTTTGGTACGCGCATCCTGCGCATGGCCATCGACAGCTCGGATTCGCTCACCGAAGCCCTGCGACGCTACAACGGGTGCCGCGGGAAGGGCGCGAAGTGCGCGCGCTACACGAATGCGGTGTTCAGTCGTGCGGGGCGCGCGCTGCTGCTTGCGCGGAGCGCACAGGAACACGCGCCCTGAGCACGCCGGGCGCGCGCTACGGCCGGGTGCGGGTGGCCTTCGCCAACAACGCCACCAGCGCGCTGTCCGGGATGTCGCGCCAGTCGTCCGGGAAGGCATCGAGCTGGCGGGTTTCGGCCGGCCGGTCGAACACGAGCACCTTGAGCGAGGTGGGGAGCGGCAGATCCTTCCCCACGACGGCCGCGGGGCTGAAGTACTGCTCGAACACATCCCAGCGCACGCCGCGTGGCGACTCGATCGTGCGGCGATTCGTGCGGACGGGACGATCCTTGAGCGCGGTCACACGACTGGCATCGGTGACGGCGCCGCCGAGATCTCCTCGAGGGCCGCGAGAGGCCAGCGTGGGAACGATCGGCGGCGCCGCGTTCGCCACGCTGAGCACCAGGTCCGACATGTCCGGCGCAACCGTGAGCCGCAGCTTCCAGTAATACTCGGTCCCTCGCCAGTTCACGGGATCGCGCGACTCCAGTTCGTAGTCGCCCGGCGCGACATAGGCCGCCGCGGCACCCGCTCCATCGGTCGCGAGTCGCGTAGTGTCGCCGTTCGCCGCGATCAGCAGCAGATGCACGCCGCGGATGGGAAAAGCCGGCGCCGCGCCGTCGCCGATCGCGAGAAAGATCTTGGCATAGAGGCTGTCCGTGCCGAATGCCACCGGGTTCCCCGCCGGGACAATCTGCGCGCGCGCTCCTGTCCCGGTGGCGAGAGATGCCACGAGCAGGAAGCCGAATTCCGCCACACGGCGAACGACCGGGTCAGCACGCATTCCGGCATTGTCGCGCCTTAACCTGTTGCGCGTCAAGAGTGGCGCCAGACCCGCAACGCCGCGCGCCGGGGGCGCGTACTAGTTGTCAGGCCAGAAGCCGGCGGCAGACACCTCGAGGCCACTGCGACGGCTCCCGGCTACAATCATCCTCCGGAGGGAAACCATGAAGCGCGTGTATATCGCTATTCTGGCGCTCGCATTTCTGGGCGGAGCCGCGACCACGGTGAGCGCTCAGAGCGACCAGGGGAGCCAGCAGCGCGGACGGGCTGGTGGACGGGCCCGCATGATGGACCAGTTGCTCAAGGGAATCACCCTGAGCAGCACCCAGAAGGCGTCCGTTGATTCGATCCAGACGCAGTATCAGTCGCAGATGCCGGCATTCACGCCCGGCTCACCGCCGGATTCCAGCGCGCGGGCACAGCGGCGTGAGCTGATGCAGAAGGAAACGGCTGACATTCGCGCCGTGCTCACGCCCGACCAGCAGAAGACGTTCGACAAGAACCTGGAAGACATGCGAAGCCGCATGGGCAGACGAGGACGGTAAGTCCGTGCACGATGAGCCGGCACGGCTGCCGGCCCGTGCCCGTCCACCTTCAACCAGGGCGTCCGGCGGGTTCCGCCGGACGCCCTGTCGTTGTGGCGCGCCGGAGCGCCGTGAAGAGCGTTCCAACGAAAAAGTGAGAGTCGCGAGGCCGTCGCGGCGTTACACATTTGCGCGGCCGTGTGCGCGGCGCCCTCTCGTCCCGGCGACGCCGGCGTCGAGCCGGACCATTACTGACTCGTTCGGGAGCTCTGTCATGCCACGCTTCATCTCGCATCTGCTTGCGCTCGGACTGGCGCTGGCTTTCGTGTCGCCGGCCAGCGCGTCCGCGCAGTTCGGCGGCCTCGTCAAGAAAGCCAAGAAGGCGACGCATACGGAAACTGCAGCGGCACCAGCCACGGGAGGACCGGAACTGACCGAGCAATCGGTGCAGGGGTTGCTGCGCGCGCTCCCCGTGATTCAGAGCATGACGCAGACACGCAGTTCGCTCGTGACCCGCCAGCAGGCGGCGAGCCAGGAGTACAGCAGCCTCATGGCACAGCACGGCCCCGAGAATGAGGCGTACAACAAGTCCACGCAGGATGTCGGCAGCTGCCGCGATGATGCCTTCAGCAAGATCGATGACGCACACCGGAAGGCGATGGAGGCAAAGCAGGCAAATCTCATGAGCGATCCGGTCGCGATGCAGCAATACATGGAGCTGGCCCGGCAGACCGCCGCGCTCCAGGCCAAGGGCGACGTGAAAGGGGCCATGCAGCTCAGTCAGCAGTTCCAGGCGAAGATGCTCGGCATCAATCCCAAGGCCGATTCGGCACAGGTGGACAAGGAGTGCGGCAAGGTACCTGCCAAACCCGCGTGGCTCGCGCGCGCCGATTCGCTCTCCACTCTCTCGAACAGCTTGAGCGACAGCGTCCGCTCGATCGAGAATCGCATGGGAACGGAAGGTTCACGGGCGAGCGGAATGGACATCGTGGCCTACAACGTCGCATTCGAGCGGCTCACCACGTGGTACCACGCTCCGAACGGCAACGGGAATCTCAGCAAGGCGGAATACGCCGTCCTGGACTCGCACAAACAGCAACTCGAACAGTACGCCGGCATCTTCCGGTGACAGGCGTACGGCGGGGCATCGCCTGCGCGCTCGGCGCGCTGCTGGTCGGTGCGCCGAGCCAGCCCTCAGGCGCGGCGTTGCCCCGCTCTACGCTTGCTGTGCGCGCAGACGGCGCGTGGCGCGTCTGGTGGCGCGCGGACAAGGCACCGAACACGTGGGCTGGGTCGGACACCATGTTGGCGTCTGCGGTCTCGTGGCACGCCGCGGGTGCCGGGATGCGCTGGGGTGAGATCGAGCTCGCCGGCTCCGGCGAAGCCTGGCGCACGCGGGTCATTCTGGTGACGCTCGATCCGCGCAGGGTGCGGATGCGACTCGACACGGCTTTCACCGCGCGACTCACTCCCGCGTGGACGCTCGCGCGTGCCGATCCGCAAGCCGTCTTCGCGGTGAACGCCGGCCAGTTCGTTCAGGCGCTTCCCTGGGGATGGGTCGTACTGCAGGGGCGGCAGTTCCTGGCGCCCGGGAGCGGCCCGTTGTCAGTCGCCATCATGATGGATTCCAGCGGAACGCTCCACTGGATGCGCGGCGACGACGTATTGCGCCATCCGCCTGCGCACGTGGAGTGGGCTTTCGAGTCCTATCCCGCGCTGCTCGACTCCGGCGTGGTTCCTGAGCCGCTGCGCGGCAGCGGTCGCGGCCTGGATGTCGCCCATCGCGATGCGCGCCTTGCGCTCGGCCGGCTGGCGGACGGCACGGTGCTCGTCGCACTCACCCGATTCGATGCATTCGGCGGCACGCTCGGGTCGGTGCCATTCGGACTGACAACGCCGGAGATGGCCGCGCTGATGGGCGCACTCGGCTGTCGCGAGGCGGTGCTGCTCGACGGCGGCATCTCTGCCCAGATGCTCTTTCGCGATGCCTCAGGCGCGGCGCATCGCTGGCGCGGACTCCGTGAGGTGCCGCTTGCGCTGACCGCCCTGGCTACTCGCCGCGAGGCATGGTGAGCGTAAAGGTCGAGCCCAGGCCCTCGCCGCTCGTGAGCCGCAGCTCGCCGCCCATTGCACGCGCCAGATCGCGACTGATCGCCAGACCAAGACCGGTGCCGCTGCCGCGCCGGTTGAGCGCATTATCGAGCTGCACGAAGGGCTCGAAGACGGCCTCGTGCTTGTCCGCCGGGATCCCGATACCGTTGTCAGTGACGCGGATGTCGACTATCCGGTCCTGCGGCACGCACTGGACGATGACACGGCCGCCGGCCTGTGTGAACTTCGTGGCGTTGGAGAGCAGATTGACGATCACCTGCTGCAGCCGCGCGGGGTCCGCGTACACCGTACACGCCGCATTGCAGGGCTGATACTCGTATTCGATCTGCTTGCGATGCAACTGGGTGGCGATCATGTCGACAGACGATGCGATCACAGCGTCCAGCGTGACGAGTTCCGGTTGGAAGGTCGTGGCTCCCGCTTCCAGCTTGGCAAAGCTCAGAATGTCGTCAATGAGGCCGGTGAGGTGGCGCTGGCTGCTCTCGATCCGCCGCAGATCGTCGCGCTGGGCCTCGGTGAGCGGGCCGTGCAGTTCCATCTGCAAAAGCTGCTCATAGCCCAGGATCGCGTTGAGGGGTGTCCGCAGCTCGTGGCTCATGTTGGCGAGGAACCGGGCCTTTGCTTCGTTCGCGGATCGCGCGGCGTCGAGCGCGATGGACATGTTGCCGTAAATTCTGATGCGTTCCAGGCCGAACGCGACACGCCGGCCGAGCTCCTGCGCGCGCGGCAGCATGCTCGACACGAGATTCGTACTTGGCGTGACTGAGATCAATGTGATGGCGCCCACAATTTCGTTCTGCAAGGCAAGGGGAACGATCTTGATCGCACGTGGGGTGAGCAGCGCGGCCAGCCCCTGGTTGTCCGTCGGATCCACCAGCGTGGCGAGGACGTCGCCGGAAATGTGCTCGGCCACAAAGGGCTCGCCGGTCTCGAGGACGTGAAACACCGGGTTGGCGGAATTGGCGAAGGCGCGCATCGCGAGGCGTTGCGCATCGGCCTGCAACTCCGGATCCCGATGGAGTACGCGACTGCGACACCATGTGCCGCTGTCGTCGCACGTGTCCAGGGTGACCCAGTCGGCGAGCGCCGGTACCACCAGTTTCGCGACGGAGTCCATGAGCGCGTCGGCGTCGATAGCGGTGGTAACAACGCCACTCACCTCGGCCAGCACTCGCTCATACCGCTCGGTACGCCGAAGGATGGTCACGTCGTCCACGGCGAGGAGAATGAGCGGACGGTCGTCACCGAACTCGAGCCGCTGCGCGTTGATCACGACCGTTCTGCGGCCGATCGTCTTGAAATCGTGTTCCGCCTCCAGATTCTCGATCCAGCCGGGGAGGTCGAGAATCGCCTGCAACCGATCGCGAAACCCGGCGATATTCCAGCCGCCGTCGTCGAGCTCGAAGAACTTCATGCCCACGATGTGCGCCGGCGTGGGCTGGAAGCTCACGCAGAAGGCCGCGTTGGCCAGGCGAACGCGCAGCTCGGCATCAAGAACGAGCAACGGCTGCGACAGGGCCTGGATAATGGCCATCAGCTGCTGTCGCGGCCGTTCGACCTGCTGCGTGGCCCGCGGAAGTGACTCCTTCCCGCGGAACAGGACGACGACCCCGTTCGCCTGATCATTCGCGGACCAGTATGGCCGGACCAGGACGGAGTACCAGCGTCCGCCCTCATCCCGCACGTCGCGCTCACTGATGGTGCGTGCGGTCATTGCGGCGTGAGCGAGCGCGTGCAGATCACCCGCCCACGCGGGCATCTCAACGGCGCCAATGATCTGACCGTGCTGCGCCGCGCCAATGTGCAAGAGACGCTCCGCCGCCTGCGTCGCATCGCAAATGCGAAGGTCGCTGTCGAGCAGCAGCAGGGGTGGTGCCAACTCAGCGATCACGCTGCTCAGGTCATCCGCGAGTCCCATGGATCGCGCGCCGCCTGACCTTCCTGATTCCGAAATCGAATCTGGCGTCGCGGACGCGCGGGACGCTGTCACTGGGCTGTCTGCATCAGCATTGTTCCCGGCATGACTGTTGCCCCCCGTCGAGGTGATGACCGAGTCCATCTCCAGTGCCATCTTCCGTGAATACGACATTCGCGGCGTTGCCGGCCGCGACCTGACGCCGGCGCTGGCCCATGAAATCGGGTGCGCTTTCGCGGTGCTGCTTGCCGACCGCTGCAAGACTGGCGCCATAGCGGTCGGCCGCGACAATCGAACCAGCGGCCCGGAGTTGCACGACGCCCTGCTGCGGGGACTGACAGAATCCGGAGTCGAGGTGTGGGACGTGGGCGAGGTGCCAACGCCGACCCTGTACTGGACGCTGCACCGCCACCCAGTCGTGGGCGGCATTCAGGTGACCGCGTCGCACAACCCGCCGCAGTTCAATGGCTTCAAGCTCTGCGTCGGCACCGCGGCGCTGTACGGCGACGGCATCCAGCGCATCTTGACACTGATTCGCGATGGGCGGCGCGTTCGCGGGCACGGCGCCGTGCGCCCGCTCCAGGTGCTGGATGCGTACGTGCAGGACCTCGTGAGCCGGATCGGGGCGTTGGAGGATAGCCCACCGGTTGTGCTCGATGGGTCCAATGGAGTGGGCGCCGAGCCTGCGCGGCAGGTGCTGGAACGCCTCGGCGCACGAGTCACCTGTCTCTCCTGCCGAAGCGACGGACACTTCCCCGATCATCCGCCGGATCCCAGCAACGCGAAGAATCTGACGGCCCTCATCGCGAAGGTGACGGCCGAGCATTACAGCATCGGGCTCGCCGTGGATGGCGATGCGGACCGCGTGGGCGTCATCGATGGGAGTGGCGCAATGGTGCCGGGCGACCGCGTTCTCGCACTGCTGGCACGTGACGTCCTCCCGCGCCACGCTGGTGCGTCCGTCATCTTCGATGTGAAGTGCTCGATGGCGCTGCCCAAAGTCATCCAGGATGCCGGCGGCGTGCCGGTCATGTGGAAGACGGGCCACTCGCTCATCGAAGCAAAGATGGCTGCATTGCAGTCCCCGCTGGCAGGCGAGCTGTCGGGACATATGTACATTGGCGATGACTACTACGGATTCGATGATGCCATCTACGCGGCAGCGCGATTGCTGGCGATGGTCGCGAGGCGCGGTACGGATATTCGCGCGCTACTCGCGGATGTGCCGGAGTATCCCGCCACGCCGGAGATGCGAATTCCCTGTCCGGATGACCGCAAGTTCGAGGTTGTCAGGCTAGCGATAGACCACTTCGCACGGGAACATCACGTCATCGACCTGGACGGCGCCCGCGTTGACTATGGCGATGGCTGGGGTCTCATTCGAGCGTCGAACACGGAACCGGCGCTCGTGCTCCGCTTCGAAGCGAAGACCGAGGACCGGTTGCAGGAAATAGAAGGCGAAATGCGGGAGTGGCTGAAGACGGCAACTGCCGCCAGCGCGAAGACGAAGTGATGGACCGTGCGTTGCGGCCAGAGGTCAGACCCTCCGCGCGTCACCAGCCACCCTTTCTGAACACCAGTACCGGCACCGTCATCAGCATGATCTTCAGGTCAAGCATCAGCGACTGGCGCTCGAGATAGGCAAGGTCGTACCGCAGCTTCGTGCGCACATCATCGAGCGATGTGTCGTAGTTGTGATGGATCTGAGCCCACCCGGTGATTCCGGGGCGCACCGCCTGGCGAGCGGCATAACCAGGAATCTGCTCGCGCAGGTCGTCGAAGATGCCCGGCCGTTCGGGGCGCGGACCAACGATATTCATGTCGCCGCGCAGCACGTTCACGAGCTGTGGCACCTCATCGAGACGCGTGCGCCGGAGAAAGCGGCCCACCAGGGTCACGCGCGAATCTTCGGGCGTGGCCCACACGGCGCCGCAGTGCTCTTCGGCATGGGCGTGCATTGAGCGGAACTTGTAAATGGTGAAGAGCCGGCCACCGGCATCGTTCTTCCGCCGGTCATAGAGCGCATGGACCGCGGTGCGATGCCGATCGTAGCCGACGCGAACCTGCGAGTAGAACACGGGCCCGCGCGACGTGAGCTTGATCGCCAAAGCGACACAGAGCAGCACGGGCAGGAGCAGCGTGAGGGCAACGAGCGCCAGCACGACGTTCACCACGCGGTTCAATGCCTCCGCGCGCTCGCGAGGTTGCACCTTCGGCGTCGCCGACGTGTGCTGATGGAGCGCGCGCCTGCGTGCGCGCTGCACCTCGCGGCTGACGGGTATCTCCAGCGCCCGTTCGACTGCCGGCCCACGCGGCAGTGGCACGGCAGGCAGACTCTGTCCCATTCGCCGGGTCCAGGGGGGATGGGCGCCGCTGATACCTGTACTCATGCTGCGATTTGAATCGTGAAGTGAACGCATGATACGGATGGCACAATGCAGCAGTCATGCCAGCACCGGTTTCGCCGGCCGGTCCATGCCTCAGCTCATTCGGGCGCCAGCACGTTCGCGTCAACCTCGGCCATGCTGCGTACCCCCAGGGTCACGGTGATGTGATGCACAGCACCATCGTCAGCGAGCCGAGCCGTCCCATCCTCGACGATCTGCCCATCCATCTCGACCGTGCTCACGCCTTGCGTCAGACCCGCGGGATTGCGCACCTGGATGACATAGCGACTCGCGCCGTAGCGATACTCGATCGTGAACTCCCGCCAGTCGCGCGGCATGCATGGCTCGATTCTCAGGTGCTCACCGCGCTTCGAGAAGCCGAGCAGCGTTTCCACCGCAATCCGCCAGCTCCAGGCGGCCGAACCCGTATACCAGGTCCAGCCACCGCGCCCGAGATGACCAGCCGCGGTGTACACATCCGCGCACACGACATAGGGTTCGACCTTGTAGCGCTCGACATCCGCGTCACTGCGGGCATGCGTGAGCGGATTGAGCATGCGGAAGAGGTGTGATGCGCGATCGCCATCGCCGGCCAGCGCCGTCGCGAGCACGGTCCAAAGCGCGCCGTGCGTGTACTGCGCGCCATTCTCCCGGACACCAGGCAGATATCCCTTGATGTAGCCCGGGTTCTCTGCCGACTTGTCGAACGGCGGCGTGAGCAGCATGATGAGTCGTGCGTCCTCGCGCACGAGCTGTTCGTAGACCGCACGCATGGCGGAGCGCGTTCGATCGGCCGGAGCGGCGCCGGCGATGACCGACCAGCTCTGCGCGATGGAATCAATCCGGCATTCCGCATTCGTGGCCGAGCCCAGCGGGGTCCCATCGTCGTAATACGCGCGACGATACCAGGCGCCGTCCCAGGCATTCTTCTCCGCGGCGTCGGCGTAACGCGCCGCTCGGTCGCGGAACCGCGCGGCCACCGCAGTGTCGCCGCGCCGGTCCGCGTGCTCGGCGACGCGACGCAGCGTGAAGAGAAGAAACCAGGCCAGCCAGACGCTCTCACCCTGTCCGCCGGCGCCGACCAGATTCATCCCGTCGTTCCAGTCGCCGCCTCCCATGAGCGGCAGCCCGTGTGTGCCCTCGGTGCTCGCATGATCGAGCGCACGCACGCAATGCTCGTAGAGCGTTCCGCTCTCCGGGCTCACGGCAGGCTGGTCGTAGGCGTCCTGTTCCCCCGGCTCGAGCGCGCGCATGGTGAGATAGCTGGCGCGCTCCTCCCATACGCCCGCGTCTCCGGTCACACGCACATAGTGGTCAGCCGCGAAGGGAAGCCAGACGAGATCATCCGAGAAGCGCGTTCGCACGCCGCGTCCACCGGGCTCGTGCCACCAGTGCTGCACATCCCCTTCGAGGAACTGGCGGCCGGCGCAGCGCACCAGGTGCGCCCGCGTCACGGCCGGCGCCGCATACACGAACGCCATGGAGTCCTGCAATTGATCACGAAAGCCGTACGCCCCGCTCGACTGATAGAAGGCGGAGCGTCCCCACATCCGGCAGGACAGCGCCTGGTAGAGCGACCAGCGATTCACCAGCGCGTCGAATTCGGGATCGGGCGTGCGCACCGTGATCGTGGCGAGGCGCGCGTCCCACGCCTGCACCGCGCCGGCGAGCGCCGCCGACGCGGCTCCCGGTATGCCGAGCCGCGCGATGAGGTCTCGTGCATCATCCTCGTCGCGCGTGGCGCCGAGCAGGATGGTCACCTCGCGCGTCTCGCCCGGTTCCAGCGTGAGCGCGCAGCGCAGTGCCGCGCACGGATCGTAGCCGGCACCCGTCGTGCCGGAAAGCGCGTCGCGTTGCAGCGCCACCGGCGCGCCGAGATCACCGTTCCGCCCAATGAACTCTTCGCGATTGGCGGTGAATGATTCGACGGGTTCGCTCATCCAGGAAAACGCGATGGACGAGGCGAAATCATCCATGAAGAAGTTCTGGGCCAGAATGGCGCCGGTGGTGGTGTCGCGCCTCGTATGGATCTGGTGGCGCGTGTGCTCGCGCTGCGCACCCAGGGTCCACTCCACGTATGAGGTGAGCGTGAGCCGGCGGCGCCGCGGGCCATGGTTCGTAATGCGCAGCCGCGCGATCTTCACCGGATCCGACTCGGGGACGCCAAGCGCCAGCTCGGTCGCGATGTCATCGCGCGCGTGGGCAAAGGTCGTGACGCCAGGCGCGTGGCGGACGGCATATTCCGCGTGCGCTTCGCCGGCAGCGGCGTCGGCCCGGAATGGTCCGGGCGTGGGTGTCCACCAGGCTCCCGAGTCGGCGTCGCGCAGGTAGAGCACCTCGCCGCAGGGATCGCTCACCGGATCGTTGTACCACGGCGTGAGCCGGTAGAAGAAGCTGTTCTCCACCCACGTGAATCCCCCGCCCCGCTCCGTCACGCAGAAGCCTGCACGCGCGTTGGCAATGACGTTCGCCCACGGCGCCGGCGTTGGATTTGCCGCCGAGACGCGAATCTCGTAGTCCCCGTTGTCCGCGAACCGGCCCGCGTGGCGCGGCGTCGGCGCGCGCCCAGCGACGTGTGTGCCCGCCGGGATGGCCGGTTCCCGCTCCGGCCGATCGATGAGCGACTCGCGCTCGCGCCGGATCTGACTTTCGCGCAATTCGGCTTCCGGCGCCGGTTCGGGCGGCGGCGCCAATCGTCCCAGGCCCACGCCGTCGCAGATCACGCTGATCCGTGCGGTCGCGCGAAGCAGCGCGACATCGGCCGGGCCCAGGAGGTCACTGCGGCGAATGCACACGCCCCCGGGACGGTCCACGAGCGCGCCTTCGCTCGAGGCCACGAGCATCTCCGTGAGCTGATCCTGCAACTCCTGCTGGTAGCTCGGTCCCCGATCATTCAGGATGACGAGGTCGGCCCTGATGCCCTTCATGCGCCAGTACCGGTGCGCCACCAGCAACTGGCGCACACTGGCGAGTCCCGCTTCCTGGCTGATGGTACCGAGCACGATCGGCCAGTCGCCGGAGATGCCGTGCGCCCAGAGGGCCTGCTGGCCGCGCCGGTTTTCGGCGCGCTCGAACCGCAGGGCGCGCAGCGCCTCGTGCGGATAGAGCAGCGCGCCGGCCAGATCCTGATACAGCGCGGCCTCGGCCGATGTCACATCGAGGTCGCGCAGCTCGACCTGCGCCTCCGTCCACGAGAGCGCGAGCGCCCGCTCGGACGCCGCGATCTCGCGATACCGGTCCGCGTGCTGCAACACCGTCTCACGGTCATCGCCCACGATGGTGGTGAATGCGACGGTCGCAGCCCGGCCGCCATCGAGATGCACGCGGACTCGCAGCGCGAACACCGGATCGAGCACGGCACCCACCGTGCCCGAGAGCGCACCGTCCGCGTCAAGCGCACGTGGTGCCCGCGCCGTGCGGCCGCGACCAAGGAAGCGCGCGCGGTCGGTCTCGCACGTCACCGCACCGAGCTGTTCCGACCCCGCCGCAGCCACGTGCGCGCACCAGCGCTGGCGCTCCCCCGGCGCGCGGGGCCGGCGACTGGCTAGCACCGCGGCACGCTCGCCCACCCACTCCGTTTCCACGAACAGACTCTGAAAGGCCGGATGGGCGCGATCGGCGTCCGGGTCGGTGAGCACGATCTCGCCATAGCTGGTCAACTCGATCTCGCGCGGCGCGCGCGAACGATTGGTGACGGTGACCCGCCGGATTTCCGCGCGCTCCCGGGGAACGACCACGATCTCGGTTCGCGTGTCTACGCTGCCATCGCTGCGCTCCCAGAGCACCCGGCCTGTCGCGAAGATCACGCGATAGTCATCCGCCGCAACGCCCGTGGGCTGGTGCGCGGCGGACCAGACGCGCCCCGTCGCGAGATCCTTGACGTACACCCACTGGCCGGTGTCATCGCGGGTGGCATCAGCACGCCAGCGCGTCACGGCCATGCCGTTTGCCCGGCTGTATCCGGCCCCGGCGTTGGTCACGAGCACACTGTAGGCTTGTCCGCCAAGCAATGCGACGCGCGGCTCGGCCGTATCCGCCGTGAGGAATTCACGCAGCACCGGACCATCGCGCGCCGGGCGCTCGGGCGCTTCGGCGCGTGGCGAATCGGATTGCGGCTGCTGCACGACATAGAGGCGCGGCACGCGCTCATCCAGCAGCAGCTCCGCCGCCCGCACCATGGGGTCCGCCATGAACCGCCGCTGCCAGATCCCTTCACCACGATGCTGATGCAGCGCGTTGTCGAGCGCGACGAGGCTCATGCCGATGTGATGCGCCATGGCAATGCGCACGACCGCGTACGATTGGCCGGGCTCGGGGCGTGTATAGTCCAGCGCATCGTGAAAGCCAAAGGGGCCGAGCGCGCCGCGTTCCTCCAGCGTGGCGAGATTGGCCAGCGCTTCGTGCGGCTCGACGAGCAGGGCCAGGGCCGCGGCGTAGGGTGCCACGACCAAATCGTTCGCCAGCCCGCGCCGCAACGCGAGATCCGGCACGCCGAAGGCACGGTACTGATACGTGGCGTGGCGGTCACGCAGGTTGTACGCCGACTCCGACATCCCCCACGGCACACCACGGCCGTGCCCGTAATGGATCTGGCGCCGCACCGCGGCGCGATGGGTCTGGTCGAGCAGCGAGAACGGGCGCGACGGCATGACCAGCACCGGCATGAGGTACTCGAACATGCTGCCGCTCCAGGACACGAGCGCCGTCGCGCCGCTCGCCGTCGTGAGCGAGCGCGCCAGGCGGAACCAGTGCTCGGCCGGGACATCGCCCTTGGCGACAGCAACGAAGCTGGCGAGACGCGCCTCGGAAGCGAGCAAGTCGTAGAACGAGGTATCGAGCTTCGCGGTACGCGCATCATACCCAATGGAAAAGAGCTTGCGCCGCTCATCGAACAGCAGCCGGAAGTCCATGGCCAGGACGAAGTCGGTCGCGCGACGCGCGAGCGCGGCCAGGCGAGGCGAGGCGGCGTCTCCCTGTCGTGCAAGGGCACGACACATCTCCGCGAGCGCAATCAGGTGCCCAGCGAGATTCCCCGAATCCACCGTGGAGACGTACGGCGGATCCAGCACGCGGAGATCCGTGACGTCGTACCAGTTGAAGAAGTGACCGTGGAAGTGGCGCATCCGATCCATGGACGCAAACGCGCCTTCGAGGCGCTCGAGCATCTCGTTGAGCGTGAGAAAGCCCAGATCGTAGGCGGAGGCGGTGGCCAGGAGCTGCAGCCCGATGTTGGTCGGCGACGTGCGCAGCGCGGTCACCGGTACGGGGGTCTCCTGATGGTTGTCGGGCGCGAGCCAGTTGGTGTCGGCGCTCACGAACTGGCTGAAGTACGCCCAGTGCAACCTCGCGTAGCGGAGCGCGGCCACGCGGTCGGCGGCTGCCAGCGCGAGTTCGCGGCGCCTGAGGGGCGCGCTCAGGACGTGCGCGACTTCGGGCATGACCATCCAGATGACGCCGACGACCAGCGCGACGAGCCAGGTGACGAGGTCACCACGCGTCCGGCTCTCGATCAGCCGCCAGAGCGAGAGTGCAACGACGATGATGGCGCCGCCCACCACGATGCCGAAGCGTCGCCAGCGCGCGGTGCGCGTGGATGCGGTGACCCGCTCGACGCGAGACGCCGTCTGCCACTCGAGGAGGTGCCGGTGCGAGACGAGCACCCGGAACAGCGTCCGGCCGATCGCGCTCGCGGCGACGAGCGCCTGGTGGGGAAGAAAGACAATCGCCAGCGCGAACTGCATGAATGCGGTGCTGGCATCGCGGGCAACCGCGGTATAATAGGGCCGCCACGACTGGCCGGCGGGCGGCCGCAACGCCGCAAAGACGGGCGGGGCAAGCAGCGGGATGGCGAGCGACAGGAGCACGGCCAGCAACCACGCGAGCGGTGCGCCCGGCAGCACGAGCCAGGCGACCAGCAGCCACGTCAGCGTCGCGATGGGCACGAGGCTGCGCCGCATGTTGTCGATGATCTTCCACCGTGAGAGCGCCGGCAGCGGGTTGCGCGTCACGCCGCCGTCGCCCGGAATGCGGGAGCCGAGCCACGGAAGCAGCTGCCAGTCACCGCGGATCCAGCGCTGCTGGCGGTGGAGCGCGGTGAGGTAGCGCGTGGGAAAGTCATCGAACACCTCGATGTCCGTCACGAGCGCGGCCCGCGCAAAGATCCCTTCGATGAGATCGTGGCTGAGCAGCGCGTTCTCCGGAAAACGACCACGCGTCGTCCGCTCGAACACGTCTACATCGTAAATGCCCTTTCCCGTGAATGTGCCTTCGGCGTAGAGATCCTGGTACACATCCGAGACCGCCGTCGTGTACGGATCTATGCCGGGATGGCCCGCGTAGATCCGCGCGAAGCGCGACCGGTTGGCGCTTTCGAGCGTCACGCTCACCCGGGGCTGCAGGATGCCGTAGCCGTGGGTCACGTGGCCGCGGGAATCGTCGTATTCGGCGCTGACGAGCGGGTGCGCGATCGTTCCGATGAGGGCCTGCGCCGCACCGCGCGGCAGCACCGTGTCCGCATCGAGCGTAATGACGTAGCGGACGCGACCGAGCCAATCGGTGTCGCCCTCCACGATCGAGAAGGCATCGCGCGCGCCGCCACGCAGATAGTCATTGAACTGCGTGAGCTTTCCCCGCTTGCGCTCCCATCCCATCCACACGCCTTCCGCCGCGTTCCAGCGACGGGGCCGATGAAACAGATAGAACGGTGGCGCCGATGCGCCGTACTTGTCGTTGAGGCGCCGCACGTGGGTGATCGCGGCGTTCAGGATCGCCGCATCCGCTGCCATTTTCTCGCTGCTGGCATCGGGCACATCGCTGAGCAAGGCGAAGCGGATCGCGGGATCCCGATTGGCCAGATACTGGGTCTCGAGCCGGTCAACGGCGTCATGCGCCGCATCCTCGCTCCAGAGCAGGAGCGGCACGACGACGATGGTGCGCCGGTCCGCGGGGACCCCTGCCGTGAAGTCGAGTCGTGACAGACGCGTCGGTGGCAGCGCACTGGTGACGAGCTCGTTGACGAACGCAATGGCCGCCGCGGTCGCCGGCAGGAAGGCCAGACACGCCGCGGCGATGATCGTGCCCACGCCGGGGTGATCGGGCAGCGGCAGCAGCAGCAGCACGAGGGCGAGCACCGTCGCCAGCGCCAGCGCGCCGAAATAGACGGGACTCGGATGGCGCAGGACCCAGCGCCGCAGACGCTCGCCGAGTGACGGGCGATAGGACAGCGCGCGCTCGAGATCGGCGCGACCTTCATCCATGAGGTAGTAACCGACATGACGCAGGCGCTCGGGCGCTTCGGCGCGCGCCGCTGTCTCCGCCACCGCAATGGCGATGGCGGCCACGTCCGGCTCCGCGCGCCCGCCGCGCCTGGCCAGGCGCTCCACCGCGTGGCGATAGCGATCGCGTGTCTCGAAGGTCATGGCCGTGTAGATCCCCGCCGGATCCCTGCAGAGGATGGCATCGGAGACGCTGGCCGATTCCACGAATTCCCGCCAATCGAGGCTCGCGACGGTCCGCAGACTCGTGATGCTGTTCGCCATGACGAGTTGCGTGAGCGCGAGGCGCTGGGTGGATCGCTGGGTGGCCTCCTCCATGCTCATCCCGTCCTCCGCGATCCACTGCTCGAGCCAGAAGAGCGGCGTGAAGTCGGTGCGCCGGCTGCGCAGTTGTTGCACGAACCGCGTCAGGAACGCCGGGGTGAGCTCGGGTGGCCCAGCCACGAACGCGGACAGCTCGCGCGCGAGGGCGTTGTGGGACTCCAGTGTTGCGCTGCGGAAGCGCGTGACCCACGCATCGGCCGCCTCCTGATCAGCCAGGTCTCGCGCGGTGCGCAGTGCCATGCGGCGCACGTTCTCGAGCAGACCCATGCGCAACATGATGGGAAGCGCCCAGAGCTCGCCGATCGTCAGCGGCCGCACCCGCTGGTATTCGCGCACCAGGAGCTCGATGTTCTGCAGCTCCACGCATCCGTCCGTATGGGCAATGAGCTCTATGGCCAGCTCGTACACGCGCGGAAAGCCGGCGTACGCACTGGGCGTGTCGAGCTTGGGAAGTTCACGGTAGTAGCCGGCCGGCATGCTCGCGCGGATCTCCCGGACCTGTTCCTGAATGACGAAGTAGTTATCCAGCAGCCAGGCGCCGGCCGGACTGACATCGAGGCCGCGGCGTGCGGCACCGTCCAGCGCGGCACGAACTTCGGCGAGCACGCGTTCGTTGCGGCGGAGGCGCGCGAGGAGCGGGCCCTGATTGCGGCGCCGTGGCAGACGATCCGCGCGGGACTCGGCGAGCACCTGGTGTCGTGCGAGCTGGCGCGCGTGCTCCGCGAGTCGCTCGGGGCCGAACAGGTCGTCACGGCGACCGGCCCGTTCGGCGGCGCGGTCGTGATGCAATGCGGCGAGCCGCCGACTGCGGGACGCGAGAAGGGGTGGCATATTGCCTGTTCGTGTGCAAGAGATGCACCCGATCTGTCGCTGCTGCACACACGCCGAGCCGGGGACCGTGCTGGCGGCCCCGCGGCAGACGCATCATTTGCATGGCGAGCGCGCCGTGCACGTGCCGTGCAGGCGGCGCTCACCCCTGCTCCTGCTGCCCGTCAGTCCCGCTCCGGTCCCGGTTCCAGTTCCAGCCCGCCGCTTCCGGCCGATCCGAATTTCGGCGTCGTGAGCCAGCGCCCGGTCGTGGTGCGCGGCGGATTGGGCGGCTCCGGCTTGCCGCGATGGCGCGCCGCATCCCGCGGCGTGTCTGCCGGTGTGCGCGGTGTGTCCGCGCGGCGGCGCGGGCGCTTCCTGGGTCCTCGTGTCATTTGGTCCTCCGCACGGGTGTGCATTGCCATGTACTGCGCACGACGCGTGCCGCACACGCGCGCGATCCCGCATCCAGCCGCGCCCGGATGCACGCGCCACCCAGCGCTCGTGAACCGTTCGCCGATCGCGATGAGACGTGGAATATGAATTGCATTGGCGTCCATTCACTTTTCTGATTTCGCGCTGCGTAGCCGCCGGCGACCGCAGGGTGCAGGCGGCTGGCCTCACTCAGATGAACGGACGAGACTTTCGATGTCAGTGCACCAGCCGTCACGTGACGGAGCCACGATGATCCCCCCGGACGCCACACGCACGCCTCCGGTGCACGCCGCCTCTCCTCGGCGGCCGTGACCGTCGCGATGATGCTCGGCGCCGTTTCGCTCGCCGCACAGCAGCAGAAGCCCTGTCATTCCGTCTGCGCACCGGCGCTGACGCTGGAGCCGGCGGCGATCATCTCGCACATCATCGATCGACCCCGCGTCAGGGATCTGACGACCGACAAGATCACCCGACTGCCGCAAACGACGAATCTCATCATCCAGCTCGTCCTGACCGCGCCGACGGTGATGCCGCGCAGCAGTAGCGGCGTCGCGGCGCACAGGTCGAAGCTTCCGGAGCGGCCGCTGGCCCCGGGTCGGTGATTGAGGAAGGACGAACGACAATGCGAACTGTGCAGGCTCGGCCGCTGGCGTCCATCCGCGCGACACGCACGAGCGATCGTGTGCGCGCTCGTCTCCGCCTCCGCATCGGACTCGCGCTCGGCGCGATCGCGTTCGGCGCCGGGTGCTCGGGCACGCGTACGAAGAGCATGCAGGCGGAAACCGGGAGCAGCCCGACGCGATCGCCGGTGTCCGGCGCCCAGCGCGAGGGGGGACCGGGTTCCGCGCAATCCAGTGGATCGGTCTCAGCGTCCCCGCTTGCCATGCCCACCGGCCGGCCGGGCGAGTGGACCATGCAAGGGAAGAACTACGCGCAGACCCGGTACAGCACGCTGGACCAGATCAGCACGACCAACGTCGCGCAGCTCACGCAGGCATGGACCTTCTCCACCGGCGTCCTCAACGGACACGAGGGCGCGCCGCTCGTCATTGACAGCGTGATGTACCTCGTCACGCCGTATCCCGACATTGCCTATGCGCTCGATCTCACCAATCCGGGCACCATCAAATGGTCTTTCCATCCGAATCCGGATCCGTGGTCCGTTGGCATGGCGTGTTGCGACGTGGTCAATCGCGGGTGGGCCTGGGCGGATGGGAAGCTCATCTACAATCTGCTCGACGATCGGACCGTCGCGGTCGATGCCGCCACCGGCAAGCCGGTGTGGGAGACAAAGCTGGGCGATGTCAACACGGGTGAGACAATGACCATGGCGCCGCTCGTCGTGAAGGACAAGGTGTTCGTGGGCAACTCGGGTGGTGAGATGGGTGTGCAGGGATGGCTCGCGGCACTGGACCTCAAGACCGGCAAGCTCCTGTGGAAGGCCTACAGCACGGGGCCGGACAGCATGGTGAAGATCGGTCCCCGCTTCAAGCCCTTCTATGCCAATCTGCGCGGCAAGGACCTGGGCGTGTCCACGTGGCCGCCGCGCGGCTGGAAGCACGGAGCCGGCGCCGTGTGGGGATATCTCTCGTACGACCCCGAGCTCAATCTCATCTACTACGGCACATCGAATCCCGGACCGTGGAATCAGGACCAGCGCCCGGGCGACAACAAGTGGACCAGCAGCATCTTCGCGCGCGATCCCGACACCGGCGACGCGATCTGGGCCTACCAGTATACGCCGCACGACCTCTGGGATTACGACGGCGTGAACGAAGCAATTCTCGCGGATCTCCCCATCGGCGGCCGCACGCGCAAGGTCCTCGTCGAATTCAACCGCAATGCGTTCGCGTACACGATCGATCGCGCGACCGGCGAAGTGCTCGTGGCAAAGCCCTTCGCCAATGAGAACTGGTCCACGGGCATTGATCCCAAGACGGGCCGGCCGAACGTCGTGGATGCCAAGCGCACCATGCAGGGCGTCAACGTGAAGGACATCTGCCCGCCCGACATTGGCGGCAAGGATCAGCAGCCGGCCGCCTTCTCGCCGAAGACCGGCCTCTTCTACGTGCCGACGAACAACATGTGCATGGACTACCAGGGATACTCGGTGAGCTACATCGCCGGCACTCCGTACTGGGGCGCGAAGATGACGCGACACACCGGCCCCGGCGGCAACGATGGAGAGCTCATTGCGTGGGACGCGACCACCGGCCGGAAGGTGTGGGGCGACAAGGAGGCGCTCCTCACCTATAGCGGCGTCCTGGCAACCGCAGGGAATCTCATCTTCTACGGCACGGCGGATGGCTGGTTCAAGGCAGTGGACGCGCAGACGGGCAAGGAACTCTGGAAGGCGAAGCTGGGCTCCGGCGTGCTGGGATCGCCCATTGCCTATCTCGGTCCGGATGGCAAGGAGTACATCGCGGTGCTTGCCGGCGTTGGCGGCGCGGCCAACGTCATCAACACGGCGAAAGGTTTTCCTCCGCCAGGCGGGATGCTGTATGTCTTCTCCCTCTAGGCGTCACGGCATGGGTGCGCTCGCGCAACTCGCGCGCGGGATTCTCGGCCGGGAGTACATGCTCGGCCTTCCCGCCGCCTGTCTTGCCGCTGCGTTGCTGGTACCGCGAACGGGGGCGGGGCGCGGCGTGGCGCCGACCCCGGCAGCCGACACCGCGCACGTCACGATGCCCGCAGCGGCGCACGAGGTGTTGCGCGTCTGCGCCGACCCGAACAACCTGCCGTTCTCGAGTCGCGCGGGCGAGGGATTCGAGAATCACCTGGCCGCGCTGCTTGCGCAGGCGATGGGCGTCCGCGTGCAGTACACCTGGTGGCCCCAGCGACGCGGCTTTCTGCGACACACGCTGGACGCGAAGCGCTGCGACGTCATCATGGGCATCCCGCCCGGGTATCCCGGTGTGCTCACCACGCGCCCGTATTATCGCTCCACGTACGTATTCGTCACACGCGCCGATCGGCACTACGCGCTGCATTCGCTGAATGACGCCGTCTTGCACCATGTCCGGATCGGACTGCAGTTCACAGGCGGCCGCGCCAATCCACCCGCGGAGCATGCGCTGGCGCGACGGCACATCGTACGCAACATCGTCGCGTACAGCATCTACGGCGACTATGCTCGTCCGAATCCGCCGGCGCGTCTCATCGATGCCGTCGCGCGCGGCGATGTGGATGTCGCGATCGCCTGGGGGCCGCTGGCGGGCTATTTCGCGCGGCGCGAGCCCGTGCCGCTGCGCATCACGCCCGTTTCGCCGGCTGTGGACGGGCCGGGCGTCTCCTTTGTCTTCGACATTGCGCTGGGCGTGGCGCAGGGCGACACGGCGCGGCGCAACGCCCTGCAACGCGCGCTCGATGCGGAACGTGGGCAGGTCGCGCGGCTGCTGCAGGAGTACGGCGTGCCGCTCCTGCCGGACAGCGAGCCGCTGGCACCCGTTCAGGCGCGCACCATCACAACCGCGGCCGGGGAGCAATGATCGTGGAGCGCGACGCCATGAAACTGCATCGATATCGAATCGCGATTCGCCTGCGCGTCCGGAACGCCGTGCGATGGGGGATCGTGGCGGCGCTGGCGGCGCTCGGCTGCGGCAGACCGCACAACGGAATGCACGGCGCGGCCACCAGCGCGAGTACCGGCGCGCTCCCCGACCTCGGCCTGCTCACGCGCATGCCCATGGGACCACTTCCCGGCATGGAAACCGACAGCACGCGACTCACCATTGTGAATCCGTACGCGGGGGATGCGGCCGCCATCAAGGAAGGCGAGAATCTCTTCGTGCGGATGAACTGTGCGTACTGTCACGGCTTCACGGGACAGGGGGGCATGGGCCCCAATCTCGCCGACAACTTCTGGCGCTACGGTGGCGATGACGCGAGCGTGTTCCAGACGATCTACGCCGGCCGCGCCAAGGGCATGCCCGCATGGGGTCGCATGCTTTCGGAGGATCAGATCTGGAAGCTCGTCGCCTATGTCCGGACGCTCAATCCGGGAACCGGACAGGAGATCACCTCCCGCGAGCCGAACAAGAGCATCAATGAGGATGTGCCGTGATCGCGATGCAGTCGGGATCGCCCTCCATGTTCGGCACGGCCGGACCTGCTGCCCACGAGATCGCGGTGCTCGGCTGGGTGCTCACCATCATCTCGCTCGCCGTGCTGGTCGTCGTCAGCCTCATTCTCCTCGCGGCGCTGTTCCGCCAGCGCGCCGCGCGCGCGGCGCAACCCGATGGCGTGGTGATTCGCCCGAACGGATCCATCACGCTCATTGTATGGGGTGGCATCGTGATTCCGGCGATCATTCTCGTCTGCGCACTCCTCTTCACCCTCTTCGTCCAATCGGCTGTCGCCACGCCGCCGGCCCCGCCCGTCGCCACCATCAGAATCGTCGGCCACCGATGGTGGTGGCAGGTGATCTACACCGCCAACGCACCGGACCAGCAGGTTGTCACCGCGAACGAGATTCACGTTCCGGTCGGGCAGCCCGTGCGACTCGAACTGGCTTCCGCTGATGTCATTCACAGCTTCTGGGTTCCGAAGCTGGCCGGCAAGACCGATGTCATTCCCGGACAGCAGAACACCATGTGGATGCAAGCGGACAAACCGGGCGTCTACTGGGGCGAGTGCGCCGAGTACTGCGGACTGCAGCACACACACATGAACCTGCTCGTCGTGGCGCAGTCGCCGTCAGACTTCCGGCACTGGCTGGACCAGCAACGCCAGCCTCCGGCACCGCCGACCGATCTGGTCACGGCCACCGGCGAGCGGGTATTTGAGCGATCGGCGTGCGCGGCTTGTCACACAGTGGCTGGAACGACGGCCATGGGCCAGATGGGGCCGGATCTGACTCACCTCGCCAGCCGTCGCACGCTCGCGGCCGGCACGCTGGCGAACACGCCAGGCAATCTCGCCGGATGGATTGCCAACGCCCAGGGCATCAAGCCCGGAAACGACATGCCAACCATGACGCTGCCGCCCGGCGATCTGCAGGCGCTCGTGGCGTGGCTCGAGACGTTGCAGTAGCCGTGGGGATGACAGGAGGAGACGTGGCGATCACAACGGCGCCGGCGGCACCCGTCGAGAAACTCGAAAGGTTGTGGGAGACCGCGCCCGGTCTGTATGGCGTACTGGCGACGGTGGATCACAAGACGATCGGCAAGCGCTACATCGTGACCGCGCTCGTGTTCTTCCTGCTCGGCGGGATCGAGGCGGCGTTCATGCGCACGCAGCTCATCCACTCGAACGTCCACCTGCTCAGCGCCGAGGAGTACGATCAGATCTTCACGATGCACGGCGTGACGATGCTCTTCCTGTTCGCGTCGCCCATCCTGTCCGGATTCAGCAACTATCTCTGGCCGCTCATGATCGGCGCGCGCGACATGGCCTTCCCGCGCGTCAATGCGCTGAGCTACTGGACCTTCCTGCTCTCAGGCGTCTTCCTCTACACCAGCTTTCTCATTGGCCAGGCGCCGGACGGTGGCTGGTTCGCGTACGTGCCGATGACCGGTCGCACCTATTCGCCCGGCCTCAATCTCGATTTCTATGCGCTCGGGCTGATCTTCATCACGATCTCCACGACCGTGGGCGCGGTCAACTTCGTTGTCACGTTCTTCAAGATGCGCGCACCGGGCATGTCACTGAACCGCGTCCCGATCATCATGTGGGGTACGCTGAGCGCCTCGGTCGCGATCGTCTTCGCCCTGCCCGCACTCTCCGTCGCGTGCGTGATGCTCTACTTCGACCGGCGCTTCGGCATGCACTTCTTCGACGCCGCCGAAGGCGGACATCCCCTGCTGTGGCAGCATCTGTTCTGGATGTTCGGGCACCCCTGGGTCTACATCATCGTTCTGCCGGCCATCGGCCTGGCGTCGGACATGATTCCGACCTTTGCCCGCCGCCCGCTCGCGGGCTACACCTTCGTCGCGCTGTCCACCATCACGACCGCCATTCTCGGCTTCGGCGTGTGGGTCCACCACATGTTCGCAACCGGGCTCCCGATGCTGGCTACGACGTTCTTCAGCGCCGCCAGCATGATGATTGCAATTCCGAGTGGTGTCTCGATCTTCGCGTGGATTGCCACCATCTGGCACGGCAAGCCGGTTTTCCGGACGCCGTTCCTGTTCCTGATCGGTTTCATCGTGCTCTTCGTGATTGGCGGAGTCAGCGGCGTGATGACCGCGGCGGTGCCGTTCGACTGGCAGTTGACCGACAACTACTTCATCGTCGCGCATCTCCACTACGTGCTCATCGGCATCAACGTCTTTCCGGTGTTCGCCGCGCTCTATTACTGGCTGCCCAAGATGACGGGCCGCATGCTCAGCGAACGGTATGGCCGCTGGGTGTTCTGGCTCATGTTCATTGGCGCGAACCTCGCATTCTTCCCCATGCACATCTCCGGCATGCTGGGCATGCCGCGCCGCGTCTACACGTACCAGGCCGGGCTGGGCTGGGATACGATCAACCTGATCGCCAGCATCGGCGCCTATGTGTTCGCGCTGGGTGTGCTGCTCTTCCTGGTGGACTTCTTCCGCAGCCTCGCCGTGGGTCCCGAAGCGGGCGACAATCCCTGGGATGCCCCCACGCTGGAATGGTCGGTGTCCTCACCGCCGCCACCCTACAACTTCGCGGTCATTCCCACGGTGCGAAGCCGCCATCCGCTCTGGGAAGGGCGTCTCGGCGAGGAATACCATAGCATCGTTGGCACCGGTCCGATCCTCGACCACGGACGGGAAACCTTCGGGACGTCTGCGCTGGATTCGGACGCCTACGAGATCCTGCAGATGCCCGAGGATTCGCCCTGGCCGCTGATTCTGGCGGCCATGATGACGGTCATGTTCTACGGGTTGCTCTTCGGCGTGTGGTGGCTCTCGGTGCTCGGCCTGGTGCTGATGATCTTCTCGCTCGCGGGGTGGTGCTGGCCGAGGTCGCTCCACGCGGACGAGATGGCGCTGCTGTCCGGGGAGGAATGATCATGGCCATCGTAGCTCGTCCATACGATCTCCCGATCAGTCCGCAGGACGGGCGCGCGCCCGGACGGCTGGGGATGATGCTGTTGATCGCGACGGAGGCCTCGTTCTTCGTCTATCTCCTGTTCAGCTATTTCTATCTTGCCTCCATGGCGCGCGGGTCCTGGCCACCCGATGGCAATCCCGCGCTGCGACTCTCGCTGCCCAATACGATCATTCTCATCGTGAGCAGCGGCACCATGTGGTGGGCAGAAGCGGGCATCAAGAAGGGACAGCAGATGCGCCTCCGGATCGGGCTGCTGGTGACGCTCGTGCTGGGCATGCTGTTTCTGGCCCTCCAGGGGCTGGAATATTCAAATCAGAAGTTCACGCCCGCTACGCACGCATACGGCTCGTTGTTCTTCACGATCACGGGCTTTCACGGCGCGCACGTGGCCGCGGGACTGCTGATGAACGTCTTCGTGCAGGCGCGCGCGTGGGCCGGACACTTCACCGCGACTCGCCATCTGGCGCTCTCGAACGTCGCGCTATACTGGCATTTCGTGGACGTCGTCTGGATCGTCGTCTTCCTCAGTCTGTACATCTCACCGCGCCTCGGATGAGGAAGCACGCGCGATGACCTGGCACGAGGAACCGTCCACACTCCGCCCCGATGGCCCGGCGCTGGGCATGGCCGGCGCACCGCGTGCGGCGCCGCATCGGGATCGGGTGAGCACGCGCGCACTCTGGTTCGGGCTGTTTGGCGGCCCGTTCTTCTGGAGTTTGCAGGAGCTCATCAACTACGCCATCACCGCGCATTTCTGTTTTCCGCAGGCCTTGCCGCTCTTCGCGCCGACCTTTGGCGGCACCTGGTGGGTCGCCCTCGTCGTGGACATCGCCGCACTCGGTGGCGCGGTCGTGGCAGGCCTGGTCTCATGGCGAAGCTGGCGGTTGACGAAAGGAGAAGCGGAGGGTGAATACGGCGCGGTGCTCGATACGGCAGAAGGACGCACGCGCTTCATGGCATATGCGGGCATGCTGTCGAGCGGGCTGTTCGCCCTGGCAATCATTCTGAGCGGCTTCGCGCTGTTCATCGTTCCGGCGTGTCTCTATGGCGCCTAGTCCAGCGGGGATCTGGCGCGCGTGGAGCGTCGAACCCGCCGTGGTGACGGGCATTGGCGTCCTGGCCGGGTGGTATGCCCTGGGCGTGCGCCGCCTCTGGCGTTCGGCTGGCCATGGGCGGGTCATCCATCGCCGCCAGATTTCATGCTTCGCTGCCGCACTCGCCGTGCTGGTGCTTGCCCTCGCATCGCCGCTCGACGCCATGAGCAATGCACTTTTTTCGGCGCACATGGTGCAGCATCTGCTGCTCATGCTCGTCGTGGCGCCGTTGCTGGTCTTTGGCGAACCGCTGCTTCCCCTGCTATGGGCGCTGCCCGCCGCGACACGGCACCGGATGGCCCGGCGCTGGCATGGTGCGCAGCCCCTGCGCGCAGCGGGACGCCCGGTGGGAACGCCGCTCGCCGCATGGCTGCTGACAATGCTTGCACTCTTCTTCTGGCACCTCCCGGTGCCCTATGGATGGGCGCTCGACGACACACGGATCCATGCGCTGGAGCACCTCACCTTTCTTGGCACAGGCGTGCTGTTCTGGTGGATGGTATTTCAGCCGACTGGACGGCGCCGGCTGGGATATGGGGCTGGCGTAGTGTACGTCGCTACCGCCGGCATGCTGATGGGAGCGCTCGGCGCCATCCTCACGTTCGCGCCAGCGCCCTGGTACACGGCGCATCTCGCGACGACAGCGGCGTGGCACCTCACGCCGTTGCAGGACCAGCAGCTCGCGGGCGTCATCATGTGGGTGCCGGCGAGTCTCGCGTATCTCGTCGCGGCCGGGTGGCTGTTCGTGAGCTGGCTCGGCGGAGAGGATCCGGACGCTGCCGATTACGCCGGCCGCCGCTGGATGCGGATCTGAACGGGAAAACGCCATGACACGAAAGCGGATGATGGCTGGAGCGCGGGCCTCAGGAGTTCTTCTCGCCGCGATATCGATTGCGATCGTGATGCTCGAAGCCTGCGCGGGCACCGGCGGCAGCGAGCCGTATCGCCTGGTGGCGCAGGGAAATGCCGACAGCGGCAAGGTGGCGATCAACCGGTTCGGCTGCGGGTCCTGTCACATGATCCCCGGGATTCGCAATGCGCAGGGCGTCGTGGGCCCACCGCTCACGGCGTTCGGCCGGCGCGTATACATCGCCGGCGAAGTACCCAACACCAGCGAGAACCTGGTGCAATGGCTCGAAGTGCCGCAGTCCATCGAACCGGGAACCGCCATGCCCAACCTCGGCGTCACGGAAGGGGAAGCACGGGATATCGCGGCTTATCTCTACACGCTGCGCTAGGAGCAGGCCGTGCGCGACGATCCCGGACTCGCCGGACGCAGGATGATGGTTGGGATGCGTTCGGCGTGGAGCGTCGTGGCGGCACTGCTGGCTCTCGCCGCCTGCGGACGGCCGCGCTCGCAGCCCGGCAGCAGCGACTCGAGTACGGTGAGCACGGCAGCCGCCGACAGTGCGCAACGTCGCGCGATGGCAGACACCACCATGTGGCCCTCCTATGGCCGCGACTTCACGAATCAGCGCTGGTCGCCGCTCAGTCAGATCAACACCACGAACGTCGCGCAGTTGAAACCGGCCTGGATCAATCATTCGGGCATTCCGCACGCATCCGAAACGAATCCGGTCGTTGTCGATGGCGTCATGTACTTCACCACCGCGCTCAATCATGTCATCGCCGTCGATGCGCGCACCGGCGTCGTGAAGTGGGAGTATGCGCATCAATATCGGACCACAGCGGACTGCTGCGCGACCAACAACAAGGGTGTCGCGGTGTACGGCGGGAAGGTGTACATGGGCACCCTGGACGCGCGCCTGGTGGCCCTCGACGCCAAAAGCGGACGACTGATCTGGGACGTCCAGGTCGGCGACAACAATGCCGGCTACCATCTCACCGGCGCGCCCATCGCCGTGGACGGAAAGATCATCACCGGGGTCAGCGGCGGCGAGCAGGGATGCCGGTGCTACGTGGATGCCTACGACGCGAACACGGGGGCACGCATCTGGCGCTGGTACACGATTCCCAGCCCGGCACAGGGTGGCTGGTGGGGTGCGTGGCGCACGCATGACGAGTGGGGGATGTCCTTCAATCGCGACATCGCCGCCGAGAAGCGGGACAGCTCGGCATATCCCGACGCGTGGAAGCATGGCGGTGGACCCATGTGGCATCACCCGGCATACGATCCCGAAACGGGGTTGCTGTTCATGAACATCGGAAATCCGGCGCCCGATGAGAACGGGAGCATACGCCCGGGGGACAATCTGTACACGTGCTCGGTCGTCGCCGTGGACGCGAAGACGGGGAAACTGCGGTGGTACTACCAGGAAGTGTCGCACGATGTCTGGGATTACGATGCGACCACGCCGCCCGTACTGGTTGACGTGCCGGATTCCTCCGGGCACATGGTGAAGGCCGTGGCGGAAGCCGGAAAGGATGGCTTCGTGTACGTACTCGATCGCGCCACGGGCAAGCCGATGCGCAAGTCGCAGCCCTTCGTTCCCTTCGTGAATTACATGCAACTCCCCACGAAGGACGGCGTGCTCATGCAACCCGGTACGCTCGGCGGCTCCGACTGGTCGCCCACGGCGTACAGTCCGCAGACGGGCTTTCTCTACGTGGACGGCAACTTCATCCCGATGAAGTACCGGGTGAACCAGGAACCCCTGCGTCCGCCGGCGCAGTGGTGGGGCGGCGGCGTAGTCACACAGCCTCAGGGGCTCTACGGACTGTATTCCGCCATCGATCTCGCCACCGGTCGCATCGCGTGGCAGGACAGTACATCCGCTCCGCTCATCAGCGGCTCCCTCGCCACCGCGGGCGGACTCGTGTTCACCGGCACGGCCGACAAGCACTTCGTGGCCTTCGACGCGAAGACGGGGAAGAAGCTCTGGAGTTATGAGGCGTCCGGCGGCGTCAACGCACCACCCATCACCTACTCGATCCGCGGCACGCAATACATCGCAGTGGCCGCGACCGGCATCCAGACACTGAACAGTCCCCGCAGCGATGAGCTGCTGGTCTTCGCGCTCCCCGGGCAGGCGGCCGATTCGAGCGCGGAGAGCACTCCCGGTGCGGGAGGAAGTTGATGTCGCGGACGGCCATCGTTGCAGCCTGCGCGTGCGTCGCACTCTTCGGTGCAGGCGCTGCGATTGCTCCGTGCGCGGCGCAGGTCGCACCGCCGGATACGGCGCACCCTGTCCAGGTGCACGATGAAATGCAGCCGGATACGCTGCCCACGCTGCCGCCCGGCATGAGCCTCGACATGATTCGCGAAGGCGACAGCCTCTTTCACAGTCGTGGCAATTGCTTTGCCTGCCACGGCAGCGAAGGACAGGGCCTGCCCGCCGCCGGCGATGCGATCACGGAAACACTCACGTACGTCCCGTTCGCCTGGCAGGCCATTGATTCGCTCATCACGGTCGGCATGCCCGATGCGCTCACGCGGAGTCCCATCGGCATGCCGGGGCGCGGTGGGAGGCACGATCTCACGGATGACCAGATTCGGCGCATTGCCGCCTACGTCTGGGCCATCAGCCAGACGCACGGTGAGCCGTGGCCGGGAGGACACACGACCCACGAGCACATGATTCCGCTGGGGTCCACCGCGGGCACGGCGCACGCGCGACCGATCGAGCCGCTCGAACCTGAACAGAATCCGATTCCCCGGCGAAGGCCCTGAGCCGACACACGGAACCAGACGCATCCGCTGTGTCATCGACTCGTGCGCTCCCCGTCGCCGGACATGTCTCGAGCGCGCCCGCCCGCGATCGCTCGCCGCCGGGATGCGCGCTGGACTGCGGGGCGAGATCCGGTTCGACACCGGGAGTCGCGCTCTCTATGCGATGGATTCCTCGAACTATCGTCACGTCCCCATCGGCGTCGTAATTCCGCGCGACGTGCACGACGTGGTGGCCGCGGTGTCCGTCTGTCGGCGCTTCGATGTGCCGGTGCTCGCGATCGGCGAGCACGTGCTGCTGCCCGGTGCAACTACTCCCGACACACGATCAGATCGTCCAGCGTCGCCTGGAATGGCGTCAACACCCGCGGACCAGTGGTCTCCAGTGCGACGACGTCACAGTGCCGAATGCCGCATACGCCTTCCAGATAAATCGCTGGCTCCACGTTGAATACCATGCCGGCTTCCAGCACGTCGCCCGAGCGGGGGTGCAGTCGCGGAATGGCGTTGTGATCGATCGCTCCGAATCCGACGCCGTGGCCAGTGGAGTGCGTGAACTCCGACCCGAACCCACACTGCTCCAGCACCGACCTGGCGGCAAGGTCCGCGTCCGCCGCTCGGGCGCCCGGGCGAAGCACGGCCAGCGCCGCATCCCGTGCATCGAAAATGGCCTGATACATGGCGCGGAGGCGCCGACCTGGCACTCCCGCTGAAAACGTCCGCGTAATGTCCGTCCAGAATCCATCCAGGTATGAGTTGCAATGCACCAGCACGGTGTCGGCTGGAGCGACCACGATATCGGCCCTGGAGCGCGCGTACGCGGCACCGGCCTGCGCGGCGTGCGCACCCGTCATGCAGTACACGAATCCATCTGATCGCGCTGGTCCCGGCGCCAGATACGACAACAATGGACGAAGCCACGCCGCTACGCCGGGCTCGGTGACTCCAGGCCGGATCCTGTTCGGCGCCTGATGGAACATGGCCGCGGCGATCTCACAGGCCATGGCCACCATCGCTCGTTCGCGAGGCGTGAGGATCGCGCACAATCCGGCAAGCATACCGTCGGCAGCGATGAGGGAGGCCTGCGGCGCCGCCTGAGCGAGCATGTCGCGCATGGCGGCGCCGTACAGATGCATTGCCGCGTACGACGCCCCCTGCACCGCCTCGCCACCCTCGAACCCGAGTCGGGCCGTGGATACGCCCAGCCTCCGCAGGCAGGCGCCCAACGGCTCCTGCACGGCGGTGGCTGCGGTGCGGAGATCATGGAGTGATCCGGCGGCGAACGACGCGAGCTCCGTGGCCCGTCCCTGGCGAGCCAGAGCCATCTCGTCCTCCGGCACGATGAGACCCAACCCGCCCTCGCGCGTCGCGACCGCCACCGCTGTCCCCACGACGGGCCAGTAGCCGGAGAGTAGCAGCACGTGGCTGGGCAGTGCGCACACGACCGCATCCAGGCCCGCCCCCTGCAGCGCGTCAGCAATGCGGCTTGGGCGCTCCGTATCGCTCGCGGCACTCGCCACCCGATGCGCCGAATCTCCCGGAGTCTGGGTGCTCACGGCGCGGACTTGCCGGTTGTGGCGTGCCCCCGACGCAGATACGCGATCAGCGCCGCCAACTCATCAGGCGTGAACTTTCCCACGTACGCAGGCATGTCGGACGCGCCGCCAAGAATGCGACTCGCGATCTGTGCGCTGTCGAGCCGCACGCCGACGGCGGTGAGATCCGGTCCGTGCTGCCCGCCCTTCCCCCCGATGGCATGACAGAATTCGCATCCCTTGTCATGGAACAGCCGTGCACCTTGCGCCTGGAGAGTGTCGGCGCGCTGCGCGCCCTGCACGGCAAGCGCCGGCGCATTGAACACCGGCGACCACGGCGCGCGTTCGCCCAGCCACCAGAAGTATCCCACCACGAACAGCAATCCGGCGACGACGATCACGGCCCACGGCCTCCGGGTGAGCCGGCGCTCACCCGCCGGAAACACGAACGGGAGCGCGATGAGCACGATCGCGGCAACCAGGGGCGCGAGCAGGATGAACCACGGCTGCTCCACATGCTTGGGTAATTTGGCCAGCACGGCGAAGTACCAGAGGAAATACCAGTCGGGCCGGGGCGAAGCGTTGACGAGACTCGGATTGGGCGGCTTCCCCACGTCGGGCGGTCCTGCCCAATGCGCCAGCGCGACAATGGCGCAAACCACAACGAACGCGGCGACCACGTCGCGCCACGCCACGTCCGGCCAGAATGGACGGCCGCGCGCGGCAAGGAGATCCGCGTAGCGGGCACGATAGCTCTGCGGATCGATCCTGGGCAGCACCTCCGGCGGCTCCGAAATGCCGTTCCGGAGCACCAGGTACACGTGAACGCCGATGAAGAGAAAGATCACGGCCGGGATGAAGAACACGTGAAACGCGAAGAAGCGCGTGAGCGTGGCTCCCCCCAATCGGTCGCCGCCGAGTATGAAATGCGCGAGCGCCGCGCCGATCCACGGAACCTGGCCCGCCTGTTCCGCCGCGACCACCGCGGACCAGACGGCGTTCTGATCCCAGCGCAGGAGCTGGCCGGTGAACGCCATCACGACCACCAGCCCGAGCAGCAAGACTCCCGTGAGCCAGTTGGCCTCGCGCGGATACTTGTAGCTCGCCGTGAGAAATACGCGCAGGAGATGCAAGCCAATCAGGATCATCATCGCGCTGGCGCCAAAGTAGTGCATGCCACGGAGCAGATGGCCGAGCGTGGCGCCGTGCGAGATGAAGTCGATGCTGTCGTACGCGTTCTGGGTGGACGGAACGTACACCGTGGCGAGCGCGATGCCCGTGCCCACTTGAATGAGGAACGCGACGAGCGTTGCGCTGCCGAGGACGTAGCGCCAGCCGGTACGCGGAGGAACGAGATGGCGGGCGATCTGCCCGATGGTCGTGATGAGGCCTGTGCGATCGTCCAGCCATCGCCAGATGCGTTTCACGTCAGCTCCGCGTGGCGATCATCCGATCGGGAGCGGGCCCGTCCAGATCTGGACCTGACCTCCAACCACGCGAACGGGGTAGCGGGTGAGCGCGCGCAGCGGAGGGCCCGATGCGGGGCTGCCGTCTGCGTAATAGACGCCCCCATGACAGGGGCACATGAAGAGCTGCGCGCCCTGCTCCCAGCGCACGGGACAACCCAGATGCGTGCAGTTCACCGAGAAGGCAATGAAGTCGCCATTCGCCTCGTGACGAAGCCATGAGGCCGTTGCCGCCGTCTGTCCGGCCCACGGTAGCGGCGTCGGATCCGTGAACGCGACCTGCACGGTAGCGCCTGGCGGGAATGCCGACACGCGTCCCACCGTGCGCCACGTGCCTTGTACGCGCCGCGCGAGTGGAGCAAAGAGAAAGCCGACAACGGGAGACGCGACCAGCGCGGCGCTCACGGCGCCGAGCGCCATGGAGACGCGCGAGAGCGCGCGGCGCCGTGAGATCCGTTCCGGGTGCTCGCCCGCCTCGCCGCATTCGGCACATGTGTCAGTGACGGGCATCGTCGCCCCGCGCGCGGAGGTCAGCTCCCCCGATGGCGGCGTGTCGCCCACCCTTTCTTCGCGGCGCGGCTGCGCTCGGAGTGCGACATGCTGTGCCCACCGATCCGCCCGCCCTTGCGCGCCGGGGCGTGATTCTCCGACTTGCCGCGACCGGAACCGGACTTCTTTCCGCCGTGTGACATGGCGTTCACGGTTGCCCACGCGCGCTCCTCGGCCACCTTGTCCGACACGCCGCGATCTTCGTAGCCCTTCTCGATGTGTTCCGCCTGCCGCTTCTGCTTGTTCGTGTATGCGCTCTTGTCGCCTCGTGGCATGAGTCACCTCCCGGTGAGAATTCCACGCTCCGCTCGACACGACCGCGCGCCGCAGGCGGAGCCTTGTCTTTCCATGAGCATATGGAGTGCCAGATGATGCCGCGCGTCACGATGCGATGGCCGTGCGACCGGTGCCGGAATGATTCATGCGAGACGCTTGAGCATCTCGCGGCACGCTGCCCTGGTCCGTCTGGAGGTGCACAGCATGAGTTCCACAGTTGCTGATCTGCTCGTCGAGCGCCTCATGGATTGGGGTGTCGACACCATTTTCGGTTTTCCCGGAGACGGCATCAACGGCATTTTCGAGGCGCTACGCACCCGGCAGAAACACATCCGCTTCATCCAGGTCCGCCATGAGGAGGCCGCTGCATTCGCGGCATGCGGGTACGCCAAATTCTCCGGTCGCCTGGGTGTGTGCCTGGCGACGTCCGGTCCAGGCGGCATTCATCTCCTCAACGGACTCTACGACGCCAAGTGCGATGGCCAGCCGGTGCTCGCGATCACCGGACACACCTTTCACGACCTCATCGGCACGCACTATCAGCAGGATGTGGACCTCGACAAGCTGTTCATGGATGTGGCGGCGTACAATCAGCGGATCATGGGCGCGGCACATGTGCAGAACGTCGTGGATGAAGCGATCAAGACCGCCTTGGGATGGCACACCGTGGCGCACATCACCATCCCCAAGGACATCCAGGAGTGGCCGGCCTCGGGAGGCAGGCGCTCGAGCGCGAATATCGCGAAGCACAGCGCCGACGTGTTCGACGCCGGCCAGGCGATGCCATCACAGCCGCTGCTGCAGGAGGCCGCCGACGTGATCAATGCCGGCTCGAGAGTCGCCATTCTCGCGGGCCGGGGGTGCCTCGGGTGCCGTGATGAAGTGCTGCAGCTCGCCGAGCGGGTCGCGGGGCCGATCATCAAGCCACTGCTCGGCAAGGCCGTCGTACCTGATGACTCACCGTACACCACAGGAGGCATTGGCCTGCTGGGCACCGCACCGTCGCAGGATGCGCTCGCGGAGTGCGACACGCTGATCATCGCCGGGAGCGGGTTCCCGTACATGGAGTTCTATCCCAAGCCGGATCGTGCGAAGGCCGTGCAGATTGACCGCGATCCAAGCCGGATCGGGTTGCGCTACCCGGTGGACGTTGCGCTGGTGGGCGATTGCCGGATCGTGTTGCGCTCGCTCCTGCCACTCATCTCGCGCCGCAAGGACCAGCAGTTTCTCGAGAAGGCACAGCGCCGCATGAAGGACTGGCGCGAGCTCATGCACACGCGCGGCACGCGCGACGGGATGCCGATGAAACCGCAGGTAGTGACCTGGCATCTGAACAAGCTGCTCGCCGACGACGCGATCGTCGCCGCCGACAGCGGGACCATCGCCACCTGGACGGCGCGCTATGTCGAAATGCGCGCGGACATGCAGTTCTCGCTCTCGGGCTCGCTGGCCACCATGGCCAATGGGCTCCCATACAGTATCGGCGCCGCGGTGGCGTTCCCCGGGCGACAGGTGGTCTGCGTCGTTGGTGATGGTGGTTTCACAATGCTCATGGGCGAGGTGGCCACGCTCGTGAAGCACAATCTTCCGGTGAAGGTCATCATCATCAAGAACAACGTGCTGGGCGAGATCAAGTGGGAGCAGATGGTGCTCGACGCCAACCCCGAGTTCGGTGTCGAGCTGCAACCTATCGATTTCGCGGCGTACGCACGCGCATGCGGCGCCCGGGGCTTCACCATCGAACGGCCCGATGAGGCTGAAGCGGTCCTGCGCGAGGCGCTGGCGTGTGACGGCCCCGCCGTCGTCCAGGCCGTCGTGGATCCCAATGAACCGCCGCTTCCCGGCAAGATCTCCAGCACGCAGGCGCTGCACTTCGCGGAAGCACTCGCCAAGGGGGAACGCGACCGGTGGGACATCATCAAGACGGTCCTCAAGGACAAGGTGCGGGAGGTCGTGTAGGTGAGGCCGCACCCGGATGTGCCCATTGAGCAGGTTGCCGTCTCGGCGTACACCGTTCCCACGGATTATCCGGAGGCGGACGGCACCCTGACGTGGAACGCCACCACGCTGGTGCTGGTGCAGGCGGCAGCCGGCGGCACGTGTGGACTGGGATTTTCCTACGCCGATGCGGCGACCGCGGCACTGATCCACAATCTCCTCGCGACGGTCGTACATGGACGCGATGCCATGGACATCCCTGCGAGCTGGGAGGCCATGGTCCATGCCATTCGGAATCTGGGGCGTCCGGGCATCGTGTCCATGGCCATCGCCGCGGTGGACGTGGCGCTCTGGGATCTCAAGGCGCGCCTGCTCGACCTGCCGCTCGTCACGCTGCTCGGGTCGGTTCGCGAGAGTGTGCCCGTATACGGCAGCGGCGGATTCACGTCGTATCCGCTGGCGCAGCTGCGGGAGCAGCTCGGCGGGTGGGTCGAGGCAGGCATTCCGCGCGTCAAGATGAAAATCGGCGCGGAGCCTGAGAGGGATGTCGAGCGCGTGCGCTGCGCCCGCGCCGCCATAGGCGACCAGGCACAACTGTTCGTGGATGCGAATGGTGCGTATACGCGGAAGCAGGCCCTCGCCCAGGCCGATGCCTTTGCCGCGCTCGGCGTCTGCTGGTTCGAGGAACCGGTGTCGTCGGACGACCTGGACGGGTTGCGCCTGCTGCGCGACCGCGCTCCGGCCGGAATGGACATCGCCGCCGGCGAGTACGGCTACGACCTGCACTACTTCCGCCGCATGCTCGAGGCGGACGCGGTTGACGTGCTGCAGGCGGACTGTTCGCGCTGCGCCGGAATTTCGGAGTTTCTCCGTGCGGGGGCACTGTGCATGGCGCGCTCGATGCCGCTGTCGGCGCACACCGCGCCATCACTGCATGCGCATCCCTGCTGCGCACTCGCGTGCACACGGCATCTGGAATACTTCCACGATCACGTGCGCATCGAGCACCTGCTGTTTGATGGCGTGCTGAGCCCCGTCCACGGCGCGCTGCGGCCCGATCGCTCGCGCCCGGGACTGGGGCTCGAGTTCAAGCATCAGGACGCGGCACGATGGAGAATTCCGGTATGAAACGACGCATTGAGCTGGAAGTCGTGCTCGAAGCCGCCGTGCTCACCGCCATGGGCCTGGTGCTCGGGTCGCTGCTTGCCCTCGCAATGGGCTCGCTCGTGGGTCGCGGCCGGCGGCGCGCCCGGGCGCGCCGCGCTCCGCCTGGCGCCGGGACGGTAGCCGGCGAGCGGCATCAGAATATCGTCTCAGTCCCGGCGCGCTGAACCTGCACGCCTCACCAGGAGGTCCCATGGCACACCCCGTCACCTATCGAGTTCTGCGGCAGTTGTCCGGTCGCGAAGATGAGCCATGGCTCGAGCGCGCCCGCCAGGACATCGCGCGCGCCAGGCGCGAAATCCGGCAGGGCCGCTTTCAGCGCAGCATGGCCGTCGTGACGGGCGTGTCCGCCATCGTGAGCGGTTTCGAGACGTACGTCCAGCACCGCCGCGGCGCCTTCTCGCACTGGCTCATGTGGACTCCCGTGTGGCTCACCCCGCCGATGGCGCTCGCGGCGGTGGCGGCAGTCGTGAGCGAGCGTGCGGCACGCCGTCTACTTCCCGCGATTTCCGTCGTCTCACTGGCAGACGGCGTCATCGGCTTCGGCTATCACATTCGCGGCATCAGGAATCTGCCGGGTGGCTTCCGACTGGGTCGCTACAATATCGAAATGGGACCGCCCGTGTTCGCGCCATTGCTCACGTGCACGGTGGGCGTGACCGGACTGCTCACCGGGCTCCTGCGCCGGGCGCCACCTCCCCTGTCCCGCACTGCGACGCGACGCCTCGAGCGCCTGATGCACGCACGACGGCCCGCGACATATGGGCGTCACAGCCAGGCGCGCCGTGCCGCGCCAGCCAGCCTTCAGCGCGGTCTTGCCGTGACCACCGCGCTCTTCGCGGCGCTCGCCGGCGGCGAAGCCTGGTTCGAGCACTTGCGCGGCAGCTTCAACAACCCGCTCATGTGGACCCCTGTTCTCGTAGCGCCACCCATGGCAGTCGCCGCACTCGGCGCCGCTATGAGCACACGCGTGGCCGATCGCCTGCTCCCGGTTGCATCCACCATCACCTTCCTGGATGGGCTGCTCGGCTTCGGCCTGCACCTGCGAGGACTCAAGCGCATGCCTGGCGGAGCGAGCAACCTGCCGTTCAAGCTCATGCAGGGACCACCGGCATTCGCGCCGTTGCTCTTCTCGTCGGTAGGCATGCTCGGCCTCATTGCCGCCCTGCTGCGGCGCAGCAAGTACTGATCGTGCTGCACGACCGCTATCCTGATTCCGACATTCTGGCGCAGCGTGGCCACTGGGACGAGGCCACGCGCCAGGTGATTCTCGACCGCGTCCACAACGTACCGCCGTTTCGTCATTTCGACGCGCGGCAGCGCGACACCCTCGAGGCACTCTGCGACCGGATCGTACCCCAGCATCACCGCCCGCTGTCGCGGCGGATTCCGATCGCGCCGTGGATTGACGCGCGCTGCCACGAGCCGGCGGCGGAGGGATTCCAGTACGACGACATGCCACCCAACGCGATTGCGTGGGAACGAGGACTTGCCGGACTGGATCAGACCGCGTCGGCGTTGTTCGGCGCCGCCTTCGCGGAGCTGCCTCCGGAGGAGCAGGACAGCGTGCTCCGCGCCGTGCGCGATGGCCATCCGCCGGGACGCGAATGGCAGCGGCTCCCGGCCCGGCGATGGTGGATTCACGTGGCCATTCAGGAGATCACCGGCACGTACTACGCGCATCCCTATGCGTGGGACGAGATCGGCTTTGGCGGCCCCGCGTATCCCCGGGGCTATGCAGCACTCAACAACGGCGCGCCGGAACCATGGGAGGCGCGCGAGCGAGCGCCATGAAGCAGTTGCACGTCCATCTGTCGTCGAACTGGGTCCTCGACGCCGCGATGCGTGAGTACTCGCCGCGCGAGACGGTGGACTTCTGCATCATCGGCACGGGCGCCGGTGGCGGCGTGCTCGCCCAGCGTCTCGCGCGCTTCGGATTCACTGTCGTCGCGCTGGAAGCTGGCAACTGGCACGATTCGGAATCGGACATGGTGTCCGACGAGGCCGGCTCGGCGCGGCTCTACTGGAACGATCTTCGAATCACCGGCGGGACCGATCCGCTGGAGTTTGGCGCGAACAACTCCGGGCGTGGCGTGGGCGGCGGCACCATACACTACGCCGGTTTCTGCCCGAGGCTGCATCCGTCGGATTTCCAGGTCCGCACGCTGGACGGGGTGGCCGCGGACTGGCCGCTGCGCTACGAGCAACTGGAGCCGTACTACGAGCAGATGGAGCGCGAGTACCCCGTCACGGGGCCGGCCCGCTTTCCCTGGGGCAAGATCCATGGATATCCATACGGTGCGCTGCAAGCCGGCACCGCCGGCCAGCAGCTCATTGCGGGATGTACCAGGCTCGGCATCCCGGTTGTCGCCGGCGGTCCCGTGGCGATTCCTGCCGGACGCGTGGGTAAGCGCCCCCACTGCATCATGCGTGGCTTCTGCCTGCTCGGGTGCAAGGTGGGCGCCAAGAGCAGCATGCTCGTCAGCCACCTTCCCGACGCCGTTGCGCACGGTGCGGAAATCCGCACAGGTTCCATGGCCCACGAGCTTCCGCTGGACCGCGCGGGGCGTGTGACCGGCGTGCGCTACTATCGCACGCTCGAGAATGGGCGGCTGGTGGCCGAGGAGCAACACGCGCGGGCGGTGATCGTGGCGGGGTACGCCATCGAGACGCCACGGCTGCTGCTCAATTCCACATCGAGCCGGTTTCCGCACGGACTGGCCAATTCCAGCGGACTGGTAGGCAAGTTCCTCATGGCGCAGGCCGGTCCCGTGGTGTGGGGACGATTCGCGAAGATGATCCGGCAGTACAAGGCTCCGCCGGCATGCGCGTGCACGGAGGAGTTCTACGAAACCGATCCACGCAACGACTTCGTGCGTGGCTACGCGCTGCAGACCGTGTCCCCGCTTCCCATCGCGATGGCGCACCTCATCGCGGAAGAGGCGGGCTCCTTTGGCGTGGAGCTGCTCGCGGCCATGCAGGCCTACAACCACTATGCCGCCATTGGCGTGCTCGGCGAGATCCTCCCGAGTGAGCAGAACTCGGTCACCATTCATCCCTCGGCGACCGATCACTACGGCATACCGGTTCCATACGCCCGATTCAGCCTGTCCGCGAATGACCGGCGGATGATGCATGCCGGTATCGCGAAGGCGCGCGAGGTACTCATGGCTGCGGGCGCCGAGGAAACACACGCGGTGAACCGCTATGCCCACCTGGTGGGAACGTGCCGCATGGGGTGCTCTCCGTCAGACTCCGTCGTGGACCAATGGTGCCGGAGCTGGGACGTACCCAATCTCTTCATCTGCGACGGAAGCGTGCTCCCCACGCAGGGGTCCGCCAATCCCGCACTCACGATTTCGGCGCTCGCGGCACGCACGGCGGCACGGATTCGCAGTCGGAGACGAGGCGCAGGCAAGCGCGAATAAGCAGCGCATCGCGTACCGCTTCGCCACTGCCGACTGGCTAGCGATGGTCGGACTCCGTTTCATCGAGCCAGCCTCCGTCGAATCCCGCGCGCCGCAGTCCCCGAACGACATGTGGACAGCGGCGCATCAATGTCCAGATCAGTCCGGACCGATAGTTCTCGACCATGAGGCCGACGGGACCCTGATTGATCGCGTAGTCACGCGGCGAGATCCAGCCCGGCTCTTCGTGCGCCGTGCGAAAGGTGAAGTTCACACTGCACATGTACCCGTACTTTCGCCGCGGGCCCGGGTACGTTGCGTTGACCTTGATGAGGCTGGGAATCACGATTTCCGGCGCGAATGGGATCGAGGCCGCAACCGCCCAGGGCGAGAGCGTGCCGTCGTCAAGGCCGAACGGGGCGCCGCGCGCACGGTAGCCGTAGAAGCGCCGTGAGCGCCCACGCACGCGTTGCGTCGTGCGGCCTGGTCCATCGCTGGCCGTCACGCCCCACCAGACGTCGCTGTAGCCGTCAAAGCGCCGCGGGTTGCGGCGCCCGTACTCGTGTTGCACGTACGTGGCGCGCCGGCTGTTCTCGAAGTAGTCGCTGCCCTTGCGCCGCATGTATGCGTCGCGAATCCCGCGCAGATCAATCCACACGTGACTGAGCTGATGGATAAAGAGCGGACCGGCGTACAGATATTCGATGCCATAGAGCGTCATCCATCGGTACGAGGCAGCCCATTGCGTGTAGCTTGCGCGCGGCAGCGGATGCGTCGGCGAACCCAGCCCCAGCACGTAGAGCAGGAGCGCCTCGGAGTATCCCTGCCAGCGATAGGGAATGAAGCCGCGCTCCGGTCGCCAGCCGAGCGATACCTCACGTCCACCGTCGAGCGCCCACGTCCAGTCGGCTCGGCGGTAAATGGCGTCGCCCAGCGTCCGGATTTCCGTCTCCGCGTCGCTGTTGCGATCGAAGTACGCGGCCGCCGCCAGCACCCCAGCCAGCGCGATGGCTGAATCAATTGTCGAGAGTTCGCAGTGCCAGACGCGCCGGCCGCTCTCCATGTCGAGAAAGTGATAGAAGAAGCCGTGTGCGCCCGTCGCGTCCGGCGCATCGCTCTGCGGTGCGTTCCAGAGGAATCTCAGCGCCACGCGCGTGCGCGCCACCGCTTCCCGTCGTGGCATGAAGCCGCGCTCCACGGCGAGCGCATAGCTGCTCAACGCAAAGCCGGTTCCCGCGATGGAGGCTGGAGCGGACGCGTCGGTGTTGTCGCGCACGAGCCCGTTCTGGGCGTTCACCTCGTGACGAAAGTACGCGAAGGCGGACTGCTCGAGGTCGTCCAGCAGGAGCGCATGGCCGGCCGCAACCGGCGCGCGTTCACTCATGCCGGACCGTCGCGAGCCGGACCGGCCTGGAGCGTCACCGCCGCTACCGCGTGAGGAGGCAGGTCGAGCTCCACATGCAGCGTGTGACCCTCGCACTGTGCGTCGAGTGGTTCCCACACGAGGTCGGATGCCGCATGCAAGGCCTCGACCTGTCGCGGCGACGGGTACGCTGGTGCGCCCATGGCGAGCCAGGCCGACTTGGGGTTGGCCTGACTCGCGTCAATGCGCCGCACCGTCAGCGCATGGGGCGGTGCCACACGATCAATGTGCACGCACACGCGCTCGGTGCTGATCGGGTGCCGGGGCAGCGCATGATTGGTGAGCACGACGGTCAGTCCCTGCTCCGCGGGCCCGCGAATGGCCCAGCCATCCACGGTGGAATGCACGTTGCTCATCGAGGCGATCAGTTCTGTGCCGAGCTGATGCAACACCTCAAATGCACGATACGACGGCTTCGCGATCCCGTAGATGTCCAGGAGTCCGAACCCGCCATGAAATGGCACGGAAGAAAAGTAGTTCTCTTCGAAGATGTCGCTGAACGTCCAGAAGCTGTACCCGGCAGCAAGCCCGGTGGCCTCCAGCATGGTCTTGACGATCACGGCGGCCGCGTAGGGCTCATCATGCAACGGATCGCGCGAATTGGATGAGGTGTTCCACTCCGTGTAGTACACGGGACGACCACGCGCGAGTGCGTGGACTCTCCGCGCCTCGTCGCGCAACGCGCTGCGGGTGCTATCCGCCAATTGGCTCTCCGTGTCGTCACCGGGCTTCCCGAACGCATCGGTGGGATAATGATGCGTGCTGATGAAATCAGGCGGCACGCCCTCCGCCTCGCCGAAGTCCAGGAATTCGGCGATCCACGCATTGTCGGCCGTGGCCGGCCCTCCCACGCGCAGAGACGCGTCCACGGTCTTCAGCGCCAGGGCGGTCTGCCGGTACAATTCGAAGTAGTCCTGCTGACTGCCGGTCCAGAAGGCGTTCAGATTCGGCTCGTTCCAGACCTCGAAGAACCACTGCCGAACTTCGTCCGCGCCGTAGCGCGCCACGCAATGCGACGCGAACAACTGGATCAACGTGAACCAGTCGGCGTAGCGCCGCGGTGGCGTCACGTTGCCCTGGTAGTGGAACACGGTTGTGCCGCCGGACGCGAGTGTCGTCGGCATGAAGCTCAGTTCCACGAACGGGCGCATGCCGAGCGAGAGCAACCAGTCCCAGATCTGATCAGCATTGAAGAAGGAATAGACCAGCGCGTCACGCTCGCACACCAGCGTCCCCATGCCGTCCGACAGGAGCCCGTGAAAGCGGACGTGGCGAAAGCCCAGCTCCCGATGACATCGGGCGAGCTGCATCCGATAATCGGCGCGCTGGGCGAGCGGGGCATGTCCGCTCCCCACGGTATGCTCCCAGATGTGGGGCAGCGGAATGCCTGCGGCGCTCGCGTCACAGCGGAAAACTACCGGCTGCATATCGGGTGACCCTCCATGTCCGGCGGCGACGCGCCCTACCGGCCGCTGCGCGCGCGCCTGGGCCTGGCCAGTGCGGCGAGCCGATTGGGTCGCGCCATGGCCTTCGCCCACAGATCCCCCTCTCGTGCGATGCGCTGCAGCACCACATCGCGCGTGAACGCCCGCGGATCCACCGGCCCCTCGAGTTCGGCCCACTCCAGCGGCGTGGATACGGGCGCACCGGGCCTGGCACGAACCGCGTAGGCGCTCGCCACGGACTTGCCGCGCCCGTTCTGCAGGCAGTCGACGTAGACCCTGCTCGCGCCCCGCGCCTTGATCGCGCGTTCCAGCGTAGCCTCTTTCGGCATTCGCTCCACCACCGTCGCCGCGATCGTCTCCGCGAGCAGCCCCGCCGACTCGAACGATGTCTTCCCGGGCAGCGGCAGGAAGATGTGCATGCCCGACGCGCCCGACGTCTTGACGGCGCCATGCAGCTCGAGTTCACTCAGCACGTCATGGATGCAGCGAGCCACAGCCACCACGCGAGCGAACGGCGCTCGTGGCCCGGGGTCGAGATCGAGCACGGCGTAGTCGGCCGCATCGAGCGTCGTGATGCGCGAGAGCCACGGGTCCACCGAGAGCACACCGTTCTGCACGCACCAGAGCAGCGTGGGTAGATCGCCGCCAATGACGCGCGTTTCGCGCGTTCCGCCCTCAACCTCCACCTGCGCTCTGCGAACCACGTTGGGCGCATCATCCGGCGCCTTCTGCTGGTAGAAGCCCTGGTCACTGATCCCATTCGGAAACCGGTGCAGCACCAGGGGACGATCCTGCATGACGGGCAGCAGAACCGGAGCGACCTGCACGTAATAGCGCAGCAGCGCGCCCTTGGTGATTCGCTCGTCGGGAAAGTAGACCTTGTCGAGATGCGTCAGGCGGAGCGCCTTCCCGCCCGGCAGCGGGATCGTACCCTCCCCACCCTGGCGTTCGAGCTCCTCGAGCGCGTCCAGGAAGTTCACCGCGATCTCCGTCGCTGCACGCTCGCGGGTTCGCGCGTCACCGTGCGAGCGGGCTTGTCGTCCCGGAGACCGAGGTACACTGGTTGGCGGAGCAGTCCGTCCTTCGTCCATTCATCGAACTTGACCTCTACCACCGTGCTCGGCCGAACCCAGTGCACTTGCTCGTTCGCCCTGGGAGCGGTCGCGAATGGCGATGTCGCACGCTCCAGCTTCGCGAGTCGTGCATGCAGCGCTGCGAGCTCGGCGCGGTCGAAGCCGGTGCCGGTGTGCCCGGCGTACACGAGACGGCCGTCTTCGTAATAGCCCAGGAGGAGCGCGCCCAGATGCTCGCGCGATCGGCGCGGTTCGGTATAGCCGCCCACGACCAACTCCTGGCTGAACTCCACCTTGAGCTTGCGCCATGCGCCCGTGCGCATCCCCGGTTCGTACGCGGAATCCATGCGCTTCGCGATGATCCCCTCCCAGCCATCGCGCCGCGCGGCGCGTAGCATCCGGGTTCCGTCTCCCGCTTCTGATTCACTCAGCCGCAGCCCTGACGACACGTGACGCTTCACGCGGCGTTCGAGACGTTTGCGTCGTGCGCTCCAGGGCTCATCGAGCAGAACCTCATCACCGTCCGCCAGCAGGTCGAAGGCAATGAGTGCCGCCGGCGCTTCGTGACTCAACCGCTCGATGTCACGGCGATTGCTCACGTGCACACGCGACTGCAGATCCTGGAAGCGTGCCGGCGCATCGTGGCTCAGGGCGACGATCTCTCCGTCGAGCACCAGGGATTTCCTGCCACGCGAGACGAGTGGCTCGAGCGCCGCGACGATCTCGGGAAACTGCTCGGTCTTGTCCCGATCATTGCGCGACACGAGCCGCACCGCGCCCGGCGCGACGTAGGCGAGGATCCGGATGCCGTCGTACTTGGGCTCGAATGTCCAGCCGTCCCCGGTGGGGACGCTCGCGGCGACCCGCGCAAGCATGGGCTCAATGCTCTTGTCCGGCTCATGTGATGCGTCCTCTCCGGCAATCTGCGCCATGCTCCGGCCCGTGGCGACCGAGGTCGTGAATTCGCTGACGACATCCGTGCCGCTTGCCGCGTCCCCATCCTTGTGCTTGATCAGCAGCCATTGCGCACGCTCCGGCGCGCCGCGTCGCGTCCGCACGAGCACCCACGAGCCGCGCAGCCGCTCGCCGTGCAGAATGAACTTCAGATCGCCATCGGCATATCCGCGCTGAAGCGCTTCCGACTCGTCTCCACCGGGCGGATCGCTCGTGAACGTGCCCCGATCCCAGAGCATCACGGTGCCACCGCCGTACTGCCCCTTGGGGATCGTCCCTTCGAAGCTGTTGTAGTCGAGCGGATGGTCCTCGACCTCCATGGCCAACCGCTTCACGGCGGGATCAGTGCTTGGACCCTTCGGCACGGCCCAGCTCTTCATGACCTTGCCGAACTGCAACCGGAGGTCGAAGTGGACATGACTTGCGGCGTGCTTCTGCACGACAAAGGACAGCGTGCGGGCCGCAGCAGGCTTTGCTGTGGATTCGTCGCCTGGTGGTTCGGCGGTTCTGGAGAAGTCGCGCTTGGCGCGATAGCGCTCCAGTGATGCGCGTGGCCGCGTGCTGCGCGTGCGCGCCATGCGTCAGGCGGAGCGCCTGGTCTGGCGCGAGGATCTGCGCGAACCGGAGCGCGCGGTACCCTGACCCCGCGCCGGCATCGACTGCCCCGCCGCTCCCCGCTTCGCCAGGCTCTGCTGCAATCGCTCCATGAGATCAATCACGCGCGCGTCCTGACGACCGGGTCGCGGTGCTGTGAGTCGCGGTTCGGTGCCCTTCATCCTGGCCTTGATGAGCTTCATGACATTCGCGCGATAGCGATCGGTAATGCGGCCCGGATTGAACGGCGCCATCAAGCTGCGGATCAGCTCCTCGGCCATGTCGAGCTCCGACGAGCGCATCCGTCCCGTGGCCGGAAACCCGTATTCGCTCGGCTCCAGGACATCGCGCTCGAAGCGCATGATTTCCAGCACCAGAGCGTCGTCCGCCACGGTCACGCCCGCAACATGTTCGCGCTGTCTCAGAATGATCGTCCCGATCCCGACGGTCTTCGTTTTCCGGATGGCTTCGCGCAACAGCACGTACGCGGACTCGCCCCCTTCGCGCGGCATGAGGTAGTAGGGGGTGTCGAAGTAGCGTGGATCGATCTCGCTCGCGGGAACGAATTCGCCAAGTTCGATGGTGGGAACCGCAGCCAGCGCGGCCTCGCGGAAATCCGCATCCGTGAGCACGACGAATTCGCCCTTGCGGTACTCGTACCCCTTGACGACGTGACGCCACGGTACAGTCTCACCATCCGCGGAGCACACACGTTCCAGCTCAATGGGTGCGTGGTCCCGGTCGTGCAGCAGGCGGAAGCGCAACGATGAGTCGGCCAGCGCGCGCTTCACCGAGACTGGCACGGACACCAGCCCGAACGTCAACGAACCGTTCCAGATCGTCGCCATGCGAGTCCTCCCTGTCGCGCTACGCCGTCATCTTCCCCGCGGGACCTGAGAGCATGAAATGCACGAAGGCCTGTTCCCGCGTCTGGCCAATTTCGAACACCGTCTCCAGTCTGGTGAGCATGAACAGGTCACGCAAGTCATCGTTGAGGTTGGCGAGACGCAGATCGCCACCGTGCCCGCGCACGAGTCGGAGCAGCGACACCAGCGTGCCGAGGCCGGTGCTGTCGATGAATATGGTATCTTCGAGATCGACGAGGATATTCCGCTCACCCTCCATGATCAGATCCAGCACCTTGTGCTTGAAGCCGGCGGCGTTCGCCACGTGAAGTTGCTCTCCGGGGCTGACCACCGCCACCCTGGGAAAATCGTTCAGCAGGTCACTCATGTCTCCTCCAGTGTGATGAAGCGACGCGGCCTCACCGCGACAAGCATCGGCACGCGTGCACGTCACTCTGGATGGCAGAAACGCAGGTACCGTGCCGTCTCCAATTGCCCGTGCCCCGGGCCATGCCGGGTCACATTTTTGCATATCGAGCAGGCCAGCGTGCGCGGCCGGCCTGCCACATTGATGACGCCCCGTTCCTTGCATCACGCCGCATGACGACACTCGGCATTGTCCTCGTCGCTCCAATGATTGCGCCCATCACGGACAGTGACGCGCCCCTGGGCGGGGCACAGGCGTTCCTCGCGGATCTGGCGCGGGGCCTGGTGGCTGCCGGGCACCAGGTCACGCTCCTCGCCGCTCGCGGCTCCAGCGTAACCGGCGTCTGCTGTCCCGACCTGGGCATTGACGCGGCGCCGCTGCGCGACGAACGACTGCTCACGTCCGCGAGCGCGACGACTCAGCGGGCCACGCTGGCGCAGCACGACGCATTCCGTGCCGCCCGCGGCTGGCTCGAACAGCACTGCGCCGAGGTTGATGTCGTGCACGCCCATGCTTTCGATGCGCCCGCCTTTGACACCCTCGCGGACATCCCCCGCCCCGTGCTTCACACGTTGCATTTGCCGCCGTTGCGCGCCGACGTGGTGCACGCCGCCGTCCGCGCGATGCGACAGCCGCGCGTGTTCCTCATCGCCGTCTCCGAGAGCTCACGCCGCGCATGGCGCGCGCACGGTGTGGACGTGATGCACGTGATTCCCAATGGCGTGGATCTGGCTGGCATCCCCTTTGGCGCCACGCCGCACGGGTACCTCCTGTTCGCGGGACGTCTTGCGCCGGAAAAAGGCGCGGCCGTGGCCATTGGTGCGGCGCGAAGATCCGGCTATCCGCTGCTGCTCGTGGGCGCGGCCTACGACGCGGCGTACACGGACGAGCAGGTGCTCCCATTCGCGTGGTGCAACCCCGAGTGGAGCGTGAACGAGCCACTCGATGCGCCCGCGACCTGGATTGGAGCACGTCCGCGCCACGTTGTGCACCAGCTCATGGCGACCGCGACGGCTACGCTCGTGCCATCCCTGTGGGAAGAACCCTTCGGCCTCGCCGCTGTGGAAGCACAGGCTGCGGGCAGCCCCGTCGTTGCCTTCGATCGCGGTGGGCTGCACGACGTGGTTGCGAATGGGCGGACCGGCGTGCTCGTCGCACCCAACGACGAGATCGCGTTCGCGCAGGCCATTCCAGTGGCGGCGGACCTCGATCGCGCCGCCTGTCGCGCATGGATAGCGGACCGATTCAGCATCGCGACCACGATCGTGGCCCATGAAGCGCTCTACCGCCGTGCCGTCGCCGAGAGCGCCTGATCGGCACGCGCGCTGCGACCGTGGGCGACGCGGCGTGGAACGCTACTACCACACCATCGCACCGTTCTATTCGCACGAAGTCGCCGCGCGTGGTGACGTGGATTTCTGGCGCATCATCGTACGCGAACTTGCACCGGCGCGCATCCTGGAGCTGGGCGCGGGCGCCGGGCGCATCACCGAGCCGCTCGCCGCATCGTGCTCGCGCCTCGTCGCGCTCGACCTGTCGCGCGACATGCTTCGGATCGCGCGTCGTTCGCTTGCCGGCCGCGAGAACATCCATTTCATCGTCGGCGACATGCGTGACGTTTCTTTCGTACGTGCGTTCGACCTGGTGGTGGCGGCGAATGATCCGTTCAGCCATCTGACGCGCGGGCATGATCGCGAGCTGGCGCTGCACGCCGCCGCGCGGGCGCTGCGGGCCGGCGGCTACCTGATACTCGATGCCCTCTGGTTCCCACCACGGATCCGGCGGCGCATGGCATCCCGCCATGGCCATTCCGTCGCCAGAGACGCGGGGCCAGTCGATGGACGCACGTTGCGCATCACCGAATGCTGGCGCAGCCTGGGACGGCCGGGGCTTTGCGAGGCGCGCTACGAGTACGCGATGGACACGGCGCTCGCGGCGCGCGCCACCTTCCAGGCTCGTGCGTGGACCCTCGCCGAGGTCAGGAGCCGGCTCGCCCGAAACAGGTTGCAGCTTGCGGCCCTCTGGGGGAGTTACGCGCGTACACCGTGGGACGCGCACGAATCATCGCAGATGATCGTGGCCGCACGCCGCATCCATTGATCTCCCGTCGCACCGTCCAATGGCACGTCCTCCGAGCGCCCTGGGGCCTCAATGTTGCTGCGCACCCTTCCACGCACGCGGCGCGCCCGGAGGCCAACGCCAGCGCCGCATCCCCGAAGGAAGGAGAGCATCATGGAACTCCAGACATTGCAACAGCTCTACGTCGCGGAACTGGGGAATCTCTACAGCGCCGAGCAGCAAATCCTCGACGCACTGCCCAAACTGATCGGCTCCGCATCGCACCCCGATTTGAAGAACGCGCTCGCCACGCACCAGCGGCAGACCGAAGGCCATGTGACCCGCCTCAATCGCATCTTCGAGCAGCTCAACGAGAAGCCTGACGGGAAGAAATCCATCGGCCTGGATGGGCTGCTGGACGAGGCCAACAAGTTCATCAAGAAGGATCCGTCACCTGAAGTGCTCGATGCCGGAATCATCGCGAAGGCGCAAAAGGTGGAACACTACGAAATGGCGGCCTACGGAACCGTGCGCACGTATGCGCAACTGCTCGGCCAGGACGCGCAGGCGCAACTGCTGCAGCAGACGCTCGACGAGGAGCGGCAGGCGGACCAGCTGCTCACCGATCTGGCGGTGCACAGCGTGAACCTCAAGGCCGGATCACAGCCACTCTCGCGTGACGTCGCAAGCACCGCGACACGGCGCACACAGAGATCGACGAGTGAACCGGAGCTGCGCGCGTCTCGAGCCCGAAGCGCCGGCGAGGACGCGGCGATTGGAGAGCCCGCAGACGAATTGGGCCGGCAGAGCAAACGCCGGCAGCGTTGAACAGCCGCGGCCAGTTCGCGTATGGTCGGGCCGCACACTTCGAGCGAACGTGAAGAATCCCGGCCGCGCACTTGCCGCGACCGGGATTCTTCTGCCGGAGTCACCTGATCCTGCGCGTACTCAGTGGTGATCCGGCCCCGCGAGACTGGCCCGTGGTGCGTCAGGGCCGGTGCGTACGACTCGTATCAGGCCGCGGCCTGATGCTGTCGCTGTGCATGCTCGTGTCCGGACGCATCAGGCTCGTGTCGGGATGGATCCGGCTGGTGTCGCGCTGCACGCTCGTATCCCGCGTCGTCCGATTGGTGTCCGGACGCAGCGGTCGCATGGTCGTATCACGCTGCATGCTCGTGTCGCGATAGGTCGTGCTGGTATCCGGCACGACGCTCGTATCACGATGCGTCGCGGTGTCGGGCGGCGTGGTCGTGTCCCGCCGCGGCATCGGCATCGTGGTATCAGGCCGCATGGTGGTGTCCGGCGGTGTCGTCGTGTCCGGCGGCGTGGTTGTCGTATCACGCTGCTGATACGTGCTCGTGTCCCGCTGTGCCGGCTGCGGATTCTTCCCCGATTCTCCACTGCCCGGCACCGTGAAAGCAAGATTCAGCGCCGCCAGCACCGGGTTCAGACCCGGCGTCGTGATGTTGTCTTTCTGCCGAATGCACCGGATGGCCTGGCGCGTCCTGGGTCCCATGACGCCGTCGGCGGTACCGGCATCGCAGCCATTCTGCGTGAGCGCTTGCTGGAGCTGGATCACCTGATCGGAGGTCAGCCCCATGTTGCCCGCGCGATGCCGCCGACTGGGCCTGGCCAGACGGCCTTCGCTGCGCTGGACCTGCAGCGTGTCGCTTGTCGTGTCGCGCGACGTCGCGCTCCGCGGCGTCGTGTCCTGTGGAGTCGGGGGAGGTTGCTGGGCGAACACAAACGCTGGTACAAGCAGCATCGCCCCGAAACAGGCGAGATGACTTCGCATGATTTTCCTCCTGAGACGCATGATGTGAATCATGCACGTTGTGACAATCCCGTTCTCTATCGGCGCTCGCCGACTGCACTCTCTGTCCCGCACTGTTGGGTGCGCACCGGCTGGCGTCGTTCCGACGGCATGAAGCCGGCATGCGCTCCTCGAAGAAATGCAGATAGCGTGCCCATCATCCCCTCGGGGCGCGGGGCCTTCGCGCCGCCTTGTGCGCGCTTCGCCGCACGCGTTCCTGCACGGCGCCCGGAATCCCGGGCCGACTCTTGCAGATATGTGACGGTGCACACAGGCCAACATGAAACCGCACTAAGTGCACGACTCCATTCCGCCATGACACTGACAAGACAGCAGCTCCGCCATCTCGAGCAGCGGCTTCTCGAAGAACGTGCGCGGGTCGTCGCCGTACTGGAGCGCCAGGAACTGGCGACGGAACGCGAGACGCCGAGCGAGGCCGCGGGCGACATTGCCCCAACGCGAGTGGATCGCGGCACCGAATCCCAGTTCCAGGAGCTCGACGTGATCAACGCCGAACGGGCGACCGCCGAGCTCACGGAGATCGATGCGGCGCTCGACCGTCTGTACAACAACCCCGACGCGTACGGCCGCGACGAGCGAACCGGCCAGCCGATTCCCTTCGCGCGCCTGGACATCATCCCCTGGGCACGGACCACGGTGGCATCTCGCTGAGCCAGTCAGTCTCGGCCCCGAACACCGGATTCCGACGGGCCCGAGACGACAATGGAGGAGACACCGTGGCCGGTGTCCCCTCCATTGTTTTCTCGTCCGGCCCGGAGGCGTCAGAGGCGGGTCGCTTCGCGCGTACGCGTGCCCGTGACCAGACGCACGATCCAGGTGAGAATGATCGCGCCCAGAATGGCGATGAGTATCGTGTAGATGAGTCCTCCCCGGCTGGCAAAGCCGAGGGCGCGCATGATGAAGCCACCGATCAGTGCACCAATGATGCCTACCACGATGTCCATGATCACGCCGTAGCCCGTGCCGCGCATGATCTTGCCGGTTGCCCAGCCCGCGATCAGGCCGACGATGATCCACCAGATGATGTACATGCAAGTCCTCCCGAAGAGGGGTAGCGACGACGACCACTCTCGCGCCCATCAAGCAACATTCACACCACTGTCATCCCATCGGCGTTTCCTGCCGCACTTCCGATTCACCGCGTCGGCGCCGCGAAATTGCCGCACGCCACCACGAGGTCCGGATTCGCGGTGGATGCGCGAACGGCGACGAAGTAGCTGCCGGAGTCCGGCAGGGTCATTGGCAGTGTCGCGGATGCCGAGCCGGTGCCGTCATTGGCAATCTTGATGGGCGGGTACGCGTTCGCCTGCCCGATAATGCCCGCATCCGTCTGGCACTGGCCATGATGGACTTCCCACGGATGCACACCGCCCGGCGTGGCGTTGCTCAGCGTGAGCGATACCCTCGTCTGTGCATCGTTCGCGCCTGGCGCCATAGAGGCCCGGCCGTTGACCTGCATGGCCCCGGACAGATCCGAGGGTGAGCTCAGCGTCGCGTGCCAGGTTGAGTGCAGCGCGACATCCCCCTGGCTCAACTGCACGGGTGGCGCATTGTGGTGAAAGAGGCTGCACGCCGACAGCGACACGAGTGCCGCCACGGCGAGCATCACTCGACGATGCATCATGGTTCCTCCTGGCTGCTGTTTGCTGCGCCCGCGTGCAAATCCGGTTCTCACCGGAGCTGCCGCTGTTCCACGCCTGTGTTACGCCGTCGTGCGCCGGCCTGCCACGAAATGCCAGATGACGGCGATGATCGCGAGGATCAGCAGGATGTGAATGAGACCGGTGGTGACGTGAAACACCACGAAGCCGAGCAGCCACAGGATGAAGAGGATGACCGCGATCGTGACGAACATTGGGCGCCTCCACTGGGGTCCAGTTGAATCGGATGGCGTGCACGGAAATGATTGCCGCACGCACAGGCGATCAACGCATGGGTCATGCCCGCCCGAGCTGAGCAGGTCAACTGTACGGCCTCAGTGTTGCATGACACGGCAACAGGCTGCGCGAACCGCCGCGTGCGCGGGCGCACGCGGCGCGGCACGGCGTCGCTACCACATGGAGACTGGAGGTACGATGGCAAAGACCAAAGGCGCACCCGCCGGGGGGAGCAGCACGCCCGGCGCCGACCGGGATGCGCTCATCAGGGGACTGCAGGAGGACCTGGCGCGCGAATACAAGGCCATCATTCAGTACGTGATCTTCAGCCAGGTCCTCAATACGGCGCGCTACATGAGCATTGCGGGGCAACTGGCCGTGCATGCGCATCAGGAGCTGGATCACGCGCTGGCTGTAGCACGACAGCTCGATTATCTGGGCGCCTATCCGGTGCACGAACCCAAGCCGGTTCAGGTCTCGGAGAAGAACGAGGACATGCTGCGCCTCGATCTGGAGGCCGAAGATGACACGATACGCAATTACCGGGAACGCATCCGACAGGCGGAAGCGCTGGGCGAGGTGGCGCTCGCCGAAACGCTGCGCGGCATCGTGCGCCAGGAGCAGGATCACCAGATCGATCTGGCAACCGCCCTTGGCGTTGTTCCCGACGAGCGGCAGCATGCCCAGAGCGTACGCGGCGCGCGGAAGGGCGGCTGAAGGGGACGTATGGGGTGCGGGAGCCGCATCACCTCCCGGCTCCCGGACCCTGCACCTGGCTCGCTCCCTCCACCAGGTCGAACATCGTGTCCAGCTTCGTAGTTCTCAGGAGCTGTCGCATGACGGTGTTCAGGTTCGTCAGCTTCATGACTCCCCCAATGGAGCGCGCAGTACGGTGGAGCATGACCAGTGTGCCAAGCGCAGCGGTATCCACCAACTTCGTGGCGCCGAAGTCGAGCTCCACATATCGCTCGCCCGTGGCGAGCTCATCGAGCACGCGCCGTTCGAGTTCCATGCAGTTGGCCACATGGAGATGCTCACCCACCGTGACGACCTTCCGCCCGGAGTGCCCGTTCACCGGGGCTGCATCGCTGCCTCTCCAGTCTTCTGGGCGTCCCATGGGCCTCAGGACCCCAGCTTGTTCTTGAGATCCTGCGCGGCCTGCAACTGCGCCTTCTGCTGCGTGGCAACGTGCTGCAGCGCGGACTGCAGCGAGCTGTCCATCGCCGCCTTGTTGAAGTCCTCCAGCTTGCTGATCAGGTCCTGGTGCGCATCGATCTGATCATTCATGAAATTCTGATCCCAGTCCGTGCCGGCCTTGGCGTTCCGCAGGTCGTTGACCCGATTCTTCGCGTTCTGGGCGCGATCCTGGATGTCGGAGTTCGTGGCGCTGGCCACGTTGAGCTTCAACTGCGACGCCAACTCCCTGGTCTTGTGCAGGAACGCGGTCTGCTCCGTGGCTACCTTCCGCGCAAACGCCTTCACCTGCGCGTTGGTCGCCCGGCTCTCCGCCAGTTTCGCCATGGTCGCCTCGCCACTGCTTGCCGCGCTCAGGTAGGCGAGGATGTCGGTTGGTGTCCAGTCCGTGTGCGACCCGTTCGCCGTGGTCGTATCCGGACCGTTGGTTCCCGCAAGCGCTCCGGCGGCCGATGTGGTATTGGCCGGCGCGCCATATCCGGACGCGGCTGCTGGCGTCGTATCCGCGGCGCGCGTCGTTCGCGAATTCGAGTTGCAAGCGGCGAGCGCCACGGCGCTCGCCATCGCGGCGGCCATCGTGCCCGCGCGCAGTGCGGTGCGATTCATGATCTTCCTCCTGCGATTCGGAACGCGCCCGGACCAGCATGCGAGGCACGCTGCGGGCGCACGAGTCTTACGCTATCCCCATGCGCAGGTATCATGCCCATCGCGCCATGCGCAGCTGATTCGGCGCGTGCTCTCGCATATGTTCATCGCGGCTGGATGCCGATGATTTGCTAATCGTGAGGCGCGCCCGTGTTGTCCTTCTCCCGTTGTTCATGCATATCGCGCAGGCGAAGAAACTGCTCCTGCAGGCGGGCGAGCTCGTCATCGGACAGCTGCTCGAGGCCGACGAGGCCCGTGCGCGCCGTCGTCACGGCACGCAGCAACTCATCCAGCTTGAGCTGCAGCGCCTGTCCTTCCCGGTTCTGCGTGTTCTGAATGAGAAACACGACCAGGAACGTGATAATGGTGGTGCCCGTGTTGATCACCAGCTGCCAGGTATCCGAATACTTGAACATCGGTCCCAGTGCGGCCCAGGCAATCACGATGCTCACGGCGCCGATGAACGCGGCGGATGACCCCACCGCCTTCGCGGTGCTTTGCGCGAAGCGGCGGAAGATCGGCGCCTGGTGGCTGGGGCGTGCGGTCGCTGCCGTGGTTGGCATGGCTCTCCTCTTGCTCATGTGAAAGGGAGACAACTCCCCACGCGTTCGTTCACGAGACTCACGAAGCGAAAGTCATACCGGATCGCTCATGACACCTGACGAGAACAGCCAGGAGCAGGGAGACGCGACGGGCGTCGGGCCGCCGCCGGGAGCGCCCGGGACCGACGAGCCGCCTCCGCCCGACATCGAGCACACCCAGAGCGCCCTGCAGAGTCGAGCAACGCAGACAGTCGGCATCACCGTTCTCGTCGTGCTGGCCATCGCCTACACGCTCTACTTCGGGCGCGCCCTGCTGCTCCCCTTCACGCTCGCCATACTCCTCAAGTTTCTCCTGGGACCCGTCATCCGGTCGCTCACGCGCGTCCACATCACGGCGCCCCTGGGCGCGGCTATCGTCATGATCCTGCTGCTCGCTTCGCTTGGGGCCGCGGGGTACGCGGTTTCCGGACCGGCGCACGACTGGATCGCGAACGCTCCCGAGACACTCAAGGACGCCTCCAGAAAGCTCGCGGTGGTTCGCAAGTCCGTGCAGCGAGTGACCAGGACCGCGCAGCAAATGGAGCACGCCACCGACTTGAATGAGACGAAGGCGCAGGAAGTCGTCGTCCGCGGTCCGAGCTTCATCGCCCGCGCATTCGGGTCGACGGCGAGCGGCATCACGGCCGTGCTGGAGGTCGTCATCCTGCTTTACTTCCTGCTCGCGGCCGGCGACCTCTTTCTCGAGAAGCTGGTGAAGATGCTGCCCCACCTGAGAGACAAGAAGAAAGCCGTCGCGATTGCACGCGGTATCGAGTCCAGCGTCTCCGCCTACCTCGTGACGATCACGATCATCAACGTGTGCGAGGGCGCCGTGCTGGCCGGCATCCTGTGGCTGCTGGGCGCCCCGACGCCGCTGCTCTGGGGCGTGCTGGCCGCGCTGCTCGAATTCATGCCGTACGTGGGAGCGGGCGTCATGATCATCCTGCTGCTGGTCGTGGGGCTTACGACCTTCAAAGGACTGGGACACGCGCTGGCGCTCCCCGGTGCATTCCTGGCCCTCAACCTGATCCAGGCGAACATCGTGTCGCCGCTGGCCCACGGACGCCGCCAGACACTCAATCCCGTCGCCATCTTCGCGGGGATCGCGTTCTGGTATTCCATCTGGGGAATCCTCGGCGCGTTCGTCGCAGTGCCCCTGCTCGCCACGATGAAGATCCTCTGCGATCATATCGAGTCGCTCGCGCCGATTGGCGAGTTCCTCGGACGCCGGGATGACGAGGAGCAGGGTGCTCCGGCGCGGCACGCGCTGCTCTGATCGCGTCGCGGATACCAGGGCGCCCCACCCGGCAACAAGAACGGAGGGGCCAATGTGCCGGCCCCTCCGTCCTCCCGCTCATTCAGGCGATGCCTGCGCGAACGGTCCGCTCATCCACCCATCCATAATGAATCTCGTGTACTCCCCCGAGACACGTGACCCGGTCAAGCAGGTGTTGTGCTTGGCAAGAAGCGGGCCGTTGACCATTCAAGATGTGACCTCCGTCACGGCGCCGTCATTCCAGCATGGCAGGCGCACCCTCGGCGCCTTGCGTCGTCCGGACCAGCAGCAGCAGCGGGATCAGGAGCAGAATGATGAGCGCGCTGAGTACGTACACGCGGCTGTACGCGATGACGCTCGCCTGCCCCATGAGCTGCTGATCCATGAGTGCCAACGCCTGGCGCTGCGCGCTCCAGAAGTCGGTGCCCTTCGCCATCAGGCCGCGCGCGAGCATCTGCAGGCGGGACACCGTGGCGGGATCCGATGCGGTCACATGCGCGACGAGATTGGCGCGGTTCTCCGCCGTGAAGCGGATGAGCAGCGTGGAAATTCCCGCGATGCCGAACGAGCCGCCCAGTTGCCTGAAGAAGTTATAGAGGCCGGTACCCTGCGCGAGCTCGCGCGGGTCCAGCTCCGCCAGCGTGATCGTGGTGAGTGGCACGAACATCAGACCGAGACCGACACCGCGATTGATCAGCGGCCAGAAGAAATCCGGGGCGCCGCTCTGGCCGGTCATGCGCGACAGCTGCCACGCCGCCATGGCGAAGATCAGCACGCCAATCGTGATGAGCAGCCGTGCGTCCACGCGGTTGCTGAGCCGCCCGGCCACCAGCATCGAGAGCGCGGTCGCGATCGCGCCCGGCAACAGCACGATCCCGGTCTGCTCGGCAGTCATGCGCAGGTTGGCCTGCAGGAATACCGGCAGGGTGAACGACATCGCATAGAGCCCGATGCCCATTACGACGCCCAGCACCGTGCCGACCCACATCTGCCGGTGGCGCAGCACCCGGACATCGATCGCCGGGTGCTCCGTGGTGAGTTCGCGCCAGATGAGCAGGGCCCCACCCACCACGCCAATCACCACCAGCGTGGTGATGAAACCGGACGCAAACCAGTCGTCGCGCTCGCCATGTTCCAGCACGTACTGCACGGCGCTGACGCTGGCAATGAGCAGCGCAATGCCCATGTAGTCAATGCGGTGCGGGCGTTTCTGGTGCGCGGGATCCCGGACGTAGCCCGCGATCATGACCGCCGCCACGATGCCGATGGGGATATTGATGAAGAAGATCCATGGCCAGCCATAGTTGTCCGTGAGCCAGCCGCCGAGCGTCGGGCCAATGGTCGGTCCCACCATCACACCCAGGCCAAAGAGCGCCATCGCCATGCCGGCTTCCTCGGTGGGAAACGACTCGAACAGCACCGCCTGCGACACGGTCATGAGCGCGCCGCCGCCCACCCCCTGCACGACGCGCCAGAAGATGAGCATGCCCAGTGAATGGGAGGCGCCGCAGAAGAAACTCGCCGTGGTGAACACGATGATCGAGCCCACGAAGTACCGCTTGCGTCCGAACAGATCGCCGAGAAACCCCGTGAGTGGAATGACGATGACACTGGCCAGGATGTAGCCCGTGGACACCCAGGCAATCTCGTCCAGACTCGCGCCGAGATTTCCCATCATGTCGGGCAGGGCGACGTTCACGATCGAGCTGTCGATGACCTGCATCAGCGCCGCGAGCACGACGGCGAACGCGATGATGTACTTGTGTTCTGCGCCGCGGTGCACGGGCACATCGATGCGGGCCAGGATCGCGGTTGGTTCCTCATCCGCCGGGAGTTCGAGAACGGCGGTGGCGTCAGACATGGCTCTCCGCCGCGCCGCGCGCCTCGTCGCGCGCCACCGCCGCACGCAGCGAATCGAACACACGCGCGCACACGGCCAGGTCCGCATCGCTGACATCGGCCAGCAGACGCGCGCGCACCGCGTCGAGCAGCGGCCGCAGCCGGCTCGCCAGTGCGCCGCCGCTGGCCGTCAGATGCAGCGTGCGCGCGCGCTGATCGGCCGGATCGGGCTGTCGATCCACGAGACCCAGGGCTTCGAGCTGCGTGAGCGTGCGGATGAGCGTCGGCCCTTCGATATCGAGGCGTTCGGCGAGCTCGCCCTGCCGGATGCCATCGTGATGCTCGATGATGGCGAGCGGCGCGGCCTGCGCGATGGAGAGGCCGAGGCGGCCGAGCTCGCGATCCATGATGCGGCGCACGCTCTGGCGAATGGGGCCGAGTGCGGTGAGAAAGGTATGTTCGAGGGCGGAGCGTCTGGCGGAGCGGCGGTGCGGCATGGAGGATGAATATAGCTAGCTATCTATCTTGTTCCAATTGGGCGAAGTCCGCGAGCGCCTCCCCGTTCGGCTCGCCTACACCACCGGGCTCACCATCCTCCGCAACCTCGAGACAAAGGGCCTTCTCGCGCACCAGGAGGAAGGCAAGGCGCATCGCTACGTCCCGACGGTGGAACAGCGGGCTGCGCAACAAACCGCGCTCAGGCGACTCGTCACCTCGCTCTTCCAGGGGTCAGCCGAACAGCTCCTCGCCCGCCTCGTCGCCGATCACGACGTGACTGCGTCCGACCTGCGCCGCCTCGCGCGGCGCATCAGCGAGCGACCGCGCAAGAAACGAGGTGCGCCGTGATCGCCTCATGGATGCTGACGGCCGCGGTATTCAGTGCTTGCGCCGCTCGCACATGCCCGGCTGCGCGCGGACGATCAGACTCTGGATGGCGTGCCCGTGCTGGTGACTGCAGCGCTCGGACCAGCGGCGATTGGCGTGCGTCATCCGCGGATCATCGTCCCCCGCTGGCTGTTCGACCCCGACGAACCGCTCCGAGCGTGTGTTCTGCATCACGAGCAGGAGCACTGCCGCGCGCGCGATCCCCGGACGATGCTGGGCGCCGCGCTGGCCACGGCGCTCTTTCCATGGAACCCGGCCCTCTGGTGGATCACGCGCCGGTTGCATCTGGCGCTGGAAGAGGACTGCGACGCCCGCGTGCTCAGCTCAGGCGCCAGCATCGACCGCTACGGCAAGCTGCTGATGCTCATCGCGCATCGTCAGTCCATGACGCGCCTCGCTCCCGTGCTGGCCGCATCCAACTCCCACCTCGAACGGAGGATTCTCGCCATGCGTGCGCCGCGCCCCACCCATCCTGTCTTCCACCTCATCGCCTTCGCTGGCATCGCACTGGCGGCCGCGCGCATTCAGGGCAGCGTGATCGCGCAGTTTGTCGTGAACGCGAATGGAACGGTGGATACGGCCACGTTCAAGGTGCTCAAGTCGAGCACGCCGGACTTTACGGCCGCGGTGCGACAGGTGCTGTCGTCGTGGCGCTACGCCCCCGCCCGCGCAGATAATGGCGCACCGCTCAGGCAAGTGGTGCAGCAGCCGTTCATGTTCAAGGCAAAGATGGCATGGACTCGAAATGAAGGAGAAAATGCACTCAGACTGAAACTGACGGGCCACACGACACCGCCTTTGCGAGAGCGGCCGGGCCCGTCAGTCCGGGTCTGATCCCGCTTCTTCCATTTCCGCGCGCACCCCGAGGTATTCGACCAGGAACCGCTCGTGGGCGCGCGCCTGGGCCGGCGCGCCCAGCTCATACGTGGTGCCGGCGGTGCACCACACGATTTTGTCGCCCACGTCGAACAGCGCTTCCGTTTCATGGCCCGTCACGACGACCGCGCAGCCGTCGGCCGCCAGGCGCCGGAACATGCTCGACAGTACCTCTCCCACCGCCGGCGCCACATCGCGGTACGGCTCATCGGCCAGCACACACGCGGGTCCCCGCAGCCAGGCCAGCGCGACTTCAGCACGGCGCCGTTCGCCGCCAGAGCACCGCTTCGCCCTCACGTCGAGCTGATCGCGCACGCCCGCGAGCGCCGCAGCCTCCTCGACGAGCGGCCGTCCGTACCGATTCGCGAAGAGATCGAAATGAGCGCGCAGCGTCATCGACGGCGAGAGCAGATCACGGTCCGGCAGCAGGAAAAGGCCCTCTCGGGCAAGGACTGGCAGCCATGGCCGCAGATACGCAGTCCCCCGAAACGTCACCACTCCGCTTGTCGCCGCCCGCAATCCTGCAGCGACACGCAAGAGCGTGGACTTCCCTGCTCCATTCCGCCCGAACAGAACAGTCACCCGCCCGGCGACAGCGCGCAGCGTGGCGGAGGTGAGTACGGCGCGCTCGCCGATTCGCACCACGATACTGTCCGCACGCAGGATCTCCTGCCCCACGCTCATTGTCATCCTGCGCCGCCGCGGAGGACGCTGATCGTGAGGCCCAGCGCGACCTCAGCGATCAGCCCGACGACGAGCGCCGCCACAGTGATCACGGGGAGCCCCGCACCAAGGTTGGCCCAGAGGACCCGCTCGCCACGCCGGCGCAGGTCCAGCAAGACGACGAGCGCGACCAGCACCGCCACGCGCGCGCTCAAGCCGGCTGACGGGAGCAGCCACAATCCCACGATCGCGCCCGCCATGCCGAGCAGCAGACGCACGAGGAGCCAGAGCGCCAGCGTCCGCCGGAGCAGCAGCGGCAGCAGCTCCCGCGGGATCACGTTGGTGCGGCGCGCCGTGGCCGCTCGAGCGCGCCGGCGGCAGGACCGCCGGCATCGCGGCCCGCGAGTCGCCGTGGGCGCGAGACCGTCACCGCCGACCCGTCCGCAATGAACGCCGATACGGGCGCCGCCGCGAGCGCCCGATTGAATGGGACCCCATACAACTCGCGCAGCCCCGCGCCCAGCCGCGGCTCCGCGGCGTTCCACGTGCGCCAGGCGGGATGCCGCACCGCGTATTCCACCGTTCCGCCATCGCGCTGCCGCGTGTAGCCCCAATAGTGATTCGCAATGAACGCCGCCTCCGTGCCCGGCGCAGGCACCGCCGCCGCGCCTGCCGCCGTTGCGGCCACGCCATGCCAGCCGCCCGCGACCCACGCTTCATAGATGAGTCGTCCCGGGGCATCCGTGTGTGCGGCCGGCGCCACGCTTCGCATCCGCACCACGCGATACGGCTCGTTGTACCACCAGCGCGCCACCAGCGCGATTGCGGGGCGCGCCACCAGTTCGCGCACGAACACCACACCCCGGCGCACCTCCCCATCAGGCAGATCGCGACGCACGTAGCAGCGCAGATTCACCTCGTCGAAGCTGCCGTGCAGCGGGACCGGGATTCCAGCCACGCGGGTCCGGAGAAATCGGAAACCGACCACGCTCACGAGTGCACGCCCCTGCCACAGGTCCAGCGACGTCCCCGCCGGAACCAGCGGCTGCACCAGCCCCGCGTCAACCTCATAGTTGAGCATGACGATGTAGCGCCACTCGGCGCGCAGGAACACTCGTGCGCTGTTCTCCTCGTCGGCATTGGCCATTATGGTATCCGCACTGTCCGGTACATTGGCATCGCCGCACGGGGCCGGATAGACCCGTCGCTCCGCGAAGCGGTGGCGGTGACACCGGACAATCGTCACATTGGAAGCGCTCCTGATCTGCATCCGTCGGTCCCGCCCCGTTCGCTGTCCCTCCGCGAGAATCGGTTCGCGCACGTCTCATTCCGCTCATTCATGCGCCCGTACCTCCGTCTTCCCGCCGGCGTGCTCCTGACGCTGATCGCGGCGAGTCTCTCCGCCGCCGCGCAGGCCGCTCCCTCCCCGACCACATCCGAAGTCTTCTCACGCTTCGCGGATCGCGTCATCAAGATCCACGTCGTCGAGACCAGCTCCTCCGCAAAGGCCGAGCTGGGGACCGGCTTCTTCGTTTCGGCGGATGGGCACGTAGTCACCAACTATCATGTGATCTCCAAGGTCGCAAACGATCCCGCGCGCTACCGCGCCGACTGGATCGATGCGAACGCCACGGCCCATCCGCTTCACCTGCTGGCCGTGGACGTTGCGCGCGACCTGGCCATCCTCAAGGCCGACTATCATCCGCCGGCGTACTTCACCCTCGCGCCCGCCGCGGTGGCGCAGGGAACCCGACTGTACTCCATGGGGCACCCGAACGATCTGGGGCTGAGCATCGTCGAGGGAACGTACAACGGACTGCTCAAGTACACGCTCTATCCGAAGATCCATTTCAGCGGTGACATCAATCCGGGAATGAGTGGCGGCCCCGCCATCACGGAGGACGGCCGCGTCATCGGCGTGAACGTCGCCACGGAGGGCGACGGCATTGGCTTTCTGGTGCCGGTCGCCAACGCCATGGCGCTCGCTCAGCGCGCGCTTGCGCCGGGATATGAGCCGCCGAAGTCCTTTCTCCAGGTGATCGGAACGCAGCTTCTCGCGTATCAGGATGAGTACCTCGCGAAGCTGTTCACGGATTCCACGCCCACGGTCACCCTCGGCCGCTACCGCCTGCCAACGCAGCCGGCGCCCTTCTTCAAGTGCTGGGCCGACGCGACCCGCAGGAGCGCCGATCAACCGTACGACTTCATCTCGCACCGGTGTTCCACCGACGACTACGTGTTTCTTTCGCCCGATCAGTCCACCGGCACGGTCGAAATGGATCACCGCCTTTACACGAGTTCGGATCTCGGCCACATCCGCTTCTACGCCCTGTACCAGGCGCGCTTCCAGGCCGGCCACGACGACATGGATGGCGACCCGAACGACGTCACGCGCTTCGCCTGCGAGACGCGGAATGTCCGCCATGACTCGACACTCGTGCGGGCGGCGCTCTGCCTCAGGCGCTACGTGAAATTCCCCGGCCTGTACGACGCCGTGCTCAAGGCGGCGGTTCTCGGCCAGCGCAACAGCGGAGTCCTCACCACGCTCACGCTCTCCGGTGTGAGCTTCGAGAACGCCGAGCGCCTCTCCACGCGTTACCTCGCGCAGATCTCCACCACCAGCGTGAGGCCCGCCCGATGAGCGATCGCCTGATTCTCGAAGTGCTGGACGGCCACGCGCGCGTCGCCTCGCGTACGCACGTTGTCGAACTGCCCGCCACCATCGGACGCGGCTTCGACAACAGCGTGGTGCTCGACGACCCGTACGTCTGCCCCACCCACGTTCGCATTGATCGCACGGAGGCGGGCGAGCTCGTCGTGGAAGATGTCGGAAGCGTGAACGGGCTCTTCGAGGCAGGCGACAGTGCGCGCGTCGCCCAGCTTCCGCTTCGCCACGGCACGCGCTTCCGGATCGGCCGCACCGTCGTGCGCTATCGCGATCCCCACGAGCCGGTACCACCCACACTCGTCGAGCCTCTCCGTCCCGTGGCGCCGCCGGCTGCATCAGGGCACCTGGCATGGATTGACTGCGCCTGGCTGGCCTCGGGCCGTGCCCGTGCCGCCGTGATCGTGCTGTCGTTCCTGTTCACCACGGCCATGGACTACACGGGAGTCATCGCCCCGTCACCGATTGGCAAGGCGCTCACTCAGGCACTCGGCTTCCTGCTGCTGCTCATCCTGTGGGCCGGCATCTGGGCACTTGCCACCCGCGCCGTGTCGCAGCGCTTCGAGTTTTCCAGGCATCTGGCCTTCGCATGGCTCATTGCGGTCGCCTTCGTGATCTGGGGCAATCTCGAACAGTGGCTGTCCTTCCTCGCTCCCGCCGGCAGCATCGCGGAGCTGTTCACTGTCCCTCTGGCGCTGGTCCTTGGCGCCGTGCTGATCGCCGGTCACCTCGGTATCGCGTCGTCCATGCCGCGCACGCAGCGCCTGCGCGCCTCCTTCGCCGTCGCCGGAGGCATTACCGCAATCGCGATCCTCTTCGGCGTGGTGAGCAATCAGGAGTTCACGACAAAAATGGACTATGAGGGTCAGCTCAAGCCCATGCCGGCGCGCTTCATTCCCGCGGAATCACTGGACCGGTTCACCGCGGACGCCCGCGCGCTGCGCATCGAGGTCGACAAGATGAAACCCGACACGGCGGGCGCGCGGTAGGCGCGTCCGGCACGAGCCACTGTCTGATAGCGTCGGGCGCCCTCGGCACGCCACCAAAGGGACAGTCCTGGTGGCGCCGGTCCCCGGGGAGCCCGCTCCGGTGGTAATTGACACGGTCTCCATCGAGGCTTGACAGATAATGAGAACTCACTAATATAGCGCCCGCACGACAGCAGCTCGGATCACATTCGCGCCTTCGAGCTCTCCCGGCGCAAGTGATCTGGTTTGGTGGTGGCTTTTCGACGTCGAACTGCTCACCCCGAATGGTGCGCAACCGACGCCGGTACCTCTCCTCCAGATCGCCACGCGCGCGTGGCAGGGGAATCAACATGCGTTCGGTGTCGTCGTTCATCGTCGCGATCACTACGCTGGCGCTGGCGCTCCTGACATCCGGTTGCCACGAAAATCCGACCGCCGGGCCCACACTGCTGGGCGCACGCAGTGCGGCGAACAAGGTCACCCTCCAGCTGCTGAATGGGGGCAGCACGGCCAGCGGACTCGTAACGTCGAACCGCGGCGGCATCAGTTGTACGTTCTCTACCGGCTCCAATGGGACGGCGGTGAGCGGCAAGTGCACGCAGAGCTTCAAGACCGGGACGATCGTGACACTGACGGCCGCGCCGACCGGTACGGGCACCCAGGTCACCTGGTCCGGTTGCACGGGCGCCTCGGATTCTCCGCTCGCGTGCGAAGTCACGCTCGACTTCCCGCGGAATGTCGTGGTCACGTTCTCGCCACCGCCACTCAGCCAACTGCTCACCATTGCCTCCGGGGCGTCCGGCAGCGGGCATGTGACATCGAGCGTGCCGGGTATCAATTGCACGATCACCAATGGCACGGTCGGCACCACTGGCTGCAGCGCCGCGTATCCCACGGGGCAGGCGCTGACGCTTACGGCAACCGCCGCCTCGGGCAGTTATCTCAAGGCGTGGGCTGGCGCCGGGTGCGACGCAGCGGGAACCGGCACCGGCAGTGGCTCGGGTACGTGCGCAATCACCATGGACGCGCCGAAGAACGTCGTCACGAGCTTTGACCTGGAAGCCACCGTTGCGGCGCTCGGCAAGTGGGACGCGCCGACGGCGTGGCCCGCCGTTGCGATTCACACGCATCTGCTCCCTGACGGACGCGTGCTGACGTGGAGCCGATCCACCCACGCGCCGGTGCTCTGGGATCCCGCGAGTCCGGGCTCCTTTGGCGGTGTCGCGGAACCTGCGGACCTGTTCTGCAGTGGCCACAGCTTCCTGCCGGACGGCCGCCTGCTCGTTGCCGGAGGGCACAGCGGGACGGACAACCAGGGCATCAGGTCGACGGAGATCTTTGACTACCGCAGCAGTAGCTGGACGTCCGGCCCCGACATGCAGAACGGGAGATGGTACCCGACGAACACCTCACTCGCGAGCGGCGAAATTCTCACGCTCAGCGGCGGCGACACGGTGCAGGCACTCAACGTCATTCCGGAAGTGTGGCAACCGGCAACGGGGAGCTGGCGTGCGCTCACCAGCGCATCGCTCTCGCTCCCGTACTACCCCTGGATGTTCGTTGCGCCGAATGGGCGCGTCTTCGCGGCCGGCCCGGCAAAGACCACGTATTTCCTCGATCCAACCGGCACCGGACACTGGACCGCCGGACCGTCCAGCGCGTTCGGCAGTCGCGACTACGGCTCCGCGGTGATGTACGATGCGGGCAAGATTCTCATCGTCGGCGGCGGCTCACCCACGAGCACCGCCGAAGTGATCGACATCACGTCTGGCAGTGGAACCTGGCGTTCCGTGGCGTCGATGGCCGTCGCTCGGCGGCAGATGAACGCGACCTTGCTGGCAGACGGCACGGTGCTGGTCACTGGCGGCACCAACGCGAGCGGATTCAACACCGCGCCAACCGACGACCGCGTGCTGGCGGCCGAACTGTGGAATCCCGCCACCGAAAAGTGGACGACCCTCGCACGCATGACGCATTATCGGCTGTATCACTCCACGGCACTGCTGCTTCCCGATGGACGCCTCCTGTCGGTGGGAAGCGGGCAGCCGGCGGCAACCGGCCTCACGGACGACCTTACCGCGGAGTTCTACTCGCCGCCATACCTGTTCAACGCTGACGGCACCGTCGCGACAAGGCCTGAACTCACGTCCGCACCCACCGCCGTGGGATACGGCCAGGCGTTCAGCGTGCAGACCCCCAACGCGGCCAGCATCGGGAAGATCACCTGGATCAGGATCGGGTCTGTCACCCACTCGTTCAACCAGAACCAGCGACTGAATTACCTGACTTTCTCGGTGTCCGGGTCCGGATCATTGAACGTGACCGCACCGGCCAGCGCGAATCTCGCGCCGCCCGGTGACTATCTCCTGTTCCTTGTGGACACCCGCGGCGTGCCGTCGGTGGCGAAGATCGTGCGGATTGGTTGACGGCGGGGCTTGCCTCCCCCGTCGCGCGGAGGCAAGATGGCTGGCGTGGAGACGGCGGCGCCGACAGCGGAACGCGTAACGCGCGGAGGAACGCGCGGCATTCTGCTCGGCGCCGCCTTTCTCATGGCGACAAGCGCCATCGGTCCGGGCTTTCTCACCCAGACCAGCGTCTTCACGGCGCAGGTGGGCGCCAGCTTCGGCTTCGCCATCCTGGTGTCCATCCTGTTCGATCTGGGTGCGCAGCTCAACATCTGGCGTGTGATTGCGCTCTCGGGCCGGCGCGCGCAGGACATCGCGAATGATGTCCTCCCCGGTCTCGGTCATGCGCTCGCGGTGCTCGTGGCCGCTGGCGGACTTGCGTTCAACATTGGCAACGTGGCGGGCGCAGGGCTTGGTCTGAACGCCATGCTCGGCGTGTCGCCAGTGACGGGCGCACTGGTGAGCGCTGTGGTGGGCATCGCGATCTTCCTGGTGCGCGAGGCGGGGCGCGCGATGGACCGGTTCGCACAGCTCATGGGATTCGTGATGATCGCGCTCACGGTTCTGGTGGCCTGGGTGTCGCATCCGCCGCTCGTGGAAGCTGCAGCGCGTACGGTGTGGCCGTCACAGGTGAATGCGTTCATTATCGTCACCATCGTGGGCGGCACTGTTGGCGGCTACATCACGTTCGCCGGCGCGCACCGCCTGCTTGATGCCGGCGTGACCGGACGCGCCGCGCTACCGCAGGTGATGCAGTCCGCCGCGACTGCGATCGGCGTGGCGTCGCTCATGCGCGCGCTGCTCTTTCTCGCCGCCTTCGGGGTAGTGGCGCAGGGGCTGCGGCTCGATCCGGCGAATCCGCCCGCGTCGGTATTCCAGCTTTCGCTGGGGAATGCGGGCTACCGGCTGTTCGGCGTCGTGATGTGGTCGGCCGCCATTACATCCGTCGTAGGGTCCGCGTACACATCGGTGAGTTTCCTGCGCACGCTGAGCGTCGCCATCGAGCGGCACTGGCGCACGGTGATCGTGTCGTTCATCGCCATCTCCACCATCGTGTTCATCCTCGTGGGCAGGCCGGTGAAGGTGCTCGTTCTCGTGGGCGCGCTCAATGGACTCATTCTACCCGTCTCGCTCGGCGTGATGCTGGTGGCCGCGTACACGCCCCGTGTCGTCGGGGCGTACCGCCACCCGTGGATTCTCACGGCGCTGGGCATTGTCGTTACCCTGAGCATGGCGACCCTGGGCGGGTATACGCTCATGCAGGACCTGCCACGACTGCTCCATTGATCGCGCGCTACTTCGAGGTCCCTGGTCCAATGTTCTTCACCAGACTCGCGAGAAATGGCCTGACGATGGCCGGAGCCGCTGTGCCCTCGGTCGTGAGCAGATGGCCGACACTCGTGCGCGTGCCGCCCCGCTCGGCCTCCGGAGCGTTTGCAAAGGCCTTCCTGTTGGCACTATAGTCGATCTCCCACTTCGTGCCCGTGATCTTCACGCCGGCGAATAATCCCTTGGTCTTCGAGTAGGAATAGATCTCCGCCTGCGCCTTGTAATCGGTGGAGGCCGATACATCGCGCCCCAAAGGACCGGCAGCCACCGATGCCGCCACGCCGAGGTCGAGAGAACTCGTCGCGATAGTGCGCGGCGCATTCCGGTTGACGAAGATCAGCACGATGTCGGCCGACTGCGCGCCAATCTGCAGGCCGAAACTGCCGCCCTTGAGGCCGACGTAGCTCGGCATGCTCCAACCGGCAGGAGTTCGACAGCTCACCAGTCCGAACCCGGCGCGACCGCCCACGCCGAACCCCGCCTGGATGACGCCCGGCACGACGGCCACGCAGATGGCCTGCGCGAGAAGCGCATTGGGTGGTGCCGAGTCGGGTACGGCCACGAGCTCGCTGAGCACTTCACCCGCGCGCGTGGCGCGGTCGGCGAGTTTGTCAGACTGCGCTGCCAGCGCTGGCGAGACAAGGGCGGCGAGGATGAGAGCAACGGGAACTGCGCCACGAATGACAGTGCCGCGATTCGAGCAAGAGCGTCGGAGAAACATGTAGTCACCTCGCACAGGGTACGGCCCGGAAATGTAGTGCTGCGCATGCCTCGGACCGAATCGAAGAGTTCAAAGGCGCACTTGCGCCGCCACGTACCGGGCTCAATAGTAGGCGCTTCCTTCGTCCAGGGGGCGCCGAAAGAGAGCCGGAAGCGAAGCCCGCATCGATCGTGCTCAGTCGGTGGCGTCGTTACGTGCAGGAGGGACCACGGGATGCAGCACTCCGGGAATGCGCCACACGAGAATGTTTCACTCTACGACCGACTGGGCGGCGTCTACAGCATCGCCGCGATCGTCGAGGACTTCATCGATCGGATCCTGATCGACCCGCGCCTCAACGCCAACCCGCGCGTCCGGGAAGGACATCGACGCGTGCCCTCCGCCGGATTCAAGTACACCGTCACGGAATATCTCTGTTCGGTGACGGGGGGTCCGCAACGCTACAGCGGCCGATCCATGGGAGATTCACACCGCCATCTCATCGTCTCCGGTGCGGAATGGGAGGCGTTCATGGAAGACCTGCGGCGCTCGCTCGAGGCATTCGATGTGCCTCGCGCCGAACAGGAGGAGCTGAAGGCGATCCTCGAGAGCAGGAAGGATGAGATTGTTATTCGGGCGTCGCACCAATAGCGAGACCGGAACTTTCCGCGTGGCGCACTCAGCACGCCGGGCCATCGTCAGTCGCGAAATGGCGACTTGCGCGGTCCGTCGGAGGGATGCGTGAGCGTGCTTCGGTCGAGCAGCCGGCGCAGCTCCTGGTCGGTAAGCTCGAACGGGTCGGATTCGTACGTGGGCGGCGTGATGCGCCTGGGGCCGCCGGGATTGTCCTCTCCGGGCTCGAAGATCCACTCGGCGTGCGACCGGTCGCGCACCTCCCACGCCTTCCCGTCTTTGTCCACGAACTTGCGGTAGCTCATCGCGAGGCCGGCGCAGACAAATGCCGGTAGAAGCCCAGGTCCTGACCGGTGCGAATCTTGGTGATGAAGGTGATCTGGCCCGTGTGCATGGAGAAGTGCTCCACGACGTGATAGATCGCCTCGAGTACGGTTACATCCTGGCCCTGGATCCGGCGGCGGTCGAGGAGCGCATCGGGCGTGAGCTTCGCGAGCACCTGATCGGCCTCCTGCAGCGCCGCAGTGAGCCGCTCGATCAGTTCCGCCCTGGGAATCGTGTCGCGTTCAGCGAACTCGCGTGGCCGGTCGCGGAGATCCGGTGCACCGCCCACGCCGCTCACGATCCACTGACGCACGTTCCCCGAGAGATGGAGCAGCAGATTGCCAATGCTGTTGGACACCTCATTGGGACGCCACCAGATGTCGTCGTCGGTAAGGCGTCCCACGCAGGCGGTGATCTTGGGGAGAAAGTCGCGCTGCAGGAAGTTGCGTGACTGTTCGAGAAATGCGTGTCCTGTATCGGTCATGGTCAGGTACTCATGTTG
>DASVWN010000014.1:0-2205 GCA_036393195.1 Gemmatimonadaceae bacterium | reverse complement strand
GAGGGGCAGCCCCGCTCGCTCGTGCTCTATGACGCGCTCAATCGCGTGACGGCGTTCTATGACACCGTGGGCGCGAGTCCCACGACGCCGCGCTACGATGCGCTCTACGAGACGGCCGTGACCGATCCCAAGGGCCAGCTCTACAAGCAGGAGGTGAACGCCCTGGGCTGGCCCACCCGGAGCTATGATCCCAAGGACACGGTGGGGACCTATACGGCCGCGCAGTACGATGCGGCGGGCCAGGTAAAGCACGCCCGGAACCGGCGCGGCCAGTGGATCGCCTTCCAGTACGATGCCCTGGGGCGCGTGACCTCGCGCCGCGACCCCCTGGCGCCGGCCGATTCCTTCCAGTACTTGAACCATGGCCGCGTGGTGATCGCCAGGAACAGCATCGAGACCGATACCGTGAAGGCGGGCACGGCGGGCGCCGACACGACGAGCACGGTGCTGGCCGCGGAGCCCCTCTTCCGCCGGGTGTGGACCAAGACGCAAGGCGTCCTGGGCGACACGCTCACCACGACGTCCTCGGCCACCGGGCTCACTTTTCTCACCCAGCGCCGCTACTGGAGCGCCACGACCGGCACCCTGGACTCGATCGTGGTGGGCACGAATAAAGTGCGCTTCACCGTGGACTCGGAACTGCTCCCGGACAGCACGATCTATCCCGCCTACACCGTCGTCCGGCTGCATACGTCGACGCACGAGGATTATTCCACGGTCTACGGCACGAACCTCCTGGACTCGGTCTTCACCCGGACGTATGCCTTTGACTCCGTGGGCCGGATGACGAGCGAGGGGCACATCAACGGCTACCAGAACGGCTGGACGTGGGACCTGCGGAACTTTGCGTATAATGCGAGCGGGCCGCTCCGCTGGTACCAGCGCGCGACGACAACGAACCGGACGTGCGAGCCCGACTATGGCTGCCGCCTGGCGACGACGGTGCCCTACCAGACGTATGGCTACCCGCACTATGATGGGGCCGTGAATCTCCTCACGCGGGTGGACTCGACGGATGGGAACGTGAAGGATTCGGCCACCTTCGCGATCGGGGACCGCGTGACGAGCTGGCTCGGGGCGAGCTACACGTACGACGCCGACGGGAACCGCGCGACGCGGACGGTAGGGAGTACGACCACCACTTACACGTGGGACGCGAGTGGGCGACTGCTGCAAGTGAAGACGGGGACAGACTCGGTGACGTACGCCTACAACGCGCTTGGCGATCTGGCGCGGCGGAGCACCAAGGGCCGGGTCGACCGCTGGTTCGTCTGGGAAGCGGGCCAACTCCTCGAAGAACTGGACAGCACGGCGCAGCACCGCGTGAACGCGTTCGCCTATCTCCCGGGCACGGACCAGCCCTTGGCCCGCATCACGGGCGACGCCGCGAGCACGATCGAGTTCGTGCAGCAGGACGGGCGCGGCGATGTCATCGGCTTGACCACCGGCGCGAGCATGACGCAGCATCTGCTCTACGGGCCGTGGGGCAATGTCGAAGGCGTGAGCGGCGACTCACTCCCCCAGACGCGCTTGGGCTGGAAGGGCTTGGTCTGGGAGGGTGGGACGGCGCAGCTCTACTACGTCCGGAGCCGCTGGTACGATCCCCAGAGCGGGAGCTTCCTCTCGGAAGATCCGCTCGGCTTGAGCGGCGGGCGGAATACCTACGCCTATGCCGATAATGATCCGGTCAATGGGTGGGATCCGAGTGGGATGTATGTTTTCCTGTGTCGTCCGCGGGAGGTTTGGGTGCCCTCGTATGGCTACTATGGGAGCGACGGATATGACATTATCGGCGGCCACTGGGAAACTGACGGCCAAGAGTGCGCCATGTCCGGTTCCGGGTTCGGCAATGGACTACCGGCGGACTACCCCACGATCGGCGCCCCCACGCGATGGTACATGGGAGGCGGTGGCGGTGGATCGGGCGCGAACTCGAAACTCAAGGCGCTCGCGAGCCGCATCAAGTTTACGCCTACCAAGGATTGCGTCGCCAAAGGTGCGTTCGCCGTAGCGAGCGCCGCGCTCGAATTCGTTGGTGCCGGTGAATTGAAGGGCGCGGCCGTCGGGTTGGTGAAGGCTGGCGTGCCATTTCTCAAATCTGAAGGGTTGAGCCTGTTGCGAACTCTGGCATTGAGCAATGGGGCAGAGAACGCCGGAATCAGGCTCGAAGGACGAGCAGCCGGATATTTCGGGGCGATCGCGGCC
>DASVWN010000013.1:0-44503 GCA_036393195.1 Gemmatimonadaceae bacterium | reverse complement strand
GCGGCTGCGGGAAGCGGCGATTGCGCCACAGGTGCAGCGCCTGCGGGAAGCGCCACCGGGCCCACCGGCCCGGCGCCGGCGGAACACTCCCCGCCCGTCCGTCTCCGGCACGCGATGCAGGCGCCTTCCCGCAGGCCACCGCCGCAGGCGGCTGGCCGCTTCCCGCAGGGCGCCGCAGGCGACCGCTTCCCGCACTTGCGCGCCGTTGCGCGCAAGTGCCCGACTGCTACGCCGCGCTTGCGGCGTCCGCCGTCTCGATCTCCGTGTTGACCTTGGGAGGGGCGCAGAATCGGAGGCCTGCGCTCTTGAGATCCTGGAACTGTTCCGGGCTGAGCTCCGGATACCGGTCTTCGAGGTATGCCATGGTTTCGTCGAACCACTCGGCCTGGTGCTCGGCGGCGGCCTGCAGGACGCCGCACCGGATGATGTGCTGGAACAACTCGTTGCGCGCCTCTTCGAATGGCGCTGGCGCTGTCACTTCCCGACGATGATTGTTTCTATGTTTACCCATGCAATTCGAATTTGGTTGGAGACATATAAATATACTCAGAACGGCGTGCGAGTTGTAGCCTCGAGTTGCTCGATCAGGAGCTGACTCAGTACGTCGGGAACTTCCTCCGGAACGAAACGGCCCACGTCGGGCAGCCGCACCAGCGCGCTCGATGCGATCGCCCCCTGCAGCCGCTCGGGGAGCCCCGGATCGAGCCACGGATCCGCTTCGCCCCAGATGATCACGGTCGGCAGGTGCAGCGTGGACAGGTCGAGCGACTCCACGTCGGCGGCATGCAGCGCACGCGCCAGCGTGAGCAGATGCGCTACTCCATCGGCTCCGACATACGGCGCGAGGTAGCGGGCCACGAGCCGCGCCGGCATCGCGTCCGGGCGCGCCACGCTCTCCTCCAGCACGCGGCGCAGCACCGGCGCCGCACCCAGCAGCCCCTGCGTGACACGAATGGCAAAGCGCGCCGCGCCGAGCTGCACCATGCGCACGTCGCGTCCCGGGCATTCGTCGAACGCCACGCTGTTCACCAGCGTCAAGCGCTCCACGCGCGCGGGGTGCAACACGGCGAATCGCAACGCGATTCCTCCGCCGATGCCGAGCCCCACGAGCATTGCCGATGGGATACGCAGCGAGGCCAGCGCGTGTTGCAGGTACTCCGTCTGCGCCGCGATCGAGTAGTCACCGTCGAGCGGGCGATCCGACTCCCCGTAGCCCATGAGATCCACGGCGTACGCGGTGTGCCCTTCGCGGGCAATGGCGGCAGCCACGTTGCGCCAGAGGAAGCCCGAGGTGGCGAAACCGTGCAGCAGGATGACGGCGCGGCCGCCGTGGCCGTAGCGCTCCACGTGCAGCGCACCCGGACCCGCGGGCACGCGCAGAAGATCGGCATCCATGATCTGCTCCAGGGGAAATTCGTGTAGGGCGCCCGATCACGGCGCGCGATGATGCTCGCCGGTTCCGGCGCCATGGTCAAGCGGGAGTGCCGCGAGCCGCGGATGCGGACGTACCGTTGCTTGCGCATCGGGGTATCGCTCCTAGCTTTCAGCAGCAGGCAGCGCGCGGCCATTCGCGTGGCGCCTCACCCTCTTGAGTCCAAGCAGACAATACCCATGGCACGGGATCGAACCGAACGACGGCGGCAGCAACGCGCCAACGTGGTCAGGAAGCAGCAGGCGCGCAACATGAAGCCCTTCTACATCGCGCTGGGCGCTATTGCGATTGCCGGGGTGGCGCTCATTGCCATCAGCGCCCGGCGCGGCACCGGCACGCCCAGCGCCATTGACGTCAAGGCCACGCCCGCGCAGGCTGAAGGCTATCTGATGGGAAATCCCAACGCGCCGGTGCAGATCTACGAATTCGCCGACTTCGAATGCCCGGCCTGTGCGACCTTTGCCACCATCACCGAGCCGGACGTTCGCAAACGCATCGTGGATGCCGGTCTGGCCAGCTATCGCTACTTCGACTTCCCGCTGGAGCAGCATCACAACTCGCTCGCCGCATCCAATGCCGCGGCGTGCGCTGCCGACCAGGGAAAGTTCTGGGAGATGCACGACAAGCTGTTCTATAATCAGCCCGAGTGGAACAGCGAAGCGACCGACAGGCCGCAGAAGTTCTTCGAGAAATATGCGAACGAGATCGGCCTGAACCTGAACACGTGGAAGACGTGCGTTGCCGCGCAGAGTCACATGCAGCGCATCCTCGGCAATCGCGCCGAGGGCATGCGGCGCCACGTACAGTCCACGCCCACGTTCGTCGTGGGCGACAAGATGGTGGCGGGTGCGCTCTCGTACGACCAGTTCAAGGCCCTGGTGGACTCGGCCACCGCGCACGTGGCGTCGGCCCGTCCGGATTCGCAGCCGGGATCGCACGCCGCGCAGTGAGACCACGCATGATCATCGCGATCCTCGCGCTTCTGGGCGTGCTGATCGCGGCATACCTCACGTTGTACAAGCTGGGATACATCGGGATGCTCAGTTGCTCCGTGGGCTCGTGCGAGCGGGTGAATTCGAGTCGCTGGGCCACGTTCCTGGGCGCGCCCGTCGCGGCGTGGGGACTGGTCACCTACATTGTGCTGCTCGCGCTCGCGCTGTCCGGGTTGCAGGGCGCGGCACTCCGTGCAACGGCGTGGTTCACGACGCTGCTCTCGGGCTGGGGCGTCGTCTTCTCGGCGTGGTTGACCTGGCTCGAGTCGTTCGTCATCAGAGGATACTGCATCTGGTGTCTCACGTCCGCCACGATCATGACGCTCATCTTCATCACGAGCCTCGTGGCGTTGCGGCAGGAACGCCGGCTGGCGTGAGACATCATGCCCGCGGGTGCAGGCAACCGGCTCGAAACGTTCCGGGTACGCCGGTCAGACTGGCCGGCTCGGAGTCCGGGTCTGTGATGAGGCAGGTAAACTCCCGGTGTGTCCAGCGCGTAGTGTGCTGGTACGATCCCTGCTTTCGTACGTGTTCAATCGTCGTCGCACCCTGTCGCACCCTGATGCACTGCAGCATATCACGCCACTCGCGGAGTCACAGTCATGTGGGGCAAGCTGTTTCCTGAACGAATATTCGCGCGCAGGTTGAATACCGCCGCCGAGAAGCGCATGCGGCTGGCGCAGGCGCGCGCTGAAGAATCCATCATTCGTGTGCACGTGGACAATGCGCTGATGTTCGTGGACACGCTGGCCGAAGATCTTCCGTTCGATCGCGCCATTGAGACCTACGTGCGCGTGATGGGCATTCCCGAACCGCTCGCCAGCACCGTGGTCACGCGTTCGCTGGTGACGCTGGGCGAGGACCTCGTTCCGTATCGGCGCCGCGCGCAGGACGAGCCGAAGGTCGAGGAAACATCGCGCCCACCGCTGCGGCTGAACGACGCCTCGGACGGCAAGGTCCGCGCGGTACGCCGTGCGTGATCGCGCGCTGTTGCACCACGGAAACGGACACGGCCCGCGCAGTGCGCGGGCCGTTTGTCATGCGGGCGGATCGCCAGCCGCGCCGTGTGGCTGGCGTTCGCGATGAAAGACGTCGGCCAGCATCTGCTGCAGCACCTCGTTGGACAGCGTCACATCCTCGAGTCGCGGCACGGGGTGCGCATCGAGCTTTGGCTCGCGATAGCCGGCGCTCTGCCCGGACCTGCCCCGCTCATTTTCGCGGAGCGCCGGCGCCTCGTTCCAGATCGCGAGCAGGTCGGGCGAGCGCGCGGCGAGCTGCAGCAGCAGGCAGCGGGCGGGAGGCGGGAGCACCGCCAGGAGCCGCTCGAATGCATCGAGGTCGATGTCCGTGCGCAATCTCGCACGATCCTCCGCGGTCAGCGTGAATGCGTCGGCGGACCCACCTTCAACTGGCGACACGATGCCTCCTCCGGCAGGAATGGTTCAATGTAGAAATGCGACGCGCACTGCGCCATTGTGCCCGCCACCGCGACTGCGCATGCTTATCCCGCCCGAATACGAGGATGCGGGAGGCCGCAATGCGAAAAACGAGCAAAAGGCAAGGTTGCGCCGACGGCGACATGACGCGGCGCGAATTCGTTGGCGCGGGGTTGCTGGGCGGCGTCGCGGCCCTGGCGGCTCCTCACGGGTCGCGTCTCGCCGGATTGACGCGAGCCGCCGTGGCTGAACGGTCCGGTGCGGCCACACGCGCACCGGACCCGTTCGAGCTGGATGAAGTCACCATTGCACAACTGCAGGATGCGATGCAGAGCGGGAAGTACACCTCGCGGCAGATCACCGAGCTGTATCTGGCGCGCATTGGCGAGCTGGATCAGAGCGGGCCCGCCCTCAATCAGGTCCTGGAAACCAACCCCGACGCGCTGGCGATCGCGGATGCGCTGGATGCCGAACGGCGCGCGGAGAAGGTCCGCGGCCCATTGCATGGGATTCCCATATTGCTGAAGGACAACATCGCGACGGCGGACCGCATGACCACCACCGCGGGTTCGCTCGCGCTGGACGGCTGCATCGCGCCGCATGATTCGTTCGTGGCCGCGCGACTGCGCCGCGCGGGTGCGGTGCTGCTCGGCAAGACCAACATGAGCGAGTGGGCGAACTTCCGTTCCACGCACTCCACGAGCGGCTGGAGCGGGCGCGGCGGGCAGGGACGCAATCCGTACGCACTGGACCGCACCCCATCGGGATCCAGCTCGGGCTCCGCTGCCGCCACGGCGGCGAACGTCGTGACCGCGGCCATTGGAACGGAGACCGACGGCTCCGTGGTCTCGCCCTCGGCCGCGTGCTCGCTGGTCGGCATCAAGCCGACGCTCGGCCTGGTGAGCCGCACCGGCATCGTCCCTATCGCGCACAGCCAGGACACGGCGGGCCCCATCGCGCGCACCGTGACCGATGCGGCCATCCTGCTCGGGGCGCTCACCGGCGTGGACGCCCACGATGCCGCCACCGCGTCCAGTCACGGCAAGGCGCACACGACGTACACGCAGTTCCTCGATATCGCCGGCCTGCGCGGCGCCCGCATTGGCGTGGCGCGCGAAACGTTCTTTGGCTACAGCCGCGTGACCGATGCGCTCATCGAATCCGCCATTGGCCTCATGCGGGACCAGGGCGCGGTGATCGTGGACCCCGCCAATATCGCAACCGCCGGCAAGTGGGGTGACTCCGAATACGAGGTGCTGCTGTACGAGTTCAAGGCGGATCTGGCGAAGTACTTCGCGTGGCTGGGCTCTGCCGCTCCCATGCATTCGCTGGCCGACGTCATCGCGTTCAATGAGCGCCACGCCGATCGCGAGATGCCGTTCTTCGGGCAGGAGACCATGCTGGAGGCGGAGAAGAAGGGGCCGCTCACGAGCGCGGCGTATCGAAAGGCGCTCGCGAAGAACCATCGCCTCACGCGGACCGATGGAATTGACAAGGTGATGCAGAAACACCGGCTGGATGCGCTCATCGCGCCGACGCAGGGGCCGCCCGGCCTCATTGATCTCGTGAATGGAGATTCGGGCGGCGGCGGGAGCTCGAGCCCCGCGGCGGTGGCCGGCTATCCCAGCATCACCGTTCCGGCGGGGTACGCTTTCGGGCTGCCCGTAGGATTGTCGTTCATCGGCCGCGCGTACACCGAACCCACGCTGCTGCGGCTGGCGTATGCGTACGAACAGGCGTCAACCGTGCGCCGTGCGCCCACGTTCCGCGACGCGGCGGCGTTGCCCGATACGGGGCGTCCCAAAGGTTGAGCGCTGCCGCCGTTCCCCGCGGCACCCGGTTCGCGGCAGTCGCGCTCCCGGTTGGCGCGGTCGCCGTCGTCCTTGCCGCGCTGCCGTTCAAGGCGTTCGACCTGGACCGCTTCTTTCTCGCGAAGGAGCTGGTGCTGCACGTTGTGGCGTTCAGCGCCGCGCTGGCGATCCTCGCCTCGCTGGCGCGGCTCCGCCTCACGCGCGTCGACGTGCTGCTCGTTGCCTATCTCGCGCTGAGCGCGCTATCCGCCATCTTCGCCGGGAACTGGTGGCTGGCGGAGCGGGCCCTCGCCATTTCGCTGTCCGCTGCAGCCGTGTTCTGGTCGGCGCGAGCCGTGGCGCAGGCAGGCGTGCAGCGCGCGCTCCTCGTGGCGCTGGCGCTTGCGGTCGTCCTGGCGGCGTTGACCGCGTTGCTGCAGGCCTATGGAGTGGACAGCGCGTACATCAGCCTGAATCGCGCGCCGGGTGGCACCCTCGGGAATCGCAACTTCGTCGCGCACATCGCGGTGATCGGTCTGCCGCTGCTGCTCCTCTGCACGCTGCGGGCGCCCGCGCGAGCGGGCGGAGTGCTCGGTACGCTCGGCATCATGCTCCTCGCGGCGACGCTGGTGCTCTCGCGCTCGCGCGCCGCCTGGCTCGCGCTCATGGTGTGTGCCGCGCTCGCGCTCGCATCGCTCGTGATCTGGCGCCGCGTGTGGCGTGGCGCCGCGCTGGGTGGCCGGGCGCGCCTGATGGCTCTGGGGGCGCTCGTGGGCGGCGGGCTGGCGATAGCGCTGCCCAACACGCTCAACTGGCGCAGCGAGTCGCCATATCTCGACTCCATGCGCGGCGTGGTCAACTACCGCGAAGGGAGCGGCCACGGCCGGGTGCTGCAGTATGAGAACACCATGCACATGGCGCTCGCGCATCCACTCCTGGGGGTGGGCACCGGCAACTGGTCAGTGCGCTATCCGGACTTCGCGCAAGCCACCGATCCGTCGCTCGACGACGACGGAATGACGTCCAACCCCTGGCCGAGCAGTGACTGGATGGCGGTGGTCGCGGAACGCGGCGTGCCCGCGTTCCTCTGTCTCGCGCTCGTGTTTCTCGGCATCGCGGTGAACGCTGGCGTGGCGCTGTCTCGCGCGCACACCGCGGCGGAGCTGCTGCCCCCGCTCACGCTGCTCCTCGCGCTCGTTGCCGCTGTGGTCGTCAGCGCCTTCGACGCGGTTGTGCTGCTACCCGCGTCCGCGCTGCTGCTGTGGGCGCTGCTTGGCGCGCTGCTGCCATCCGGGACCGTTCGTCGAATGATCGTACTGAACGGGCACCGGCGCGGCTGGTTGCTCGCCGTGACTGCGGTGCTTGGCGCGCTGATCATTGCGCGCAGTGCTGCACAGATTGCTGCCATGACGGTCTACAATCCCGATGGCCGCGTGGCGGACATGACGCAGGCCGCGCGCTACGACCCGGGGAGCTACCGGGTTCAGATCCGGCTCGCGGAGGTGTATGCCGGGCGCGGGCGCTGTGATCTGGTGCGGCGCCATGCGCAGAACGCGCGTGAACTGTATCCGGCGGCGCCGGAGCCAAGGCGGCTGCTGCGCCGCTGCGGCGTGCGCGAGCGGCGCCCGTAGCCCCTGTCAGCTCTGCGCGGAGAGCTGGCGGCTGGCGGCGTCCTTGTCGGTCTGCAGGCGCGCCATGTAGCGCTGCGCTTCGGAAATGCGTTCGATCTCCACCGACATGGAATCCACGGTGTTCTCGATGCGCTGGAGCTGCGACACGAGGCCGGCGTCGAGCGCGGGTGGGGGCGCGGAGCGTTCCAGGCGGCGCCCGATCGCGCGCATGAGCGGCGTGAAGATCGCGATGGCGGCGATCATGATGAAGAACGCGATCGCGAGATCCACGGCCTGCGGCGGAATGGCATCCACGGGCGGTAGCGGAGCCGCCGGGACGATGATCGCGGTGCCGTTTCCGCCCTGCTGGGCCTGCTGCTCCGCCATGCGCGCCTGTTCGCGCGCAACGCGGGCCTGCTCGCGCGCGCTGTTGAGCTGCTCCTGTACCTGCTGGCGAATCTGGGCGCCCAGGTCCTGGTTGGTCGCCGTACCGCTTTGTTGAAGCAGAAAGATCAGCATGTCGCGACGCTCCACGAAAAGTCACTCGGGAAAGTGCGCTTCAAGTGCCTGGTCACCAGCCGTTGCGCGCGCGCAGCGCGGTGATGTGCGCCACGTGGTGACGACCGTGCCAGGCATACAGCCCGAGCGTACCATCCAGAGTGAAGATGCGCTCATGCTCGGGATGGCGGAAGCGCCGTGCAAAATCCGCGGGGGACATCGCGCGCAGGAGCCGCACCCAGCGCGCGTGCAGTGCGTCGAGCAGTGCCAGGGAGATCTCGATGGGCGTTGCCGTACTGTCGGGCAGTTCGGCCCAGCGTGCCTGGTCGTATGGCTTGATGACGGGCACGTCTTCCGTGAGCGCCAGCTTGAATCGCACGTAGGCATTCATGTGGCTGTCGGGCACGTGGTGCACCACCTGCCGAACCGTCCAGCCGCCATCACGATACGGTGTGTCGAGCTGGACCGGCGACAGCCCTGAGACTGCCGCGCGCATGGCCGCCGGCGTACCGGCGATGTCGTCCAGCCATGCTCCGCGTTGTGCGGGCGTGATCGTCGCGGGCTCGTTGTACCTGCCTACGGGGTAATGTGGATTGGTCACTGGCATGGACGTGGCGGATTGGGAGGCTGCGCGTCATCAGACCGGGCGGTGCACCATGGCGGCAAACAATGGAGCCGGGGACTACCAGGCGCAATGGACACGAAACTTCCCGTGGTGGGCGCCGTAGGACCACGTGAACGACGCGCTTTCACCGCGCTCGCGGCAGGAGCAATCGCGGGCCGCATGCCGAGAGGAACCTATGAAGCAGGTCTGGAAACTGGGCGATTACGGGGCGAACATCTGCCCCCGCTGTCACACGATGGTTCGCACCCGATTCGAGTATCGTACCGTCCGGCTGGCGCGTTCGCGGCTCTGCGTGCCGGATCTGCTGGTGGATGTCTGCACGCGCTGCGACCACATGATCTCCATTCCGCCGCAGTCGGTGCCCCAGCTGCGCGAAGCGGGTCTGGCGAAGTAGGGGCAGCGGATGTCAGGGCGAGCGCGACCGCGCGGGTTGCCAGCGGTAGCGCTTGAGTGATGTGCGGCCGCCTGCGTCGAACCGGACGCCCTCGGCCGCGAGTCGGATGCGTTGGGTGGTATCGGCGGCGGACTGGCCGGCGCGCGGGCTTACGCGCCCCTGCGCGTTGATCACGCGATGCCAGGGAACGGCGCTGTCGGGCTGGAGCGCGTGAAGGGCGTATCCGACAAGACGGGCCTGGCGCGGCAGCCCTGCCAGCAGCGCCACCTGTCCATAGGTGGCCACTTTCCCGCGGGGGATGCGGCGCACCACCGCCAGAATGCGCTGGTGCGTCTGGCTCCCGCGCGGGGGCGTCACGAGCGCTTGCGGGGCGGCCCGGAGCGCAGCGGCGCCCAACTGGGCGGATCGCTGGCCGGGAAACTCTCCTTCGAGGATTCATCCACGCGGTCCACCGTGCGTGGTGCCACGTGCTGTTCGCGCTCCTTGTCCTCGTTCTTCGGGGGCGGCGTCCTGGGCGACTTCGGCATCTCTTCCTTCCTTTCTCCGCGCATCAGTGCGCCCGCATGGCCGACAGGTAGCGCTCCCGCAGAAGCGACACGTGATGCAGTTCGTGTCCGGCAATGATCCAGGCGAGCGCACGGACCGTGTACGTACGATTGTTCGCCATGCCCACACGGCGCAACTCCTCGGATGTGAGTGCGGCGAAGAACGGGATGGTGGCCGCACGCACCAGGCGGAATTCGTCGGCGAGCCCGTGCAGCGTGCGCTCGTCGAATCGCGCGCTCTGCACCCAGGCATTCTCATCGAAGCCGGGAAGCATGGCCTGCTCGCCGCGCGCGAACGAGAGCGCGCGATAGAGCATGACGCGCTCGGTATCCGTCACGTGTCCCACCACCTGCCGGATGCTCCACTTGTCCGGCGCGTACCGGAACGACGCCTCGTCCTCGGACACGCCGCCGAGCAGTGCGGCTGTTTCCCCGGATTGCCGCGTCAGGATATCGAGGATGTCGCCCTCCGGAACGCGCTCGACGTACCGGGCGAAGTACGGCGCGTACTCGGTGGTGTCCGGGAAGGGAATGACAGCCGACGTTGTCATGCGCGATCCTTGATTGCGGTGGCTCCTTCCTCGCGTGCGCAGTTTGCGCAGCAGTAGAAGGTCCCGTTGGCTTCCATGCCGTGTCCGATGATACGGCATCCGCAGTGCGCGCAGATCGGTGCGAGCTTGTGGATGGCGCATTCGAAGCTGTCGAACACGTGCGTGGCGCCGGCGGTGACGACCTGGAAGGAAAGGTAGTAGTCGTTCCCGCATACCTCACATTTTGCCATGGCGCACCCCCTGGGTGGAGTCAGGAGAAATCCGCAATTGTCGCGTGCAGGGTCCGGGCCACGGGCGCGCCGACCAGTGCGCTACTGCGTTCCGGCCTCTCGTTCGAGTGCGGCCTGCACGGATGCCACGAACCACCGGGCGTCATCGGGGCTGAAACTTGCCAGCGCCGACCTCGCTCCGTTTTCGTGTATTGCCTCGAACGACATTGCGTGCTTGTGGCGATAGTCGAACTGGATCTCGCCGTCTGTGTAACGTACGCTCCGGATGTCCGACAGGGGATACGTGACACGCGTGGCGAGCGCCGTTCCTACGGCGCCCTTCACCGTCTTTGCAATGAAGCCCCCGAAGCCGGAATCCGGAGCGTCCGAGCTGTCCATGTCGCGGCGCGCGCTCCGCACCAGACTGTCGGTGAGCCCCATGCTGATGGTGTCGTTCACGAACGACAGGGAGATGGCGCGGTCGGTCGACGTGATGGTGATGCTGCCGGCCGAAGATTTCGTGGCCGCGCCGCTCGCTGACCCGGCGCTCTGCCGCGGAGAGCGGTCGCAGGCGGAAGCCGCGAGCAGCGCACACGTCACTGCGATCAGGCTGGAGATTCGCATCGTTGTGTTCGCACGGTTCGGGGAACGGAATGGGGGATCGCCACTCACGCTGTCGGCGAGCTGCGCCGCAGGCCCAGCACGAGAATCACGAGTACGCCAATGAGCACCAGGTAGATCGCAAGGCGCAGCCGCCCGCCGATCCAGTACAGCACGCCGGCCGCGATGAAGAAGACGCCGGCAACACGCGCCATGATCCGCGTGACGCGGCGCGACCGCGCCACGGCTTCCGCGAGATCCTTCATCGCGCCAGTGCGATCGTTCCGTCCATTGTCATTTCGGGCACCACATGATCCACGGTCATCCGGATGTGCACAGCGAGCGTCTCGCGCCCGGTGAGCGTTCCGCGCTCGAGCTGCGCACGCACGGCCTGCTCGATCTCGCGCTGTGCGGTCACGCCGAACTTCTTCAGCAGCTTGCGGATCTCGAGGTTGAACAGTTCCTCATCCATACGCCCTCCCACGAGCAGTGGTGTCCTGTCAGGCGCGGCGGTTCAGTTCGGGCTCGCCGAGGGCGAGTGCCCCGCGGAGCGCCAGAGCGCGATCGCGAGCAGGATCGCGCCAACGGTGATCCCGCTGTCCGCCACGTTGAACGTCCAGAATCGTACCGCGCCTACGCCCACGTCAACAAAATCCACGACTCCCACTGGAGACAGGAGCCGGTCCACCAGATTCCCCACCGCGCCGCCGCAAATGAGGCCCAGCGCCACGGCCACCAGGCGTTCCCGCGCGCCGGCCTCCAGGTACATGCGGAACAGGATCACAAGTATCACCAGCGTGATCACGATGAGCGCCAGGCGCGACCACGGGCCAATGGAAATGCCGAACACCGCCGCGGGATTGTACGAGAGGGTGAATCGCACGGTGTTCCCCACGATGTCGTGGGGAACGAGCGCCGGCGTCAGTGCCGCCACGGCCGCGCGCTTCGCCGCGCGATCGGCAATGACGAGCGCAATGAGGATCGGCCAGAAGAGGCGGCTCTTGAGTGACGTGGGTGACCGCCTTACGAGGGCGATTGGGCATCGCGGTCCACCTGCTCGATCCGGCGCTGCGCTTCCTGCCAGTCGATCACCGGCGCAACATCGTCGTTCGGGAGCTGCAGCGCTTCCAGCGCGCGCGCCACGACGACCTCTCCGTTGGGCACGGCCCGTCCGAACTCCACTTCCGATTTCCGGCAGAGCCGTTCCTCGCGATGGCGCTGGTCCGGCGGCACGGTCACGCCCATGCGGTCGAGTCGCGCGTGCGTGCCCTCGTGCACGATGGACGAGGCGATCTGCGCCAGGGTGAAATCGGGATTCACGAGAAAGGTGAGCTCCACCAGACAGGTGCGCGACTGCGGCATGTACGCGGCCCGGCAGGGATAGCGCTGCACGAGGATGCGCGCGAAGTCATGCTGCAGCCGCCGAAAGCGCCACGGCTGATACCGGGCGATGAGATCCAGCGCTCCTTCGAGACGCTCGAGCACCGCGGCGGTGCTGATGTCGCTGCGGGTGTTGATGACCGTCACCGGGATGCCATGGATCGTGCGGCTCGACGTCAGCCATGTGCCGATGCTGCCCGCGAGCTGCGAGCGCCACTGATCGAGATACGTCCGGAACAGGTTCGTCATGCCCTTCAACTTTCCTTCTCCTCGTACTGATCCTTCAGTCGCGCGACTACCGCGGGATCGGCGAGGGTCGTCGTGTCGCCCAGCGCGCGCCCTTCCGCAATGTCGCGCAGCAGCCGTCGCATGATCTTCCCCGAACGCGTCTTGGGCAGATCCGCGCTGAACAGAATGTCGTCGGGCTTCGCCAGTGCGCCGATCTTCGTCGCGACGTGATCGCGCAGTTCGTCACGCAGCGATGGCGAAATCGTCACGCCTTCCTTGAGCGTGACGAACGCGGCGATGGCCTGACCCTTCAGGTCGTGCGCCTTGCCCACCACGGCGGCCTCGGCCACGGACGGGTGATCCACGAGCGCCGATTCCACCTCCATGGTGCCAATGCGGTGACCCGCGACGTTGAGCACGTCGTCTACCCGTCCCAGGATCCAGAAATATCCGTCCTCGTCGCGCTTGGCGCCGTCGCCCGGGAAATACAGATCCGGCCGGCCGGCCCACTTGGAGAAATAGGTCTGCACGTAGCGATCCGGGTCGCCCCAGATGGTACGCAGCATGGATGGCCATGGTTTCGTGATGGCGAGTAATCCGCCGCCCACCGTGATGCTCCTGCCGCTCGCGTCGAGCAGGTCCGCGAAGATGCCCGGAAAGGGAATGGTGGCGCTGCCGGGTTTCGTGGCGGTGATGCCCGGAAGCGGGGTGATCATGATCGCGCCCGTTTCCGTCTGCCACCAGGTATCCACAATGGGACAGCGCTCCTTGCCGATGTTGCGGTTGTACCAGATCCAGGCTTCGGGATTGATGGGCTCGCCCACGGAGCCGAGCAGCCGCAACTGCGACAGGTCGTGCTTTGCCGGGAGATGATCGCCCCACTTCATGAACGCGCGGATGGCGGTGGGCGCCGTATAGAAGATCGTGACGCCGTACTTTTCGCACAGCTCCCAGAAGCGGTCCTTCTCCGGCCAGTCGGGCGCGCCCTCGTACATGAGACACGTTGCGCCGCATGCGAGCGGGCCGTACACGATGTACGAGTGGCCGGTGACCCACCCGACGTCGGCGGTGCACCAGTACACGTCGTCTTCCTTGAGGTCGAAGACGTACTTCGTGGTGGCATGGCACCCCACCATGTAACCGCCGGTGGTGTGGACGATGCCCTTGGGCTTTCCCGTCGTACCCGATGTGTACAGGATGTAGAGCACGTCCTCGGCGTCCATCTGCTCGGGCTCGCACGTGGCGCTCGCGTCCCGCATGAGATCGTGCCACCAGCGGTCGCGCCCCTCCTTCATCTGCGCGAACGCCTCATCGCCCCCCGAGCCCGGGCGGCGCTGCACCACGACCACGTGCTCGATACTGGGCGATTCCTCCACCGCCCGGTCGGCGTTCCGCTTGAGCGGGACAATGGCACCGCGTCGGTAGCCACCATCGGCGGTGATGAGCACGCGGGCCTCGGCGTCGTTGATGCGATCACGCAGCGAATCCGACGAGAAGCCTCCGAACACCACCGAGTGCGGCGCGCCGATGCGCGCACAGGCGAGCATTGCGATGGCGGCTTCGGGGATCATGGGCAGATAGATGGCCACGCGGTCGCCCCTCTTCACGCCGAGCCGGCGCAGCACGTTCGCGAACTTGCACACCTCGCGGTAGAGATCCCAGTACGTGAGCGTGCGCGTATCGCCCGGCTCGCCTTCCCAGATGATCGCGGCCTTGTTGCGGCGCGACGTGCGCACGTGACGGTCGAGGCAGTTCACGCTCGCGTTGAGCGTGCCACCGGTGAACCATTTGACCCAGGGCGGATTCCAGTCGAGCACCTTGCTCCAGGGGGTTGACCATTCGAGGTCGCTTGCCATGCCGGCCCAGAACGACTCGGCGTCGCGTGCGGCCTGGTCATAGATGTCGGTGGAGTGCACCGTGGCGCTGTTCGCGAAGGCGGCAGGCGGTTGAAAGCTGCGTGTTTCCTGGAGCAGGACGTCGATGTCGGTCATGGCGCAGGGCAGGTGAGGGTTCAAGGTGATTTATCCGCGCGAACGGCGAAGGTCCAGTGCGGAACGCAGCGCGAGGCGCCGCAAGGCGCTACTGTTGTGGCATGAGCCTGCACCACGTGTCACGCGCATGATGCCGGACGGCACGTCGCTCGCGGTGCCACCGCTGCCGGCGGCGCAACCCAACTTCGATGCGGTGCACCGCTTTTCCGCCTGGCTGCAGCGGATGGGAAAGGCGGAGGCGACGATTGACGCCTACCACGCCGATGTGGCGGACCTGGTTCGCGCGTACGCGCCGCGCCCGGTGGAAGATCTGCTGGCTACGGATCTGGCCGCGTATCTCCAGGCGCGCCAGCAATTCGAGGGGTGGGCACTTCCTACGGTGCGGCGCCATCTGCACGCCATCAAGGCCTTCTATCGCTATCTCGTGGGCGAGGAGGAGCTGCGCGCCCCCGGGCCGGCGCACGCGCTCCTGGAGCCCGTGCCGGAGCCGCGGGCGCCGCACATCATTCCGGCGAAGGATGTGAACGCCATCTTTGCGTGGCTCGAATCGCGCGCGCGCGAGCCTGGCGGTGCCGCGGAGCGCATGGACCTGGCGCTGTACGGATTGTGCTATCACGCGGCGCTACTCATCTCGGAGGCGATCGGACTGACGATGGACGCGGTGCGCGGCGGGCACGCGGTGATGAAGCTCGACGTCGTGGGGCGGCGCGGCGAGGAAAGCCGTGTGACGGTCGAAGGGGACGCGGCGCGCTGGCTCGCCACATGGCTGGCGGAGCGGCCGCGTCCCGCGCGGAAGGTGCACGAGCCGTTCGTGTTCATTCACCCGCGCACGCGGGTGCATACGTCGCGCCAGCGGGCGTGGGACCGGTTGCGGCGGGTGGCGGCGGCCGCCGGCCTGGCGGAGGACGTGGTTGCGCACCTCGGTCCCCATACCTTGCGGCACTCGTACGCAGCGCATCTGGCGGCGCGGGCGGTGGGAGTGGAGGGGTTGAGGGCGGCATTGCGGCAGCATTCGCCGAGGCATGCGGCGAAATATCTCGCGGGAAGCGCCGGCCTGCGGCCGCCTGGGGGAAGCGCCGCGCGAGGCGCGGCTCCGGGAAGCGGCGGGCCGAAGGGCCGCCTGCGGGAAGCAGGGCGCCGGAAGTGACGGGGGCGGCGGAGCGGGTGCGCGTGGCCGGTGTTGGCGAAGCGGAGATCGAGGCGCGCGGCCTCACCCGGACGTTCGGAGGGCGGCGCGCGGTGGATGGTGTGGACCTTTCACTCGCCGCAGGAGACTGCCTTGCGCTGTTCGGGCCGAACGGAGCGGGGAAGACCACGCTGCTGCGCATGCTCGCGGGACTGCTCAAGCCCAGCGCTGGAACGGCGCGCATTGGCGGAGTGACGCTTCCGGGTGGCGAGGAAGTGCGGGCCGTGGTGGGTCTCATCTCGCACGCGAGCATGCTGTACGGTGCGCTCACGGCGCGTGAGAACGTGGAGTTTGCCGCGCGGCTGCATGGCGTCGACGATGCGCGCCGCACGGCGCTCCGCATGCTGGAGCGCATGCGCGTGCTGGACCGCGCCGATACGCCGGTGCGCTCGCTGAGCCGCGGCCTGCAGCAGCGGGTGTCAATCGCGCGTGCCATGGTGCACAGCCCACGTGTGGTGCTGCTGGATGAGCCCTTCAGCGGACTGGACGCCGCCGGCGCCGCGGCGCTCACCGACGCGCTCGTGGAGCTGCGCGCACACGGAGCCACGCTCGTGCTCGTTACCCACAACCTCGGCGAAGGGCTGGAGATGGCGTCGCATGCCGCTGTAATGCAGGCGGGACGCTTCGTGCGCTTCGAGCCGTGCGACGAGCTGGACACCGCGGCGTACGCGGCCACGTATCGCGAGCTGGTGACCCGTGGTTCCTAGCACGCTCGGCGCCGCGCTGCTCATCGCGCGCAAGGACCTGGCGATCGAGTTCCGCACGCGAACCGCGTTCTTTTCCGCTGCGGTGTTCGCGCTCCTCGCCATTGTGATCTTCTTCTTCGCGTGGGACCCCACGGCCGTGGCCGGCATGGACTTGGCGCCCGGTGTGCTCTGGGTCATCTTCACATTCGCGGGGCTCCTGGGGCTCAACAGATCGTTCAGCCTGGAGCTTGCGGACCGGGCCATCGATGCTCTGCTCGGCGCGCCCGTACGGCGCGAGGCAATCTACCTGGGCAAGGCGCTCGCGAACGTGGTGTTCGTCGGGGCGGTGGAGGCGATCTCGATACCCGCGGTCGCGCTGTTCTACAACACGCCCTTCGGCGGCCGCTGGCTGGCGATTGCGGGGGTGGCGCTGCTGGCAACGATCGGGCTCGTGGCAGTAGGCACGCTGTTCAGCGCAATGGCGGTGAACACGCGGCTCTCGGAGCTCCTGCTGCCCATGCTGTCGCTCCCGTTCTTCGTGCCGATCGTGATGCCCGCCGCGCAGGCCACCGCGCGGCTGCTGAGCGGGCGGCCCGTGATGGAAGCAGCGAACTGGCTCAAGATCCTGCTGGCGTTCGACCTGGTGTTCGTCGCGGCCTGCATGATGGCGTTTCCATTCACGATCGAGGAATGACGACACAATTCACGAGCGACGTGCGCGCACCGGCTGTCGCCAGCCCGGAGCGCAGGAGTTCCGGTACAAGCTGGTGGTTCGTCGTGGCCGTGATCGCGGTGGCGGCCACGTACATCCGCGCGATCTATTTCACGCCGCTCGAAGCGATTCAGGGCCCCGCGCAGAAGATCTACTACGTGCACCCCACGTCGGCCTGGGTGGCGTTCCTCGCCTTCGGCATCGTGGCGCTGGCGAGCATAGGCTACCTCTGGCTCAAGGATCTCAAGCTGGACCGCGTGGCGGAGAGCGCCGCGGAGGTGGGCGTGGTGTTCACGAGTGTTACACTCGTGACCGGCTCGCTCTGGGGGAAGCCGATCTGGGGCACGTGGTGGACCTGGGACGCGCGACTCACGCTCACGCTCTTTCTCTGGTTCATCTACGTGGGCTACCTCGTGCTGCGCGGCGCCATCGAGGATCGCGAGATGCGCGCGCGCTATTCGGCGGTACTCGGCATTCTCGGCGCGCTGCTCATCCCGTTCATCCACCTGAGCGTGTACCTGTTCCGCACGCTGCACCCCATGCCGATCATCGGCAAGCCGAGCCGGCCGTCGCTCCCGAACGACATGCTCGAGACGTTTGCATTGGCGTTCGTGTCCTTCACCATTCTCTTCATTGCGCTCTTCCGGGCGCGCTATCACCTCGCGGCCGAGCGCGACGCGCTCGAAGCGCAGGAGCGAGCGTAATGCCACAGAACGCGGGCTACTATCACGCGGCGTACATTATCGTGGCGGTGGTGTACGGGGCCTATGCGCTGAGCCTCTGGCTCCGGTTGCGGGCGGTGCGGAGGCGGGGCAACGGGGCGAGCAAAGACGTCAGCGTCAGTTGAGACTCAACCGACGCTGAGGTCTTTGCGCCGCCGCCACCCTTCCAGCCGGAATCGCGCGTAGTATCCCCACTGCAGCCAGCGGCGGAACCACACGAAGGGGCGCATGTCGGCGTGCAGCGCGCGATAGACGATGGCGCTCTTGCCGGGGCCCAGCGACATGCCGTAGGGGAAATGGCGGCGCACGCGGAACGCGGGGCCGGCGTCCGGTTGCCACTCCGCCGCCAGGCGACGAGCGAGGTAGGCTCCCTGCCAGATGGCATCAATGGCTCGGTCGGTCGTGGCCCGGTCCGGGCGGCTGCCCGCGATGCGCGCGCAATCGCCCATGGCGTAGATCCCGTCGAATCCCGGCACCGCCAGTCGCGGCGTCACCACGACATGCCCGTCCGCGGTGAGCGGCAGGCCGAGAGTGGCGAGCATCGGGTTGGGGCGCACGCCGGCGGCCCAGATGATCATGTCGAAGGGAATGGACACACCCTGCTCGAGCACCACGTGGTCGCCGGCGATGTCGAGCGCGCGGCGGCCGAGCAGCATCTCGATGCGCAGTGCGGAGAGGGCGTGCGCCGCACGTCGCGACACGCGGGGGTGAAATCGCGGCAGCAGCCGGGGCGCCCCGCCCACCAGCGTCGTCACGATGCGCACGCCGTCCACGCGCGCGCTGGCGGCCTCGGCGCTCCACTCAACCGCGGTGATGCCGCCGCCCACCACCACCGCGCGCAGCACCCGCGCGCCCTGCACGCGCAGCACATGCAGACGCCGGTGCAGCGCCTCCGGATCGTCGAGAAACTTCGCGGCCACCACCGATGGCGATTCCCCGAACGCCGGCGGGATGTCCGGCACGCTTCCCACCGCGAGAATGAGCCGCTCGTACGGCAGTGCACGGCCGCCCGCAAGCGTTACCCTGCGCTCGGCGGTGTCGAGTGATGCCAGCGCATCGCGCATGAAACTGGCGCCAATGGCGTGACAGAAGGCTGGCGTGTCAAAGCGGAGTAAGTACGGCGCTCGCCGGCCGATCACCGTTTCGTGCGCCAGCGGGATGTACGGGTGGTGCTCGCGCGGCTCGACGACGACGATCTCGCCGGGCACCAATCGCCGCCGGCGCGACAGCCGATACAGGAACTCGAGCCCCGCAAAGGAACAGCCAGCGAGAATCGTCACGCGGCGCTCAGCGGCTCTGCCGCGCGCCGGCGCCTCTACTGCGACTCCACTCATGTCGTGTCCCGGGCATTCATGCGTGCTGCATGATAATGCAGCCCACCCCATGGATGCATGCATTCGCGCTGGCGCTCGGTTGAGAACGAGTGCGGCGCGGAGCATCTTGTACGCATGTCACCTCGCGAAACCGGCGCGCCCGGCATCGTGCACCTCGTGGGCGCCGGGCCGGGCGATCCGGGGCTGCTCACCGTCCGGGGACGCGAGCTGCTGGCCGCGTGCGACGCCGTGGTGTATGACGCGCTGGTGAATCCGCTGCTGCTTGCGGGCGACGCCATCCCGTCCGGCGCCGAGCGGCATTTCGTGGGGAAGCGCGGGGGCGAGGCGTCCGTGAGCCAGCGTGACATCACCGCGCTGCTGGTGCGGCTGGCGCAACGCGGCCTGCGCGTAGTGCGGCTCAAGGGCGGTGATCCTTTCGTCTTTGGCCGCGGCAGCGAAGAGGCGGAAGCGCTCGCCTGCGCCGGCGTTCCTTTCGAGATCGTGCCGGGCGTAACCGCGGGCATCGCCGCGCCCGCGTACGCCGGCATTCCGGTGACGCACCGCGGGCTCGCGTCATCGGTGACGTTCGTCACGGGGCACGAGGATCCGTCGAAGGACGACAGCGACACACCCTGGGACGCGCTTGCGAAAACGGGCGGTACGCTGGTGCTCTACATGGCCGTGAGCCGGCTGGAGGGAATCGTGCAGGCGCTGCTGGAGGGCGGCCGCGCCCCCAGTACGCCCGCTGCCATGATCGAATGGGGCACTCACGCCGCTCAGCGCACCATCACGGCCACACTCGTCACGCTGCCGGAGTGCGCGCGCCGCCACGCCGTGCGCGCGCCGTGCATCACGGTGATCGGCGACGTCGTGTCGCTGCGCGACCGCATTCGCTGGTTCGACATACGGCCGCTGTTCGGCCGACGCGTGCTGGTGACGCGCGCGCGGGCGCAGGCCTCGGAGCTCTCGGCGCGGGTGCGCGCGCTCGGCGCCGACGTTGTCGAGGCGCCGGCGATCCGCATCGAGCCGCTCGATCCCGCACCGGTGCAACGCGCGCTGCGCGCATTGGGTGAGTATCAGTGGGCGCTGTTCACGAGCGCCAACGCGGTGGAGCTCGCCGGGCGGGAACTTCGCGCGCTGGGGCTGGACGCACGCGCGTTCGCCGGCGTGAAACTCGCGGCGGTGGGTCCGGCGACGGCGGATGCACTGCGCGCGCTGGGGCTCCTGGCCGACGTCGTGCCGCAGCGCTTCGTGGCGGATGCGATGGTGGAGGCGCTGCGCGAGCGTGCCGATGTACGAGATACGCGGGCGCTTTACCTGCGCGCGGAAGGTGCGCGTGATGCGCTGGCTGACGGGTTGCGTGCACTGGGCGCCCGCGTCGATGACGTTGCCGTCTACCGGTCCGTGCCCGACACGGATGGAGAGCGGGTGACGCGCGAAGCGCTCGAGCGCGGCGTGGATCTCGTCACGTTTACGTCGGCGTCCACCGTGCGGAACTTCGTGAGCGCGGTGGGCGCGTCGTCTGCGGCGCGCGTGCGCGCGGTGACGATCGGTCCCATCACCAGCGCCGCCGCGAGTGCACTCGGTATCAACGTCGCGGTCGAAGCGCGCGCCGCGACGCTCGACGCGCTGGTCGACGCCGTGCTGGAGGCCCTCGCATGACTGACGACTCCGGCCTGCGCATCGCGACCCGGTCCTCGGAGCTGGCGCTGCGCCAGGCGCGGCTCGTGGCCGATGCACTCGGCGCGCGCGGTACGCCCTCCACGCTGGTGACCTTTCGCACCACGGGCGACCGGAACACGGAAAAGCCGCTGGGTGCGATCGGCGCCAAGGGACTGTTCACGCACGAGCTGGAAACCGCGCTGCTCAAGCGGCGCGTGGACTGCTGTGTGCATTCGCTGAAGGATCTGCCCACGGAGATGCCCGAAGGGCTCGCCATTGCCGCGATACTCGAGCGCGAGGACCCGCGCGATGTGCTCGTGGTGAACGATGCCATTGCGGCGGAGGGGATCGCCGATCTGCCGCGCGGGAGCCGCGTGGGCACGTCGAGCCTGCGCCGCCGAGCGCAGCTCCGGCACGCGCGCCCGGACGTGGAAGTAGTGGAGCTGCGCGGCAACGTCCCCACGCGGCTCCGCAAGGTGGACGACGGCCAGGTGCACGCCGCGATTCTCGCGGCTGCCGGGCTGCACCGCCTGGGCGTGCACCAGCGCATCGATGCGTACCTCGCGCCGCCCGACTGGCTCCCCGCGCCGGGGCAGGGGGCGATCGCCGTGCAGGTGCGCGCCGCCGACGACGCGGTGCGCGGGCTCATTGCTCCGCTCGACCATGCCCCCACGTCGTGCGCGACGCGCGCCGAGCGCGCGTTTCTCGCGGCGCTGGAGGGTGGATGTCAGGTGCCCATTGGCGCGCTGGTGATGGAGCAGGAGGGAGCGTTCGTGCTGCATGGCATGCTCTCCGATGTCGCGGGCCGGCGCGTGCTGCGGGGGAGCACCGTCATTGATCGTGCAGATCCGGAGCGCGCGGGTGCGCAGCTCGCCGCCGAGTTGCGAGAGCAGGGAGCGGACGCGATTCTCGCGGGGCTCCGGGGGGAGGAGACGGTGCCGGCGCCGCAGCCGGAGTAGGGGAGGTTGCGCTGCGAGGGATGCGATTCCTGCGACGATCAGTTTGAGAGAAGCCACGCGGGCGCCGATTGCCAGCGCAACGGCGCGGGTAACGCCCGTCGCGGGGGAGTGCTGTTGGCAGTGATGAGAATGGGCTTTGCCTCGGGAAAGCGGACTGCGGCGGCAGCGAGTGCACGCACCTCGCGCTCCCACGTCGGGTCTGCGTCGGCATCAAGGCACACCTGCAGGAGAAGCGGCTGCTCGCCAACCTGCTCTGCGAAGAAATCCACCTCCCAGGCATCACGGCCGTCATCCACTTTGACCCAGGTTGCCTGATAACCGCGGCGCTCGAGCTCGAGCAGGATGACAGTCTCGAGGCTGGCTCCACGGTACGTACGACCGGAACGCGCGTAGAGCGCGATGAGCCCCGGGTCTACCGGGTAGGCCTTGCGGGGGTTCACCATCCGCTGGCGTTCCGAAGTGGCGTGCATGCTGACCGTCCGCAGCAGAAAGGCGTCATCGAGATGAGCAAGGTAGGCCTCCAGCGTCTCCTTGGCGACCGCCACGCCCTGCGATCTGAGGGAGTCGCGGAACTTCGTGATCGTGAACCTTCCGCCTGGCGCCGACAGCACTGCGTGCTGCAGCCAATTCAGCGCAATGGGGTTGGAGACCCTGTAGCGCTCGATGACGTCGCGGAGCAGCATGCTGTCAACGTAACTCTTGACGAGCCTCAGACGATCGCGCGCTGGGACGTTCTGCGCTTCCGGGAACCCGCCTGTTTCGAGGTATCGGGCCAGGGCGGCGTCGAGCGCCGTTCGCTCTGCGGGGCGCAGCTGCGACCATGCCTTGGTGGGCTCCAGTGCAGCGTGCCGCAGGGCTTCGCGGAAGGAGAAGGGGTGCACGAGCACTTCGAGTCCGCGGCCCCGCAGCGACGTCGCGACCTCACGGCTCAGGAGCCTGGCTGACGACCCGGAAACGAACAATTGACGCGTGCCTTCATCCATGAGGCGTCGCACGTAAGTTTCCCATCCGGGCACGAGATGAACTTCATCGAAGTAGATCGTCCTGGCGCCGGCCCCCAGCAATGCTGGGAACTGCCGGCCGTGTTCCTCGACAAGCCACGCCAGGTCGGCTACAGTCATGCCGAAGAGGCGCTCGTCCTCGAGGGAGAGCAGAAGCTGACTCTCGCTGGGGCGACCCTGCTTGATTTCCATCAGCGCATGATCGCGCATGAAGGAGGTCTTGCCTCCGCGGCGCACGCCGATGACCGCCATCACTTTGCCCCGCACCTGCGGGAGCACGATGTCGCGATGGGTGAGTGCGGGAGCGGTGTAGTGAAGGCTCTCGTAGAGTTTCTGCCGGAGCGTATCCGGTGGGATGGTCAGTTTCATGTGATCGACGATCAGCATATTAGGCAGTATAATACTGCCAAATAATTATATAAGCGGCAGTATGATACTGCCAATATGAGTACCTCGCCGTGGATGACGCCAGCCGACTGGCGCGCGAGGCCTTGGCCGCACTCGCACCTGATGGAGCTCGGAAGCCCGCAGGCTGATTCGTACTGGTCGGCATGGCAGGAGACCGTATGCCGCATCCGGCGCGCGGGTGATCTGGTACGTCTCAGAGAGCATCATACAGCATGATCGAATTCTTCAGGAGCAGGCGACGCGCCCGGTTGCGAGAGGCGCCATTTCCCGCTGACTGGCAGCGAATCGTCGACCGGAACGTGGCCGTTTTTCGCCGGCTGTCGCCGGAGGACCAGCGCGAGCTGCTCGGGCACACGCAGGTGCTGCTCGCCGAGAAACACTTCGAGGGGTGTGGCGGCCTCGTGCTCACCGACGAGATCCGTGTCACCATAGCGGCCGAGGCGAGCGTCCTGCTGCTGCACCGGAACACGGATTACTACCCTCGGCTGACGTCCATTCTCGTATACCCGGACACCTACGTGGTGCCGGAAGAACGGCCGATCGGCGGGGGCATCTGGGAGGACGGCGATGAGGCTCGCCTGGGCCACACGGCACCGCAACTCGGCGCGCTCGTGATTGCATGGGGTGCGGCGCTACACGGCGCGCGCACGGCCGACGATGGGGACAACGTCGTCTTTCACGAGTTCGCGCACCAGCTCGACTTCGAAGACGACAACGTGGATGGGACGCCGCCCCTGGATTCGCGGTTGTATCGAACGTGGGCACGCGTGCTGACGCCGGAGTACGAGGCGTTGCGTCGCGCACGCGAAACTGGTGCGCCGACCCTGATCAACCAGTACGGCGCGAAGAATCCGGCCGAGTTCTTTGCGGTGATCACGGAGCTGTTCTTCGAACGTCCCCGGGAGCTGCGAGAGAGGCACGGGGCGTTGTACGAGGAACTGCGCTCGTTCTATTGTCAGGATCCGGCGTCGTGGAAGGACGTCGGAGGCGCAGCATCCGGTGCATGATTCATCCCGTGGGACATGCACTCGGCCATCATCGTCGACGTTGCGCGAGGAGTCGCACGGCGATCAGTGCTTGCAGTGCATGGCCAACCACTCCACTACCTACTCCGGCTAGACGCCGTTGCGCTGTTCGTGGGCAAGCGGGCGCGAGGGGTCAGGCATGAGCGCGAATGTCGGCACCGTGGCCGGCTTGGGACCGCCGAGCAGTCACCCGCGCTAGTTTTGAGAAGGAACGATATCCGTCGTCCACGGGCCGGCCGCGCCCGGCCGATCATCAACGTCAATCTTGCCATGCCCGCTGCTTCCGCTTCCCTGGCCACACCTGCGACAGCTTCGACGCCGCCAATTCGCGGCACGTCCTTGGCCTCTGACCCCTTGGCCTCTGACCCCTTGGCGTCCTTCCCCACCACCCGCCCCCGCCGCCTCCGCCGCACGGAGGCGCTCCGCCGCCTCGTGCGTGAAACGTGGCTCGAGCCCGGGCAGCTCATCCTGCCGCTCTTTGTCCGCTCCGGGCGCGGCGTGCGGCAGCCCGTGGAGTCCATGCCCGGCGTCGCGCAGACCTCGGTGGACGAAATGCTCCGCGATGCCGAACGCGCGGCCCGAGCCGGAGTCGGCGGCGTGCTGCTCTTCGGCATTCCCGATACCAAGGACGCAATTGGCTCCTCGGCGTGGGACGATCGCGGACCGGTACAGGAAGCCGTGCGCGCGCTCAAGCGCGAGCTCCCCCAGCTTGTCGTGATCACCGACGTCTGCATGTGCGAGTACACTGATCACGGTCACTGCGGCGTGCTGCGCGACGGCACGGTGGACAACGACGCCACGCTCGAGCTGCTCGCGCGCGAAGCGCTCTCGCACACGCGCGCCGGTGCGGACGTCGTCGCACCCAGCGATATGATGGACGGCCGCGTGCGCGCGATCCGGCGCGAGCTCGACTCGCAAGGCTTTCCCGATACGGCGATCCTCTCCTACGCCGCCAAGTATGCGTCGGTGTTCTACGGGCCGTTCCGCGACGCGGCGGAGTCCACACCGCGCGAGGGCGACCGCCGCGGCTACCAGATGGATCCGGCAAATGCCGACGAAGCGCTTCGCGAGGTGCAGCTCGACATCGACGAGGGCGCCGACCTGGTGATGGTCAAGCCCGCCGGCCCCTATCTCGACGTGATCGCACGTGTCAAGCGCACGTTCAATTGCCCGCTCGCTGCCTATCAGGTGAGCGGCGAGTTCGCTATGATTCACTCAGCCGCCCAGCGTGGCTGGCTCGATCTCGATCGCGCGATGATGGAGTCGCTCCTCGCGATTCGCCGCGCCGGGGCGGACGTCATCATCACGTACTTCGCGATCGAAGCGGGAAGGGCTGCCGCGAACAACGTGTAGCCAATCCCCTCGGCGCGGCAACCGGCCACTACTAGATACCCTGCAATGCGTTACCGCACATTCCCCTCCACCTCCATCACGGCGTCCGAAGTCGGCTTCGGCCTCTGGACGATCGCCACGGACTGGTGGGGCAAGAAGAGCGACGACGAAGCCATCACGATGCTGCGGGATGCGTACGACCGCGGCATTACCTTCTTCGACGCCGCCGATACCTACGGCAATGGCCGCAGCGAGCGCCAGCTCGCGCGCGCGTTCGGCGGCATGCGCGACAAGGTCGTCTACGCCACCAAGATCGGCTACGATATTTACAGCGATGCGGCCGCCGCCACGCGCCGCGGCCAGAGCGAGCTGCCCCAGCGTTTCGATGCCGTCTACATGCGCCTCGCCGTGGACCGCTGCCTCGAACGGCTCCAGACCGACTACATCGACGTCGTGCAGCTCCACAACGTGAAGATGGAGCACGTGCGCAATCCCGAAATCTGGGAGACGCTCCGCGCGCTCGTTCGGGAAGGGAAGCTCCGCGCCTGGGGCGCCGCGTTCGGACCCGCCATCGGCTGGCTCTACGAGGCGGTGGAGCTCATGGAGCGCGAGCGCGACATCAACACCATCCAGATGATCTGGAACATCCTCGAGCAGCACCCCGGCACCGCCATGCTCGACGCCGCCCGCCGCACGGCCCCCAATTGCTGCTTCAACATTCGCGTCACTCACGCGTCGGGAATGCTCGAAGGGAAATATTCCGAAGACACGGTCTTCCCCGAGAACGACCATCGCCGCCACCGCCCGCGCTCCTGGCTCACCGGTGGCGTACAGAAGGTGCGCACACTCGACTTCCTCACCACTCGCATGACGCTCGGCCAGGCCGCGCTCAAGTGGCTGCTGGCGGAGCCGCGAGTGGTTACCACGCTCCCCAACATCTACGACCACGAGCAGCTCGCCGAGTTTGCCGCGGCATCCGATCTGCCGGAACTGTCGGACGAGCAGATGGTGCGCATCGCGGAGCTGCATGCGCGGAACTTCGGCGTCACCGAGGAACCCATGAGCTACAAGGGGACGATGCACCGCGAGCCAGACCACGTGCAGGCCGGGCGCGTCGCCTCGTGATTCACCCCTGGCACGACCTGCCGCCCGGCAAGCATCCGCCGGACGAGGTCACGACAGTCGTCGAGATCCCGAGCGGCAGCCGCAACAAGTACGAGCTGGACAAGAGATCAGGCCTCTTTCGCCTGGACCGCGTACTGTATTCCGCGGTGCACTATCCCGGCGACTACGGCTTCATTCCGCAGACGCTGGCGGAGGACAACGATCCCTGTGACGTGCTGGTGCTGCTCAACGAGCCCACCTTCCCGGGATGCCAGATCGACGTGCGTCCCATTGGCGTGCTGCGCATGCTGGATCGCAGCGAGCTGGACTACAAGATTCTCGCGGTGCCCAGCCAGGATCCGTTCTATCACGAATACTTCGACATTGCCGACATCCCGCAGCACTACCTCAAGGAGGTCGAGCATTTTTTTCACATCTACAAGGACCTGGAAGGCAAGCGCGTCCAGGTGGTGGGCTGGGAGAAAAGCGAGGCGGCCATGCGCGTAATCCTGGACGCCATGGCGCGATACGAGGCGAAGTACATCGTTGCCTCGGGACCCTGATGCGGCGGGAGTGGTGGAGGGGATGACACATGGCCGAAGCTCGTGAAGGAGCCGCGCCGTCGCGCGCGCGGATCGCGGTCCTGCTCATCTCCGACCGCCCGGAGCGGCTGAAGGAGCTCAGGCGCAGCGCGCTGGCCGGGCGGCAGGTCTTCGTCTGGGAGCGCACGCGCCGCCGCGTGCCCTCGTGGTCGAGCGCGCTGCGCGGCGACCCGACGCTCCCGGCGACCTTCGAGTCGCTGCGCGGGCGTGAAGCCATTGTCGTCATTGACTTCGCCGATGCGGCGCGCGCCCGTCGCGTGGCACAGGCGGTGCGCGAAGTCTTCACGGTACCGTCGGTGCTGCAGATCGACCGCCACCGCCGCGAGACCCACCCGCCCGTCTCGCCCGACGTCACGCGCATTGACGAGGGCGAACTGCTGGCCGACGCCATCGAGATCGTGCTGCGCCGCCTCTCCGACCGGCGTCGCGTGCAGGGACTCCGCAATGCACTCGACGGGTCCCGGCGGTGCGCGTTCCTCGTGCAGAACGATCCCGATCCGGACGCCATCGCGTCCGCGCTCGCGCTGCGCAGCGTGCTCGGGTTCAGGCCGCAGGACTCCCCGATCATCACGCGCGGCCAGATCACGCGCCCCGAGAATCGGCGGCTCATCCAGGCGCTGCACGTGAGCGTGCGGCACGTCTCGAGGCACACGCTCGCCGCGACCGCGCCCCTCGTGCTCGTTGACGTGCAGCCGCCGTACTTCGGCGATCTGCTGGGCGACGTGGCGGCGGTGATCGACCACCATCCGGTGAGCGGTGAATTTCACGCGCGCTACCGTGACGTACGTACATCGTACGGCGCCAGCGCCACCATGGCCGCCGAGTACGTGCTGGCCGAGAACGATTCGCTGCTCACACGCGATCTCGCGACCGCGCTGCTCTACGGCATCATCACCGACACCCGTTCGCTCTCGCGCTCCGCCAGTGATGACGATCTGCAGATGTTCGCGACGCTCTTCCCGCGCGCGGACCACGCGGCCCTCAGCCGCATCCAGCACCCGTCATATTCGTCCGTCGCACTGGAGCGCTTTGGCCGCGCGCTGCTCAGGGCGCGCGTGATCGACGGCCTGGCGTATGTGCACCTCGGTTCGCTTCCCGAAGATGAGGAACACATCGTGGCGCAGCTCGCCGAATTCTGCCTGGGCATGGCCGGCGCCGAGGTGTCAGCCGTGTCCGGGGTATTCGGGAAGAACCTGGTCATGAGTACGCGCTCGCTCACACCGGATGCCCGGCTGGGTGATCACCTGCGTGAACAGTTCCTCTCCTACGGCAGCGCCGGCGGCCACCCGGTCATGGCGAAGGCGGTAGTGGATCTGGCGGCGTGGCGCGCCGATCATCCCTACCATGGGCCCAATGGGCTGGAGCACGCGGTGCGACGGGAATTGCTGCGCACGCTCAACTCGTCGCGCGTCAGCTCGCCTTCTTCAGCACGAGCGCGGCGTTCACGCCGCCAAAGCCGAACGAGTTCGACAGCATGAGCTGGGCGCTCCGGCAGCGGCCGTCGCCGGCGATGTAGTCCAGGTCGCACGCCGCATCGGGCGTCGCGAGATTCACCGTGGGCGGCAGCCAGTCGTGTTCCAGCGCCAGCGCGCAGATGGCCGCCTCGATGGCGCCGCTGGCGCCGAGCGCATGGCCGTAGTAGCCCTTCGTGCCGCTCACCGGCACGCGATAGGCATGGTCGCCGAACACCTGCTTGATGGCGAGCGTTTCGGTCGAGTCGTTGAGCGGGGTGGAGCTGCCGTGCGCGTTCACGTAGTCAATTTCGCCGGGCTGCACATGCGCGTCCTGCAGGGCGCGGTGCATCGAGCGCGCGGCCTGCGACCCATCGGGGCGCGGTGCCGTCATGTGCCACGCGTCGTTGGACATCCCGAAGCCGAGCACCTCGCCGTAGCAGTGGGCGCCGCGCGCCACCGCGCGTGAATACTCCTCCAGGATGAGCACAGCCGCTCCCTCGCCCATCACGAAGCCGTCGCGATCCCGGTCGAACGGCCGGGACGCACTCATGGGATCGTCGTTGCGCGTGGACATGGCGCGAATGATGGCGAACGCGCCGTAGCACAGCGGCCAGAGTGGCGCTTCCGCGCCGCCGCAGATCATGACATCCGCGTATCCGTCACGCACCTGCCGGAAGCCGTCGCCAATCGCGATGGTGCCCGATGCACAGCTCATGGCATTCGTGCTGTTGGGCCCCTGCACGCCGAACTCGATGGCGATGTTGCAGCTCGCGGCGCCCCCGAACACGGTGAGCGCCAGCGAGGGGTCCACGTCGCGCACGCCGCCCCGGAAATAATTGCCGCACTGCTCTTCCGCGTGTCCCACGCCGCCCAGCGCCGTGCCCATCATGGAGCCGATGCGCTCGCGGTCCTCGCGCTGCAGGTCGAGGCCCGAGTCCTCAATGGCCAGTCGCGCGGCGCTCACCGAAAACTGGCCGAAACGATCGAGGCGACGGGCGCGCCGGCGCTCCAGGAAATCGTCCGCCGTGAAGTCGTTCACCTCCGCCGCGATGTGACTGCGGAAGGGCGAGGGGTCGAAGCGTGTGAGCGTGGACACCGCCGATTGCTTGCGGCGCAGTCCGCTCCAGAGTCCGGCACTGCAAATTCCTATCGGCGTGATGGCGCCGATCCCGGTAATCACGACCTGTCGCTGCATGAGCTCCGTCGGTGAGGGCCAGACCGCGGCGGACGATGAACCTGCCTTGCATACTCTCAGCCAGCGCTTCCGTTACCCGCGTTTCCATGCTCCCGCTCCGCCACGAGCGCCAGTCCGTCGAGCGTCCGGCTCGCGATGCCGTGGATGAAGATAGGACCGATCACCTCACTGGCCGCAAAGATACCAATCAGCGGCCACGCCGGGCCGTTCCATGAATGCACGATGCGCACGCGAGTAAGCGCTGACTCTGCCGCGAACGTCCATTCCACGTCCATGCCTCGCGTGACCCCGCGCACGTGGCGATAGCGCACCGCGGGCGCGGAACGGTTCACCTCCATCTCCGACTCCCACCACACCGGCCATGCCAGCGGTCCGAACGGACGCGATGCGGCCATCTCGACCAGTCCGCCGCCATCGGCCGTCCGTTCGCGGAATCGCACGCGACGATAGTGCGGGAGATACCCCGGCCAGTTCTCCACGTCGCACGCCAAGCGGAACATGAGCGCGACTGGCGCGCGGACGAGCCGCTCGTCCACGACATGCATGGGTCTGCCAGGCGGCATCCCGGGCAGCGCATACGGCGCGCGCAAGGTGACAGGGTTCACGCTCACGACGGGTGCCGCGGCGTCCACGCGGCGGTCGTCCGAAAACCGGGACGATGGCGCACTTGCGGCGTCGTCCCCACGGCGGAGTCCACGAGGTCATGCAGTTCGTCGCCCGCGAAGCCGCGCAGCACGGACGTCAGCCCGTCGTGGCGACTCACGGGGTGAAAGCGCAGCGGGAACGAGGCGAGCCAGATGCCCGCCGCCGCGACCCAGCTCCGCCGCAGATCGCTCACGATCACGCACCGCCGCGCCACGCGGTTCAGTTCGCGCAGCACCACGCGGCTGTCGCCGGCGTCGAAGTGGTGCAGGACCTGCGAACAGGTGACGATGTCCACGCTTCCGCTCCGGAACGGCAGTGCGAGCACGCTACCGCGCACCACCGGCAGCGCGGGCGACCGCGCGCGACACGCGAGCGCCGGATTCAGCTCCAGGCCGAAGGTGCGCACCGCGATGCCCAGGCGCAGCGCGCGCGCACGCACGCGCGCCGGGATGTCGCCCAATCCCGTGCCCACGTCCAGCAGGGTGGCCTGCTCGAGATGCTCGTCGCGCAATGCCCGGATCACCGTCGCCACCACCGCATGCGTGCCGCCCAGGAGCGTGTTGCTGCGCACGATGTCGCGCATCGAGCGCTCAGCCACTCGCGCGTCCACGGCAGGGTTGTCCAGGAATTCGACACCGCGGCGGCGGCGGGGTGTGAGCACGGTCATCGGGTTCACCGTTCGAGCTGCGCGTACCCGCCACGATAGTACAACAGCGGTCGTCCCGACTTCGCCGCGGCCTCCATCACACTGCCCACGAAGATACTGTGGTCGCCGCCGTCGTGACGCGCCACCAGCGCGCATTCGAGATGCGCCAGGATGCCCTCGAGCAGTACGGCACCGGTCGCGCCACGGGTGTAGCCGAGTCCATCGAAGCGGTCGTCCGTCGGCTCGGCGAAGCGCCGCGCGATGGATTCCTGGGACGAGGACAGAATGTTGATCGCGAACTGGCCGCTCGCGGCGAGCGGATCGTGAATGACGGCGATCTTCTCCACGCACACGAGGACGAGCGGCGGCTCCAGGCTCAGCGAACAGAACGCACTGGCGGTCATGCCGTGATCACGCCCGTTCGGATCGCGCGTGGTGAGCACCGTGACGCCGGAGGCAAAGCGGCCCAGCACGCTGCGAAAGGTGGGGGAGTCGAGGGGCACCGTACGGCAGGGGATAGGGGATAGGGAATAGGAGCTACGGGAGCAGGAGCGTGGTGAGGTAGCGGAGCGACAGGACCTGGCGCGGGGGAATGAAGTCACCGGCGACGCCGACGAGCAGATCGGCCAGTTCCTTGCGGCGCGCGAGGGTGCGCGCGACGTGGTTCATGAGCTTCGGGTATGTGGTCGCGAGACCGACGAGGCGCTCGACGCGCCACTTGCCAGCGAATGCGTGGTGTCGCGCGGCGTCGTACACGGCGAGCGCGCGCCGAGCGGCGCGGGGCGTGGCGGCGCCGAGCGATTCGAGTATGGCCGGCGCGAGCAGCTCCCCGCCGCGCAGCGCGGTGAAAATTCCTTCGCCCGTGAACGGATCGAAGAAATCGGCGGCGTCGCCCACGAGCGCAGCACCCGCCGTCGTGGCGCGCCGGGCGTGCCAGGCAAACGGACCCACCGCGCGTACGGGCGATATGCGTTCCGCCTGCGCGAAACGGGGCGCGAGGTGGTGCCGGCCGGCAAGCCACCGGTCGAAGAGCTCCGCCGGATTGCCCTGGGCGCCGCGCACGGCCGTGGCGGGAAGCACCATGGCGACGTTCGTCACGCCACCGCCCACATCGGCGAGTCCCACGTAGCCATCCTGCTCGACGTGCATCTCGCCGTACGACGTGATGCCGCCCACCCCGCGATAGTGGCACACGAGAGCGATGCGCCGTGGCGCGCGCGCCGTGCGGCCCAGTCCGAGTCGCCGGCTCAGGACGGAGCGCAGACCGTCCGCACCCACTGCGACGGTGGCGGTGAGCTCACGAACGTGCTCGCCTGCTCGCTGCGCACGGACACCGCGTACCACGCCGCGCGCGTCGCGTACGACATCGCTCACGCGAACACGTTCCTGCACCCGCGCACCGGCCGCGCGCGCGCGATCGAGCAGAATCGCGTCGAGCACGGGGCGGGGCAGGGCGAGACCACGGTCACGGAACCCCTTGAAGCCATGCGATGCGGCATAGTCGCCCTGAATGCACGACCCGTCTGGCGCGCGCACGATCATGCCCGCCAGATGCGCGGCACCCGAACGTTCGCACGACTCGAGCGCACCCATGGCCGCGAGAATGCGCGAGGCCTGCGGGCTCAGAAACTCGGCGCACGGCTTGTCGCGCGGAAAGCACGCACGTTCGAGCACGAGGACGTCCACACCGGCACGCGCGAGATGCCAGGCGGTGGAGGCGCCCGCGGGCCCGCCGCCCACGACAATGACCTGCGCGTCCATCAGCCCGGAAGCTCCGCGCGGCGCCCCAGCCGGCTCACGCGCTGGAACACGCCCATGTAGCGCCAGTGGGGCCGCGGCAGATGCATCAGCGACGCGGCGCGCGTGAGCCAGGGCAAAATGGGCGAACGCGAATCCGCGCTGAACATGAAGCGCGGGTAGCGCGCAGCGAACGCGCGCATGCGCTGTACGGCGCTCGCCAGCGCCAGCGCTCCCGAAAAGTAGAACCGCGGCAGGAGCAGCGAGTCATCGCCGGCAATGAACCCCTCGTCAATCGCAATGCGCTGGAGCGTGGTGCCGGGATAGATGCGGAGCCCGACCGTGACATACACCGCATCGCCGCGCTCGAGGCGCCATGCCGCGAAGCGCAGCGTGTCTTCGAGCGTCGCCGCCGTTTCGCCGGGGCCGCCCACGAGAAAGATCCAGAGCACGCGAATGCCGGCGCGCTCCACCGCTTCCGCGACGGCGCGTACGCGCTCGGCGTCGAACCCCTTCTGCAACTGCTCGAGCACCGGATCGCTCGCGCTCTCTGCCGTGATGCCAAGCCAGCGGAAGCCCGCGCGCCGCATGAGCGGCAGCAGGTATGGCGGCACGCTCGCCGGCGTGAAGTTGGTGGTGTCCAGATGGACGTTGAGACCGCGGCGCACAATGGTCTCGCAGATCCGCGCCGCGTGGCGCGGCGGCGCGTTGAAGGTGGAGTCCACGAACTCGAAGCGCCGTATGCCGGCGGCGTGGTGCAATTCGGTCATCTCATCCACCACGCTGCCTACGTCGCGCAACCGATAGCCCCACCCCTCCACATTGAGATATGTGCAGTAGATGCAGCGAAAGACACAGCCGCGCTTGGTCTGGATGGGAACGGTTCCGCCATGCCGTTCGTACGTGCGCAGATCGAGCCAGTGGTGCATGTGCGTGGGCGCGAGGTCATCGAGTCCCGCATCGGCCCTGGGCGGCGTGACCGTGATATCCGCATTCTCGCGCCGCACGACCCCCGGGATGCCGCCTGGCTCGCGACCGGCGGCCAGCGCGTCGAGCAGTGCGCGACTGGCACGCTCGCCGTCGCCGGCCACGGCGTAGTCCACGCCGAGGGTGTCGAACAGTCCGGCGGGCGCAACGCCAAAGGCCGCGCCACCGGCGAGTACCCGGGCCTGCGGTGCGGCCTCACGCAGTGCGCGAAGCACGTCTACCGCTTCGGGCGTGTAGTGCCTGAGCGCCACGAGATCGCTGTTATCGATGTTCCGAACCGACAGGCCGATCACATCGGGATGAAAGGCGCGCGCCGCGCTGCTGGCCGCGCGAAGCGGATCGGACGCGAAGCAGAGATCCGTCACGCGCACGTCGTATCCGGCGTCGTCGAGGGCGGCCGCGACGCACGCGACGCCGTTCGGGACCACCGGCATGGGCTGCCGCTCGCGATTGGCGCTCACCAGGAGCACTCGCGGCCTGGTGGAACGCGATGTCGCCGCGCCGCTCATCTCGCCATGCCGCGTGTCACCACACCACGAACAGCAGGGCCACGATCGCGCCGATGAGGGTGCACAGCAGGTTCACGACATCGTTGTCCAGCCATTGAACGCCTCGCAGGTGCTCGGTCTGCGTGCCACACCCATGGACCGCACGTTCGGTGCCCATCTGGCAGCGCGGGCACCAGCGCTGTCGCTGCCAGAGCGCCCCAATGACGGAATCGCCAAGCGAGCCCACTACGCCACCCACCGCGGCGCCGACCACCACCCAGGGCGGCCAGCGAAACGCCGCGGCGAGGAGCGCAATCAACACGGCGCCAGACAGTGCAGCCAGCAGCCCTCGGCGCGAGACGGCGCCGGAGGTGCCCACGGGAACGGTCTGCCAGTTCGTGATGAGGCGTGGCGGTCCGCCCCAATCGAGCATGCCAAGCTCCGTTGCCCATGTATCCGCCGTGGCGGCCGCGAGTGCCCCGGTACCGATGGCGATCCAGCCGTCCCATGGACTGATGAGCGACAACAGCGCGGCCACGCCGAACAGCCCGCCATTCGCGAGTACCTGCGCGCTGTCCCGTGCTCCGCTCTTGGCTACGCGCGAGCCCGCCTGGGCCGCCTTGTTTTCCGCCTGGAAGTGCGACCAGCCGGTGGCGCTGAAGAAGAACGTGAAGAGCAGCGCGCCCCACGCCCACCCGGCGGCGACGGCAGTGGTCCCCAGAATGATTGCGGCGACCATCCCGGATCGCGTGAGTGCCCTGGCATGCATCGCGATCACCGCGATCGCGCACGCCAGAACGAGTCCCGCGATCGCCCGAACGATCACTCAGGGAAGCGGGCCGCCTCGGCGTCCACGAGCATCTTCATGATGCGGCGACGCAAGGCCGGCGGTGCCTTCTCGATCTGTGCGCGGCGGGCGAGAAACTGGAGAAAGACCTCTTCGTGCCGGAAGTGCGGATAGCAGTTGCGGCAGATCGCAAGATGGTCGCGAATGTCCTGTTCCACACGCTCCGTCAGTTCGCCGTCGAGAAATTCGTAGATGCGCGTGAGCACCTCGGCGCATTTGAGGTCCTGGCGACTGGACTGCGATTCGGACATGGCTGGAAGGTGCGGGGCGAATCCTGCTGAATGCAAGCGGTGGCCACCCAGTGAACCAATGGGTACCCGGGCAGGTTCCCATCCACCGGTCACGGTTCTCTTGAACAGGCCCTCGTTCGCCGTTACTTTCCCGATGCCTGCCTGCCTCCTGCCAATTTCCATGACAGCCACCGTTGACGCGTTGCTCCCGCTGAGTTTTCTGGAGGGAGTGCGGAACGTCGACAGCCCGGACGATGATCTCGAGACGGAGCTCACGCCCGAATTCCGCAACAAGCGACTGGGTCTCACCGATACGGTCTACGCGCAGATCCGGCGCTATTCCGAGGCGGTGCGGCGCCACCAGCGGCTTCTTTTCGACGACGCCGCCGCCATTGCCACGCTCATTGGCCGCCGCCCCGATGCGGCGCGGGTGTTCCGTGCCGCCGGCCGCTATCTGGCCCTCCAGACATACGAGTCCATCGCGGCGCCCACGCGCGGTCTGATTGCGTCGCTTCCGGCGTTCGTGAGCCGGCCAATGGCCATGCGACAGAGTCGCCGCATCGTCAAACATTATCTTGATGGCACGCTGCAGAGCAGCGGCATGACGGTCATGCTCGCGATACCGCGCAGCGCCACGGTGCACAGTGCGCCCACCAGCGCGGGATGTACCTATTACGAAGCGTTCCTGCAGGAATTGCTGACGCTGCTCGGCGCACGCGACGGACAGGTGGAGCACATCCGCTGCGTGTCGCGGGGAGATGGGGCGTGCGAGTGGCGCACCGAGTGGCGGCTGGCCGATCGCACGGAGCCCGAGGTCGCCCGACACAGCGCATAGCGGGGCGGCGTATCAGCGGTTGGTACGCCGCGGCCGCCTTGATCTTCAACCACGGTCTGCGTCATGATCACACCAGCTCTGCTGCCCGCTCTCCAGTCCGCCCTCGTCGACGCGGATCTCGATGGTTGGCTGCTGTTCGATTTTCACGGTACGAATCCCATCGCGGGCGGCGTGCTGGGACTCCACGGCATGGTCACGCGCCGCATCTTCGCGTTCATTCCGCGGTCGGGGGCGCCGGTGGCCATCACGCACAATATCGAACAGGGCGCGTGGCGCGACTGGCCCGAGGGGTGGAAGCGCGAGCGCTACAGCACGTGGAACACCCTGGAGGACACGCTGCGGCGTCTCGTGCATGGCAAGCGTATTGCCATGGAATACTCGCCCGGTGACGCCGTACCGTACCTGGATCGCGTGCCGGCCGGCGTGCTCGAAATGGTGCGCGCCGCCGGCGCCCAGGTGGTCTCGTCCGCCGAGCTGGTGACGAAGTTCTATGCCGTGTGGACGGCGGAGCATCTCGCCTCGCATCTGCGTGCCGCCGAGCTGGTTGCCACCACCGCGCGCGAGGCCATGGCGTTCGCCGGAGCGCGTGCGCGATCCGGTGAGCGCATCGCCGAGCACGAGCTGGCACGCTGGATCACCGAACACTTCAGGCAGCAGGGGCTCGAATTCGACCACCCGCCCATCGTCGCGGCCGGCGCGAACGCGGCCAACCCGCACTACGAGCCATCGTCGAAGCGTCCACGCATCATCGCGACCGGCGATGTCCTGCTGATCGACCTCTGGGCACGCGAGCCGGGGGGCGTGTATGCGGACCAGACGTGGATGGGCGTTCTCGGCACCCCGTCGCCGCGCGCGCAGCAGGTGTGGGAAGCGGTGCGCGATGCGCGCGACGCCGCGATCGCGGCGCTCCGCAACAAGGTGACGCACGGCGAGCGTGTGCGTGGCGCGGACATTGATGACGCTGCCCGCGCGGTGATCACCGAACGCGGATTCGGCGAATACTTCACGCACCGCACCGGCCACTCCATTGATCCGCGCGAGCTGCACGGCTCCGGGCCCCACATTGACAACTTCGAGACGCGCGAGGAGCGCGCGCTGGTTCCGGGTGTCGGCTTTTCCATCGAACCCGGCGTGTACATCACCGGCGAGATCGGCATGCGCAGCGAGGTGAACGCGTACGTGGGAGAGGGAACGGTGACGGTGACGCCGCGAGAGTTGCAGCACGACTTGATCCTCGTTTGACGTCCTCGCCGGCGGCGTACTCGGAACTGCGCCGCGAGCTCGGCGTCTTTTCCGCCGCCATGCTCGTGGTGGGCGGGATCATTGGCAGCGGCATTTTCTTCACACCATCCGAAGCCGCCGTCGCGCTCCCGTCCGCTGGCTGGGTCATGGCGATCTGGGCATTCGGTGGTGTGGTGGCGTTCGCGGGCGCGCTCACCTACGCCGAGCTCGGCGCGCTGCTGCCGCACGCGGGCGGTCCGTACGTGTACATCCGCGAGTCGTTTGGCGGGCTGCCCGCGTTCCTGTACGGCTGGATGTCGCTGCTGCTCATCGCTTCGGGTGCCATTGCCGCTGTGGCGATGGGCTTCTCGGGCTACGTCGAGCATTTCGTGCCGCTCGGCGCGGTGGGCGGACGCATTGGCGTTGCCGTCGCGACGATCGTCGTGCTCTCGTCGGTGAACTACTTCGGCGTGAAGCCCGGCGCCGTCGTGCAGAACATCCTGACGGTGGCCAAGGTGGCGGCGCTCGGGTTGCTCATTGTCGCGGGCTTCGCGCTCTGGTCGAAGATGGCCTGGCCGCTTCCCGTCGCGGGCGCTCCGGCGCCGCGTACGCCGCTCATTGCCGGACTCGGCGCCGCGTTCGTGCCTGTGCTCTTCACCATGGGCGGCTGGCAGCAGATGAACATGGTGGCGGGAGAGATTCGCGATCCCGGGCGGAACATTCCGCGCGCGCTCGCGATTGGCGTCACCATCGTGGTCGCCTGTTATCTCGGCGCCAATGCGATCTATCTGCGCGCGCTCGGTCGCGACGGACTGGCGTTGTCCAGCGCCGTCGCTGCGGATACCGCCACGCGCATGTTCGGCACGGTGGGCGCGTCATTCATCTCGCTCGCGGCCATGGTGTCCATTTTCGGCTTCGTGAACGTCACGGTGCTCGCGAACTCGCGCATCGTGTATGCCATGGCCCGCGATGGTCTCTTCCTGGAAGCGGCGGGGCGCGTGCACCGGCGCCACGGCTCGCCGCACGTGGCCATTCTGGTCATGGCAGGGTGGAGCATCGCGCTGCTGCTGCTCGCCCGCGGCAATGTGGGTGTGCTGCTCAGCGGCGTCGTGTTCGCCGACTGGATCTTCTTCGGGCTGGGCGCGGCGAGCGTGTTCGTCCTGCGTCGCAGCATGGCCGACGCGGTACGACCCTACCGCACGCTCGGCTATCCGGTTGTGCCGGCGTTCTTCGTCCTCGCCGCCGCCGCGGCCATTGTCGCGTCGTTCTACGAGTCGGTACGCATGTCGCTCCTCGGGACAGGCATTCTGCTGGTAGGAGTACTCGTGTACGCCATTACCAGGCGCCGGAGCTGATGGAGATATGAAGATGACCAGATTTTCAGATCGTCCGCTGGATGACGACAACTGCCCTGGGAACGGCTCAGGCTGAATCGTGTGAATCCTGAAATGCTGTCCAGTCGTTACCGGTGTCGAGAAACCGACGCGTCAGGCTCCGATCTCCTCGGGGAACTGCACCCGGTACAGTCTCGCGTACATGCCATCCTCCGCGAGCAGCGCGGCGTGTGAGCCTTCCTCGATGATCTGTCCGCGGTCGATCACGAGCACGCGGTCGGCGCGGCGGACGGTGCTCAGGCGGTGGGCGATGATCAGCGTGGAGCGACCCTGCAGCAACTGCTCCATCGCGGCGCTCACGAGCTGCTCGCTCTCGCCGTCCAGGCTCGATGTCGCTTCGTCGAGAATGACCACCGCCGGATTCTTGATGAACACGCGCGCGATCGCGATGCGCTGGCGCTGTCCGCCACTGAGCTTGACTCCACGATCGCCAACACGCGTGTCCAGTCCCTCCGGCAATCGCTCGATGAATTCCCAGGCATGCGCGGCGCGCGCGGCGGCCACCACGTCGGCGTCGCTCGCATCGGGACGCGCGTAGGCGACGTTCTCGCGCACGGAGCCGCTGAAGAGCGTCGGCTCCTGCGGCACCATGCCGATCGCACCGCGCAGCTCGAGCAGCGCGAGCTCGCGCACGTCCGTGCCGTCGAGGGAGATGCTCCCGTGCTGCACGTCCCAGAAACGGGGAATGAGCGACGCCACGGTCGTCTTGCCCGCGCCGGATGGGCCAACCAGCGCCACGACCTCGCCGGGCGCAATGCGGAGCGAAATATCGTTGAGCACGTCGGGCAGCGCCGGGCCGTACGCGAAGCGAACGTGATCGAAGCGCACGTCACCACGCACGGGTTTGGCGAGCACCACCGGCACGCCGGGCTCCTCGACGGTGGGACGGGTGCCCAGCAGCTCGAAGACGCGTCGTGCCGCGCCAATGGCTTCCTGGTAGCTCCCGAAGAGCGACGCGAGCGACCCCACCGCCGCGGCCACGAACACGGCGTACAGCAGGAACTCCACCAGCGCGCCGGGTGTGAGCTGCCCGGAGAGCACCAGCCGGCCGCCCTGCCAGAGTACTGCCACCACGGCGCCAAATCCGCAGAAGGTGATCACGCCGAAGAACGCTCCGCGAATGCTCGCGCGCCGGATCGCGGCCGTGACCACGTCGTGCAGGTGTGCCGCGTAGCGCCGTGACTCTTCCGCCTCGCGCGTGAAGCTCTGCACCGTACGAATCTGCGCGAACGCCTCCTCTGCCGTCCCCATGGCTTCGGCGACACGATCCTGTACGCCCGTGCTGGCACGCCGCAGGGACCGGCCGAACAGCCATGCCGTCCCCACCACCACGGGCACCACGAGCAGCGTGGTCACCGTGAGGCGCGGATTCGTGACCGTGAGCAGGACGACGCCGCCCACCAGAAAGAGCACCTGTCGCGCGAGCTCGGTCATCTGGTAGTTCATCACGGACTGCAGCAGCGTGACGTCGGTGGAGAGCCGGCTGGTCAGCTCGCCGCTCCGCCGTTCGGTGAAGAATCCGGGTGAGAGCCGCACGAGATGCGCAAAGAGATCCTCGCGCAGCCGCGCGATCACCTTCTCCGACATGGACGTGAGCAGCCACACCTGGCCGTAGTTCAGCACGCCCTGTATGGCAAACAGTACAAGCAGGAAGAGCGCGATTTCATCGAGACGGCGCGAGCTTCCCTTGACGAATGCCGCGTCGAGCAGCTTGCTGACAATGGCGGGGAAGGCGAGCGTGACACCGGCGCTCAGGAAGAGCGCGATGCCGCCGACGATGAGGCTCCATCGGTGGGGGAGCATCCGCGCCAGCAGGGGTCGCAGCGCATCGGGCGCAGGTATCCCGCGCGCGCGCCCGTCGCCGTCTGCCGTGGCGCCGTTCAGGCGAGTCGGCCGTCGAGCCATGAGCGAATGTCGCCGAGCGACACGTTCATGCGGCGTCGCGCATCGTAGGCCTTCTGAAAGATCGCGAGCGCATCGGCCACGGGCGTGTCGCGTTCGAGCGGCGCCGTGGCCCAGTTGCCCGTGGTCCACTCGCGCACGTGCACCTGGCCGTTCACGGGCGGCCCGAGCATGATGAGCCGGTCGGGGTCACCGGCGCCTTCGGCAATGAGCACCCCCAGCTCGCCAGGGAGCGGCGCTGTGTCCGGCGCGCCCGCGCGATCCGTCATGGATGCGCGATGCCGCGATCAACGGCCATGGCCACGAAAAGCAGGGCGAGATAGAGCAGCGAGAACTTGTAGACGCGCCACGCCGGCGCTGTCCACTGCGCTGCGCGCATTACGCGCACGATGCCGAGGAGCAGCAGCGCGCCGAGTATCGCGGCCGAGACGCCATACACCAGCCCGAACGCCCCGAACGCGACAGGGAGCAGCGTGAGTGGTACCAGGATGACGGTATACCAGAGCATCTGCCACATCGTCTCGCGCTCACCCCACAGGAGCGGCGCCATGGGCACGCCCGCGCGACCATAGTCGCGCTGCTTGAGCAGCGCGAGCGCCCAGAAGTGCGGCGGCGTCCAGTAGAAGATGATCAGGAAGAGATAGACCGCGGCGAGATCGATGCGACCGGTGACGGCGGCCCACCCCACGAGCGGGGGAAAGGCGCCGGCCGCGCCGCCGATCACGATGTTCTGCGGCGTGCGCCGCTTGAGCCAGCGCGTGTAGAGAAAGACGTAGAAATAGAACCCCGCCAGGGCCAGTCCGGCGGTGAGCAGATTGACGGTGAAGGCCAGGAGCGCGGTGGCCGCAGTCGCGAGTGCCACGCCGAACGCCAGCACCGCGCGCGGATCCATGCGCCCACTCGGAATGGGGCGCAGCCGCGTGCGCGCCATGCGATCGTCAATGTCGCGGTCAATGTACATGTTCACCGCGTTCGCTCCGCCCGCCATGAGATAGCCGCCCAGCGTGACGAGCAGCACGAGCCCGATGCTCGGGCTTCCCGCCACGAACATCGGTGCAATCGTCGTGACGAGCAGCAGCGAGATGATGCGCGGCTTGGTGAGCATTACCAGGTCGCGCATGAGCGAGCTGGTGCGCTCCTCGGGAACGGCGACGCCGGTCATGATGTCACCTCCGGGAGATGCACGCTCGCCGGCGCGGTGGCGCGCTCGGTTCCAGTGACGCCGAGCGGCTCAGGGGCCTCCGCGTGACGCGAGACGACGCGCGCGAGATAGGCCAGGGAGACGAGTGCCAGCCAGACCAGCACGCCGTTGGCCTGGTGTAGCGAGCGCCACGCCGCCGGCAGGTGCAGCTCCACCATGACCGCGGCAATGCCGATTTGCAGCAGGATCAGGCCGAAGGCAACGCGCACGGCGCGCAGCACCACCGGGGCTTCGTGTCGTCTGGTGAATCCAACGAGCAGTCCCAGCACGTGGAAGAAGAGCAGGAAGGCGAGGAGCCGGTGCGTCCATTGTATGTGCTGCGTGGGCAGCGCCGGAAGCAGCTGCCCGCTGCAGAGCGGGAAACCCAGGCATGCCACCGAGGCGCCAGGGTAGGTCGCTGTCATGCCGCCCATCAGCACGGTGACGAGCGCAATGCCCGCGCCGGCCGTGGAGCCGCGCATGGCGCGCGCGCTGCCACGCTGACTCTGCGCCGCTGCGCCGCCCAACCCTCCGGCGCGGATCGCGGTGCACACGAGCGTGGCCAGCAGCGTGGCGGCCAGGAACCAGTGGCCCAGCGTCGCGTACCAGGCGTTGCCGAGCTTCACCGTGATCGCCCCGAAGATGGCGGTGATGATCACGATGACGACCGCGAGTCCCGTGGCGCGCGACACGCCGCCGCGACCGCCCACGCCCGGCTCCGTGCGCTTCGCGAATGCCACTGCCGCCAGCACGACAATGGCAGTCGTGAGCAGCGCCGCGAGCAACCGGTGGCTCCATTCGATGACAATGGTCGGGTGGTCGAGCGGCGGGAACCAGTGGCCGTAGCAGCGCGGCCAGTTCTCCCCGCACCCGAGTCCGGATCCGGAGATGCGTACGATCGCGCCAAAGACGACATGTGTGAGCGCGAGAGCGAGCGTGAGGTACGACAGGCGTTTGAGGGCGGTCACCGTATGCACCTCATGACCGGTTCTCGAACTGGGCGGCGGGCGATGCCGGGGTGGCACGCGGGTGAATGGCGTACCACGTGAAGACGAGCACGGTGGCGAGCGCCAGGGCTGGCAGCACCGTCCACGCGATTTCAGTCAGGCGCCTGGGTCTCAGAATGCCGCTCTCCGACATGGAGCGATCCGTGCTCACTCGGAGCGTCGACCGCACAATGGCAATTTCCGCCATCACGCAGCACGCGACCGAGACCCAGAATATCAGATCAGCCAAGAGTCGACGAGTCAGGGAATGGGATAGCTGATGAAAAGTGACAGAGAGCCGGGCCGGACACCAGTGCCGGGCTGCGTTGCATGGCGATGAGCACCTGCCCTCGCCGGTGACCGGCCATTGCATCCGGTTGTTGGCCATTCACCATTCGCAATCTCATATTGCTGCATGTCTGAATCCAGACTCCCTCGCCAACTCGGCTTCCTGAGCACTACCGCGGTCCTGATCGGCTCGACGATCGGCTCCGGCATTTTTCGCTCGCCGGCGGGCATCGCCGAGCGCCTGCCGGGTCCGCTGCCGCTGCTGGTGGTGTGGACCACGGGCGGACTCTTCGCGCTGTGCGGTGCGCTCACACTGGCCGAGATCGCGGGGGCCCTTCCGCGCACGGGCGGACTGTACGTGTATCTGCGGGAAGGGTGGGGAAAGCTTCCGGCGTTCCTCTTCGGATGGTCCGAGCTGGTGATCATTCGCGCCGCTGCGCTCGGCGCCATCGCGACGACGTTCTCCGAGTATCTGCTGCGCGTACTGGGCTACGATCCCTCGGTGGCGCCGTACGACTGGTACGTGCATCTCATAGCGGCTGTCGCCATCGCGGTGGTCGCGACGTTCAACATACTGGGATTGAAGTGGGGCTCGCTGGTGCAGAATCTCACGACGGTCGCCAAGTACGGCGGCCTGCTCTTCATCGTGCTGCTCGCGCTCGCGCTCGGCCTGCCGCAAACGGGCGGACACTTCACTCCGGCCGCGCCGCCCGGGAGCTTCAGCATCTCGGCGTTCGGTCTCGCGCTGGTGTCGGTGCTCTGGGCGTACGATGGGTGGGAGGACGTGAGCTTCGTCGGCGGTGAGGTGAAGAATCCGCGGCGCAATCTGCCGCTCGCCATCGTCGCCGGCACCATCGCCGTCATCGCCATCTATCTGCTGGCCAACGTGGCCTATCTGGCGGTGCTGCCGGTTGACGCCGTGCGTCGCTCTCCACTCGTCGCGGCCGATGTGGCCCAGCGGCTCATGGGTACGCCGGGCGTCATCTTCGTGGCGTCCACCGTCATGCTCTCCACGTTCGGTACGCTCAACGGCTCGATTCTCACGTCGCCGCGCATCTTCTTCGCCATGGCCGACGACGGCATGCTGGTGCGCAAGGTTGCCTCGGTACACCCCCGCTATCAGACCCCGTGGGTCGCGATCATCCTGGCCGCCTGTCTGGGCATCGCGTTCGTGCTCGTGCGCAACTTCGAGCAGCTCGCCGATGCATTCGTCATAGCGATCGTGCCGTTCCTCGCGCTCGCCGTGGCGGCGGTGTTCCCGCTGCGCAAGCAGGCCGGATACGATCCACCGTTCCGCGTACCCGGCTATCCGGTGATCCCCGGGCTGTTCATTCTGGCGACGATCTGCCTGCTGGTGAACGCGCTGCTCGACCCGTCCAGTCGCTGGGGGACGGTGGCGGTGCTGGGCGGTGTGCTGGTGGGCATTCCGGTCTACTACGCAACCGCAGGTCGCCGCGTTCCGGGAGGGGCTGCCG
>DASVWN010000012.1:0-136595 GCA_036393195.1 Gemmatimonadaceae bacterium | reverse complement strand
CGGGCCTGCCCGAAACGACCGCCGAAGTGCCGGGCGAGCTCGGGATCCACATGGGAACGCTCCCCGATGCGTTCGATCCCACCGACCCCGCAATCCGGGAGCTCTGGCATTCGGAATCCGACCGAAGCGACGACGTCGATGCGGTGACGCTGTCCGCATCGGCGGACGGCAAATGGCTGATCCTCCAGTATGCCGACTGCACGCGATTCGTGCTCGATCGCGGCGGCACCGGAATCTGGGCGACGTGGCCCGCCCGCGAGTCCGCCGATTCCGCGGCGACCTACCTGCTGGGCCCGGTCATCGGATTCGTGTTGCGCTTGCGTGGCCTCACCTGCTTCCACGCCAGCAGCGTCGTGATCGCCGACCGGGTGATCCTCATGCTCGGGCCGGCGGGCAGCGGAAAATCCTCGATCGCCGCCGCGCTCGCGCTGCGCGGGCATCGGGTGACCGGCGACGACATCGCGGTCGTCCAACCGGACGGCGGTCGCTGGCTCGTGCTTCCGTCCATACCCGGAGTCCGCCTCTGGGACGACATGGTCGAGACGTTGCTCGGCCGGTCCGACGCGCTTCCACTCCTGGCGCCAGGGTGGGAGAAGCGGCAGCTGGACCTCCGCACGGCTCCCGCGGGTTTCCGCTCGGACGTCGCCGTCCCGCTGGGGGCCATATACGTGCTGTCGCAGCCGGACCCCAGCGGAACGTTGGTGTCGGAGCGCCTGCGGCCGCGCGACGCGTTTCTTTCCCTCGTCGCCAACACGTACGCCAACGTCCTGCTCACGCCGGCGTTGCGGCGCGCCGAGTTCGACGCGCTGTCGGCAATCGTGCAGACGGTCCCCGTGTGGCGCGTCGGCGTACCCGACAAGGGCCGGGGATTCGACCAATTCTGCGCCCGAGTCGAGGCCGTCGATGCCGCCTCGGATTTCGGGCCCGGCGCACCCGATGGCTAGACGGCGCCGCGGTCGCTCGGGGGCAGCCGCATGACGGCGACGCTCGCGGAACCCAGCGCTCGTGCAATACGACGCTCGCCGACGGAGCGGCTTCTCTGCGCGTGCGCGCGGCGCGCCGATGACGCGAACGCTGCGCGCCTGTTCGCGGACGTGCCGTGGGATTCGGTCGACTGGGCCTCCGTGCCGGCGCTGCTCGTTCGCCACGGGCTGCAGGCGCTGGCAGTCGCGCATCTGTCGATCGTGCGCGACCGGATGCCCGGCTCCGTCTGGCAGGAGATTCACGCGAGTGCTGCCGCGGCCCGGGCCGCGTCGCTCGCGCTATCAGCCGAACTGTTTCGCATCCTGCGGCGGTTTGGGGAGGCCGGCCTGGAGATTTTGCCGTACAAGGGTCCGCTGCTCGGATGGGAAGCGTACGGCGATCTGGGCGCGCGTCCGTCTATGGATCTCGATCTGCTCGTGCGCCCGGCCGATTTCGACGCAGCTGCTGCGCTCCTCGACGACCTCGGCTACCGGGCGGACGACGAGCTCCCGCCAGCGGCTGCGCGGTGGTTCCGCCGCGTGGACGGCGACTATCCGTTCGAACATCGCGAAACCGGGCGGCTCGTCGAGCTGCACGTGCGCACGATGTCGCTCCGGTTCGGCGCCGGTCCGACGACTGCCGAGCTTCTCGCACGGAGCCGTGTGGTCACCATCTCGGGACTTCGCACCGTCATTCCCGGCACGGACGATCTCTTCTACCTGCAGGTCGTCCACGGCGCCAAGCACCGATGGGAGCGTCTCGAGTGGGTTGCCGCCACGGCCGAACTTCTCCGGGCGCGGCGCGGCGACGTCGCGGCGCTGTTCTGCCGCCGCTACCCGAACGAGCGCGCTGTGCTCCTTGGCTGCCGGCTTGCGGCGGATCTGCTCGACGCGCCGGTGGACGCCGGGACGGCGGCGCGAATGGCCGGCGACGGCGTGGTTCGGGAGCTCGCCGACGCTGCCCGGCATCGACTGTTCCATGATGCGCGGCCGGACGACGACGCGCCCGGCGAAACGGCCGCCAAGCTTCGGTTCAACTTCCGTCTCCAACGCGGCGTCGCCGCGCGCGCCCGGTTTCTGTACCGTTGGATCGTCTGGCCATCGCCCGAAGACTGGGAGCAACTGAGGCTGCCCGCCCCGCTGTTCTTCGCCTACCGCCTGACGCGGCCCGTACGGCTGCTCCGGCGCTACGCGCTGCGATCTCCCTCCCTCGAACCCGACGCGCGCCATGGCTGACGGCATCACGCAAGACCTTCGAGCGCTGGGCGGGCGGCTGCTGCGCGAACAGCGCGCGCGCACGGCATGGGTCCTGGTGCTCACGATCGTGAACATGGCGGCACAGGGATTCACCGTCGCGCTCCTCGTACCGCTGCTGCGCGTAGCCGGCGTGCCCACCGGAGCCGGTCTCGTGGGCGCGATCGATCGCGGCATTCAATCCGCGTTCCTGGCGGCGGGCCTTCCGCCGACGCTCCCGGCCGTGCTCGCGCTCTTCGTCGTCGTTGCCTGGACGCAGGCGATACTGGAGCATCTGGAGCTCGTCGAAACGACGCGGCTGGAGCAGGGACTCGTGCGCGAGCTGCGCGAGACGTTGTATCGCCGGCTGCTGGCCGCGCGATGGCGTTTCTTCACCGAACGCCGCGGCTCGGATCTGGCGCACGCCGTCACGCGCGACACCGACCGCGCCGGCGCCGCCGTCGGCTACCTGCTGCGCGCCGTGGCGCAGTCCGCGAGCGTCGTCGTGTACGGAGCGCTCGCGATCGCGGTATCGCCGGCGGCATCGGGCGTCGCGCTCGCCGGCGGCCTCCTGCTCGCGATGCTGCTGCGGCCGGCGCTCCGCAGCGCGCACGCCACCGGCGAGGCGCTGGGTTCGACGTCCGCCGACGCATTGGCCCTCGTCACGCAGCACGTGGAAGCGATCAAGCTCGTGAAGAGCTACGGCGCCGAAGCGCGGACCGTCGAAGCGTTTCAGGCGGTGGCCGTGCGGTCGGCTGATTCCGCCGTGGACGCCACGCGCGCGCATGCCCGCGCGCACGTCGTCACGATCGCGGGTTCGGCCACCCTCCTCGGCGTCATTCTGTTCGTGGCGATCGAGACGCTGCACCTCGACCCCGCCACCACGCTGGTGCTCGCGTTCCTGTTCTGGCGGTTGGTGCCCCGACTGACGGACGTGCAACAGAGCCTCCGGTTCGCCGTGCACGAGTTGCCGGGATTCGAGATCGTGCGGCGCCTCCTCGATGCTGCGGACGAGGCGCGCGAGGCCGGGGCTGCGGACGCCGCGGAAACGCCGATGGAGATCCGGTCGGCCATCGTCTTCGACCGCGTGTCGTTCGCGTATGACGCTGCGCCGGTGCTGCACGACGTGTCGTGCGAGATTCCGGCCGGCCGCATCACCGCCTTTTCCGGCCCGTCGGGCTCCGGGAAGACGACGCTGGTGGATCTCGTGCTGGGATTGATCTCTCCAACCAGCGGCGCCATTCGCATCGACGAAACGCTGCTGACCGCCGAGCGCCTCGCCTCGTGGCGCGCCGCGGTGGCGTACGTCCCGCAGGAAACGCTCCTCTTTCACGACACGATCCTCGCCAACCTGCGGTGGGCGCGCCCGCAGGCGACGATCACCGAGGTGTGGGAGGCGCTCGCCGCGGCAGCGGCGGAAGATTTCGTCCGCCGCCTGCCCGCGGGGCTCGACACCGTGATCGGCGACCGCGGGGTGCGGTTGAGCGGCGGGGAACGTCAGCGGCTGGCGTTGGCGCGCGCGCTATTGCGCCAGCCGTCGGTCCTGGTGCTCGACGAGGCCACGAGCGCCGTCGACGCGGAGAGCGAGGCGCGGATGCTGGACGCGATCCAGGCGTTGCGCGGATCGATCACGACCGTGCTGGTGAGCCATCGCGATGCGCCGCTGCGGCGGGCCGACGCGGCCTACCGGCTCAGCGACGGAACGGTCGGTGTTCAGCTCTCCGACGCGGTGTAGCCGTACCCGTAGTAGTAGTCGCCATAGCGGCCGTACCGCGGCGTCCGCGCGTCGGGATCGTTGAGCACGGCGCCGAGGATGCGCCCGCCCAGGTGCACGATCTGCTGCACTGCGTGCCGCGCGGCCACGCGCTCCGACTTGCCCGCGCGGACCACGAGCACGACCCCGTCGGCCTGCACGCCCATGAGCGCCGCGTCCGCGGTTACGAGCACGGGCGGCGTGTCGATCAGCACGACGTCGAACCGCTCCCGCAGCGTGCCGAGCAGATCGTGCATGCGTTCGCCCCCCAGGAATTCGAGCGGATTCGGCGGCAGGGTGCCGGCGGGGATGATGCTCAACCCCGCGATGCCCGACGGGCGCACGGCCTGCTCGATCGTGGCGTTCCCGACCAGGAGATCGGTGAGCCCGGGCTCGAGCCCCAGCCCGAACACGTCGTGCACGCGAGCGCGGCGAAGGTCGGCGTCGACGAGCGCGACCCGCCGCCCCTGCTGGGCGAACGCGACGGCCAGGTTCGCGGCGGTGGTGGTCTTCCCTTCGCCGGCCGACGCGCTCGTGATCACGACGATGCGGAGCCCGGGACGCGAAGCGGAGTACATCAGGTTCGTCATCAGCTTCCGGTACGACTCGGCGCTGGGCGACCGCACGTCGTTCACCATCACGAGCTCGCTGCCCACGTCGTCGCCGACGAGCCCGCGCTGCGCCACCAGGCTCGGCAACAGGCGGTGCGCCGTGCCCCGCACCCGCGCCTGCCAGCCGTCGGTGCGGTCTCCCGAGATCTGGGGAATCAGCGCCAGCCCCGGCACGTGCATGACCGTTTCCAGGTCCTCCCAGCGGCGCACGCTGCTGTTCAGCCGGTCGGTCAGCACGGTGAGTCCGATACCGAACAGCAGCCCGACGAACGCGCCGTAGATCACCTTCCGGCGGCGTCCGGCGCCGATCGATCCGTCGGGGTAGCGCGCGAGGTCCACGATCTCCACGTCGCCCGCCTCCACGGCTTCGGCGATCTTGGCGAGCTGGAGTTCGTCGTTGAGCTTGTCCGACATCTTGAGAATGTTGTCGGCGTCGCGCTGCAGCCGCTGTTCGGTCTCTTCCACGCCGGGAATCGCGGCGATCTGCTGCATCTGCTGCTCGCGCAGGCTGTCCACGGCCGCGATCTGTCCGTCGAGCATCGCGATTTCGTTCTGCACGGCCGTGCGCAGCTGCGGCTCCGTGCTCGCGATGAGCGCGTCCACCCGCTCCACCGCGGGATGTTCGGCCGTGTGCGCGAAGGTGCCCGTGGTGAGCGAGTCGCGCGCCTGCGCGTAGCGGGTCAGCTCGCTGAACAGCATGTTGATCGACGCGTTGCCCGCGGGGTCGACCACGAACGCCAGTGTCCGCAGCGCGGACGCGTCTCCATGCTCGTATCGGGTGAGCGATCCGATCAGCGCCTGGTAGCTCGCCCGCGTGCCCCGCAACGCTTCGGCCCGCTTGTTGAGGCTGCTCAGTTCCGCCTGCTCGGCGGCGTACTTGTCCTGGGCGCTGAAGGCCTGCGTGCGCTCGCGGTACGCCGCGATCTTCGCCTGCGCCACCGCAAGCGCGGAGTCGGTCGTCTGCAACTGGCTCTCGATGAATACCCGCCGCCGGTGGGATTCCTGGCGCGCCGATTCCGCATTCTGCGCCTTGAAGACGCGGGCCACTTCGCTCGCCACGTCCTGCGCGGTATACGGATCGAACGACGTGTAGGAGATGTCGATCACCGAGGTCATGTCGCGCGGCTTCACGACCAGTCCGTTCAGCACCTGGTCCACCGCTTCCTCGTGCGGCAGCACCGCCAACGTGGCCGACCTGAACCCCGGGGACTGCGGCATCGTGAAGCTCACGCCGTCGATGGTCGTGGGCCGTCCGTATTCTCCGATGATGGAATCCCGCGGCCCGTACACCGAGAAGTGCGACGTCGTGAAATGAAACGTCAGCCGCGAGGGCGGTGCCGTTCGCGCAACATGCACGCCGGTGAAGAACCCCATGTAGAAGCCGGGCGTCTGGCTCTGGAACTGGAGGCCGAGCGAATCGACGACCTGGTCGGCCACGACCCGGCTCTTGATCACCTGGACCTGGGTCAGGATCGGATCCGTGTATCCGCCGAAGCCGTTGCCGTAATCCTGGACGAGATTCCCGCTCATCGTCGCGCCCTGATCCGTGAGCCGCACCGCGCTCGCCGCCCGGAACATCGGCAGATCGTGGCGCGTGGCGTACAGCTGGTAGGCGACGCCCACCAGTGCCGCGAGCACCATGATCCACCAGTAGCGTCGGAGCATCGACACGTACTGGCGGAGCGGGTTCTGGTCGCCGGCGGCGGCATCGCTGCCGAACGGGGCGACCAGTGCGCCCGGCTGCGGATACGCCACGGCCGGCAGTGCGCTGCCTCGAATCTGCCGGTTCGCGTCGGCCGGCGTCCTATGCTCCGGCACGAGGCCTCCCGCGTGCCGGCCGCCCCGCGGTTGCGATCACATCGGCATACACGGCGAGCGTACGCTCGGTCATTCCCTCGAGCGTATTGCGTTCCGCCACGCGCTTCCGCCCCGCGGCCCCGAGTCGCGCCGCCAGGGCGGGATCGTCGAGCAGGCGATTCACGGCATCGGCCAGTGCCGCGGGGTCGGCCGGGGGAACCGTCAGCCCCGTCTCCCCGTGCACCGACACGCCCGGAACGCCCGATGGAATGCGCGTGTTCACCACCGGCAGTCCGGCAGCCATCGCTTCGAGCTGCACGATCCCGAACGCTTCACTGCGCAGGTGTGACGGCAGTGCGAACACGCGCGCCGCGTGATAGTACGGCCGCGTGTCGGGCACGTGACCCAGGAAGGTCACCCGGTCCGCAACGCCGAGGGCTGTTGCTTCCGCGGCGAGCGCCTCGCGCATCGGCCCCTGGCCGACGATCAGCGCATGCCCCCGAACGTTCGGCATCGCCCGAATCAGGAACTCCAGTCCCTTGTAGTACACCAGCCGCCCGACGGCGAGGACGATGCGGTCTCCATAGCGCGCGCGAATCGCCGCCACCGCACCCGGATCGGCGGCGGCGTACCCTTCCGGATCGATGGCCATCGGAATGATCACGCACCGGTCGCGGTATCGCTCGAGCATGAGGGACGTATCCAGGTATTCCTGCGAGCTGACGATGATGGCATCGGCGCGCCGAAGCACGGCGCGCACGATGGGGTCGAATACGATGTTGAGCAGGCGCTGCTGGACGACATCGCTGTGATATGTGACGACCAACCGCCCCCGATGGCCACTGGCGAGATAGCTCAGGAACGCCGACGGATTCGGATGGTGCAGGTGCACCACGTCCGCGCGGCTGTCGCGGATCAGGCGCCGGAGGTCGGGGCAGAGGGGAGCGCTCCGGATCGTGGCCCAGGTCCCCGCCCGGGTCACGGATACGCCGTCGATCACCTCGTGCACCGTCTTGCGCGAACGCGCGGCTACCACCACCTCCACGTGCGCCCGGTCCCGCATGTGCCGGCAGAGCCCCTCGAGATGGGTCTCCATCCCTCCCTCTTCAGGCGGGTAGAACTTCCCCACCTGCAGCACCCGAAGCTCAGCCACGGGCCACCCCGGCGTACAGGTCGGCCATGCGCTGCGCGCAGGCTTCCCATGTGAACCGCGCTGCCTGCGACAGCGCTGCCCGGCAGCGTGCCGCCCGGGCCTCCGGAGACTCCGTGCGCTCGGCCAGGAGCGCGCACACGCGCTCAGCCCATTGGTCGAGATCCGCCACGGGCACGTACTCCGCCGCCGCGCCCCCGACTTCCCGAAGCACCGGCAGGTCGCTGGCGACCACGGGGGTGCCGCACGCCATCGCCTCGACGACCGGCAACCCGAACCCCTCCGACTCCGACGGCAGCAGGACCAGCGCCGCCTCACGATAGGCCCCGGCCAGCGCCTCGCGTTCCATCCGCGGCATGACGGTGATCGCTTCCCGCACGCCCAGCCGCCGCGCCAGCGCTTCCTGGGCCGCGGTGAACGCGCCGCCGATTCGCACCAGCCGCGCGTCCGGCACCCGGCGGTGAACGCGTGCGAACACTTCGAGCAGCACGTCGACCCGCTTGCGCGGAATGGTGCTCCCCACGTGCAGCAGCACCGGCGCGTCGTTTCGCACGGAAGCGGGCGCGGGCGCCGCCGGCGTGAATGCCGGGTGCACGCCGAGCGGCACGACCTCCAGTCTCGTCGATCGCAGCCCGTGCGCCACCAGCGCGTCGCGCGTCGCCACGCTGTCGCACGCCACCACCGCGGCGCGCCGCATCCCGTCGAGCACGCGCTGCGTCATGCGCCGAAACATCACCGACCGGCGCTCGCCGGCGGGATCGAACAGCGACCGGAAGGCATCCACGTCGTGGCAGGTGACCACCGTGCGCGCCGCCGGCAGCTCGTGCACCAGATGCGCGTACGTGTGGTCGACGACGTGATACGCCTCGAGATCGCCGCGGTGCCGCCGCAGCCATCGCGGGTACCGCCGATGGCGGTCGAGATAGCGATTGGCGTTCACCGCAGCGCGCACGTGGCTCGCTTGCGCGATCGCCGCCGGCCACCGCGCCATCGCCGGACGGATCCGCATCGGCATGATTCGCGGCGAAACGACTGCCGGCAGCGTGCGCAGCAACTCGTCCGCCACGAGGTCCATGCTCGGCCAGTGCTCCTCGAGCAGATCGCAGACGATTCCCACCCGCAGCGGCGACGCGTCGGTCATCGGGGGACGCACACGAACCAGGCCTGGCTCGCGAACTGCGCCCCGAGCCAGGGCACGGGCGAGAACCGGGTCTCCACCACGCGGAAGACCTCGCCGACCCGCTTCCGCATGGCGCGCCAGTTGAACCCCTTGTGGCCGTGATACCGGTTGGGAATGCCCGTCTCGAATTCCGTCTCGTACACCGGCCGGTCGACCACCGTGCGATCGCCCGGCGCCAGCATCCGCAGGAACTCGGTCACGCGGTACGTTTCGCGGTGCTTGTAGTCGGTGGACACGCGTCGCGCCGCCACGGCGCGCGCCGCCTGCTTCAGGAGCAGCGGCAAACCGGTTTCCACCGGAACACTGATGATCACGTGCCCGTCGTTGGCGACGAGCCGGCGCATCCGACGGAGCGCGACGTCCACGGCGTCCGGGGGGCAGTGCTCCAGCACCTCCGTGCAGAGTACGACCCCGAAACTCCCCGCAGGAAGCCGCTCGCTGTCCGCCGCCAGCATGAATCGCAGGTTCCCCAGCTTCCCGAATCGTTCCGTGCACGCGCGGACCAGCCCCGGATCCACTTCCAGTCCCACGGACTGCGGGAACCGCTCGTGCGCCAGCGCGAGAAAGGTCCCGTCGCCGCATCCATAGTCGAGCAGGGGCCGGCCGGCGCCCGGCGCCACGAGCGCGAGCGCCATTTCGAACCGGCGGTGGTGGCTCCACGACAGGATCGAGCATCCGCCGAACAGTTGCTTCCGCGCGTAGGTGCCAGCCGCCAGGTGCCGATCGTCGGAACGCATCAGGACGCAAGCAGTTGATGGAAGAACGCCAGGTGCCGCCGCGCGACCACGGACCAGTCGAATTCGCGCTCCGCCCGCGCGCGCCCGCGCGCGCCCACTTCGCGCCGGAGCGCGGCATCGCCCAGCAGCCGCTCGAGCGCGCGAACCCAACCGTCGCGGTCGCGCTCGCCGACGATCACTCCCGCGTCGCCGATCACGTGGGGGATCTCGCCGCTGTCGCTTCCCACCACCGGCACCGCGCAGGCGAAGGCCTCGACGATCATGCGGCCGAACTGCTCACGCCAGCTCGGCGTCGTCTGGCTCGGCGCCGCCAGCACGTCCATGGCGTGCAGATACGGCGGGACGTCGTCATGCGAGACCCCGGTCGCGACCTGTACCCGGCCCTCGTGGCGCGCGGCGAATTCGCGCAGCCGGCCCTCCCACGGCCCGCCGCCCACGAACAGCGCGCGCCACGCCACACCGCGGCGCTCCAGCGCCTCCAGCACCTCCACCAGCATCGGCAACCCCTTGCTCTCGACGAACGGGCCCAGGTATCCGACGACGGGCGGACCGTCAACGTCCCAGCCGCTCCGCGCGCGCACCGCCCCCCGACCGGCGGAATCGGGGGTGAAGCGGGCCAGGTCGACGCCGAACGGAATCACCGCATGCGGACGCGCGGCGTATGCCGGGCGCGGCCCCAGCGTCGCCTCGATGGACGCCCCGAACGCGATCCAGCCGCGGGCCCGCCGCATGCTGTACCGCTCGATGGCGCCGAACGGCGGCGGGTATCGCTTGTCGATGTTCTGAAAACTCGCATACACCAGCGCCGGGCCGGGGCCGGCCGCATGCGCGACCTGCGCCGCCGCCAGCACGTACGGCTCCTCCCAGCAGTGCACCACGTCCCAGCGTTCGCCGAGCAGGCGCCGCATGCCGCCGTACGTCATCACGTGCACGCGCGACGCGAACCGCACCGGCAGGCGGCGGAGGTCGCACCGCTCGTCCGCATCGTGCGTCGTGACGATCGGCGCAAGGTCCCCGGGGTACCGGTCCGGCGCGGCGACCGTCACCTCCCACTCGCCGCGCCCCTCGCGCGCGATCGTTTCCGCCAGCTCCCGATTGCGACGGACGCAGTAGGAGTGGCCGATGGTCAGCAGGCGGCGCGGCGCGCTCATGCCGGCGCCCGGTAGCGCGGGAACTGCCGCGTCAGCCGCCGCCACTCGCGAATCGTCGACCAGCGCACCGCGTGCCGCTGGGCCCACGCGTCCCGGAAATCGCGGCGAATCCATGCGACGATGGCGCGGAAGCCCCCCGGGTCCTGCACGCCCCACCCGCGGCGCATCGCGAAGTACGCGCGCAGCCGCGTCGGGACCCGCACGGCCAGCAGCGGCCACGGATCGTTGTAGATGGACGACAGCACCCCGTTTCGCACGGTGAGGTGCAGGTAGCGGCGCACGTCGCGCCCCGTGGGATCAGCCAGGTGTGCGATCCGCGCGTCAGGCAAATACACGATATGCCACCCGGCGTCCAGCGCCCGCAGGCAGAGATCCCGCTCCTCGCCGTTGATCATCAACTGGCGCCGGAACCCGCCGAGCGCCGTGAAGGCGTCCCGTCGAACCAGATGCGCGAAGCCGATGAACGACGCCACGTAGCACGGGTAGTCCACCGGCGCCGGCTGCGCTCCGGCCGGCCACGCACTCCCGTCGGCCTGCGCCTGCGCAAAGGCCACGGCCAGGATCGTCGGATCCGCCGCCATCGTTCGCAGCGCAAGGCGCACGGCGTCGGCGGACACCACCACGGCATCGTCGTCGAGATTCAGCACGAACGGCGAGCGCGCCTGGAACACGGCCTCCGATCTCGCCCGCGCGAGCCCGTCGCCGGACTCGAAGCGCACCACGCGCATCGCCGCTTGCTCGTGCGCGCTCAATGCCTGCCGCACGAGCGGCTCCAGCGGCTCCGGCGAACCGTCGTCGACCACGATCACCTCGTCCACGACGTCGCCGAGCGCCGCGAGCGACGCGATGCACCGCGCGAGCGACTCCGGCCGGCCGCGACTCGCGATTCCGACCGACATGCGGGGAGCGTCGCTCATGCGGCGTCCCGACGCGCCGCCATCGCGGCCCGGTACACGGCGGCCGTTCGTTCCGCGGTTCGCGCCCACGTATGCGCCCTGGCCAGCGGATACGCGGAATCGGCCAGCCGGCGGCGGAGTCCGGGGTCGTCGAGCAGGCGTCGCATCGCCGCGGCCAGGTGGTGCGGCGACCGCGGCGGCACCAGCAGCCCGGTTTCTCCATCGCGAATCAGGGCGGGCGCGCATCCCACCGGCGTCGACACGACCGGGAGACGCTGGCTCATCGCTTCCACGATCACCATCCCGAACCCCTCGTACGTGGACGCCACCACGAGCAGGTCGTGCGCGCGATAGTGACGCATCACTTCGTCCTCGGGCACGCGCGGCAGCACCGTCACGGCACTCCGCGCCGGCGCCGCGAACTGCGACAGCACGACGGCCTCGGGCACGGCGGCGCCCAGCACGGTGAGCCGCGCGCCGGGCTCCACCGCCGTGAGTTCCGAGAACGCCGCCGCGAGATCGCGCACCCCCTTCACGTCATCCCACGTGCCGCAGAACAGCACACCCGTGCCGCGCGGGGCGTCCGGCGCCGGCGCGCTGTCCAGGAAACGCGCCGATACGCCGTGCGGCACGATGGCGATGGCGTCGGGCGCCTTCCACCCGTGCGCCGCGGCGAACTCGGCGTCGGCCGCGTTCAGCACGATCATGCGGTCGGCCAGCCGCGCCGCGGCGGCCACCTGCGACAGCCGCGCCGCCGGATACCACCAGCGCCGGTGCCACGGCTTGCTGGACAGGCCTGCATCGGCGTCCTCGAGCAGCCGCTGGTAGTTGCGGTGCTCGAGCCCGTGCGAGCGGCTCACCAGCGCCACCGAAGACGCCGGCGTCAACGCCCGCTGCAGGCCGAGCACGCTCCCTTCCGCGCTCGCCACGTCGATGACGTCGTATGTCGTGGCCGCACGCGCCACCGCGCGGGCGGCGAGTACGGGCGCCACAGCCCAGCGCAGCCGGGACTGGCGCGGCCGCGCGCCGAGTTCCGGCGCCAGCATCACGTCGCACCGGTGGCCGAGCTGCCGCAACTCCTCCTGGAGCTTGTAATACACCTTGCTCGATCCCAATCGCGGATCGGCGGCGTAGTCTCCCAGCAGCAGCACCCGCATCGACGCCGTCACGGCGCGGCCGGCCTGCCGCCCGGTGACAGCAGCACGTCGACGGTGCGCGCGATGTCGAACTGCGCCGCATAGAGAGCGGCGCCCGCGGTCGCGACGCGCCGGCGCCGGTCCGGATCGTTCAGAAGCTGCACGACCGCGTCTCCCAGCGACTCGGGCAGCGCATGATTCGGGAAGACCACCGCGCCGCTCGTCTCCCACACCCCTTCGGTGGCCGGCCCCCGGTTGGTCACCACCGGCACGCCGTTCACGAGCGCGGCCATCAGCGTCGTCCGACGCCCGCTGGCGCCGTCCGCGTACGGCTGCAGCATCACGTCGCACGCGCGGAGACACGCCGCCACCTCGTCTGCGGCGAGGTGCCCCGTGACCGTGACGCGGGATCGCCACTCGGGGCGGTCGGCGCACAGCCGGTTCGCGAAGGCGTCCCCGCCCTCGCCGATGAGGCACACCCTGGCGTCGCCATGCAGCGTGAGCACCCGCGCCAGCGCCGGCGCGAGCAGCCGCGTGACCAGTGGTCCGAACGTCCCGAAGTGTCCCACCACGCGCGCCTCGGGAGTGGGAGCGATCCACGCCCGCCAGTCCCCGATCCGCCCCTCGTCGGCCGCGCGCGGCACCGTCGAGGCGATCGGCAGCCAGACGAAATGCCGGGCGCGCGGAGCGTAACGGCGCAGCCGCCGCTGCCATGCGTCCGTCGACACGTACGCCACCCGGATGTCCGAGAGCAGCAGCACCGCCATGAGCCGGTTCGCCAGCGCCAGCAGATTCCGGCGCAGCGGCCAGAGCACGAACGGATAGTAGGGTTCGTGAAACATCACGCGCACGTCGTCGCGATGGTCCCGCGCTCGGTGCTGCACCCAACGGCAGAACCCCACGTTCATGCCGCGCGCCCCGAAGGCCTGGGGCACGTACTGCACGAGCATCACCCGCGGTCCGCCGAGCCGTTCCATCTCGGCCGTCATCGCGTGCAGCCCCGCGTCGCCGAACCCGCCGGGCAGCCGGTGGACGTGCACGCGTCCACCGTCCGATTCGCCGCCCGCCGCTGCCGGCGCCCAGACGTGCACGTCGCAGCCGGACGCTTCGAGCGCCCGGGCCAGGATCGCCGTGTAATCAGCCACCCCGCCGGCCTGCGGTGGGTACTCGCCGGTGATGAGATGCCAGTGGGCGCCGGTCATCTGCCTCCCGGCGTTCGTGCCGCCGCCAGCACGCGCTCCAGCACGTCCGCGTGCCGCGAGAGACTGAGCCGCTCGGCGACCCGCCGCGCGCCCACCCGCAGCGCGCGCAGCGTGGCGTCGTGCGCCCGGGCCTCCACCAGCGCGCGCGCCAGCCCGCCCGCGCCTTCGTTCGCGTTCACGAGCCACCCGTTCTCGCCGTCGTGGAGCCAGCTGGCGATGCCGCCCACGTTGAATCCGATCGCCGCCGCTCCGTACGCGCCGGCTTCGAGTCCCGTGAGTCCGAACGGCTCCGGCCACACGCTGGGCACGGCGACGACGGATGCCGCGCGGAACAGCTCCACGCGTCGCACGCCGCTCACCCACCCGGGAAACTCCGCCCGAACGCCCAGCGACTCGGCGAGCGCCTGCCAGTCTTCGCGCGCCGGCCCGTCCCCCGCCAGTGTGAGCGGGATGTCCACGCCCAGCTCCGCGGCCGCCTGCGCGGCCGCGCGGATCAGCACGTCGCCGCCCTTCAGGGACGTCATGCGCCCGATGAACAGCACGCGAAAATCGCCGGGAAGCGGCGCCGGGCGCACCGGCATCTCGGCCGCGAACAGGGGATTGGCGACCACGCGCGACGCCGGCACGCCGTGACGCACGTACTCGCGCTCCATGTGCTCGCTCGGCGCCACGATCGCCGCGTATCGCGTGAGCAGCGCGTGCTGGGCGCGCGCCCACCGGTACTGCGTGGCCAGCGCCCGCACGCTCCACTGGCAGCAGTGCCGTGGGAGGTACAGCGCGACGCACGCCATTCCGAACTTCCGGTCGCAGGCCACCGGGCGTGGAAAGGCGTGCATCTTGAACCCGCCGATGCACGTCCCCACGTAGCCGTGCACCATCTTCACCACCGGCATGTGTTGCATCAGCCGTGCGTCGACGCTGAGGGCGCGCATGTTGTTCGAGAAGGCGACGTCCGGTCGCCAGGCCGCGGCAGCGCGAACCGCCCCCGATACGCCGGCGTCGTCCACGCAGAAGTGCGGCGCGGTGGCGCCGGCTGGAGAATCCGCCTGTGCGCGCAGACGATCCAGGTGCAGGAGTGCCAGTTCGTGCCCGCGCCCGCGGAGCCGGCGCGCCACCGCGCTCAGATAGGTCTGCACGCCGCCCGCATCGCCGACCCCGTCGTTCACGAGAAGGATGCGCATCGCTCAACTCCGTCCCGGCCGGGCGCGAACCACGAGGCGTGCGGCCGTGCGCACCGCCGCCCGCAGCGTGCCGGCGAATCCCGCCGCACTCAGGCGGCGGCGCCACGTCTTCATCGGGCGCGCGTGCTGATCCGCGATCGTCGCATCCCACCGCTGGTGGAACACCAGCGCGTTCCGCAGCGCAGCCGCCTGGCGGCGCTCCGACGGCGTTCGGCCGTACGTGGTGCTCAGCAGATGCTGGTACGCCGCGTCGCGCTCGAATCCGTGCGTTGCCACCTTCCAACCGGCCTCTCGGATGCGGTAGCAGAAATCCGCCTCGTCCCATTCCGTGGGCCGGAAGACTTCGTCGAGCGGCCCTACACGGTCGATGCACGCGCGTCGCACGACCCACGGCCGCATCACGGCATCCACTTCGGTCAACCGCAGCCAGTTGAGCGGCCCTGCCCCGATCGTGCTCTGCAGCCGGCGCCAGTCGATCGAGTCGTCGAAGGTGCGGATCGGTTCGTCCACCGGACGGCAGAGCAGGCCGCGGCTCAGGCTCAGCAGCCCGAGGTCGGGATAGGCGTCGAACGTCGCCAGCAGCTCCGGCACGAACCACGACGCCCGGACGAACATGTCGTCATGCCAGCTCAGGATGAGCGGCGCTGCCGCCTCGCGAAATCCGCGATTCGTGCACATCAGCTCGTGCACGTTGTCCTCGTGCAATGCGCGCATCGTGATCGCGCCCCACCGTTCTGCTGCTGCCGATGCCAGGTACTCGCGCGTGCCATCGGTGCACCCGTCTTCGACCACCAACAGCTCCACGGGCAGGTGCGACGCATGCCGGCGCCATGCGTCCAGGCACCGCTGCAATACCGGCAGGTTGTCATGGGTCGCAATCACCACGGAGAGGCGAGGGTGTCCGGTTGTGGTCACGGCGCCACCTGCGCGTAGGCCTGCAGGTGCAGGGCCAGCGGCGTCCGCGCTCCCCCCGGCAGCGCCCGGGCCAGCACATGAGCCACTCGGCGCGTGGCGTTCATCCCGTGGCGGCGCAGCGGCCGCGCGTCGCCCGGCTGCACGACTTCCGGCGCCGCCGGCTCCACGCGCACGTTCACGAATCCGGCTCGTCTCATCGCCTCCGCCAGTGTGCCCGGCGTGAAGTGATTCACATGCACGAGATTGTCGGCCACCGTCGCGCGATAGCCGGGCACGATTCGGGCACGCCACAGCTCCTTCTGCAGCTGCACCGGCCCGTTGGGCACCTTCACGGCCAGCCAGCCGCCGGGCGCCACCACGCGCCGAATTCCGGCCAACACCGATACCGGATCCGGAATGGGCTCGAGGACGTCGATGAACGTGACCGCGTCGTAGCGGCGCCCGGCGTCGGCCAGGGCCGCAGCGTCGGCCCGATGCACGGGAAGATGCGTCGCCGCGGCCGCGAACGCCGCCGTCTGGGGATTCAGTTCGACGCCCTCCGCCGTCCAGCCCGCCGCGCGCGCCAGGCGGATGAAACGACCGACGTGCGCGCCCAGGTCGAGGAGCGAGCGCCGCGACGGCGGCAGCACGCGGGCGAGCCGCTTCAGGACCGTGAGGAAGATCAGATCCTTGTACCCACTCTCGTACTCGCGCGCCATCCACTCCTCCGACCAGCGCTGGTCGTACATCCGCGCGAAGTACCGGTCCAGCGTCGGCAGGGCCTGCGGCTGCGTGAACCCGCACGCGGCGCATCGGACGAGCATCACGTGCTCGTCCGTGTATCGCGCCAGGTCCGGATCCTGGTCGGCATAGATCGAGAACTCGAATATCGCCCGGTGCACCTCCACGAGTTCCTGCCCTCCGCAGACCCAGCACGCCGGAACCGGGGCGAACATGTCCGCGCTCACGCCGCTTCCTCCATCAGGCCCACGATGCGCGCCGCCATGTCGTCCCAGCTCCAGGCGCGCAGCGCCGTCGAGGCGCGCCGTGCCGCGTCGGCCCACGTGTCGCGATCGCTGCGCCACCGGCGGAGTGCCGTCGCCAGAGCGGCGGCGTCGCCCGGTCGTTCCGGCTGCAGCCCCTCGAGCCCCGCCAATCGCTCCGCGACACCGGCCTCCGGATTCACGATCGCAGGCAGGCCGCAGCAGACGGCTTCGTGCACCGCCAGGCCGTACGCCTCGTAGCGTGCCGGCGCCGCGATCGCGTCGCAGGCCCACAGCACACGCCGCACGTCGCGCGTGAATCCGACGAACTGGATCCGGTCGCCGAGCCCCGCGGACGCGGCTGCGCGGCGCCATGCCGGCAGTTCGTTCCCCGTGCCCACCACCGTCAGGCGGGAGTCCCATCCTGGATCCTCGCACAGCCGGCTCCACGCGGCGAACAGCAGGTCGAATCCCTTGCGCCGATCGCCGAGCGCTCCCACGAACGCCACGCCGGGCCGCGCATCGTGCCACCCCAGTGCATCCCGCGCCTCCGTGCGCTCCTCCGCCGTGGGCGGGCGATGATAGGACGCGTCGGTGCCGTAGTACACGGTATGCACGCGCGCCGCCGGCACACCCAGACCGCCCGTGATTTCCCGCCCCGTGGCATTCGAGTTCACGATGACGAGCCGCGCCGCTCGCAGCGCCTCGCGTTCCTCGGCGACGTACCGCGCGTGCTTCCACCCGCCCAGGATTCGACGCACCGTGGACGTCGCGATGGCGGGCTGGTGGCCGGCATGGACGTAGTGCACCCAGTTGGTGTCGGGACTGACGCAGTTCCCGCCGTTGACGATCGTCCTGCCGCCGCGCGCCGCGAGCACGCGGCTCCAGCGCCGGCCGGCCCGCGCCAGCGCCCCGGCGCCCAGCAGATACGAACCGAGTGGCTTCGCGACCCGATGCCAGTGCACCGTCGGCAGCGCCAGCAGTTCGTCGTCTACCCGGTGCGCCACGAGGTGGACTTCCTCCGCCGCGCGGGCGAGGTGGCGCGCCAGGTGGAAGTTGGCGACGTCCATGCCCCCCGTCCGGACGAAGTCGCCCGTCACGATCGCGACCGCCTTCACGCGCGCGCCGGTCCCTGCCAGGCGTCGCGCTGCGCCTGGTGGCGCGCCGCCGCGAACAGCGTCGCGTTCAGCAGCCAGAACTCCATGCCCGTCTGCGACAGAAACACGGGATAGGAGAACGTGAACGCGCAGGTGCCGAGCGAATAGCCCAGAATCACCGTCGCCCAGAGCGCCAGCCCCGGATCCCCTCGCGTGCGCCATCGCGCGATGGCGAGCGTCGTCAGCAGGGTAACGCCCACGATCCATACGTAGGCGAGCATCAGCGGCGCGCCGCCGTCCAGGATCCAGCCGCTCCACTGGATCTCTGCCCACAGCGCCTCGTCCGGATTCGACTTGTCGCCGAAGTACGACTGCATCATCCCCCAGCGCCCGATGCCCGCGCCCAGTGGATATTCGGGGAGCATCTCTTCGAAGGCCTGCTTCAGGAAGCCGCCGCGATTCTGCGCGTAGATCTGCTCCGGCGTCGCCTTGGTGAGGCTCGCCATGCGGTGCTCCACGCTCTGGCTCGCCATCGAGACCGCGCCGCGGAAGCTCACCACGACCACCGCCGCCACGATCACGCCGAACCCGGCGAGCCGCTTGTAGTCGCGGCGGAGCGCCAGCACCGCCGTCACGCCCACGAGGCTGATGCCCGTCACCACCATCAGCGCGCGGACCTGTGACAGGTACAGACACATCAGCCCCAGCAGGACGCTGCCGATGGCGCCCGCCGAGAGCCACCGGCGGTCCGTCGTCAGATACACGCCGATGCCCAGCACGACGGCGTAGAGCCCCGAGCTCGCCGCCCCGCCCGGCACGTCGGTCAGGCCCATGGGCCGGAACACCCGCACGCCGCCGGTCGTCACGATCTTCAGACTTTCCGCATACCCCCGCCCCAGACCGAGAATGACCGGCGACACGTTCGGCTGGAAGTGCCCGGGGAAGTAGACCTGCAGCACCCCGACGAGCGAGCCGACCGTGTGAAACCCCCACATGATCATGAGCAGGGTGTGGAGCGTCCGCGTCGTCACGCGCAGCCGGGGCACCCAGAACAGCGGCGCCAGGATCGCGACGTACAGCCCCAGCTGCGCCAGCGCCGCCGGCAGAACGGCCGCCGTCGGATTGAGCACGGACAGCGCCAGCACCACGATCACGACGATCGCCATCGTTCGCGCCGGGTGAGAGCCCGCGCGCCCCCGCACCAGCACCAGGAACCCGAGGCTGCTCCCGAACGCCGCCATCCGGATCAGCGTGCGCGCGCTCCCCAGCGGACTGATGATCGCGAGCTGCGAGACGACTTCGATGATCATGAACCAGCGGATCCAGAAATCCGCCTCGCGCTCCTCCGGAGCGAACGCGTTCGCCATCGCGCTGTCGACCGCCGCCGGTGCCAGGGTCGTCACGCGCCCGGCTCCGGCTTGCGCGCCACGATGGCGACGTTGTCCGAGCATGCGCGGGGGGCCAGACGCCCGAGGACGCGCGGATAGTGCGCGCCGGTGAACGGGATCCGGCCCTCTCCGCTGTAGCGCACTTCGGCATCCACCAGTCCCGCCTCCGCCACGATCCGCCGCAGGTCGACTTCCAGCAGCGCCGTACGGTGCGCCGGATAGGACGCCGTCTGGAACGCGTTGAACGCGTTCTTGAGCACCAGGGTCGTCTTGCTCAGCACGCTGAGCTGATTCGGGGTCGTCACCACCACCCATCCCCCGGGAGCCGCCAGCCGCGCCAGTTCGCGGCCGAATGCCCAGGGATTCTCGAGATGCTCGATCGTTTCCACCGCGGCGACGACGTTTGCGCAGCCGTCGGGCAGTGGAATGTCCGGACGATCCAGGTCGTGCATCACGAATTCGACGGATTCGTCGAGCCCCTCGTAACGCACCGTGTCGACGCCGAGGCAGCGCGAGAACCGCGGCCCGAGCCGGCGGCAGAGCGCGCCCGTCCCGCAACCGACGTCGGCGAGCACGCCGCCCCCCGCATGACGCTCCGCGACCAGCGCCTCCACCAGCGCGTGGATGGCTTCGCCGCTCGCCCCGCGTGACTGCCGCGCGCGCGACTCCAGCTCGGGCCGATTCGCGTTCACCGCCCGCGCCGTCCCGTGATCAGCGGCAACAGCACGTCGTGAAGTTGGCGCAGGCGCGCCCCCGGGTCGCACAGCGCGCGCGCGCGCGCCGGCCCCGCTTCACCCATGGCCCGGCGGCGTGCCGGGTTCTCGATCAGCCCGCGGAGCGCGTTCGCCAGCTCATCGGGCCGCCGTGGCGGGACGAGAAGCCCGCACCCGTGCCCCGCGATGATCTCGCTCGGCCCGCCCATGTCGGTGGCGACGACCGGCATGCCGGCGTACAGCGCCTCGATGATCGCCACCCCGAACGGCTCCGGCTGCGCATTGGGCTGGCAGAAAATGTCGGCGCCGGCCAGGATGCTTCCGACGTCGTCCCGCTCTCCGAGAAATCGCACCCGCGTCCGAACGCCGCGCGACACGACCAGCGTCTTGAGCTGCGCCTCGTACGCCGTCTCCGAAGACCGCTGCGCCCCGCCTACGATCCAGCATTCCCAGCCCGGCACCTCGCCCAGGAACCCGAGGGCGTGCAGCAGCAGGGTGTGCCCCTTCCATCGCTCGAGCCGGCCCACCTGCACGATCACGGCGGTCTCCGGCGCCACGCCGAACTCGCGGCGGACGGCTTCGCGCGTCGCGCCAGCCCGCGGCGGCGAGACCGGACAGTGCACCAGTTCCGCCCGGGCGTTGGGGAATACCCGCCGCACCGTCATGCCGGTGAATTCGCTGTTGTAGATGACGACGTCGGGTGCGCGCAGGCGGGCCCAGCGTTCCGTCCAGTGCGTGCCGCGCACGGCGTCGTGCAGCCAGAACCCGACGGGATGGCCGGCCCGGCGCGCCGTAGCCCCGAACAGCGAATACGACCACGCCGAGTGGCACATGACGAAGTCGGGCTTCTGTTCCCGCAACAACGCGCGCAGGGCGCGCCGCGCCCGCAGCACCGTCTGCGGCCGGCTCGCCCGCACCCCGCCAAGCAGATGCACGGGCGTTCCGCTCGCGCGGAGCTCCCGGGCCAGCCGCGCGTCGAAACACAGGGCGAATTCCGGTTCGAGCGCCGCGAAGGTCGCGCGTTCCCGCGCCAGCACCACGAGCGTCGACTCGACGCCGCCGTAGAGATTCCCGCTGTACACGTGGAGCAACTTCATTCCGGGCTCCGCGGTGGGTGTGGCGCAGCCGCCGTGGACCGATACACGGCGGTGACTTCCGCACCCAGACGCCGGCGATCGAAGCGTTGCTCCGCACTCCGGCGGCCGCCTGTCCCCACCAGGATCCGCAGTTCACGATCGATCACCAGCCGGTGAATCGCGGCGGCCAGCCCATCCACGCTCCCCGGCACGTGGACCAGCGCATCCTCTCCCTCGTGGACGATCTCTCCCGCGCCGCCCGCCGCGCTCGTAATCACGGCCCGCCCGCACGCCATCCCTTCGGCCACCACCAACCCGAACGGCTCCGGCACCACCGTGGCATGGACCACCACGTCGAGGGCGCGCATGGCGCTCGCCGGCTCCTCGACGAATCCTGTGAAGCCGACGATGTCGCGTACGCCGAGCTCCGCCGCCAATGCGCGAAGCCCTTCCGGGGAGAATTCGCTGCCCCGCGTTTCGTACAGCGCGCCGCCGATCACATAGGCACGCATCGGCAGGTCGCGCGGCAGCTGGGCAATCGCCCGCAGGAACACGTCGTGCCCCTTGAATCGGCCCATCGTCGCCACCAACCCGACCCGCACCGTGCCTTCAGGCGCAGGTGGGAGACCCGCCAGGGCATCGAGATCCGCCTTCGAGCCCGCTGGAGCGAACATCTCGAGATCGACGCCATTGAGCACCGCGCGGACCGGACTCTTCCCCCGCCAGACCGGGGCCACGTCCGCGGCTACGCTGTTCGACACGGCAATGGCTGCATCGCAACGCCGCGAGAAGTGTCTGATCGCGTGTCCCATGACCGGACGGGAGGAGACGTAGTCGTGCAAGTGCCACACCAGCGCGGCGCCGGAAGGCCGGCTCCAGGCGCCCATGACGTGCATCTTGAATCCGTTCGTGTGGACGATGTCGGGGGCGCGACGTTTCAGCGTGTCACGCAATCGCCGGCGGTATTCCACCACTCCCCGAAGCGCGCCCAACGCCCGCGCGCCAAGTCCCAGCAACCGCCCCGATCGGTCCTGCGCCGCGGAGTCGCCCAACCTGGCCACCGACTCCGGCATTGGGACCACCTCCGTCGCAACGCCGAGCGCCCGCGCTCGATCTACGAGCGGACCGGGGCGCGAACACACGAGCGCGAGATCCCAACTGGGCTCCAGTTGACGCACGCTCTGGATGACGTCCAGCAGGCACCGCTCCGCACCGCCGAGTTGGCCGCTTCCACTGAGATAGACGATCCGCACACGCCCCGGTCTGCTGGCTGCGAGGGCCGGCGACCGGCCGGAAACGCGAGGGCTGGTATCAATACAAACGTTTCTAGCCCGGGAGTCGCTGGTTGCAACATGCCCGGGTCGGACGTCGTCATCAGCCGGGCAACGGAATCCGTGAGATATAATGCCCGCTACCGTATAGGGCCAATACACAGCCGGGCGCTTTGCTCACCCTATTTTGCATCGAATGATCCACATGACTGCATCGCAATCCACGCGGAGTCGCTTCCGCCGCCTGTGCCTGGTGGGCGCACTCGTCGGCGGCGCTGGCGCGCCTGCGGCCGCCCGGGCCCAGGCCGCCGCACCATGGCGATCTCCCACCGCACGCCTGGATTCGCTTCGCAAACTCTATCGGGTGGCGCCCGCGCCCGTTCAGCCGGTCATCGTGTCCACGTTCCTCAGCGCCCCTGGAAGCAGCCTCGGCTCGCCTTCGCCGCAGGGCGTCGGAAGCGGCGACTTCTTCGCCGGCGCCGGCTATCAGGAACGCACGCGATTCACTTCGCGCGCCGATGGCGGCTTCGGTGTGGGCACCGGCTTCGGCGATCCCGGTGCGGGCGTCGCGCTCGAAGTGGCGGTCACGTCGTATTCCTCGATTCGCCACTCGTTCGCCTCCATCGGCGGGCTCAGCTTCAAGCTCCACCATCGGGACTCGCAGCGCATGATGCTGTACGCTGTGGGCGTCGAGAACGCCATCCCGTGGGGCCTCACCGACGGCGGCACCAGCGCCTATGCCACGGCGGGACATGTCTTCGTCCTCCGTCCGGATGAGAACGCTTCGTTCGGGGTCCTCACCACGTCGCTCGGGATCGGCACCGGTCGCTTCCGTACGCAGAATGCGGTGCTGACCCACCGTCATACCATCGGAGTGTTCGGCGGCGCGGGGCTCCGAATCGTCCGAACCGTGGCCATCGCGGCCGACTGGACGGGACAGGACCTCGACGCCGGATTCACGCTCACCCCGTTCCGCGATCGCGGAATCGTCGCCTCGTTCGGCTACGCCGATCTGACACGCACGGCCGGCAATGGCCCGCGCTTCATCATGAGCATCGGATATGGGCTCAACGCGCACCGCGACAACCGACGCCTCTCTCCGGAGGATCTCAATGCCGTATTCAAGACACCGTAGTCGGATTCGCGCCGTGGTCGCCGCGGCGGCGATGCTCCCCGTCACGCTGGCTGCAGCGGGCGCCCAGGTGGGGAATCAGTCCGACGTGACCGGCATTCCGATCACGAGCAGTGCGGTCGTCAGTCCGGTATTCGGCGTGTCGCTCGGAGGGTCCTTCCGCGTGATCACCTTCATCACGCCGCAGATCGCGGCCTCCTACCAGCAGTCCGCCGCTCGCGTGAACGCCGAGTTGAGCAGCCAATCCTTCACGGACAGCAGCGGCGCCCGCACGGGGCCGGAAACGCAGAACCTGATCTACGAGGTCGCCGCGGGTGGAAACGCCAGCGCGCCGGCCGCCGCGCAGCTCCTTGGCATTCTCACGCGCAACAACGATGGCGCGGAAACCGTTGCCGACGCTCAGGCATTCGTCGAGTCGTTCCGCAGTCTGCTGTCCAAGGGAATCGCGATGGATCCGCGGTTCTTCAATTCCCTGACCGCCACGCAGCTCGCGAACGCAGTCGCCGCCTACAACGCGTTCATCGATTCGAGCACCGAGCAGTTCCTCGCCTCGCCGCCGCCGGAGCTGACCACCATCCGTGGCGTGCTCGCGCAGTTGACGGCGCGTTAGCGGCGCGCCGCAGGCACGCCTCGACCGACCTCACGTCCTCAGGGGCGCGTCCGCACCAGCGCGACGATCAGGCCCACCGTCTGCAAAGCGGTCAGTGCGTTCTGCCAGCTCAGCCAGGTGAATTGCCGGGCCGGCACGATGATCCGGTCGCCCGACTCCAGGAGAATCCCGAGCGTGGGCGCGCCCGTCGAGATGGCCTCCGCGGCGTTGAGCACCACGACGTGGTCGGCGCGCAGCAGCCGGATGTTCGAGAGATCCGCGTTGTTCGTCGGACCGCCGGCCTGGCTGAGCGCATCGAACACCGACTGCGTGGCATCCGCCGGGTAGAGGCCCGGCCGCGCAACCTGCCCCAGCACACTGACCCGGAACTGGAGCGAGACGATCGCCACGCCGTTCGTGGTCAGCGCACGATAGTGATCCCGCACTTCGTTCCGTACTTCGCTCAGCGCCTTGCCCGATACGTCCAGCTCGCCAAGCAGCGGGATCGCGACGATGCCCGACGTCTCGACCTGATAGTCGCCCGAGTATTGCTGCTCGGGCCAGAACTTGATGCGCAACACGTCCCCCGGCCGGACGATCACGTCGGTGACGGCGTGCGGCTCGGGAGCGGGATTCTGGGCCGCCGCCGCCGGGGCGAGCAGGGCGAGTCCCGCGAACGCAGCGAGCAGGCGAAGCGAACGAGGCATGAGCGGTCAGGGTCCGGGAATCGTTGCCCCAGTATAGCACGTCATCCCACTCTCTCGCGACGCCGGGTCGTGCCGCGCTCCCCGAGCCACAGCGCGTCTCCCGGAAGCCCCGCCGCGGTCCAGAGGGCCCTCGTTCGCTCCGGGGGTTCGCGCACTGGCTCATCCGTCAGGCGGAACGTGCCCCAGTGAATCGGGAGCATCGGCGGCCGCTCGGCATCGGGGTGCGCAGCACACAGATCTCCGTATGCACGCAGCGCATCCTCGGGGTTCATGTGCACGCTTCCCATGAACCAGCGCGGCTCGTAGGCTCCCACCGGCAGAAGCACGAGATCGAACGGGCCGTGGCGTTCCGCGATCCGGGCGAACTCCGGATGGTACGCCGTGTCGCCCGCGAAGAACACGCGCCACCCGCCGGCGGCAATTACCCATCCCGACCAGAGCGTCCGCGCCCGATCCCAGGGAGCGCGGCCGCTGAAGTGGCGCGCCGGTACGCACGACACGAGTGCGGTGCCGGCCTCGTCGGCGTCCCACCAGTCGAGCTCGCGCACGTCGCGGACGCGCCAACGACGAAGCAGCGGGGCAACTCCCAGTGGCGCGAACCACCGCGCCGAAGGGTGCGCTGCGGCCAACGCGCGAACGGTCTCGCGGTCCAGGTGGTCGTAGTGATTGTGTGAGATCAACACCACATCGATCGGCGGCAACGCCGCCAGCGGGAAGGGAGGCGGCGCCAGCCGTGACGGCCCCGCCCACGACACGGGGCTCGCCCGTCGGCTCCACATCGGATCGGTCAGCACGTTCACCCCGCCCACCTGCAGCAGCACCGTCGCGTGCCCGACCCATGTCGCGCCCAGGCGCCCGCTGACGCTTCGCGGAACGTCGAAGGCGCTGATGGCTGTCGGTTCCCACTGGCTCTCGTTGGGCGCCGGGGCCGCCCTCCGTGTCCGGCGCTCGCGCATCCAGCGCAGGACTTCGCGAAATCCGTGCGGTTCGTCGCCGGCCCATGGATTGCGGAACCCGCCGTCGGGCCGGTGGTGCGATGGCGTCATGAGCGAAAGATATCCCGGCCTCGTCCGGCGTTCGTGCCCGATCGATCCGCCCGGTCGCCTGCGTTTCGGCGGATCGGTTCCGCGCATCGGAGCTCCGCCGTGACGTCGGGCCAATGGCCGACGTCTTCCTTCGGAATTAGATTGAGGGTCTGCGTGGGCCTGGCGCTCGCCCGGCCCACGCGCCTCCCCGGCCCGTGTGTGGCGCGGGCTGTATCTGGACCAGACAGAACATCTTGGAGCGTTGCATGCCAGGTTTCGGCATTTTGGCCGGCCGCTGGTGGATCCCGCTGTTGTTCATCGTCGTTGCCGGGCATATCACCAACGTCTGCGTCACGTTGTTCCTCCATCGTGCCCAGACCCACCGTGGCGTCCGGCTCCACTACCTGGCCGCGCTCCCCATGCGCCTCTGGCTCTGGCTCACCACCGCGATCGTCACCAAGGAATGGGTGGCCTGCCATCGCAAGCACCACGCCTTCGCCGATCGCGAGGGCGATCCGCACAGCCCGCTCATCGAAGGACTGCGCAACATCGTGCTGAAGGGGGCCTTCTACTATCGGAAGGCGGTTCGCCAACCCGGCATGCTCGACAAGTACGGCAAGGGCACGCCCAACGACTGGATCGAGCGCCATCTGCTCTCCCGCCTCAACTGGCTCGGCATTCTGCTGATGCTGGCGATCGACATCTACCTGTTCGGCCTCATCGTCGGACCACTCGTCTGGGCGGTGCAGATGATGTGGATTCCGTTCTGGGCTGCCGGCGTCGTCAACGGCGTCGGTCACGCGCTCGGCTACCGGAACTTCGACGTGAAGGACGAGAGCCGGAACATCACGCCCATCGCGATCTGGCTCGCCGGCGAGGAGTTGCACAACAACCATCACGCCGATCCGAAGTCCGCCAAGTTCAAGGCGAAATGGTACGAGTTCGACATCGGGTGGATGTACATTCGCCTGCTGCAGCTCGTGGGACTGGCCAAGGTCGAGTACGCACGCGGCCGTTAGGCACGGGCACCGGTTAGCTTTCGGCCATGGCGGAAATCACCTGCACGCGTTGCGGCCAGACCCGGCCCGCGTTCGAGCGTGCGCCCTTTCCCGGCGCGATCGGAGCGCGCATCGTCGCCGAGATCTGTCAGGACTGCTGGGGCCTGTGGCTCAAGCAGCAGACCATGCTCATCAACCACTACGGCTTGAACGTCATGGATCCGCAGGCGCGCAGCTTCCTCACCAGGAATCTCGAGGCCTTCCTCTTCAAGTCCGGTCACGAGGAGGATGTCGACACCAGCCAGAAAGGGTCGATTTCCTGGTAGCGGCTTAACCGTCGTGCTGACGCATTGACGGTCGGCGACACACGCGCTTACTTGTGGCGCGCGCAACGGGCCCCGCAATCGCGGGGCCCTTGACTTTAGTATCGTATTGCTACTAATTCGCGCGTGATGCGCGACCGCCCTTCGTCAGACTCCCGTTCCTCCGCGCGCCAGACCACGCTATCCGTCGACGTCGTGGTCATCAGCCCACAGGCGAAGAGCCTGGCAGTCCTGCTCGCCAAATCGCCGGACCCGCGGTCCCGCGAACGTTGGATTCTGCCGTGGGACGCTCCCCGCGGCGAGGAATCGCTGACCGACGCCGCCAGCCGCATCGCCCGCGGCACCCTGGGCGCCGCGCCCTCGGCCGTCGAACAGGTCCGCGCATTCGGCGACACCCGCCGCCATCCTGGCGATGCCGAGGTCTCCGTGGGATTCGTGGCATTCCTTCCAGCCGACGGTCACGCGATTTCCGATTCCAACCTGGAATGGTTCGCGCTCGACGAACTGCCGACGCTGGCGCCGCGCCATCGCGCCATCGTCGACTCGGCGTTCGAGATGGTTCGCACCAGGATCGATCAGTCGCCCGTCGCCTTCCGCTTGTTGCCGCCCACCTTCACGCTCAGCGAACTCCAATCCATCTACGAGCGGCTGCTTGGCCGCCGCCTGCACAAGGCGAGCTTCCGTCGAGCCTTGCAGGCGGCCTACCTCGTCGAGCCCACCGACGAATGGCGCAGTGAAGGCCGCGGGCGGCCCGCCCAGCTCTTTCGATACGCGCCCAGAAAGCGCCGCGACAACCATCGCGGCGTTCGATTCGACTCGCTCACCGGCTGAATTCGCCCGTCCGTCCGCGACTCCGGCTTGACATTGCCGAATTTAGTAGCAAGTTGTATTTAAGGTCGAATACCGCCATGCTCGATTTCCTCGACGCCCTCTGCCGCGTGCTCGCGGCCCGCGATCCGCTCGCCATTCGCCGCCAGCTCAGGCATCCGCTCGCCCGGACGCTTCCGCCCGCGGTGCGCGCCGAGGCAATCGCCATCGCAAGCGCCGGCAGACAGGGACGGCTCGCCCCCACTCGGGCGCTTCACTTCTACTATCAAACGCTCCAACTGCTCGCACCGTCCGGGGCCGGCTGGTCGGAAGCGGAATCCAGCCCGCGCGGCGGACACCCATCCCCATCCGGGACCCTCGCAGCAATCCGTTGACCGAAACGGCAAAGCGCCCCGGCTCTTGCCGGGGCGCTTCAGTGTTGCGGACACCGCACGGGGTCAGAGTTTCGTGACTTCGGCCGCCTGCGGCCCCTTCTGTCCCTCGACGATCTCGAATTCCACCCTGTCCCCTTCGGCTAGCGACTTGAAGCCGCTGCCCTGAATCGCGCTGTAGTGCACGAACACGTCCGGGCCTCCCTCACGTGAAATGAATCCGAACCCTTTCGCGTCGTTGAACCACTTCACGGTGCCAGTGATGCGAGCCATGAATACTTGCTCCGAAAAGAATTGCGTATGCGACCTGCGGTGAACGTGTCTGCTGCTTCACGCCGCCCCGACCGCGGCTCCGGCCACGTACCGCGCAATGCGACCGCAGTCGCGGCATCGAAGCGTCACCTGGGAGCGGGGCGGGGCGGGATGGGGGTTGGGTGTGCGCTCGATCTTGCCGGAGCACGAGGGGCAGCTCAGCGGTTCGCCACTGCGGTCACTTGCGATCAAATGCAGGGCTTGTGCTGGATTGAAGGTTGCCGGTCTCGGCTTACGCATGAATCCTCCATGGGCACTGCAAGGCTCAGAATCAGATACGGGACCCGTCTGGCCTGAAAGAGGTTGGTTGACGCCACAAATCGAAGCCAGCCAATAGCTTCGAGAATTCGAATCACCTCCAGGCCGCCTGGCAGAACCGCTTTGCGAAAACGGGTCCTGTTGGCATACGCAGCCACTTGCGCAACCGCTGACCTTCCGTTTCCGATTCGGGCGCGGGAATCCTGACCCCTCGACTCGGCTTCGCGACGCCCACTGGTCGGCGTTGGGGCGCAGGGCGCCAGGGCGGGGGACTGGCTGCCCCGGCCCCCTCCGGCTACGGCCAGTCGTGCTGCCGACGCCACACGCGGTGCCCCACGCGCCATGGCCGGCGATCCGAAAACTCGCCCCCGGTGCTGAATTCCCCATCGTCCGCGATGGACTCGAGCATATCGTTCCCTTTCGCCGATGCCTCGTCCGCCCAGTGCACGATCTCGGCCTCGGCGGTCATCGGCTGGACCGGGCTGCCGAACTCCAGCGCTCCATGGTGCGACAGCACCATGTGCTGCAGCTCGGACAACTGTCCGGCGCTGCAGGCCGGGGGGGACGACCGGCCCACGCGGTCGGTGAGCATCAGGCAGCCGAGCACGACGTGCCCGATCAGGTTCCCCCGGGCAGTGTATGCGAACGCCCCCCGATCGATCGTATAGGCCTCGACCTTCCCGATGTCGTGCAGCAGGGCCCCGGCCACGGTCAGGTCCACATTGGCCTGAAGCGCCCGTGCCGCCGATTTGGCGATCACGGTCACTTCGACGATGTGCTTGAGCAATCCCCCGATCTGCGCGTGATGGCCCACCACGGACCCCGGAGTTCGCTCGAACTGCTCTCGAAAGCCGTCGTCGCGAAAGAAGAGATCGACCACCCCGCGAATGCTCGCCGAGGACATTTCCGCACGCGTGCGGTCGATCCAGTCCCACAGGCGCTCGGTGTCTTCGGAGATTCGCGCCACGAAGTCGTCGAGGCGCACGTCGTCTTGTGGAATCAGCCGCAGCGGGCTCGTCAGCTGGACCTGACGCTTGCCGCGAAACGCGCTCACGTCGCCGATCACCTGCACCACCCGGCCGCGTTCTGCCCCCTCCGCCCACGCGAGCTTGTCCGCCCAGATCGGCGCCGACTCGATACGACCGGTTGCGTTGCCGAACGTCAGCACGACGAACGGCTCGCCGCTGGCTTGCTTGCGCTCCACGCGATCGACCACCATCAGCTCGTGCTGGACGCGCTGGCCGACGGCGACTTGGCTCAGATCGAGTGGCGGCATGCCTTCAAGATAGCAAGTGCATGACGCCGCCTCGTACCATTCCCCCGCCTACGAGACGTACACGATTTCGCCGTCATCACTGATGCCGAGTTCGTGGATGGCGCCGCACACCCCGCACGTCTTCGTGACCAGCCATGAGACGTTGAGATTCTTCCGCAGATCGGCGTCGGCTGGTTTCACGGCCAGCTTCTTATAGTTGTACTCGCCGCACACCTCGCAGGCGTGCGACCGTGCGATGCGTTCCGCCCGCTCCCTGGTGATCTTCGCCACTCACTTCTCCGCCGGAGGCTTCTGCAGCATCTGCCGGAGGCCGCCCAGGGCGCTGAGCACGCCGGAAGCTTCGGAGGGAAGGAACAGCGTCGTGCCCTTGCCTTCGCTCAGCTTGGGCAGCGCCTCGAGGTACTTGAGTCCCAGCAGATACGTCGACGCCTGGCCGTCGGGAAGCGCCGCCGCGATGCGCCGGATGGCTTCCGCCTCGGCATCCGCCATCGCCAGGCGTGCCTCGGCGAGTCCCTGCGCCCGCAGCACCGCGGCCTCCTTCTCGCCTTCTGCCTTGCGGACCTGGGATTCGCGCGAGCCCTCGGCCTCCAGGATCTGCGCCCGCTTGCTCGCTTCGGCGTTCGTCACCGCTGCCCGGCGCTCGCGCTCGGCGCGCATCTGCAGCTCCATCGACTGCTGGATGTCGCGCGGCGGTTCGATGGCCTGCAGCTCCACGCGTGTCACGTCGACGCCCCAGCCGATCGATGCCTCCTCGATCACCTCGCGCATCCGCTTGTTGATCTGGTCGCGGCTGGCCAGGGTCTGATCCAGCTCCATCTCGCCCACGATATTGCGCAGCGTCGTTCTCGTCAGCGTCTCCAGCGCGTACGGCAGGTTCTGCACGGCGTACGTCGCCTTTTGCGGATCGGCGATGCGGTAGTACAGCACCGCGTCGATGTCGATCGTCACGTTGTCCTTCGTGATCACGGGCTGGCTGGGGAAGTTCAGCACCTGTTCGCGCAGGTCGATCCGTGCGGCGGACCGCGAGGCGATGCGGCGCTGCCCGCCGACGTCCGACTCCAGGAACCGGACGTCGATCTCCCGCGGCCGTTCGATGAACGGAATCAGGATGTTGAACCCGGACCGGGCGATGCGGTGGAACCGGCCCAGCCGCTCCACCACCATGACTTCGGCCTGACCGATGATCTTGAACGATTTCGACGCCACGAATACCGCGAGGACGGCGAGGACGATCAGGGGGATCAGCGCGTTGCTCATAGAATCTCCATGCAAGGTGCGGTGCATGGATTGTACGCCAGCTTCACGACCGGAGCAACGCGCCCGCCCCGTGGGACGTCAGCCAGTCATACGCAAGTGCGAACACGCGCTCCTTTCCGTAATCCACCGTGATCACGTGCCCGCCTTCGGAGACCCATTCCAGCCGCTTGTCGGCGGCTCCCAGTCGCGCGAGCGCTTGCTCGGCAACTCCGGCAGGGACACGGTTGTCGCGCCGGGATTGGATGAGGAGCGTCGGCGCCCGGACGGCCTGGAGGACCGCGGCGGCCGCGGCGGCAGTGGCGCGCAGGGCACGAACCCCCGCGCCGGTGAACACGCCGTACGCGAGCCCGCGCGCGGCCGCGTCGGGATCGCGCACCGACCGAACGTCCTGCGACGGGACGTAGGGCAGGGCAACGCCGATGACGCGCGAGAGCGTGGCCGCGATCCGCAGGGCGCGTGGCAGTTCCAGATACGGCGCCATCAGCACGATGGCCTGTACCCCGGGGCGCTCGACGGCGGTGAGCACGGCGAGCGCGCCTCCCATGGACAGCCCCGCGATCCCCGTCCACGGCCGACCGGCCGCCGTGGCATCGTAAGCCGCGAGCGCCGCGGCACGCCACGCCGATGCCGTCACGTTTCGGAAATCTCGAACCGTGCGCCCGTGCCCTGGCAGAAGCGGCGCCGAGACTGCGAATCCGCGTGCATGCAGGAATTCGCCGAACTCGCGCAGGGTCTGCGGCGTATCTCCCGCCCCGTGCAGCAGGAGCACTGCCGGGGCCCCGGGCCGGTCCAGCACGAACCCCTCCGCACCCACCACCACGCCGTCCGCGTCCCGTGTTCGCGCGGCGTCGGCGGCTTCCGTCCCCCGTACCACGATCCAGCGAACGGCAAACAGCGCCACCGCCAGCGCCGCGAGCGCGATCAGAGAGGGCAGCATGCAACGCCCGCGAACGGCAACGTCCGAGGAAAGCCGCTCAGTGCCCCGTGGCCCGGCGCGCCTCGTTCAGCGCATCCGCCGCCGCATCGAAGTGCGCCGCGAGATCCGTGATCTCGCGCGCGGTGCGATCTGCGTCTCCGGCGCGCACGGCTTCGTTCACCGACGGGAAGACCATGTTCGCGTAGCCGTTGTCCTCGTCCGCCACATAGATCAGGTTCCGGAACCACGACCGGTCCACCAGGCCCTGCGGCCGGGTCAGCGCCCGCTCGACGTCCCGCAGAGACGCGTTGGTGCCCGCCAGCACGTCGCGCGAGGGGTCGCCCGCGAGCAGCGCATCGCGCGCCGTGTCGAACGCGGCGGCCGCCGCCGCGAAGCGATCGAGCGATGCCGCAACCGGTGCCATCGTGATCGACCAGCCCTTGGCCGCCAGTGTCTTGTCGATCGCCGGCAGATAGCCCTTCATCGTTCGCGCGAATTCCACGTAGTCGTAGGGCACGACCGGCGCGTTCGCCAACCGCAGCACCATCGCGGCGCCGATGCGGCCGGCCGCGGCGTGATACTTGAATCCGGGATCTCCGAACTTCGACATCCAGGTGAAGTCATCGTACTGCGAGTGGTACACGCCCCCCGGACCGCCGAAGCCCCATTCGGCAATCGGGATCCCGAGGTGGTTGTAGAATCCGGCAAAGTCCGATCCCCCGCCCGGATCGCCCATGGACGGCTCGGCCGTGTCGGCCACGCCCGCCGCTCGCCGCCATTCCTCGTACACGCTGCCCTTGCCGTTCGGATCGGGAACCTCGCGCGCCACGTCGCGCAGCGTGGAACGGAGCGACGGCGATCCCCCGCCGCCGAACGCCACTCCCTGCGCCGCGACGTCCTGATTGAGGTACGCCACGGCCCCGTGCAGCAGCCGCAGTGAATCGTCCTCGACGTATTCCGTGGATCCGATCAACCCCCATTCCTCGGCGTCCCACGTAGCGAAGACGATCGTGCGCAGCGGCCGGTGCCCGCGCTTCACCTCATCGGCCACCGCGCGCGCCGCCTCCAGCACGCTCACGGTTCCGCTGACGTTGTCCGCCGTACCGGGGCCCCACGCATCGCGATGCCCGCCGATGATCACCATCTCGTCGGGAAATTCGCTTCCGCGGACGATGCCGAACGTGTCGTAGATCTTCTTGTAGCCCTTGGTCGCACGATCGTCGCGCACCTCGACCCGCGCGCGGACGGGGCCGGGGCCCACGTGGTAGCGGAACGGCAGCCCACCCTGCCACGACTGTGCCGGAATCACGGCGCCGCGCAGATCGCGCAGCAGCTGCCCGGCATTTCCATAGCCGATCGCGATGACCGGGATGTGCGGCACGTCCATCTCATCGAGCGGCAACCGCTTCGCGCCCTCGACGCTCGGGTACCCCGGCGTGGACGGATCGCCGTCCACGTTGAGGATGCTTCCCCGTTGCACTCCCGTGGACGAGCGCATCGGACCTTCCGGGTACACGTCCCCCCGCACATAGCCGTCGTCCTGCGGATCGCTGTAGATGATCAGCGCGATCGCCCCGTGCTTTTCCGCTTCGCGTGCCTTGATGCCGCGGAAGCTCCGGCCATACCGGGCAACCGCGATCTTGCCCTTCACCGACACCCCGATCGAGTCCAGATGCGCGTAGTCCTCGATCAACCCGTAGTTCACGTACACGACGTCACCGGTCACGTCCCCGACGCCGCTGTAGCCGTTCACGGTGGGGTACTGGGCCAGCGTCGAGGTCGGGTCTCCCGGCACCGGCGGCTCGGCCAGTTTCAACTCCGTCGCGCCGTGGTCCACGCGCCACAGGTGCACCGCCGTGGGAATCGGCATCCAGACCGTGTACGTCCGCGTCTCCGTCTCGAGTCCCCACTTCTTCATCTGGTCGATCACGTAGTCGCGCGTTTCTGCCTGCGCCGGCGTACCCGATACGTGAATCTTGCGCGACAGGTACTTCGAGTGCGCCTCGGCGCTTGCCGGCGACGGGAGCGCGATGGCGCTCGCCTCCAACTCGCGTTCGCGCTGGCCGGATCCGGCGCTATACCCCGGCATTTGCTGCGCGGCTGCCGCGGACGGAAGCAGGAACAGGACACCGACCAGGAAGCGCCGAATCGTCACGGAGAACTCGCGGAAAATGTTACCCACGAATTAAGCCGTCCCTCGGCCCTCGGCAATGGCCCCCGCTTCGCTCTGGAATTCCGCGCAGTCCTTATGCCAGGTCTCGCCTCGACGCAAACGCTGCTGCCACGACCAGCCCCACAACCAGCACGAGCACGCCGGCGACACGCCCCCGCGCTGGAATCGAGGGTCCGAGAACGTCGGGGCCGTACATTGCCTGCGCCCACGTCCGCAGCCACGTACCCAACGGCACGCCCGCCGCGTGTTCGAACGCGGCGGGCAGCGAGTCGGAGGAGCTCCAGAAGCGCTGGAATCGATCGCGCCCCAGATCGTGGACCATGTCCGAGAGGATCCATCCGGTCGATGGCCCGAGCGAGCCGACGGCCTCGGATCGCCACAGGTACATGGGCGACTGAACGCTGATCACCGCCGTGTTCCAGTCCTCCTCGCCCCGGATCGCCACCGCTGGCTCCTCGACACCCGATACACAGCCGGCATCGTCGCCGCCAACACACGCGATCCCGTCACTCGAGAGTTCGGACCGCATCTGCCACGTGCGGCTGCTCCGGCCGGTGAAATCCACCAGCGGTTCCGGAATCCGATAGCGACCGGAATAGTCGTCGTTCCACGGTGACGCCGCCCGGCTCCAGGCGACCGAACGCCCCGCCCGCCAATTGGTCTTCGCGAGCCAGGACGCGACGGCGGGCCCCGGGTCCCCGAAGGTCGCATACATCGCACACGGGCTCAGGATCGTCCGCTCCGTGGATTCGGTCACGAGCTCCGTCGCCACGGATTTGCGGATGGATTCCAGATTGTCGTTCGCGCTGCGCCCGCTCAACGCCATCCGGACCCGGGCCAGCACCCGGCACACCGGCGTCGCGGAGTCCGGTGGAAATACGTTCGCATCGATGACGCTCGTCAGCGCCATCGGTAGGCCCTCGAGGGTCCGCGTCGTGTCCTGAACCACCGCCGCGATCACCGGGTAGCGGCGTCCGGCGTCGTACCCGCGCCACGCGGCGTCGAATGCGCTCGTGACCGAGCGTTGAATGGAATCCGGAAACTCGTGGTCCACGAGAACTCGAAATCCCGGCGCGGCGCTCGCGGTGACGTGCGTCGTGAAGACCGAATCACGGAGCTCCAGCAATCGGAGGTGAAGCGTGGCGCTCTGGAGCTTCGTCGCGACGTCCGGCCAGCCGTACCGGCGGACATAGCCGTAGCTGGGCACGAAGGTGCCGATCGTTCGCGCGCCTGCTCTCGCCACCCCATCCCGTGGCGGGAGCTGCCACACCGCGATCGCCGCGCATGCCAGCACCGCGATTGCCACCCATCGCTTGAGCGTCAACGCCATCGAGAGCTCCCCAGGGCCAGGCCGCCGCATGCCGCTACCCAGAACAGCGACATGATCGCGAGCCCCGGCGTCATCGTGCTGTTGGCGGCCTTCGTCGTCAGTACGCGGGCCCGCCATCGCGCAACGAGCGAGTCGGTCGGGAGCCGCGATGCCGCTGTCAGCTGCGCCGACAACACGGGCGGCGCCGCCACCATCCGCGCGTAGCTCCCCCGGCCTCCGATCGTCATCGCCAGACCGAGCAGGCTCTGGCGTGAGGCCGGGCCCAGCGGAGGCGCCAGCTCGCGACGCGGGATGAGCGCGCCGAGCATCAGGCACGCCGAGTCGTCATTGTGCGCCAGGCAGCGTTCGAGCGCCTGCGGCCTGGCCCCGCGCAACCGATACCGGTCGCGGTAGATGATCTGCTGGCGTTCCGACAGCGTGAACCAGTCGGCAATCGGATTGGAGTCGTCGGCTACGCCGAGGGCGCGCTCGCACTCGTGAACGTCGCCGCCGTAGCACTGGCGTGACGCCCGGTAGGGTGACGTTACGAGATCGATGCGCACGCCCACCCAGAGGGCCGTGCTCGGAGAATCGACGGGGATCGCGTTGTCGAGCCACTCCCCGAACGCCGGACCCAGACGGCGCGTCAGGACTTCGGATGCTCGCATCGCCCAGGACGCGCTGACGGCCTCGACGGTGGCCGGCAGCCGGGATTCGTGGACCGGTTTGCCGGTGGCGTCCACCTCCCCGAAATCCACCGCCGGGTGGAACCGTACCACCGGGCGCGCAATCGTCAGCGCGTACAGATGCGACGTCAGGCCGCCGGTCTCGTCGCCGAATCGCTGCGTTATCGCGGCCTGCGCCGCCGAGGCCGACTCTTTTGCGAGCGTCGTCAGGCTCGAGTCCGCTACGGTACGCAGGACGCCCGACCGCACCGTGTCCGTCGGAAGCTCGCGCGCCCGGATCGAATCGCGGAGGCGTGCCTCGGTCGTCACCGACCGCCAGATGGGAACGAGGTGTTCGATGCGCGTCCGGTACTCGGCCTGCGTCTGCGCCTCCGACGAGGCGGCGCTCAGCAGCAGCAGGCACGCCGTCCGGCGCACGATTCGCCACGCGAGCCCGGGATTACACATCGATCAACGTCCACCGGCCGCTGAACACCGACAGGATGCCCGGATACACCATCAGGAAGTCCACGGCGTGCAGAGCAATGTTCCAGTGGAACCCCATGGCGTCCGTCAGGAACTCGGCGACGAGCACGACCCCGATCGCACCGAGTACGTACGCCGCGGCGCGCGCCGACGCGGCGGAAATCGCGAAGAAGATCGCGAACGCTACCAGGGCTGCGAAGCCGAATCGAAGCGTCAACGCCAGCGCATACGCGTGAAGGCCTGCCGGCACGACGCCGCGGGAACGCGTCGCCAGCAGCGCACCGAACCCCAGGGCGGCGACGACGGGGGCGAGGAACAGCACGCCGGCCGCGAAGCGCATGAGGACGTAGCGCCAGCGCGCCACCGGAAGCGTGAGCGCATAGACATGGTGTCCCCGGTGGTCCGACGACCACGCCAGCCACGCAAGGAGCAGCCCCACCGTGCCTGCCAGCAGCGCGTAACCGACGCCCCACGTCTGCATGTTGTCGATCAATACGCGCGGCGACGGTTCGTCGAGATTGGAATTGACCGACATCAACGGCATGGCAAATGCCGCGAGCAGCGTGAGGAGCACGGCCAGCCGCGTCCACTTCCATTGCGTCTTGAGAATCTGTGTGAACATCGGGGCGTCTCCTTAGCGCGTTTCGCGGAACGAACGCAGCAGTTCCACGAATCCATCTTCGAGATCCAGATCCACCACATCCGTGATGGCCACGCCGACCGACTCCGCGCGTCCGCGCATGTCCGGTTCCCAGCCGCGCACCAGCCACTGCTCGACCGCGCCATTGGCCGTGCTGCGGCTGAGAACGGTGAATGGCACGTCGGTCAGGAGCGCGGGCGCGTTGGTCACGTGCAGCCGCTTGATGCCGTCCTTGAACTCGCGCATCGGGAGCTCGGCAACCAGATCACCGCGGTCCATCACGCCGATCCAGTCGCAGATGCGCTCCAGCTCGTGCACCAGGTGGCTCGAAATCAGCACCGTGGCCGCATGATCCGACACGTACGCCAGCAGCGCTTCGAGCACGTCGCGCCGCACGACGGGATCCAGTCCGTCGGTCGGTTCGTCGAGCACCAGCAGATCCGGCTCCTGCGCGAGGGCGAGCAGCATCATCAGCTTTCCCGTCTCGCCCTTGGATAGCGACGCGACGCGTTGATCGCCCTCGAGTCGGAACTGCGCCTGCAGCTCCGCCGCCCATCGTGCGTTCCAACGGCGATGGAAACCCGCATGCAGCTCCATCGACTCCGCCACCGTCAGGGACGGATGCACGTGCGGCCGGTCGGGCACGTATCCCACGCGCGCCAGCACGTTCACGTACGATCCAGGCATCGGCTGTCCCAGCACGGAGATCCGGCCGCCCTCCGGCTTGAGCAGCCCTAGGAGCAGCCGGATCGTGGTCGTCTTGCCCGCTCCATTCGGCCCCAGGAATCCGTAGATCGATCCCGCGGGCACGTGCAGGTTCAGGCCGGCCAGCGCGAACTCCTTGCCGGCTCGATAGCGCAGTTGCTCCGTTTCCACGGCAAACGTCATCGACCGCCTCCATTGAGCTCATGCTCCAGCGCGCTTCGCAGGTCTTCCGCCGTGACGCCCAGCCGCCGCGCGTCCCGCACCAGATCGCGAACGAGACGGCGCGCGGCGTTCCGGCGCTCGCGGGTCCGCAGTTCCGCGCCCACGTTCTGCACGAACGTCCCTGCGCCCTGGCGCGTGGCCACGAATCCGTCCTGCTCGAGCTCGCGGTACGCCTGAACCACCGTCGCCGGGTTCACGCGCAGCTCCGCCGCCAGCTGCCGCACGGACGGCAACGCCTCGCCGTGTGCAAGCTCCCCGGAGGCGATCGCGAGCCGCACGTGATCGGCAATCTGCGCGTACAGCGGAACCGGACTGCGTGGATCGAGCCGCTCGAACATGATGCTCCCGGCAAGTGTATCGTTGTAGTGATACAGTAAGACTGCCCGCCCGCGTCGTCAAGCCCGGGGAGAGAACGAGAAAGGCCGGCCTCGGGGGCCGGCCTTCACAACCGCAACGGCGACGGATACCTACGCCGCCGCGTGCAGCGCCGCCGCCTGGAGATTCTTCGCGAAACAGTACTCGTCGCAGGCGAACCGCCGCGCGCATGCCAGGCAGTCCCGGCGGATCTTCTCCGGATATCGCGCCCGGTCCACCTGCGCGTACCCACACGCCGCGAAGAACTTGGGCTGCAGGGTCAGCGCAAATACGTCGTAGATGTCGCGCTTCATCGCCAGTTGCTCCACCGCTCCCACGATCAGGCGCCCCAGCCCCTGGCCATGCGCGTCCCGCGACACGGCGATCGCGGCGACTTCGGCCACGGACGGCGAGTACTCCTTGAGCGCCCCGCAGCCGACCACGGATCCCGCCGCGTCGACGGCAACGACGAAATCGTCGATCGCCAGCGCTACCATTTCCGGCGTGCGCCGCAGCATCAGCATTTCGTCGGCGAACTGGTTGTTCAGCCGCGAAATGGCCTCCGCCTCGTGAGGCCGCGCCGGACGAACGGTGACGCAGTGGGACATCAGAGAACGCTTTCCAGGACCGCCAGGCCCTCGGCCAGCTCCTCCTTCGTCGCCACCAGCGGCGGCAACAGCCGGACGGTGTACTCCCCGGCCGTGCACACGAGGAGGCCGGCCGCCATCGCCTCGCTTACGACGTGCGCCGCCGTCCCCATGATGTCCATCCCCCACATGAACCCGAGGCCGCGCACGCCGCGGATGCGGCCCGTGCGCTGCGCAATCTCACGTAGCTGTGCCCCGAACCACGCCCCCGTCTCGCGCACGTGGGCCAGCAGCTCGGGATCCGACAGGCGCCCCACGACATACGAAGCGACGGAAGCCACGAACGGTCCGCCGCCGAACGTCGTGCCGTGATCGCCCGGCTTGATGGCGGACGCGATCGCATCGGTCACCAGCACGGCACCCATCGGCAGACCGCCGGCGAGCGGTTTGGCGATGGTCAGGATGTCGGGCTCGATTCCCGCCTGTTCGTAGGCGAAGAACGTGCCGGTCCGGCCGAGTCCGCACTGGATCTCGTCGAGGATCAGTGCCGCGTTCCGTTCGCGCGTCAACGCCCGCAATTCGCGCAGGAACCCCTGGTCGATGACGCGCACGCCACCTTCCCCCTGCACGGGTTCGACGATCACGGCAGCGCCCGTCGCGGCGTCGAGCGCCGCCGCGACGTCGGTCAGGTCCCGCTCCACGATCGAGATCGCGCCGGCGAGCGGCTGGAACGGCAACCGGTATGCCGGCCGGTCGGTCGCTGCCAGCGATCCGAAGAGCCGTCCATGGAACGCGCCGCGCAACGCGACGATCTCGACCTTCTGGTCGTCGATCGTGCGCGCCCAACGCCTCGCGAACTTGAAGGCCGCTTCGTTGGCCTCTCCCCCCGAATTGCAGAAGAACACACGCGACGCGAACGAATGGTCCACGAGCTGTTGGGCGAGCGTCTCTCCGGGCGTTGTGCGATAGAGGTTCGACGTGTGGATCAGCCCGTCCGCCGCCGCATGCAGCGCGGCGCGAAGCCCCGGATCGCCGTAGCCGAGCGCGTTGACCGCGATCCCGCTCACGAAATCCAGGTAGCGGTTTCCTTCGCCGTCATACAGGTAGACGCCCTCACCACGCACCAGCTCCACCGGCGGACGCTTGTACGTACCCAGGATCGGGTCGTGAGCCGCCGCCGCTTCGGGTCCCGGCACCGCCTGTTCCGCTGTCGTGGTCGAATTCACCCTGCCTCCCCCGTGATCGTGATGGTCGTTCCGCGCGTCGACTCGGCCAGCATCGAGAGATCGCCGATGCGCACCTGTTGCACGCCCCCGCGCAGCGCCGCCAGCGCCGCGTTCACCTTGGCGGCCATCCCGCCCACCGCCGTCTTGCGTCGCACCAGCTCGCTGGCGGCGTCGGCGCTCAGTCTCGGGATTTCCTGGTTTCCTTCCAGGATTCCCGGCACGTCGGAAATCAGCAGCAGCTCGCCGGCGCCGAGCGCCGCGGCGACCGCCGCGGCGGCGTCATCCGCATTGACGTTGAGCGCCGGGCCGAGTTGCAGGCCGATGTTGCGACTCACGGGAGAAATCACCGGGAGATACCCGCCATCCAGCAGATGCCGCAGGAGCGACGCGTTGACCCGTTGAGCCTCGCCGACATGCCCCAACCGCTCCGGATCCACCGGCATGGCGGCGATCAGCGACGCGTCCTCTCCCGAAATCCCGAGCGCGCGCACGCCCTCGTGCACGAGCGCCGACACCAGCCGCTTGTTGGCGCTGCCCGAAAGCCCCATGCGCACGATCTCCATGTCGCGAGCCGAGGTCACCCGGCGCCCGTCCACGAACTCGGACGACAGTCCGAACGCGTTCTGCAGCGTGGTCACCTCGTCGCCGCCACCGTGCACCAGGACCAGCGATCGCGCTTCTGGATTCCAGACCTCGGCGATTCGGGCGGCGAGCGTCGGGTCGCTCTGCACGCGACCGCCTACTTTGACGACGCGGGTCACCAGCGGAGTCCCGCCGTTTCGTCGAGCCCGAGCATGAGGTTGGCATTCTGCACCGCCTGGCCCGCTGCTCCCTTCACGAGGTTGTCGATGGCGGAGAGCACCAGGAGCATCGGGCGCGCCGTGCCGGCGAGCGGCTGCGCGAAGATCTGGACCGCGTTCCGGTAGGCGACGTCGCGCAGCCGGGGCGCGGCGCCCACCAACTCCACGAACGGCTCGCCCGCATACCGTGCCTTCCAGACCGCCATCGGATCCGGTACGGCGTCACGCAACTCGACCGTGATCGTCGACAGGATGCCGCGCGTGACGGGAAGGAGGTGCGGCGTGAACACGAGGTCCGACTGGCTCTTCATCCGGCCCAGCACGGCCCGCATCTCGTGCAGATGGCGGTGCGTGTTGCCCGTTCCGTATGCGCGGTAGTCCTCGCCCACCTCGCCGAACAGGAGCTCCCGCTTCGCACCATTGCCGGCTCCCGTCACGCCGCTTGCGGAGTTCGCGATGATCGGCGCCCCCGGCGCCACCAGTCCGGCCTCGACCAGCGGTGCGACGGCCAGCAGGATCGACGTTGGGTAGCAACCCGGATTGGCGACGATCGTGGCCTGCCGAACATCGTCGCGGGCCAGCTCGGTCAGTCCGTACGGCACGTCGTCGCGCCCGTTCCCCGGCCGCAGGTCCGCCGACAGGTCGACCACCCGCGCGCCGGCAGCCGACGCCTCGTTCACCCACGTGGCGGACGCTCCGTGCGGCAGCGAGCTGAACACGAGCGCGGCTCCCCCAAGCGGGGCATCTTCCGTCGCCACGAACGTGACGGGTCGGCCGTGCACGTGCACGGTCTGGCCGCGCTGCTCGTTGGCCGTGGCAAAGGCCAGCTCCAGCGCGGGATGCCGATGGATGAGTGCACAAAGCTCGCGACCAGCATAGCCGCTGGCCCCGAGCACGCCGACGGGGATCCTATTCACACGGAATGCATAATGATGCATATTCCGAACGTCAACTGCTGAGCCCTTTCTTTACCACTGCGCAGAGCCATGGCGAACAAGTCCTCGCGGCACGCGACCATTCTCGAGATCACCGGATCGCACGCGGTCGGGAGCCAGGAAGAGTTGCGGCAACGGCTCGCTCGCCGCGGCGTGCACGTGACGCAGGCAACCCTGTCCCGCGACCTGCGCGAGTTGGGGCTCGTGCGTGTGCCCACGGAAGACGGCGCCCGGTACGCTCGGCCGGGCGCGCTCGCGGAGGAGGCCAAGCCCTCGCTGGAGGCACTGCTTCCCCAGCTCTTCGCGAGCGTCTCCGGCGTAGGCGAGCTCGTCGTGCTTCACACGGTCGCCTCCGGCGCCCAGCCGATTTCCGAGGCCATCGACGCGGAGGGCTGGCCCGAAGTGCTCGGGACGATCGCCGGCGAGAACACGATTCTCGTCGTCTGCCGGTCCCCCGCCGCCCGTCAATCCGTCGTTGGGCGCCTCACCGGGCTCGCAGGCCGCACCTGAACGGCGGCGGCGCCCTGGCCGCGCTGCCGCCGGCCCGGGCCGCGCACCGATTGACGCCGATCCGCCGAATGATTAAATATGCAGGCGGTCTGCATACACTGTCTGCCTCTCAGGAGCCGTCATGCCTCGCACCATCGTCCTTGCCTATTCCGGCGGACTCGACACGTCGATCATCGTTCCCTGGCTGCGCGAGCACTACGACGCGCGGGTCATCTGCGTGGCGGCCAACATCGGGCAGGGAGCCGACGAGTTGCGCGGCGTCCGCGAGAAGGCGCTCGCGTCGGGCGCCGAAGAGTGCTATGTCGAAGACCTCCGGCAGGAGTTCGTCGAAGACTTCATCTTCCCCACGCTCCGCGCCGGCGCGATCTACAATCGGAAGTACCTCCTGGGTACTTCCATGGCGCGGCCGCTGATTGCGCGCCGGCAAGTGGAGATCGCCCGGCAGGTCGGCGCCGATGCCTTGGCGCACGGCTGCACCGGCAAGGGAAACGATCAGGTGCGCTTCGAGCTGACGTACGCCAGCTTCGCCCCGGACCTTCCCGTGATCGCCCCCTGGCGCGAGTGGGACATTCGCAGCCGCGAGGATGCCATCGCGTATGCGCAGTCTCGCGGTATTCCGGTGGCCGCCACGAAGGAGAAGATCTATTCGCGCGACGCCAACATCTGGCACCTCTCGCACGAGGGCGGAATCCTCGAGGATCCCAACGCGGCGCCGCCGGCTGATTTGTTCATGCTCACCACGAATCCCTCCGAAGCTCCGGATACGCCGGAGGACGTGGTCATCGGATTTGAACATGGAACGCCGGTGTCGGTCAACGGGATGGTGCTGTCCGCCGTGGATCTGCTGGTGGCGCTCAACAAGATCGGGGGACGCCACGGCGTCGGACGCATCGACCTGGTGGAAGATCGCCTCGTCGGCATGAAGTCGCGCGGCGTGTACGAGACCCCGGGCGGCACGCTGCTCTACGCGGCGCACAGCGAGCTCGAACAGCTGGTGCTCGACCGCCGCGCCCTCGCCGCCAAGGACATGGTGGCGCCCCGCTACGCCGACCTCGTGTACGAAGGACGCTGGTGGTCCACCGAGCGCGAGGCGTACGACGCATTCGTCGCCGTGACCCAGCAGCGGATCACGGGCACTGTCACGCTGCGGCTGTACAAGGGGTCGCTGACGGTCGTCGGCCGGCAGAGCGCGCACGCACTGTACGACGAGCGCTTCGTTACCTTCGGCGAGGATGACGTCTATCAGCAGAGCGACGCCGGTGGATTCATCCGCCTCTTCGCGCTGCCCGGCCGGGTGCGCGCGCTCAAGGATCAGGAGATGAGCGCGCAAGCGAAGGGTGAGGACGGCTCCTCGTCTGAGCCGTCGCTGGCAATCGCGTGAGCGGTCGTGGCACACCGGGCCAGCCGAGCTCGGCGCACAAGCTGTGGGGCGGGCGATTCGGCGGCGGATCCGCCCCCGCGTTCGACGCCCTGAACAACTCGATCGGAACGGATTTCCGCCTTTGGCCCTTTGATATCACGCTTTCGAAGGCCTGGGCCGTTGGCTTGTGGAACGCCGGAGTGCTGACGCTGGACGAGAGCCACGCCATGGAGGCGGGCCTCGATGCGGTCGCGCGCCGCTTTGAGGCAGGCGCCGCGCCAACCGCGTCCGACGAAGACATCCACACGATGATCGACCGCCTCCTGCACGAGGAGATCGGCGATGTCGCGTCGAAACTCCACACGGGTCGCAGCCGCAACGACCAGGTGGCCACGGCGACTCGGTTGTGGACCATGGACGCACTCGGTCGCCTCGACCTGGCGGTGCGCGAGTTCCAGACCGTGATCGTCGATCGCGCCGCTGCGGTGGAGTCGGTGTTGATGCCGGCCTACACGCATCTGCAGCGCGCCCAGCCGGTATCGGCGGCGCACTGGCTGCTGGCCCACTTCTGGCCGCTCGAGCGCGACCGGGGCCGGCTCCGCGCCGCGGCCCGGAGCGCCGCGGTGCTTCCTCTGGGTTCCGGGGCTGTCGCCGGCTCCGCGTACCCGGTTTCGCGCACCCTCCTACAGGGAACACTGGGTTTCGACGCGTTGTCCCCGAATTCGATGGATGCGGTCAGCGACCGCGATTTCGTGGCCGAAGTGCTCTTCGCATGCACGCTCATGGCCACCCATCTCTCGCGGTTCGCCGAGGACCTGATCATCTATGGCACGGCAGAGTTCGGCTTCGTGCAGTTCGGCGAACGATTCTCGTCCGGGTCGAGCATGATGCCGCAGAAGCGAAATCCGGACGCGCTGGAGATCGCGCGCGGCGCCGGCGCGCACTTGCTCGGGGATCTCACGGCGTTGCTTGCAACCATCAAGGGACTGCCCAGCAGCTACAACAAGGATCTGCAGGACGACAAGCGCACGCTTTTCGACGCGGTCGACACCATGGCGCTCGTGCTTCCCGCGTTCGCCGGCACTCTTGCTGAGATTCAGTTCCGGCCGGAGCGCATGCGTGCGGCCTTGTCGAGCAGCCTGATGGCTACCGATCTCGCCGATTACCTCGTGCGAAAGGGCGCGACGTTCCGTGAGGCGCATGGGGCGGTCGGACATCTCGTCCGAGAAGCCGAATCCCGTGGTGTCGAGCTCGAGGAGCTTCCCGACGCGTCCTTTCGAGAGGCACACGCGCTGTTTGGCTCGGATGCGCGCGACGCGCTGTCTCCGGAGCGATCGGTCGCCCATCGCGAAGTCGCCGGCGGAACCGGTGCCGAGTCCCTGAGAGCGCAGTTGTCTGCTGCTCGGATGGCGCTCGCATAGCGCAGTGGGGAGGGGAGACAACGCCTGCACGGTCAGCACAAGCTCAGACGTTGAGTCGCATTGAGTCGCGACGGCGTCATTAATGTCCTTTTTTCAGAGGAATAATTCACAGATGGCACCAATTGCATGAATAATCCTCATGTAATAGGATAATTAATGCCGTCGTACGATATCGGAACAGCTGCCTTTGCCGTCGGAGCGAGCAGGAAGTGGGTCGACAACATCACATCCCACTTTTCACTCCCTGGTGTCGATTCGACCGGGCGTGGCGTCCAGCGGGACTTCTCGTTTGATGCCGTCGTCCTGCTCGCGGTGGTCCGATCGCTGGTCGACCACTTCGCGATGCCGGCGGCCCGCGCCATCGAGATCGCCGATCAGGTCCGCCTCAGCGACGATGGGGTGATCAGCCTTGCGGATGGATTGCGTTTGATCGTGGATCAGCAGTTCGTGGCGCACGAGGTGCGCCGACGGCTGCTCGACGCGGCCGAATCGGTGCCGCGCGTTCCCCGCGGACGGCCGCCGCGATCACGAAGCCGCCAAGCGGCGTCCTGACCTCTGCCAAGCACGAGAGCCGGGAGATCGCTGAGGATCTCCCGGCTCTTCGACGCTACAGACTCGCCTTCTTACTGGGCCAGGCGGGACACGTTCTCCGCCGCCGGGCCTTTTGCGCCCTGCACGACGTCGAACTCAACAGCTTCACCCTCCGCGAGGGTCTTGAAGCCATTGCCCTGAATCGAGCTGTAGTGGACGAAGCAGTCCTTCTCGCCGCTGTCCGGGGTGATGAAACCGAAGCCCTTCGCGTCGTTGAACCACTTCACCTTGCCGGTCGTACGCATGTCCCACTCCTGAAAGTACCCATTGTCTAGGGAGCGGAACGCGCCGTACCCCGACAATTCCTGAAGCCGCAGATCGCCGGAGCGTCGCGGGGCCTATATGATCCGAGCCAAGACCCTGAGGCCTTGGCTCAGCGCGGGCAAAGGTAGTATTCCCGGTATAACGGGTCAATACCGGCTTAATGGGCACCGGTCCCGTGGCCACGCCCCGACTACCCGGACCGGGACGCCCCCTCGAAACTCGCCCCCGATGCAGCACCTGGCCCCTGCCGCTGGTGCTTCTGGCGCCCTCCCCGGCTCCACTATCTTGGAGAACGCCCTCTTGACGGAGTCCTCGTGAGCTTCAGCAGTCGCAGGCAGACGGTGACGACATGGGTGGGAACGGTTCCCGTCGGGTCCGACTACCCCATCGTCGTGCAGTCCATGACCAATACCGATACCGCGGACCCGGTTGCCACGGCGCAGCAGGTAGTGGCGCTGGCTCGCGCCGGATCGCAGTTGGTGCGCGTGACCGTGAACAACGAGGACGCCGCTCGCGCCGTCCCCGAGATCGCGCAGCGGGTGCACGACGCCGGCGTGGATGTGCCGATCGTGGGGGATTTTCACTATAACGGCCATCTGCTCCTGGCCAGGTATCCGGCGTGCGCATCCACGTTGGCCAAGTACCGCATCAATCCGGGAAATGTTGGGGGCAAACGGCGCGACGAGAACTTCAGAACCATCGTGAAGATTGCCGTCGACAACGACCGGCCCCTACGCATTGGTGTCAACTGGGGATCGCTCGATCAGGACCTCCTGACCCAGATGATGGATGAGAACGGGCGCGCGTCCGTTCCGCTGGACGCCAAGCAGGTCTACATCGAAGCGATGTTGGCCAGCGCCCTTCGGTCAGCCGAGTTGGCCGAAGACGTGGGGCAGGGGCACGACCGGATCATCATCTCTGCAAAAGTCTCCGGCGTACGGGATCTGGTGACCGTGTACCGCCTCCTCGCAAGCCGCTGCGACTACCCGCTGCACCTCGGTCTCACCGAGGCCGGCATGGGAACCAAGGGCATCGTCGCCAGCACAGCAGGGCTCTCTCTTCTTCTGGCCGAGGGAATCGGCGACACCATTCGGGTCTCGCTGACGCCCAAGCCGAACGGCGACCGCACCGAAGAAGTCCTCGTCGCGCAACAGATCCTGCAGTCCCTTGAATTGCGGAGCTTCTCACCGCAGGTGACCGCCTGCCCCGGGTGCGGCCGCACCACATCCACCTTCTTCCAGCACATGGCCGAAGACATCCAGACGTATCTGCGGGAGCAGATGCCTGTCTGGCGCACGCAGTACCCCGGCGTCGAGGAGATGAAGGTGGCCGTCATGGGCTGCGTGGTGAACGGCCCCGGAGAATCCAAGCATGCCAACATCGGCATCTCGCTGCCGGGGACGTTCGAGGAACCGAAGGCGCCCGTGTATGTGGACGGGGAACTGGTGTGCACCCTGCGCGGCGATGGGATCGTCCAGGAGTTTCTCGTAATGCTCGAGGACTACGTCAAGCGCACCTACCCGGCAACGCCGGTCGAGGTCGGCTGACGCGCAGGTGAAGGGCCGGGACCGCGGCCTGATCGACCGCCCCCGCTGGAGCCCTCAGATGCGGCTCGCCGAAGCGTTCGGTTGCTCGAGTTGTTCGAGCAGCTCCACGACGTGCGCGAACTCCTGCATGATCGGCGCCGTGAACCCCTCCTCGAGGAGGCGCTCGTAGAGTCGGCGGTACCAGCGGATCGTTCCGTTCTTCCCCCACTGAAACCGCCCCCACACCGACTCGGGATCGATGGTCCGCTTGAGATCGGCCAGGATCGTGCCCGCAGTGTGGATCGCATCTGCCGCGCAGACCCAGCGTGCCGGCTCGGGAGCGGCTTTCAACCGATTGAGGAAGTCGGCCTTTCGCTCTTCGAGCGAGAGTTCCACGCCATCGTCGTCGGTCAGCCGAACTGTGACCGCGAGTGCCGTCTCCAGCGCCCCGGCCCCGAACTTGTCGGCAATGCGCTGGTCCAACATCTCCCGCGTGTGCCGGTCGCGGATGGAATCCGCCACGACGTCCTGCAGAATGCCGGCCACGATGGTCTGTTCGTCCTGTCCGTACTTCGTCAGGATGACCGCGACGTTCGCCGCGTGGGTGCCATACGGGAGCCGCATGTTCTTTCGGACCTCGCGGTCATTGTGCTTGGCCGCGAAGGCGAGCGCATGATTGATGCGGTCGGAGTACCCGTGGAGCATCGTGAAAGCTTCGGTCGAGGGACGCGTCGTCCAACTGGCTTCTAACCTAGCGGGACGTCCTGCTCCCGGCGAGGCGCCGCGAACCATCCGACGAGGTGAACCAGCCCGGCAACGTCTTCGTCATCGAACACATTCACCTCTGCCGCATCCACGTCGAGAACGGCGAGCAGGCCACCGCGAGGGTCGAACACGGGAATCACCACTTCGGATCTGGCCCGCGAGTCACACACGATATGGCCCGGAAAGTCGTCCACGTTCCGCACCAGCATGGGCTTCCGGCTGGCGGCTGCAGCGCCACACACGCCCCGGCCGAATGCGATTTCCAGGCAACCCAGCGTACCCTGGTACGGCCCCACCCGCAGCAGTCGACCCGGCTCCACCACGCGATAGAATCCGGTCCAGAGAAAGTCAAAGGCGTGATGGATCAGCGCGCTCATCGTGGCCATGGCCGCGACATCGTCGCTCACCCCCTGCAGCACGCTCTCGACTTGATGCTTGAGAGTTCGGTACGCCTCGGGCTTCGGCACGCCTCGGAGGTCCAGTGTCGTTTCCGCCATGTCAGCGAGAGATGAGCGCCGCCAGCTGCGCGTTGATGAGGAAGAGTGCCGCCCCCTGCACGATCACCCCGACACCGGCTCCCAGCAGGCCCAAACGCCGCCCGTTGAGCCAGCCGATCGTCGCCACCGCCGCTCCGGCGGTAATAGCCCCCACATCGAGCCCGAGGTTCATCCACAGCAAGCGGTCGAGGCGTGTGGCTCCCGAAACGTCGCGGAGCCCGAGCCCCTGCCAGGCAATGGCAACATAGGCGATTTCCAGAAGGCCCCAGATGACCATCTGGACAGCGAAGTGCCGCAGCATGGTGGTCTCGAGTCGGCGCGATGCGACGACCACGAAGACGAGTGTACCGACGAGCACGCTCCCGCCGCCCCAGATCAGGAGCCGGAACAGGTGCATCTGCTCGGCGTGAAGTAGCGAATCCGCGAACATGAGGATGAAGCTACAGCCGGTCGAGGGGAACGCATCATGGCGCATCGTCGCGCGCGACCGGTAGCGCGCCCCCACGGCAGGCTCCCCACGGGCGCCAGTTGACGCGTTGCGCCCGATTCCGCTAGCTTTGGCGGACCATGACGATCTCCCGCGCGCACCATCGCTCGCATCACCACCACGGCTCCACGGGCCGGGGCAGAACTGGCGTGCGCGGATAATCGCTCGGATCGTCCCTCGCTGGTTCTGGCTGGCCCGTCACCCGCTGACGGGCCTTTTCTTTTTCGCCACAGGTACTCGCATGTTGAGAATAGCGCTTCCGAACAAGGGCCGGCTCGCCGATGAGGCGCGCGATCTCTTTCGGGATGCCGGGTTGGAAATCCGGACACGAAGCGATCGCGCCCTCACGGCGTCGCTGGGGGGCGAATTCCAGGCGCTCTTCGTCCGGGCGCAGGACATTCCCGAATTCGTCGCCGATGGCGCGGCTGATGCCGGCGTCACGGGCCTGGACCTCGTGCAGGAGTCCGAGCGACCGGTTCACGTCGTAGCCGATCTCGAGTTCGGGTTCTGCCGGCTGGCCGTCGCTGCCCGCGAGGAGAGCGGCGTGCAGACCGTGAACGATCTTCCCGCAGGCACTCGGGTCGCCACCACGTTTCCCCGCATCACCACGCGCTTTTTCGCCGGCAGGGGGTGCACGGTAGAAGTCGTCCCCATTTCGGGTGCGGCGGAGATCGCGCCGCACATCGGAATCGCCGACGTGATCGTCGATCTCGTTTCCACGGGATCCACGCTCCGCGTCAACGGCCTTCAGGAGGTGGAAACCGTCATGGAATCCACCGCCCGTCTGATCGTCGCGGATCACACCGGCCGCCTCGATCCGGCGCGGCACACAGCCGTCGAGGAGCTGGCCGATGCGTTGCTCTCGGTACTCCGCGCTCGCAGCCAGCGCTACTTGATGGCCAACGTGCCTCGCGAGCAGATGCCCCGGATTCGTGAGGTCATCCCCGGTCTGAACGGGCCCACGGTCATCGACATCCTGAACGGCGGCGCCATGGTGGCCGTGCACGCCGTCGTGCCGGCCGCTGGCGTGTTCCGCACGGTCGCGCGCTTGAAGGCGCTGGGCGCCGAGGGAATCTTGATCACCCGCATCGAGAGGCTCATGGCATGACTCCCGCGCCGGCTCTTCGCTACTTCGGCGCCCTCGCCGGACTCGACGCCCCTACCCGCAGCGCGCTGCTCGACCGCACGACGTCGATTGACCGCGACGTGCGCGAGCGCACGGCCGCGATTCTCGCCGATGTGCGCGCGCGCGGCGATCGGGCGCTTCGCGAACTGTCGCTTCGGTTCGATCACGTTGATCTCGAACGCTTCGAAGTGCCCCGCGCGCAGTGGAAGGCCGCACTCGATACGCTGAGCCCCGATCTGCGTCGCGGCATGGAGCGCAGCGTCGCGAACATCGCCTCGGTCCATCGCGCGTTTCTTCCGTCTGCCACGGAAACGTCCCCTGAACCCGGAATCGTGGTGGGACGAAGGCCCGATCCACTGGCGCGGGTCGGTGTCTACGCGCCCGGCGGCCGCGCCGCGTATCCGAGCAGCGTCCTCATGGGCGTCGTTCCCGCGCGGGTTGCTGGTGTCGGCGAGATCACCGTCGCCTCGCCCCCCGGCCCGAGCGGCCTGCCCAGCGTCGTGGTGCTCGCTGCGGCGGAGCTTGCCGATGCCGACCGCGTATTTACTCTGGGCGGCGCCGGCGCCGTGGCCGCGCTCGCCTTCGGCACCGAAACGGTACCACGGGTGGATCGAATCGTCGGGCCGGGCAATGCCTTCGTCGCTGAAGCCAAGTTGCAGGTCTCGGGTCTGGTAAGCATCGATTCACCCGCGGGGCCCAGCGAGCTGTTGGTCATTGCCGACGCCGCGGCGTCGGCGGAGACCGTCGCGCGCGAGTTGCTCGCGCAGGCCGAGCACGATCCGCGTGCCTGCGTCGTCGCCGTCGTCGAGCGCGCCTCCCTGGCGGCGCAGGTGCGCGCCGCATTGGCGCGGCTGTTGCCCTCATGCGAACGCCGGGAGATCGTCGAAGCCGCCCTGGCCGGCCAGGGCGCCGTGCTCTGGGTCGACACGGTCCAGGAAGCCGTGGAGTGGAGCAACGCATACGCGCCGGAACATCTCCTGGTATGCACCGCCGATCCGGCGGCGTGGCTGCCCGCCCTCCGAAACGCCGGCACGGTTTTCCTGGGCGAATGGGCGTCGGTGTCCTTCGGCGACTACATGACGGGCGCCAATCACGTGCTTCCCACCGGGGGGTTGGCTCGCTGCTATTCCGGCCTGTCGACGCTCGATTTCTTCCGTTGGACCACTTACCAGCGCATCGAGGCGGGGGCGGCCTCGCGTCTCGCGTCCGACGTGGACGCATTTGCAAGGGCCGAGGGCCTGCCCGGCCACGCCATGGCCGCTCGTGCCTGGGCGGAGACACGCTGAATGACGAACCTCGTGCGCGATTTGCTCCGCGACATGCGTCCGTACGCGGCCACTGAAGCCGGCGATGCCGTGGACCTCAGCGACAATACCAGCCTCTGGGGACCACCTCCGGCAGCATTGGCGGCGCTGCAGTCTCTCGACCCGGCGGCGCTTGCCCGGTACCCCGCCACGCCCCCGGCGGCGCTCAATCGCGCACTGGCGTCGTACGCGGGGGTGGGCGAGGAAATGGTCGTCGCCGGGTGTGGGTCCGACGATCTGATCGACTGCGCCATGCGCACGTTCGCGCAACCCGGCGATTTGATCGCGTTCGGAGTTCCGACGTTCTCCATGATCCCCACCTTTGCCGCCATCAATGGCTTGCGCACGCACGCGGTCCCGTTCACTGCCGATCTGGATCTCGACGTCGGCGCGCTGCTGGCGCCGGCCCCGCGACTCGTCTACCTCTGTTCGCCCAACAACCCCACCGGGGCCGCGCTCTCCCGTGCAACCATCGAACGGGTGCTCCGCGAGGCACCTGGAGTCGTGCTGCTCGATGAAGCGTACGGCGAATTCTGCGACGCCCCGGGGTTCGATCTGGTGAGGCCGCACGAGCGCCTCGTCGTTACCCGTACCCTGTCCAAGGCGTTCGGGCTCGCCGGTCTCCGGATCGGCTTCGCCGTCCTCGCCCCGACGCTCGCCCACGCGCTGGAAACCGTGCGCGGACCGTACAAGCTGAATGCGGCTGCCGCGGCGGCGGCCATCGCATCGCTCACCGACGGCCTCCCATGGGTACGAGCGCACGCGCGCGACGCCGTTGAGATCCGGAACCGGGTCGCGGCCCAATTGAACGCCATGGGGCTGCCCGCGCTGAAATCCGATGCGAACTTCTTCTGCATCCCGTGCCGGGAAGCGGCCCGGGTCGCCGCGGCGCTTCTGGCGCGCGGCCTTGCGGTCCGCCTCCTGCACGATCTCCCACCGGTCACTCCGTCTCTGGCTGCGTCCGGCGGCGCTGCACTGCGGATAGGCGTCGGTCCCGAGCCGATCATGGAACGGCTGATCTCAGCGCTTCGCGACGAGGCCTCCGCATGCGCGTAACCGTATTCGACTACGGCGCCGGGAATCTGCATTCGCTCGTGAAGGCGCTCACGGCGCCTGCCTGGACGGTAAGCGTCGAGACGGACCCGGCGCGGGCGACGGAGACCGGCGTGCTCGTGCTGCCGGGCGTCGGTGCGTTCGCGAGCGCCGTCGAGAAGCTCGCGCCGGGGACTGCTGCGGTCCGCACGGCCCTGGATCGCGGACTCCCCTGCGTGGGAATCTGCCTCGGCATGCAGCTGCTGTTCGACGAGAGCGAAGAGGGGCCGGGTCGCGGCCTCGGGGTCTTCGCGGGACGCGTCCGAAGGCTGCAGGCCGGGCGTATTCCTCAGATCGGATGGAATCAGTTGATCGACGTTTCCGAACCGGCCATTCTCCGGGCCGGCCTCCATGATGTGTACTACGCCAACAGCTTCGCGTGCGCGCCCGACGACAACCGCGTGGTCACGGCGTGGAGCCGCCACGATGATGATCGGTTTCCCGCAGCGGTTCGCGCGGGCGCGGTGCTCGGTGTTCAATTCCACCCCGAGAAGAGTTCACAGGCCGGAGTGCGGATGCTGCACGGGTTTCTGCAGGAGATGCTCCCATGATCGTCGTTCCCGCGATCGACCTTCGCGACGGCGCTTGCGTGCAACTCGTGGGCGGCTCGTATGCCAGGGAACGCGTGCGGCTCGACCAGCCGGTGGCCGTCGCGCGCCGGTGGGCGGAATGCGGGTTTCGGCATCTGCACGTGGTGGATCTCGACGCGGCTACCGGCAACGGCAGCAACGCCTCGGTGGTCGCGGCCATCCTGGACGACGCCGGCGCTGACGTCGATGTACGCGTCGGTGGCGGCGTGCGCACCACGACGCGCGTCGAGGATCTGTTCGCCGCCGGCGCCCGATACGTGACGGTCGGGACTCGCGCCATCGAGGATCCCGATTGGCTGGCCGACCTGGCCGCGGCACATCCGGGTGCCGTCATCGCTGCGGCGGACGTCCGCGACCGTCGGGTGGTCACCCACGGATGGACGCGCGCTGAATCAACAGACGTTCTCGACTTCCTGGCCGCGGTCGAGCACCTGCCACTCGGTGGAGTCCTCGTCACCGCCGTTCATCGCGAAGGCCAGATGGTCGGCCCGGATCTCGCGCTGATGGACGACCTCACCGCGGCCTCCGACCTCCCGATCATCGCATCGGGCGGGATCGCCAGCCGTGATGATCTGCTCGCGCTTGCCCATCGCGGCGTCTCGGCCGCCATCATCGGCATGGCGCTCTACACCGGCGCGGTCGACCCGCTCGCCATCGCAGAGGAATTTTCCGAATGAGGCCATTGCGTCGCACCACGAAGGAGACCGAGGTCGAGGTCGGCCTCGCGGCGGACGGAGGCACGCCTCGGATCACCACTACAATTCCGTTTCTGGACCACATGCTCATCACGCTGGCGCGTTATTCGGGGCTTCAACTGTCCGTGTCGGCGCGTGGCGATCTGCCGCACCACCTGATCGAGGACGTGGCCATCACCGTGGGGATGTTCGTGGCGTCGTGCGCCCCCGCCGCGGCAGCGCGTTACGGGGAGCGCACGATCCCAATGGACGACGCGCTCGTGCAGTGTGTGATCGACCTTGGCGGACGCCCGTACTACCGCGGCCCGCTGCCGAGCAGCCTGTATGACCACTGGATGCGTTCGTTCAGCGACAACGTGCGGGCCACCCTCCATATCCGGGTGATTCGGGGCACCGACCGCCACCATGTGGTGGAGGCCGCGTTCAAGGCGTTGGGCCTGGCCCTTCGCGACGCGCTGCAAGAGACGGGCGCCGTATTCAGTACCAAGGGCGCGGCCATGATCGAGGTGGAGGGCACGTGACGCGTACCAACGCGGGCGCTGAGCCGGGGGCATTCACGTGTTGAGCCGTCGCGTCGTCGTCTGCCTCGACGTCCGTGGCGGACGCGTGGTGAAAGGCGTGGAGTTTCAGGCGCTGCGCGATATCGGCGATCCCGTGGAGTTGGCGCAGCAGTACGAGCGCGCGGGAGCTGACGAGATCGTGTTTCTCGATATTTCGGCGAGCCGGGAGGCCAGGCGTACCCTCCTCGACGTCGTGCGACGAACGGCCGAGGTCCTGTTCGTTCCGCTGACGGTGGGTGGCGGAATCGGCACAGTCGATGAGATCGCGGCAGCACTGCGGGCGGGCGCCGACAAGGTCAGCATGAACAGCGCGGCCGTGGCGAACCCGCATTTGCTCGGTGAAGCGGCGGCGCGGTTCGGAGCACAATGCGTCGTGGCCAGTATCGACGCCAAACGTGACGGCGATGCGTGGCGCGTGTTCACGCACGGCGGATCACAGGCGACGTCATTGGATGCGCTGGAATGGGCGGAACGCTGTGCGTGCAACGGCGCCGGCGAGATTCTTCTCACCAGCATCGATCGAGACGGGTCCAGGGGCGGTTACGATATCGAGCTCACCCGGAGTGTCGCCGGCCGTGTGTCCGTTCCGGTCGTGGCCTCGGGCGGGGCAGGAGGTGTGGACGACGTCGTGCATGTACTGCGGGACGGCGCCGCCGACGCGGCGCTCGTTGCGGGGATCGTCCACGACGGGCAGTGCACGGTGGCCGACATCAAGGCCGGGATGGAGCGGGCAGGCCTTCCGGTGAGGACGGCATGACGACATCGAGTCCGCGGGTGTTGCTGCAGGCCGTCGCGGAGGTGGCGCGGGTCGCAGGTGCTACAGCGCTGCCGTACTTCCGCACCACGCTCGTGGCCGAGGCCAAGGCCGATGGTTCCCCGGTGACCGTGGCTGATCGAAACGCCGAGCGCGCCGCCCGCGACTGGATCGGCCGCCGGTTCCCCGCTGACGGCATACTCGGCGAGGAGTACGGACAGGAGCGGCCGGACGCCCCACGGCAGTGGATCGTCGATCCCATCGATGGTACCAAGTCCTTCATTCGCGGCGTTCCCCTCTGGGGTTCGCTGGTCGCGGTGATGGACGGCGACGAAGTAGTTGCCGGCGCGGCCTTCTTTCCGGCCCTCGATGAACTCCTGGCCGCCGCGCTCGGCGAGGGCGCCTGGTGGAACGGTACATCCTGCCGCGTGTCCACCGTGAGCGAACTTGCCGCCGCTACGATCACGACGACGGATGAGCGCTTCCCTGAACATCCCGACCGTGGGAACCGCTGGCGGTCGCTCGCATCGCGGGTCGCGGTCGCTCGCAGCTGGGGCGATTGCTTCGGATACTTGATGGTGGCGACCGGTCGTGCGGAAGCGATGGTGGATCCCGTGCTTTCCGCGTGGGACGCCGCGCCGTTTCTTCCCATCGTCGTCGAGGCCGGCGGTGTCTTCACCGACTGGCATGGACAGACCACCGTCCGCAGCGGCAGCGCGATCGCGACCAACCGCGCGCTCGCACGGGACATCCGGGTGGCGTTGGGCTGTCCGGCACCGGCGACGTCATCTTATTCGGGAGATGCATCGGATGCTGGATCTCGATCAGCTTGATTTCGAGAAGGGCAAGGGGCTCGTCACCGTGGTGGCGCAGCATGCCGCCACGGGACGCGTATTGATGCTCGCCCATGCGGACCGCGAAGCACTGGAACGCACGCTCGAAACGGGTGAGATGCACTACCGCTCGCGTACTCGCGGCCTTTGGCGTAAGGGGGAGAGCAGCGGGAATCGGCAACGCGTCGTGTCCCTCGCCGCCGATTGCGACGGCGACGCCGTCCTCGCGCTGGTGGAACCCATGGGGCCGGCCTGTCATACCGGGCGCGAGTCGTGCTTCAACGCCCCGGCCTTCGCTTCCGGGACGCTCGCCAGGCTCGATCACACGATTGCTGAGCGCGCCTCACGCCACGACGCGCCGGCGAGTTACACGCGCCGGTTGCTCGACGACCGCAATTTGCGACTCAAGAAGATCGGGGAAGAAGCCGCGGAGTTCGTCCTCGCGTGTGCCGAAAGTGACCCGGACCGCGCAGCGAACGAGGCCGCGGACCTGTGGTACCACAGTCTCGTCGCATTGCACGCGGTAGGCGGCTCGCTGGTTGAACTGCTGGCGATTCTCGAAACCAGAGCGGCGCCGGCGCCTTAGAATCGCGTCCCCAACCACGGGGGAACCAGCGTGGTATCCCCCACGAAACCGAACCGGATGTCGTGCATGTATTGGACGGCTACGCGCTGGATGTCTTCCGGCGTCACTGTCCGCAGGGACGCCATGAATTCTGCGGCGCGTCGATAGTCGCCTTCATACAGTTGTGCCCGGGCCAGGAATGACGCCTGATCGGCGTTGGTCTCATTCTTCAGGAAATAGTCGGTGATGAACTGGCCAATGAGCGCCGTGAGGCCTGCCGGGTCCACCAGGCTCGTCTTCAGACGTTGCACCTCGGCGCCCATTGCGGTCAGCGCAGCCGCCGGATCGGTCGTCGTGACGTACAGTCCGCCCACCCCGATGGCCTGCTCGAGAAAGGGAGCTTCCACCGCGTATGCCAGGTGCTCCCGGGAGCGCACTTCGGCGAACATTCGACCGCTCAGAACCGCGGTCGCGATGCGAAGCGCGGCATAGTCTGGAGTGTCCGCCCTCGGGCCGGGATAGTAGCCGAGGATGTAGTTCGTTGGGAGCGGACGCGAGAGCTGCGCCAGGTGCTGCGCCGCGGGAGTGAGAGCCGGCGGGGGCGTCCAGACGTAGGAGCCCACGGGCAGCGTGCCGAGCGTCATGTGGACGGCGCGCTCCACGGCGCGGCGGCTGATGTTCCCGACGATGACGACCAGCAATCGCGATTGCACCACTTGCCGGTCGTGATACGCGCGCACTGCAGTCGGGGTGATCGCCCGTAACGAGGGTGCCGTCCCGTTCGGGTCGAGCTGGTACGGGTGATTCGCATAGAGAAGACTGTCCGCCAGGTGTGCGACGGCCACATCCGGGTCGGCGTTCGACTGGAGGACGCCGGTGATCATCTGTCGGCGGGCGCGTTCGATGTCTGTGGAGTCAAGTCGCGGATTCACCAGGCGGTCGGCGAACACGGCCCAGCTTGAGTCGAACGCCTGGCGCAGCGCTCGGAGTCCGAACGCAGTCCAGTCCACGGACGCATTGACGACGATCGTGGCCCCCGTGCGCGCGGTGATTGCCCGGAGTTGCTCGCGCGGAAACGTGCGGGTTCCGCCCTCCGAGGCATTCAGCATCAGCGCTTCGATCCCGGCCGTTTGCGCCGTCAGTTGGCGGGTACCGCCCAGGAGATACACGTTGGCGGCCACGACGTCGTTCGCGATGTTCCGGCGCAGTATTACCGGCACGTGATCGACGGTGAAGCTCGTCGTCGCGGTGTCCGCAGCAGTCTGTTGCCCCCGGGCCGGCCCGGCGATCACCAGACCGGCGAGCAGGCACACGCCCCCGATCGCGTGCCTCATCGCTTCGGGCTCCAGTGCGTGAGATCCTCGGCCGTCAGCCTGATCGTCCGGTTCGCTCCACGATCGATGAGCACACCGCGGACATGGGGCTTGCCCACGATGTAGGTTCGTGCGTAGCGCTGGAGATCCGGCACCGTTTCATGTGCCATGGCGTCCACATAGCCGAGGTAGTAGTTCAGCCCGGTAACGGCCCACCAGAATCCCAGCTGGTGCGCAAACCCCGACGCGCGCTCCAATCCGAACATAGTTCCGGTTATCCGCTGTCGCTTGACCGGCTCCAGTTCCGCTGCCGAGAAGTACCCGGGGTCGGCGAATGCCCGAATCTCCGATTCGAGCGCGGTGATCGCTGCTCGCACGCGTGCGGGCGAGGTCTCGCCACTGATCGTGATCGGACCTACATGGTTCTGGGTGTAGTAGTTGACGCCCAGGGACTCGAACAGCCCCGTGTCCACGAGGTGCCGTTGCAGACGGGAATCCGGTTGGTTCAGCACGTCGGAGAACACGTCTGCTGCATATGTGGCTGCCGGGTCTTTCGAGGCGCTCGGTCCCTGCCATTGGAACATCACGAGGGCCGTCGAGATCGGTTCTTCCACCAGCACGCCCGTGTCGTGCGGCAACGCCGGCACCGGCGGAATCGGCCATGTGGTGAACGGGTCCGGGCCGCGTTGCCAGCCGCCGAAGATCTGGCCGGCGGCTGCGAACACGTGCGCCGGATTCACGTCGCCCGTGACGATCAGCGCTGCATTGTTCGGCACGTAGTATCGATGCTGAATCTCCCGCATTTGCGCCGGAGTGGTCTGCAGGATCGACGCTCGTTCTCCGAGAGGGTTCTTGCGCGGCCATGCGTCTCCCCACAATGCACGGCCCATTGCCTGCTGGAAGGCGAACCCGGGTTCTGATTCGTCGCGATCGAATTCTCCGATCACCACGGCGCGCTCCCGATCCAGTTCGTCTTTGCGGAACAGCGGCTTCATCACGGCCGACGCCATGAGCCGCATGCCGGCGTCGAGACTGTCCGACGGAAGCGTGAGGTAGTAGTTCACCCGCTCTTCCTGGGTTGAACCGTTGAAATCGGCCCCCAGCGCAGATGCGCGCTCAGGAAATGCGTCCGGTTCCGGATAGTCGGAATCGGCCCGGAAGAACATGTGCTCGTACAGGTGGGCAAGCCCTTCATAGCCCGAGTCCTGGGTGAACGATCCATTACGGACGTCTATTTCGACTGTGGCGAGCGGCACGCCGTGATTTTCCACGACGATGACCTCGAGGCCGTTTGGCAGGACCGTTTGACGGATGCTGCGCTCCAGCTCCGCCCGTTGGCCATCGGCGACGCCGGCGCCCAATGCCAGCCATGCAATGGCCAGTCGCAAGATGCGGCCTGGCTGTAGCGGCGCTCGGCCGGCTGGTGTTTCTTTTCTGTTCACCATGACTCCCACGTCTGCAGCATATGTTGCGTTGGTGGATCGACTCGGTCGAGACCGTGTCCGGCGGGAGGTCGTTCTCGCTCCATTCACCACGTTCAAGATCGGTGGACCCGCTGATCTCTTCTGCGAGGTGGCCAGCGCTGATGAGTTGGTGGACGTCGTCACTGCCTCACGTGCGCTCGAGGTCCCCGTCTTCCTGCTCGGACTAGGTGCCAATATCCTCGTCGGCGACCGGGGTTTTCGAGGCCTCGTCGTCCGGAATGTCGCCAGACACTGGACGATCTCCGACGATGGAGTCCTCTGGTCTGAAACGGGAGCCGTGGTCGCAACTCTCATCCGCGAATCGATTGCCCGCGGATGGAGTGGTCTCGAACACTTTGCCGGAATTCCCAGCACCATCGGCGGTGCCATATGGCAGAACCTCCACTTCCTGTCCCCCGCTCCCACTCGTGAGCGAACCGTGTTCATCGCGGAGATTTTCCGCTCTGCTGAAGTCCTGGATGAGGCCGGCAGGCGCCGTGCGTTGCACCGCGACGATATGCGATTCGGCTACGATACCAGCCGATTGCACGACGGTCGGGAAATCGCGCTTACCGCGACATTCGAACTCTCTCGCGGCGATCCCGCCCAGTTGCATCGTATCATGCAGGAGAATCTCAGCTGGCGCGGAGCCCGTCATCCATGGTTGGACTGGTACCCAAGTGCCGGGTCGATCTTCCAGAAAATCGAAGGGCAAGGGGCTGGGCGATTGATCGATCGGGCCGGACTCAAGGGATACCAGCATGGAGGTGCCCAGATTTCCCATCTGCACGCCAACATCATCGTAAACCTTGGCTCTGCAACGGCGCGGGATGTCCGGGAACTCATTTCGTTCGCCCAGGCAACGGTCGAACGCGAGTTCGGTGTTCACCTCACGCCGGAAATCGGGTTCATCGGTGAGTTTTGACGGGATCGACCGCGAATTGGATGAGGCTGCTCCTCTGGGCGTTTCTATCGGCCAATATTGGTGGTGTGATGGCTTCTTACTGTTGCGATGAGCCGGCATTAGACGATCCTTGCCCACTCGCTCCACTGTTCCTCCGCCAAACCAATGGTGAGTTGATTTCCCTTCCTCGCAAGCGGCATTCGAAGCAGCAACGGTTCATCCGCCAACAGCTCCAGCCATCGTTCGTCGCTGAACACAGCGTGTTGAAGCCCGAGTTCCCGATAGCGTGGTGACCCGTCGTCAACCAGAGTTTTCGGGCCGAATTTCTGTGTGAAGCGCTTCAGTTCACCGATTGACGCGGGTCTCTCGTTCAAGTCCACGAAATGGGTCCTGATGCGTCGTTCGGAAAAGAACCGAAGCGCCTTTCTGGTGTCGGCGCTTTTCTTGACGCCAAAGATCTGTACGTCCATGCGGTCATCCTCGAAGATCGGCGGCGCGTTCTCGTTCGATGGAGCGCGCGCTGAATGGTAATCACGCCCACGGGGCTGCCGCCCTTCACTCCGGCCTGGTGGGTCCCTGGTGCCCACGCGCAGACGCTGTGGGGGAGATTCTTTCGCAGAACTTCGCTTCCCGCGACCGGCTATTTCGAGCGGTGGGACACGCCGGATGGCGATTTTCTCGATGTCTATCGGGTTCCGGGTGCGACCGGTGCGCCCCGGTTGTTGGTTCTCCACGGTCTCGAGGGTACGATCCGTTCGCACTACGCCCGCGGAATCTTGCGAAGAGCCGCGGCTGCCGGTTGGGCGGCCGATCTCCTGATCTTCCGGGGATGCGGATCGGAGCTGAACCGGGCACTCCGTTTCTACCATTCCGGTGAGACGGAGGACCTGGCCTTTGCCGCTCACCGAATTTCCGAGGAACATCCACTCGACCCAATGACCGTGGTCGGGTACTCCCTGGGCGGCAACGTGCTCCTCAAATGGCTGGGCGATCCAGCTGCGTCACACCCTGCTCAGCTTCGGGCGGCTGCAGCGGTATCGGTGCCCTACGATCTCGAAGCCGGCGCCCGCTTCATCCATCGGGGTTTCTCGCGCGTGTACGAGCATCATTTCCTTCGTACACTGAAGGTCAAGGCGATTGCGAAGCTCGAGCGATTCCCGGGAGTCGCGGACGCCGCAGCCATCGAAGCTGCAGATTCAATCGTCGATTTCGACGAGCACTTCACGGCACCCGTGCATGGCTTCGCAAACGCACACGACTATTACCGTCGATCCAGCGCTCTTCGATTTCTTGCCGCGATTCCCGTCCCGACCCTGTTGCTCAGTGCATTCGACGACCCCTTTCTTCCCCCGGAAGTCCTCCGTCAGACCGGTGTGGTTGCGGCCGGGAATCGAAAATTGTCCGTGTGTTTTTCCGCCCAAGGTGGCCATGTGGGCTTCGTATCCGGTGATGTTCCCGGGAAGCCCGTCTATTATTCGGAGGACCGAGTCCTGGCATTCTTCAATCGCCAGTTGGAAGCGTAGATTCACCAGTGTTACGACGAGGACCCGTCTCCTCTGGTTCACTTGCCCCCGATTTAGCAGCCACACCCGTCCATGCTGATTCTCTGGTCCTTCGCCATTACGGCAGGATTGCTGGTGCTCGTCTATCTGATGGTAGTGGGCGTGCCACACTCTGAGATGAGGGGAGAAGGCACGCCAGCAGGAAGGCCGCGCACTGGGCTTCCGATGCTCGGCGCCTTCTCCACGGGGGTTGGCCTGGCAGGTTACGCCAGCATGGTATTCCCGGAGATGGCTCAGGTGCCTCGAACCATCGTGGTTGTGAGCATTGCCGCGCTCTTCGCCCTCGGCACGCGCTGGCTGGTCGTAAAGGCATTTACGGAGCCCCCACCGGATCCGGAGGACGATCCGCGCTATCGGTATCAAGGCCACGTCGCTCGCCTCACGCAGCCCATCACTCGAGAGCACCCGGGGCGTCTGGTTTTCGAGGCGGACGGGCGCCACTTCGACTTGGCCGCTCAGTCCATCGATGGGATGCCCGTCGCTCAGAACGAGGAGGTCGTGATCGAGCGAATCGATGACGACCTCGCTACTGTCGAGTTGTGGACCACCGTGGAACAACGCCTGTAAGCCGAACCTGTCGCCGCTGGTGGCTATTGGGATGCGTTACGGGATTTGGTTTTCGGTGGTCTTCGTCGGATTCTTCGTCGTCCGCGGAATTGCGGCAACGTGGCTATTTCTATTCCTGTTGCCGCGCGGCGACCGGTGTCCGAACTGCGACGAAGTCACGCTTCGGGTGCAGGTGCACGGCTGGAATCGCTTCTTTCCGTGGTTTCGCACCAGCTGGTGCTACCGGTGTGGATGGGAGGGTCTGTTGCGTGAGCAGCCGGCGGATTCTCCGCGTGACTCGGGCGTGGTACGCAGCCATCGGCTGTGACTCACCTGACGCCGGCATACAGGTGCAGCCATTCTGGCCAATTTCCGCTCAGTTCGAAGTAGTCGTCGTAGTATTGAAGACCGAGCGCCTCCAGTTCCTCCAGAAAGTCTTCCAGGCCGTTGCCGTGGATCGGACCGATGGCAATGAGATCACCTTCGACGCGGAACTCGTCGGCAGTCAGTCCAAGGCGCTCGTCGATCGCGGCGCGAGCAAGGCCACTCTGCTCGTACGCAGCTCGGCGAACGCAGAGTGTTGGTGCCCCGCTGGCAATGGGAAGTGGCATCCTGGCTCCTTTCAGATTGAGACGTTTTCACAGGTAGCGGCCGCCTGTTCGTTGGCCGTGGCATTGGCGCCTTGCATATGAACACATTCGAGTCGGTTTTTGACGTGGTGGTCGTCGGAGGCGGGCACGCAGGTGCAGAGGCGGCCGTCGCGGCTGCACGCACGGGTGCTCGTGTCGCTCTCGTCACGACAGCCATCGAGACGATCGGTCAGATGTCCTGCAACCCCGCCATCGGCGGCGTGGCCAAGGGAACTGTAGTCCGTGAAGTCGATGCCCTGGGAGGGGTCATGGCTCGCGCGACCGACCTTGCCAGTCTTCAGTTCCGGATGCTGAACCGCAGCAAGGGGCCGGCGGTCTGGGCACCGCGTGCGCAGTGCGATCGTGGTTTGTACCGCCGGGCTGTCCGTTCGCTGCTTGAGGACCACGAAGGCCTGTTCGTCGTGCAGGCGACGGTGGCCGCCCTCATACTCGACGACGCCATGCAGACGGTCCTGGGGATCGAGACCGTCGAGGGACGCCGTTTCGCAGCACGAGCCGTCGTGATTACGACCGGCACCTTTCTGCGGGGCCGAATTCACATCGGCACGACCACTCGAATTTCCGGAGGACGAGCCGGGGAGCGGGCAACCATTTCCCTCGCCGAGCAGCTTGAGCGCATCGGCTTGTCCGTCGCCCGCTTCAAGACGGGAACTCCCCCACGCATCGACGGCCGGTCGGTCGACTTCACAGGCCTGGCTCGGCAGGACTCCGAAATCGATGCCTTTGATTATTCGTGGTCGCACTTCTGGGACGCCCCGAGAATCGATTCCGGAACCACACGGCATCCTCGGCAGGTGCCTTGCTGGATCACGTACACGGGCCCGGACGCCCATGCAATCATTCAGGAGAACATTCAGCGATCGGCGATGTACGGTGGTGCCATAGGCAGCCGTGGCCCGCGCTATTGTCCTTCAGTCGAAGACAAGATCGTCCGCTTTCCGAATGCTGCGCGCCATCAGCTGTTTCTGGAACCGGAAGGTCTCGATACAGCCGAGTTGTACGTCAATGGCTTGTCGACTTCCCTGCCCCCGGATGTGCAACTGTCCCTGTTGCGCAGCATTCCGGGCCTGGGACGGGTCCGGATGACCCGGCCCGGATATGCGATTGAATACGACTACTGCACCCCAACGCAGTTGGATCCCACGCTCCGGGTTCGTGCGGTTGCCGGCCTCTACTTGGCAGGGCAGATCAACGGCACCACAGGATATGAGGAGGCGGCCGGCCAGGGTTTGATCGCCGGATTGAATGCAGGCTTGGCCGTGCAGAATCGACCGCCAGTCGTTCTGGGCAGGGAGACGTCGTACATTGGGGTCCTCATCGATGACCTGGTTACACGAGGCGTCGATGAGCCATATCGGCTGTTCACGTCTCGGTCGGAATTCCGCCTTACCGTACGCCAGGACAACGCCATCCGCCGCTTGGGCCCCCTCGCCCATGACCTCGGGCTGCTGCGGCCGTCGGAGGTCGTCCGTCTCACGGGCCGCCTGGCTGCCGAAAATCGTGTGTTCGATCTTGCACGCGGCGTCAGTATTGCGCCCGAGCAGGCGCTGCCGATTCTCTCCGCCGCTGGCAGTACTGCGATCCCGCACGCGCAGCGAGTTGCCGAGCTGGCCAAACGGCACGGGGTGTCGCTTTCTGACCTGCTGAATGCGGCCGGTGTCAGCGAGCTGGCCGATCGTGAAATCGTGACTGCTGTCGAGCTCGAGTTGAAGTATTCCGGCTATTTTGAGCGAGAGCGCGCGCAGGCGGATCGACTCCGGCGGATGGCGGAGTTTAGGCTCGACGACTGGTTGCCCTATGATGAGATGGCATCGCTTTCCATCGAGGCTCGCCAGAAGCTCGGCTCCCTTCGTCCGGTGAGCATTGCGCAGGCGTCGCGCATACCGGGTATCACGCCGACGGATCTCCAGAATCTTGTTATCGAGGCTACACGGCGGCAAGGACGGACATCGGTTGGATAGCCCACCGGAGCTTGCACTCGCCGGCAACGTGACAAATTAGTATCGTGATGATATTAAACAAGACAAATAGCAGCAATCTGTGACAAAATCGCCGATGCGCATGTCAGCAGCCTCGTCATTCAAACGGATTTGCGCCGAAGGAGGAACAATGAATCGATTCATGCCCTGGCTGATCGTCCCCGGACTCCTGCTGGCAGCGCCTGCTCTTTCTGCACAGCGGGTGGGGGGCGACGTTCCGCCCTCGGTCATCACCGTCTCCGCTCAGGGGGAGATCCAGGTAGTCCCGGATCGGGCATATGTCCTGGTGAGCGTTCAGACGCGAAGCAGTTCTGCCGCTGCTGCCGCCGGAGAGAATGCGAACAAGCAGACGGCGGTCATTACCTCGCTCCGCTCACTCGGTGTGAAGGACTCCCAGATCTCCACACAGAACTATACCGTTGTGCCCGAAACGAGGAATGACAATCTCGACCACACGCCGCGCATTGTGAGCTACCTGGTGTCGAACTCATTGCGGGTTGAGGTAACCGATCTTGCCACAGTCGGGAAGGTCATCGATTCGGCGCTGTCCCATGGTGCGAACCAGGTTAGCTCAGTGGATTTCTTCGAGTCCCAGGCGGTCGACTTGTATCGCAAGGCACTGGCCGAAGCGGTCGCTAATGCCAAAGCACAGGCAGAAATCATGGCTTCGGCTGCCGGTGGCCACCTGGGCTCCTTGCTCGAACTCAATTCATCAGGTGTTCGTATGCCATCCCCGATGTTCGGGGCGGTTCGAATGGCTGGTGTTGCGTCGAGTGAGACCCCAATAATGCCTGGACAGGATACGATCGAGGCTTCCGTGACAGCGAAATGGGTCTTCGTTCCAAACGAATAGCGTATAATTCGCCGTCTAGGCTGTTCCACGTGGAACAACGAGACATCTTTCTGGCACGGGCGCTTGGCTGAAGCAGCCAAGCGCCCTTAATATTGTCAGCCTATCTCCAACCCATCCCCAAGTGACCAGAATAATTGCAGTTGCCAACCAAAAGGGTGGTGTCGGCAAGACAACGACCGCTGTAAATCTGGCGGCAAGTTTGGCGGCAGCTGAGCAGCGTACGCTGTTGGTGGACGGTGATCCACAAGGCAATGCAACGAGCGGCATAGGCGTTAGTGGGCGGGACTTCTCAGCTACCACCTACGACATACTCCTCGGAGATGCCTCAGCGTCAGAGGCAATCATCAAACACGTGCAGTTCGATCGGCTCGACGTGCTTCCGGCAACCCCAGATCTTGCAGCGGCGGAAGTCGAGCTTGCAAACCAGCCAGATCGAGAGCGTGTAATGCGCAGAGCGCTCCAGACGGTCCGAGAGGGCTACGATTTCATCCTGATCGACTGCCCTCCGTCATTGGGGCTCATCACACTCAACATGCTCGTCGCAGCTGACTCCTTGTTGATCCCTCTTCAGTGCGAGTACTTCGCGCTGGAAGGGCTTTCTCAGCTACTGAACACGTTTCATCTCATACAGCGAAATCTCAACGACGGGCTGGTGATTGACGGTGTGCTGCTCACCATGTACGACGCCAGAATCAATCTGTCACGCCAAGTCGCAGCAGATGCCAGGGAGTACTTTGGAGACAAAGTGTTCACCACCGTCATTCCGAGAAACATACGTTTGGCAGAAGCCCCAAGCTTCGGCCAGCCAATCATTCTTTACGACGTATCCTCTGCCGGGGCGCAGGCTTACCTGAAAGTCGCCGCTGAACTCATGCAGCGGCTTGGTTCTTCCACCGCGGCAGTTGTGTAGCCCAGGCCCATTACCGCTCACCAGGCATTGCTAATGAGCCCAGAAAAGCCCCGGAGACTTGGTCGCGGCCTTGAAGCCCTCATCGGCGGCAATTCTCCCAACCGCACCGAGTTTGCTTCACAACCCGCACATCAGAATGAGCTTCGCCGGCTCGCCCTCACCAGAATTCGCCCCAACCCGTTTCAACCACGCCGCGAGTTCAGTGAGACAGATCTTGCCGAACTTCGCGCATCCCTCCAAGCCTCCGGCATGCTTCAGCCAGTCGTCGTTCGGCCGGCAGGAGAATCATTCGAACTGATCTCCGGAGAGCGCCGCTTCCGGGCCGCTGTCCAACTGGGTTGGACTGAAATACCCGCGCTCGTCCGCGATGCCGACGAGCGCACCATGCTGACCCTCGCATTGATCGAAAACCTCCAGCGGACCGATCTCAATGCAGTCGAGGAAGCCCGTGGGTATCAACGACTCCAGGAGGAGTTCCAGCTCACCCACCAGGAGATCTCGGAAGCCGTCGGAAAGGAGCGGTCCACCATCACCAATTTGCTTCGCGTACTGACCCTCCCCAACGACGTGCAGGCCCTTCTCGAACAGGGACAGCTCACGGTCGGGCATGCCAAGGCCCTTCTTGCCCTGGCCACGCACCGACAGATCGCGCAGCTCGCGGTCGAGATCGTTGCAGAGGGTTTGAGCGTCCGAGCAACAGAACGTCGTGTCCGGACGGCCGCTGGAGCGGGCGCCGGTCTGCAGACATCGGCATCGAGCAGAGCGCCTGAGGCTCCGCCTACATCTCCAGCCAACCCGGCGCCTGAAATCCGACACGTCCGCGACGTCCTGCGCCGACGTTTTCAAACCGACATCAACATTCAGATCGGCGCGAACAGCAAAGGGGAAATCAGGATTTCGTTCTATTCCGCCGAAGACTTCAACCGCCTAATCGACCTCCTCAGCGGACCGCCTGCAGTCGGCGATTGATTGGTTTCCGATGTTTACACATCGATTGTGCACATTTGTGGACATCAACGTAACACTTAGCAAATTATGATGTTAGACAGGTTACACGTGGGCAGACTACAAAGGTTTTTAACAGGGCTAGCCTTCGCCCAACTCGCATTTTCTGCCGCCTGCTCTCCCGGCAGCAACGCTGCCGGTGAGAACGGGCGCAACTTCAAGGTCGCCCTCCTCACGTCCGGACCCGTTTCCGACCAATCCTGGAATGCCGGCGCCTACGCCGGTCTGCTTCGCATTCGTGATTCCCTGGGCGCGGAAGTCAGCAATATCGAAACCAAGACGCCCGCCGAGTTTGAGGAGAGCTTCCGCCAGTACGGTGCCCAACACTATTCGCTCGTCATCGGACACGGCTTCGAATTCCAGGACGCCGCACGGCGGGTTGCCCCCGATTACCCGAAGACGGTGTTCATGACGACTTCTGGCAACACGGAAGGCCCGAATCTCGGCGGTCTTCAGTTCGACTTTGCCAACCCGTCTTACCTCGCTGGCATGCTCGCCGGTGGCATGACACGTTCCAACATCATCGGAGTGATCGGGGGAACACAATTGCCTCCCGTCGAGGAGAGTTTCTCCGCCTTCGCCCGAGGGGCGACCGCGGTGAACCCGCGCATCAAAGTCGTCACGTCCTACATCGGCAATTGGGAAGACGTCAGCGCCGGACGAGAGCAGGCGCTCGCCCAGATTGCTCAGGGTGTGGACGTCATCTTCCAGAATGCCGATGCAGCCGGTCTGGGTGTCATTCAGGCCGTCAAGCAGAGCAAGGGAGTCTGGGTCTTCGGTTCGAACTCCGACCAGAATACCGTCGCACCAGCCGTGGTGCTCGCCAGTGTCGTGATCGACCTGCCACACGCATTCTTGACGGTCGCCCGTGAGGTCAAAGCCGATAACTTTCGCGGACACGTGATCGACCTCGGCATGAAGGATGATGTTGTCAAGCTCGTCCTCAACCCGAGCCTGCTGGATCAGATCCCGGCGCCTGTCTTGACCCGCCTCGACTCGGTTCAGGCTCGCATGCAACGCGGCGCCTTCTCGGCGTCGGACACCACTGCCGCCCTGAACCCGTGATCCCGCTGTCCGACTGTGTTTCGTTCCTCGACGGCCTTCTCGCCACGCGAGACATCGTCGACTACGATCAGGCATTGAACGGGCTCCAGCTTGCAAACAGCGGAACCGTAACGCGCGTGGCTGCGGCCGTAGACTTCTCATGCGACTCGGTCCACGAAGCCGTTCGTCTGGGCGCTGATTTGCTGCTGGTCCATCACGGGATGTTCTGGGGAGAGCCGCGGCCGATTTTGGGGCCGCGGTACGAACGCTTACGCGCAGCCATCACCGGCAACGTTGCCGTCTACGCATCGCACCTCCCGCTCGATCTCCACGCCAGGCTTGGGAACAACAGCCTCCTCGCCCGCCACCTGGAACTGACTCCCGACAGTCGCTTCGGCCGCTTTCGGTCCATTGACGTCGGCGTCTCCGGCCCGACCGATCTCGCGACGGAGGAATTGCTCGCCCGCGTCCGAGCCTTCGCGGCGCCGTTGGGCTCGCACGTCGTCTGTTCACCCATCCCGCCGCGGCGGCGGACTCGCCGCTGGGCAGTCGTGACCGGTGCGGGCGCATCCACTGACACCCTCGCGCAAGCGGTGGAACACGGCGTCGACACCCTGATCGTGGGTGAAGGACCGCATCACTCCGCCGTTGAAGCCATGGACGCTGAGCTGGTGGTGATGTACGCCGGCCACTATGCCACTGAGACACTTGGCGTTCAGGCCCTGGCCAGTGAGATCGAACGCGTGTTCGGCCTCCCCTGGTCTTTCCTGCACCTTCCTACGGGCCTGTGACGCAACCTGCCGCCGACGTTGCGCTCGCCGGCATCGTCAAGCGGTTCGGACCAACCATAGCTCTCGATCACGTCGACCTTGCGCTCAAGCCGGGCCGCATTCGCGCGGTGCTCGGCGAGAACGGGGCGGGCAAGTCAACGCTCATGGGGGTGCTGTTCGGTCTCGTGATGCCCGATCACGGATCCGTCACCGTCGGTGGAAAGCCTGTCTCGTTTCGCTCGCCACGCGATGCCATTCGCCTGGGAATCGGCATGGTGCAGCAGCACTTCTCCCACGTGCCGGCACTCACCGTGGCTGAGAACGTGGTGCTCGGCAGTCGAGGCCGCTTCGATCCCGCAGCTGCTGCCCGGCAGGTCGCGACCGTCTCGGCGTCGGCGGGCCTCCGCCTTGATCCTGGAGCGCGCGTCGAGGATCTCTCGATCGGGGCGCAGCAGCGCCTGGAGATCGTGCGTGCGCTGGCTCACGAAGCTCGGGTTCTCATCATGGACGAACCAACCGCGGTCCTTTCCCCGGCTGAAGCCACTGAACTCCTCCAATGGTTGCGCCGCTTCGCGGACGATGGAGGCGCCGTTGCGCTCGTCACGCACAAGGTGAACGAAGCGCTCGCAGTCGCCGACGATATCACCGTGCTTCGCAATGGAAGATGTGTGGCCTCAGCTCCCGCGGCGGCATTCGCCCCCGCGTCTCTCGCGCGCGCAATGTTTCCCAACGAGGCCTCGCGCTCTCCGGCTGAGCACGCACCTCACGCCGTTGGCCATCCTGTCGTCACCGCCGACCAACTCGTCATCCGAGCTCCGGGTGGGCGACCGGGAATCCGTTCGGCATCGTTCGTTCTGCTGGCCGGACAGGTCGTCGGGGTCGCCGCGGTCGAAGGTGCGGGCCACGAACTGCTCCTGCGCGCACTGGCCGGATTGTGCTCACCGGCAGGCGGCCGTCTCGTCGCTCCACGCGACGTCGCGTTCATCCCCGCCGATCGCCATCGCGACGCGTTGGTGCTCGACTTCTCCCTTTACGAGAACCTCGCCCTGCGGAATTCCCACGATGCTCGGGGCGTCATGCTCTGGTCCGAGATCCGGCGACGGGCGCGCGCCGTCATTGAAGAATTCGACGTTCGCACGGATTCGGAGGCGAGCCCGGTTCGCAGGCTTTCGGGAGGGAATCAGCAGCGCTTCGTGCTGGGCCGAGAGCTCGAGTCGCATCCGAGTCTTGTGGTCGCGGAGAATCCAACCCGTGGCTTGGATCTGATGGCCACGGCGGCTGTCCACTTACGACTGCTTCGAGCGGCGGCTCGTGGTGCAACCGTCGTGGTATACTCGGGAGATCTGGATGAGGTTCTGACGCTATCGGATCGAGTTCTGGTCGTTCACAGCGGGGAGGTACGCGAGCTGCCGCGAGACCGTGACCTGATCGCACGCGGAATGGTGGGTGACTGGTAATGCCCGAATCACTCCATCAGCGGATTGGCCTCCTTGCCCACCGCCTGAGGCGTTCGTCGACCGCCTGGTTCCTGGTCGGCGCGCTCGTGGCGGTGAGCGCCCTCGAGTCCCGGTATGGCACCGGCGCCCTCCGGGCGCTCTGGTTCGGATCCTTTGGGTCCTGGTACGCCCTTACGTCCGGCACCCTCGTGCGCGCCGTTCCGCTGATCCTCACCGGACTCGGCGTCGCGATTGCGTTCCGGGCCGGGGTCTTCAACATCGGGGCCGATGGTCAACTCCTGGTCGGTGCCGCGGCGGCCACGTTCTTCAGCCTTCGATGGGGGACGTCCCTGAACGTGCTCGCGCTACCGGTCGCGCTCGCGGTGGGAACCGCCGCCGGTGCGTTCTGGGCGGGTGTCGCTGCTTTCATGCGCACGCGCTTCGGGGTGCTCGAGGTGATAACCACGCTGATGCTCAATTTTGTCGCGACCGACGTTGTGTCCTACCTCGTGCGCGGGCCGCTCCAGGAACCGCTGCACATCTATCCGCAGTCGTCCCGTATTCCGTTGGTGGCGAGGCTCCCTCATTTCGGGCCCGTCACCCGCCTGCACTGGGGTATCGTGCTCGCGCTTGTTCTGGTTGCCGGCGCCGCTTGGGCGCTGCCGCGGACGGCCACCGGCTTTCGTCTCCGAGCCGTGGGGGCGAATCCCGATGCTGCGCGCGTAACGGGAAGAATATCCGTCTCGCGCGTTACCACGCAGGCATTCCTGATTAGCGGCGCTCTCGCCGGTTTGGCAGGGGCTATCGAGGTAACGGCGGTCACCTACGCACTCTACGACAATCTGTCGCCGGGGTACGGTTTCACGGCCATCGCGGTGGCGATTCTCGCTGACCTTCGTCCGGCAGCCGTCCTCCCCAGCGCACTGCTGTTCGCCGGTCTCGAAACCGGCGCCGTTGCAATGCAGCGCGATGCCGGGGTGCCGGCGGCCTGGGCGTCGGTCGTGGAAGCGGGTCTCATTCTGGTGGTCGTCGCCGCACTTGCGCTGCGCCAACGCGAGCGGGCCGCAGCGTCCGCCCCTGATGCATAGCCGATGATTGAGATCGAGCCCCTTCTCGCTGCGACCGTTCGCACCACGACCCCGCTTCTGCTTGCCGCACTGGGCGAGCTCGTGAGCGAGCGGGCAGGCGTCATCAACATCGGGCTCGAGGGAGCGGTCATCGTCGGAGCTTTTGCTGCAACCGCGACCGCGTCAGGAGCTGGCGTGGCTGGGGGCTATGCCTGCGGCCTGGTGGCGGGAGCCCTTGTGGGTTTGGTCCTGGCAGCGTTCGTCGTTGGCTTCGGTGCCGATCAGATCATCACCGGAACTGCGCTGTCGTTGCTTGGCCTTGGTGCCACGGGCGCGCTCTACAGCACCATATTCGGAGCCGGCGGCGTCGCACTCTCGATCCCGACGTCCGCGCGGCTCCCGATCCCGTGGCTTGCTGCGCTACCGGTCGTCGGACCGGCGATCTTCGATCAACCGCCCATTACTTATTTCGCGGTACTGCTCGTACCGGCGCTGTGGTGGTTCCTGTATCGCACGCATCTCGGGCTCGGGCTGCGAGCCATCGGAGAGGCTCCACGGTCGGCACGCGCCGCCGGCATTGCGGTCGAGCGTGCCCGAACGGGTGCGCTCATCTTCGGCTCCGGCCTGGGCGGGCTGGCGGGTGCGACCCTCGTGCTTGCGCAGGCAGGCACGTTCGCTGAGGGCATGTCGGCGGGACGGGGGTTCATCGCGATAGCCATCGTTGCACTGGGGCGTTGGACTCCGCTTGGAGTTGCCCTCGCTGCTGTTGTTTTCGGCATGGCTACGGCGATGCAGTACGTCGTCCAGGCACTCGGTCTGTCAATTCGATACGAGTGGGTGTTGATGCTGCCGTACGCCCTGACGCTGGTGGCACTCGTCTTCGCACCGCGGAGCGCAGCTCCCGCGATGCTCGGTCGATCAGAGTGAAGCTGACGAGCCCTGGAGGCCGCTGTTTTCGGTTGTGGATCCCGTCGCGGAAAGACGGCCCCTCAGTGCTCCCCTTCTGGCCGTGCGGGAAGGAATGGCCCTCCGAGGTCCCAGTGCCATGCATCGCGTCGCTCGCCGGTGCGCGGATCCCGAAGCGGTTTGAACTGAAGCCGAGCCGGCGTCAGACCAACAGCAGCTCCATATTCCAGCAGCCGCTCGCGGTCCGTTGAGACGAGATGCGCCATGGGGCGCCCGAGCCACACATGCCGGTGGAGCCACAGCCCTCCATCCATGGCATGGATCATTCCCTCACGGCGAGACGAGAACTCCCGATACGCAATCCGCTCAGTTTTCGCTGATGACGCGGATCCGTCTCTCACTCCGCTATTGGCAGGCGACTTCGCCTTCGGAGGTTGCGGGCGCAATCGGCGCCACGCCACCGTAGAAGATCGCGCACATATGGGGCCATGCTTCCGGATGGGTCGACGTGGCGGCCCACCCACTCGCATCTGCCTCACCGATCGTGAGCACGACCCCGTGGGACGGCACGAAGTCGAGGGAATCAAGCACGGTCGTATATGTCCGGTGCTCGTAATAGTAGCCTTCCTCCGCAACTGACAGATTGCGAAGATCGCTTTTCATGGAAGCGAGGTATGCTTTTCCCTTCGTGCTCTGGAATTTCGGCACCGCGATCGCCGCAAGAACGCCGATGATCACGACGACAATGAGCAACTCGATCAGGGTGAAACCACCGCGTCGGTAGCCCATACGCCCCACGTCGAAGAAGGAGTAAAGTGACTTACATCTCGAGCCAACGCAGCCCCTTGAGTGGCAAGCCAGGTGCCGATCTTCTTTGTGTAGCGCAACCTCTTGTCACATATTGTGTTACGAGAGCACTGGCTCCATCGCTGGACCGGGCAGTGCCCCACGATCTGCCCATATTTTGGCAAAATGCGAGAGCCACAAGGAACTCTTAGTGCTTGCTCTCGAGCCAGTTGCTGCCTCGTCCGATATCCACTAACAACGGCACGCGCAGCGTCGCGGCTCCTTCCATTTCCTGGCGAATGATTCGCTCCAGCAAGTCGAGCTCTTCCTCTGGGGCCTCAAAGACCAGTTCGTCGTGAACCTGTAACAACATCGCACCCGCCGTGTGCTCCCGGTGGAGGCGGTCCGCGATCCGAATCATCGCGACCTTGATCACGTCGGCCGCCGAACCCTGGATTGGTGTGTTCTGTGCGGTTCGCTCTCCGAATGCGCGAATGTTGAAGTTCTTGTCTCGAAGTTCCGGAATGTATCGCCGTCGTCCGAAGAGCGTTTCAGCATACCCCTTCGCCCGGGCCGTTTCCACGGCACCGTCCAGATATGCGCGCACCCCCGGAAACCGTGCGAAGTACTGGTCGATGAATGCTCGTGCGTCCTCGTGCGAGATTCGGAGTTGCTGCGAGAGCGCATGTGCTCCCTGTCCGTAGATCGTAGCAAAGTTGATCGTCTTCGCTCGACTGCGCATTTCCGGTGTCACCTCTTCCAGGCCCACGCCGAATACCAGCGCAGCCGTCTGCCGGTGGATGTCTCCCCCCGTCTTGAACGTGTCTACGAACGCCGCGTCGCCGGAGAGGTGGGCCAGCAGCCGCAATTCGATCTGCGAGTAATCCGCGCTCACCATCGTCCATCCGCGTCGCGGCACGAAGGCTCGGCGTATTTCCCGCCCCAAGGCCGTCCGCACGGGAATGTTCTGCAGATTCGGGTCACTTGACGACAAGCGGCCTGTTGCCGCTACAGCTTGGTTGAACGACGTGTGAAGCCTGCCCGTGTGCGGATTCACGAGCATGGGAAGCGTGTCGATGTACGTGCTTTCCAGTTTCGCGAGTTCCCGGTATTCCATGATCAACCGGGGTAGCTCATGTCCGTCTTCTGCGAGCCGTTCGAGGACGCTCGCGTCCGTAGAGGGCCCGGAACTTGTCTTCTTCAGCACGGGCAATCCCAGTTTCTCGAACAGGATCCGCCGCAGTTGTGCGTTGGAGTTGATGTTGAACCCTTCCCCCGCCGCGGCATGGACTTCCTGTTCAACTCGGGTCCGTTCCCGTGCAAGTTCCGCTTTGAGCCGGTCAAATACGCGAAGGTCAATCCTGATGCCCTTGGCTTCCATATCAGCCAGCACGGGTACCAGGGGCATTTCAATCTCGCAGAACAGGTTCGTCAGCCCCAGCTGTTCCAATTGCTCAGTGAACAGCTCCGCGAGACGAACCGTGACATCTGCATCCTCGCACGAATACCTGCTCGCAACGGAAACCGGCACCTCGTCGAACCCGATTGCGCTCTTTCCTTTTCCGCACACCTCTTCGTAGGACATCATCTGATACGCGAGGAATTCCAGCGCCAGCATATCGAGCCCGTGCGAGCGTCGCCCCGGATCGAGAACGTAGGACGCCACCATGGTATCGAAATCGAGGCCCCTTACCGGCATTTCCTCGCGCGCCAGCACCAACATGTCGAACTTCCCATTCTGCGCGATCTTTCGAACCGACCCGTCGGCCAGGAGGGTCCGCAACGGCTCGATCTCCGGACTGCCCGGCCCTGGCAGATTTTCGGGTGCCGGACCCGCCTCCTGGCTCACGCCCGTGCCACCACCGTCATCCAGGTGTTCTGCTTCCCGATCCGGGAAGGTGAGTGACGCCTGGTTCGGCGCCCGGCGCCGGTGTCGAAATGGGAAGTAATAGGCCTCACCCGGCGCAATTCCCAGCGTGAGCCCCACGAGGCGCGACCGCAGGGGGTCCACGATTGCCGGCGCGTCTGGCTCCAGGACCGTTTCGGTGTCGAACGCAAAGCGGCCAACAGACCGTGCTCGTTCGACTATGCGTTCCACGTCTGCGGCGGTGCGGACGATGACGTAGCGCGCTTCCCGGTGGATGGGCTGTCTGTTCTCCTCCGCCCATCCGTCGTCTTCGACGCCTTTCGCCAGTGAGTGAAATTCCAGGTCGACGAAGAGATTCCGCAGGCGCGTCGAGTCAGCTCTGGTCACCCGGAGTGCGTCGAGATCGAGCTCCACTTCAACGTCGGTACGGATGGTCACGAGTTGCTTTGACAGTCGCGCAACATCCGCATATTGCTCCAGAGCTTCCCGCGGCCGCTTCTTAGAAACGTCCTTCGCATGCGCAAGGATGTCCTCGAGCGATCCAAATTCTTCGATCAATGAGATCGCGGTCTTTTCACCGACCCCCTTTACTCCAGGCACGTTGTCCGAAGCATCACCGACCAGCGCCAGGTAGTCCGTCACTCGCTCTGGCGGCACTCCAAGCCGCTCGCTCTGGTTCCCCGGACCGACCCACTGCTCGTCAACCGCTGCGGGCCCCCCACGCCCCGGATTCAACAACCACACACCAGGCTGGACTAGCTGGTGAAAGTCCTTATCCCCGGAGACAATGACCACGTTCAGTCCAGCCTCCTTGCTTTTCCGGGCCAAAGTTCCGATCACATCATCAGCTTCGAACCCCTCCACTTCAATCACCGGAATGTGATATGCCCCAAGCATCTGTTCGATCCGATCTACTCCTTGGTCAAAATCCGCCTGAAGTTCCTCCGACAATTTTTCTCGCGTCGCCTTGTACTCCGGATACTGTTCATGTCTAAAGGACAGTCCGGAGTCGTGGACCCAACCGAGGTATTCGGGCCGGTGTTTGCCTAGCAGGCGTTGCAGAAAATTGGCGACTCCCCAAGCCGCCGATGTGTTCTCTCCTCGACTCGTTCTCAGCGGCCGCGAAATCATCGCAAAGAATGCGCGATAGATGATCGCGTATCCGTCCACCAAGAAGAGCCTTCGTTCCGATGGGGGTGCTGGCACATCTGGCAAGAGCGCATTCCTCCAGGAGATGGTCGTCGTCGGATTCCCACGAGAGCAGCCACCCTACAATCCACGGGGTGGCTTGCCCAAGCCTTCTGCGACCATTAGGTTCGCCGCGTGCCTCGAGAATCTATGCTGGGGCGAACCCTGGCCGGCTATGTCCTGGAAACCGAGGTTGGTGAAGGCGGCACGTCCGCTGTCTTTCGTGCGCGCCATCCGCAACACGGCTCAGTAGCCGTGAAAGTCCTTCGCGAAAAGCTTCGCACTGACAAGACGGCTGTCGCGCGTTTTCTTCGAGAGGCACACTACGGCGAGCGTGTCCAACACCCCAATGTAGTCCGGACCATCGAGATTGGTGAAGCGGAACCGGGGCTTCACTTTCTCGCAATCGAGTGGGCCAAAGGTGAGTTGCTGGAGAAGTACGCCAGACGGAAGGGCCCGCTGCCTCCTGCCGAAGTTGCGAGCATCGTTTCGCAGATCGCCGAAGCCGTCCATGCCGCCCATCAGGTCGGGATCATTCATCGCGATCTGAAGCCGGAAAACGTCATGTATGACGCCGAGACCGGCCAGGTCAAGCTCCTGGACTTCGGAATCGCGACGGACACGGATATTGCGCCGGAGGAGCGCCTCACTCGCGCCGGATTCTTCGTGGGCACCCTCATGTACGTGGCCCCTGAGGCGTTGTCGGGGGAGGTCGTGACTCCCGCTGCAGATCAGTTCAGCCTCGCCACGATCGCGTATTTTCTCTTGTCGGGAAATCTGCCGTATACCGCCAAATCACCGCGTGAGATGTTCACACAACTACTCACCCAGCCGCCATTGGCACTCAACATGGCGCGCCAGGGGCTTCGTTTCTCGCCGGCAATCGAAGCCGTCGTGATGCGAGGCCTTGAACGGGATCCCGCCAAGCGGTTTCCCGACACGATCGCATTTGCCGATGCTCTCCGTCAGGCAATTGCGCAGCCGGCTGCTTCCGTTCCAGCTGGAGGGCTGCTCCACCGTCTGAAGTCGGCATTTAATAAGCGGACCTGATCTTTCGCGGCTGTCCTCAGGAATCGCGAATCGGGAGCCACACCGTGAATGTGGAGCCCACCCCGATTGCGCTTTCCACCGTCACATCCCCCCCGAGCAACGCCGCTAGCCGACGCGAGATCGCCAGACCAAGGCCTGTTCCCTGACTTTCCCGGCTTCCGGACGCATGCGGGCGGACTTGCTCGAACTCGTCGAAGATTCGCTCGAGGTCGCCAGAAGCGATTCCAATCCCGGTGTCCGCCACTTCGATTGCGACCCAACCCCGCGCGTCAACCGTCTGTGGGATCGCGTGTTGGCCGGTAGTCGTCATGCTCCGCGCAGGCGGCCCGCTTTGATTGACATGTGCACGCAATTCAATGCCGCCCTCGTTGGTGTACTTCACCGCATTACCCAGCAGGTTGACCAGAATCTGGCGCAGATGCGTAGGATCCGTTCGCACCTTTGGAACGTCCGCGCTCGTTTCGATTCTTACGCTCAAACGCTTTTCGGCAAGCAGCGGTTCGATTTCGCTCACCACATTCGTAAGAAAGGCACGTACTCCCACCGTTTCCATACGAACGTCGAGCCGGCCAGCAGCAATCTTTGCGATGTCCAGAACCTGGTCGACCAGCGTCCGCAGTCTTGCAGCAGATGTTGCGATTCGCTCCACCGGCGATATCTGCTTCGCTGACAACTCTCCATAGCCTCCGTCGCGAAGGAGATCAACAAACCCGACAATCGCGTTCAGTGGTGTTCGCAGTTCGTGAGATACGTTGGCAAGGAACTCGCTCTTCATGCGATTTGCGCGGAGCAGCTCAGCCGAGAGACGTTCCAGTTCAATCGACCGCTCGGCGATCCTGATCGTCTGCCGGCGTTCTCTTACGAGGGCAAACAACAATAGCGCGAGGGCGAGGCTTCCCACGGCCCACATTGCCAGCCGGCTACCGTTCTGCCGCGCGGCCTGGCCGGATACTACAAACCACGACGGCCCACCCGGCAACGGCAGTCGAACAGGAGCGCTGCGGTGGCCATGGGTGCTGCCCTTCGATGACTCTGCAACCGTGTCCCCATCGGCGAGCAGCGCCAGAAATGAGCGTCCCTCCACGACAGCGCTTTCTGCTGGCGCAAGCAGGAGCCTCTCGTCAATCAGCGCAACGGCTATGCCCGCGAAAGTTCCGTTGTTGAGAATCGGCTCTCCCAGCAAAGCACGACCCTCGTTCCCTGCCGCTCTTCTTGCGGCTCTTTGGCCACCAAGCCCACGCAGTTGCAGCCGGCGGCTTGCCGCAACATGATGGGCCAGCGTGTGTATCGCATCTCTCGCAACCGAACCACGGGAGACGCTGTCGACCCACCACGCGGAGTCTATTACGGCATCTCCTAGTGTGTCCAACACCCAGACTGCTCTGATCGCGTGCAGCTGCCTCTTGTCCAGATCCTGCTGCCACCACTGGTCGTGTTCGCTTCGAACAGATCTCGATCCCATTTCGTACAGTAGCTCACCAGCCAACTCCACTTCCTGAGCTACGATCATCGCAGAGGTGGTGGCATCCAACGTGGCTTGCTCTTCCGTACTCTGGCGCAATGAATGATCGGCCAAAACCAGTCCGGCCAATACCAGCACGAGAAGCGCTACGAGGGCTACAACGAAGGCGCTGATTCGGTCTCCACTTTTCCACATCTCGCGAACCGACTTCATCACCACTTCCTAGTGCCCGCCATGACTGTGGCCCTCGGATTCTCGAATGACATTCCCGGAGAATGGTCTGAACCACGACAGTATCTGCTCGTAGGGTCCCACAAGTTCCGCCCGAAAGCGTTCGAGCATCCGTTCTCCGGTATATTCCCGCCGAAACTGCAGCGCAGTCATTCCCATCACCCTTCGCACGTGGCGCCCAAAGCTTTGAGGAGAGGAGTAATCCAGGTGGTTGGCTACGTTTGCAATGGAGAAGCCCGAATTCTCGAACAAGAACGCCGCCCGCACCAGTCTGACGACTGCCAGATATCGCTTCGGCGTGGGCAATCCCGCACGATAAAAGCGGCTCATCAGTGTGCTTGGTACCACACCCAGTTTTCCGGCGAGTCGTCGTACCGATCCTACTTTTGATGAGTAGCGCAAGACCGCTTCGAGAAACAACCAGCACTCACTGGTCATTCTCATTCTTCGATTTTCCAGCCCACTGAACATCAGCCCTTCCACCCAGTCTGCTTGGTCATCGAGAAGCACGCGGCGTAGTTGTTCCCATCCCGATGGAGATCGTACATCAACCACATCACGCACCCCCTCTCTCCCAAGATGAAGAAGAACCTGCGGCGTTCGTAATGTCTCCTCGCTCAGGATTGCAATTCTTGGAATCCGTGGTATCTCCCTGATCATTCGCGAAACGTCGTTCCACTGATTCGATTCACAGTAGCGCACCGACAGGAGAACGACAGAACTCCTTCCTTCTCTCACATCAGCCAGTACCTGGCTCGGTTCCAGACGATGTTCCGCTATATACAGACCCGCGCCTGCTGCGTCTACGCGGATTTGCTCTGGAGGAGTCAAGATTGTTGAAATGGTCGTGAGCTTCCGTGCCGGTGTTTCATGCATGGTTGGGCCTCGGATGAAGGAGACGCTCTGCCCGCCTCTGACTACCACCTGCCCATACTCGCGTAACGCGTCACATCCGCGTCACCTTTAGAACGGATCTTTTGTAAGTTCTTTAATCACAACAAGTTACGGCTTTCAACTGGTTGCTGCTTCTTCAAGCTCATCCCGCTATCTTGAATCCATTACCTTTCACCTGCAGTTCAGATATGGCCAGGGTTCATTCCAACCAGACGATCGCGGAGCTTTGGCTTCGAGGAAAGTCCGGACACCACTGAGCAAGTCACCAGGTAATACCTGGGCGGATTATTCAATCCGACGGAAAGCGCCACAGAGAATACACCGCCGATGGTCTTTCTTCGGATCGACACAGGCAAGGGTGAAAAGGTGAGGTAAGAGCTCACCGCGACACCGGTAACGGTTTCGGCATGGCAAGCCCTGATCGGTGCAAGGCCAAATAGGCAGCGAGAGTGCTCAGCTCGATCAAGACGCTGCGGGTAGGCTGCTGGAGGGCTCGAGCAATCGTGCCCCTAGAGAAATGATCGTCCAGCGACAACGCTGACAGAATCCGGCTTATCGGTTGGATATGGACTACGGGCACCTGGGCTGTACAGCCCAGGTGCCCGTTTCTGTTCTTTCACCACCATACCAATTCCGACTTCTAGTCAACCAGTCTCAAGGGCATTACAAGACATGTATATTGGGCTTCGCTCGACCAGTTTTCCGGTTCCATCGTAGCTGCTCGTTCCGGTGCTTTGAACGTCATCTTCACTTCTTCCGTCGGCATATACCGGAGCATTTCAAGTAGATAGCTCGCATTGAAACCGATATCCAGCGGATCTCCAGTGTATCGAATCGCCAGTTCGTCTTGTGCCTCCCCGAGGTCAGGCGTCTGTACGCTGAATCGGAGAATGCCAGCATTGAACGTCATCCGAATTCGATGTGTCTGATCAGACGCAATGACAGACATTCGTCGTAGAGCACTCGACAGTGCCAGTTTATCGATCACAGCAATCTTGTCATTGTCTTTGGGTATCACCTGCTCATACGGTGGATACGGTCCTTCGATGAGCCGCGTATATACCGCAGTGAATGGCGATCGGAAGGCAAGATGGTTATCGCCCCTACCAACCTCGAGTTCTTCATCGGCAGGAAACAATCGCCGAATTTGCTCCAGAGCTTTCGGTGGAATAATAAGCTCACCTACCGTGCCTTTTGGACTCTTCAACGCAATCTGCATTCTGGCCAACCGATGACCATTCGTAGCTACCATTGTCATTACATCGCTCTTCGCTTCCCACAAGACACCATTCAAGATCGGTCTACTTTCTTCAGTTGATGCAGCGAAAGCAGTATGCCCAATCAGTTCCTGGAGAGTAGCCGATGGCACTCTCCAATTTGCAAATTTCACATTCGGAAACGAAGGAAATTCTTCCTTGGATGTTCCCAAGATTTTGAAGTGCGCTCTGCCACAATCAAGCACCAGTCGTTGTTCCCCGAGTGAACTCAATCGAATCGGAGACGGAGGAAGTTCCCGGGCAATATCAATCAGTTTCTTCGCTGGTACCGTAATTGAACCTTCTTCCTCCACATCAGCTGCTGTCTCAGTACTCACAGCGATATCCAAATCTGTAGCAGAGAATTGAACTCCCTTATCTGTTGTTTCGATCAGCAAATTGCTCAGTACTGGCAATGTACTCTTTGCGGGTACCGTAGCTCCCACAGCTGTCAGTCCTTCCTGGAGTTTCTCTCTCGAAATCGATAAGCGCATTTGAGTTGCCTTGAATGTGGAATTCGTAGCTTTTCTGAGGACTGCATCTATGTGCTTGAGGAACTAGTAGTAGTTATAGAGATAGACTTTATGGTGTGGAAAGAGGATAAATGATGGTGGTAACAGTGTTTATAGAGTGGGAAACTTGCTGAAAAGATTAATTGGGCTGTGGGAAATCTGTAGAAATATCTGTTGGTTGGAGAGATTGAAGACCGAGTGTTAAGCGTGCACGGTTATACTTGGCGAGAAGATCGGGGGATTCATGGAGCATTGACTTCGCACGTGTAAGACTATGGATAACGGTTGAGTGATCGCGACCGCCAAAGGCAATGCCAATCTCGGTGAGCTGCAATTGCAGCGTGGTTCGAACCAGGAGCATAGCAAGCTGGCGAGGGACGGTGAGCGTCTGGACTCTCGCCTTGGAGCAAAGTCCCTCAGCAGTAACTCCCCAAGTTTGAGCGATAGTTTCCTGGATCTTGAGGATTGAAAGAGTTTCCAGCGCCGAAGAATTGTGGGAAAGAGCATTGGTAGTGCCTTGCAGTGCTTCCTGAGCAAGCTCAAGGTCGATATCACGGTGCTTCAGGGAAGCGTATGCGAGGATCTTGATCAATGAGCCTTCAAGTTCTCGGACACTGGAATGAATACTCTTGGCGATGTAATCGAGAACTTCGTGGGGAAACGTGAACTGTAGGTGATCAAGTTCTGCTTTGTGCTGGAGAATCGCTATACGATGCTCGACATCCGGGGGCTCGATGTCTGCGACCATACCCCACTGAAAACGACTGACAAGACGAGCTTCAAGACCACCAATCTCAGCTGGTGGACGATCACTGGTGAGGACTATTTGGCGGCCAGCTTCATAAAGAGCATTGAAAGTATGAAAGAACTCGTCCTGGGTGGCTTCCTTACCCTTCAGGAAATGAATGTCGTCAATCAGCAATAAGTCTGTCTCGCGAAAACGTCGGCGAAACTCAGCATTCTTGCGAGCCTGAATTGACGCTACCATCTCGTTGGTGAACTGCTCGCTGCTGAGATATGTCACGCGCATATTGGGCTGACGAGATAGCACCTCGTGACCAATTGCTTGCATAAGGTGTGTTTTCCCCAAGCCGGTTCGGCCGTATACAAAGAACGGGTTATATACCCGACCGGGTGCTTCTGCCACAGCGTGGGCAGCAGCAGCAGCCAATTCGTTTGATTTTCCGACAACGAAGTGGTCGAATGTATATCTTTCGTGCAACTGTGGTGCTATAGTAGCTGTTTGTTGTGCTGTTGCTGTCGCTATTTTATCTACAGTAAAGAAATCCATCTGTGGGCGTTCCTGGCGATCTCGATCAACACTAAATGTGAGATCAACCGGGTGCCCGACAGCAATAGGTGCGAGGGATCTGAGCAATTCGCCGTACTTGGACTCGGTCCAATCGCGAGAAAACTGGTCGGGTAGACTGAGTACGAGAGTCGGTTCGTTCCAGGCAACCGGGACGACGGGCTCAAGCCAGGTTCGCATGACGTCGTCGCCAAGGGTTCCCTTTGCCTGGCTGAGAAGGCGGGACCAAATGTCTTGTGCTTCAGTGGGCATGATGATGTGGATAACTGTCAGGGTCGCCAAAGTACGCTGGAGAAACCGTAGAGGCAACTGGGAAGTCGATGGCGAAGTAACTTGTTGAAGAGCCGTAAGTTGGCTTGACCTCATCAGCAGAGCTGATTACTCTTACGAGTCTCGCAGCTCGGGCAGCAACCGTAATCATTGGAGCGAAGGATGGGGAAGCCGACGTATCGGCCGCGGAATAAACGGCGTATCAAGAAGCACGGATTCCGCGCACGTATGGAGACAAAGTGGGGCCGAAAGGTGCTGAGCGAGCGGCGCAAGAAGGGACGGAAGCGTCTCGCGGTCAAGCTTCCGAGCAAGTACGCTGGTGCCTGAGTGAGCTATGAGTATCCGCGAGCGAAGCGGATAACTCGAAGCTCGGAATTCCGCACCATTCTACAAAAGGGGAGGCGAGTCCGCGCGTTGGACCTTGACGTGCGAGTTCTCGACTCCCCTTTGCAGTGCGTCCGTGTCGGGATCATAGTGCCCAGACATGGTCGTACCGCCATAGCTCGGAACCGGCTGAAGCGACAGCTGCGGGAACTAAGCCGGACCCTGCTGCTGCCCGCAAGCGGCTCCGCGAACATCGTAATTCGATGCAGGCCGTCGGCGTACGAACAGAGTTTCGATCGGTTGAGACAACAGGTAGTGGTGATTCAAGGGTCGTTGAAGATGGCGGACAGTAGCGGAAGTGATGCATGAAACGTGCATTGGTATTGCTGGTTCGAGGCTATCAACTCTGGATCGGTCCACTCCTTCCGCCGTCATGCCGCTACTATCCAACCTGCTCGGCATACGCAATCGAAGCGCTGGAGAAGTACGGCGCGCGTCGTGGTACATGGATGGCCACGAAGAGAATTCTGCGCTGTCACCCGTTCCGTAAGGGCGGGTACGATCCGGTTCCCTAACAAGCGGCTCTTACGACATGGACCGACGCGTCTTTCTAGCTGTGATCCTTACGGCAGTAGTGATCGTAGTTACGCCGCTGCTCTTTCCTGGTACGAGACAGGTGCCTCGAGCGGATTCCGCGGAAGCCATTCCGTCGTTGAGCGGGGACACGACGGCAGCGAAGCAGGCGGGCAGTGATAGTGCGGCGGTACGCAGCAAGGAGACGCCCGTGGCGTCGAGCGAACAGTACCAGCCGGGCGCGAGAGCACTGCCAATTGGCAGTACGTCGGACAGCCTTGCGGCAATGAGCCCGCACATGACGGTCTGGTACGCGGATGCGACCGCGTCACCATTGCGGGTAGTATTGCGCGATTACGGGTCTCGTGATACGGCAAGGGCCAAGGGGCCCGTGGTTCTCGAATCAGGGCCGAACCAACCGTTGATGAGCTTCGGGTTACGGAGCGGGGATTCAACGATTCCAGTCTCAAACGGGCAACTCTCCGGCAGCGTACGAACGATCGACAGTCAGCAGATTGTTCAGTACGAAGGAAGGATCGACGGGCATGAGGCAACGATATCGTACACGAGCCCGGCGTCAGACTCTGGCAAGTACCTCGTCCATGTAGCCGTTGTTGTTAAGGATGTCGCAGCACGAAGCGAGCTCCTCGTCTCGCTTCCGTCTACGCTCGTCTCAATGGAAACGGATACCGCGGACGATATTCGACACCTTGCATACGGATTCAGAACTGCGGGTGGCAGTGTCGAGAGCGTGCCGTTTGCCAAGCTGGACTCCGGATCGACGACGACGGTTTCCGGACCGCTCGAGTGGGTAGCGCTCAGAAACAAGTACTTCCTGATTGCCCTGGTGACGCGTGACAGCGGGATCCTGAACGCCGAATTCACGGGTAGCGCCAGAGTACAGAAACTCGCGCCATTTGCCAGCAGCACCGTCTCGCTTCCGTTGACAGCGGGGCGAGCGGAATTCGAGCTCTACCTGGGACCACAGGAGTTCGAACGGCTGCGAACGCTCGGACACGGACTCGACCAGGTCAATCCATATGCCGGCTGGTTTCACAGCATCGTGCAGCCGTTCGCGACCATCGTGACGCGAGTGCTGCTGTGGATGAAGCGGTCTTCGGGGCTCAGCTACGGATGGGTGATCATCATCTTCGGCGTCGTAGTTCGTCTCCTGCTCTGGCCGCTGAACCAGAGCGCCATGCGGACGAGCATTCGGATGCAGCGGATTCAGCCAGAGCTCGCTGAGGTTCAGAAGAAGTACAAGAACGACCCGAGAAAACAGCAGGAGGCACTCGTCAAACTCTATCAGTCTCACGGGATGACACCGTTCAGCCCAATGATGGGATGCCTCCCGATGATGCTGCCGATGCCGATTCTGTTTGCTCTGTACTTCGTGTTTCTGAATACCATCGAGTTTCGAGGAGTGTCGTTCCTCTGGATGCATGACATCTCTGCAGCCGATCCGTACTACATCACGCCGCTCGTCATGGGACTTTCGATGTTCGCGTTGTCGTGGATCGGCATGCGAGGCACGCCCCCCACGCCGCAAACACGGATGATGAGCTACATGATGCCCGTTGTGCTCACCTTCATGTTCTTCCGGTTCGCTGCCGGATTGAACTTGTATTATGCAGTCCAGAATATCGCCGCGTTACCACAGCAATGGCTGCTGGCTCGCGAGCGCGCGGGAGTGGCCGGCAGTGGAGGACGCGCGCCGCGACGAAAGGACGAATAGTGGCGGACATTTGCGCGGTCGAATGCTAGAGCAATGATCGCCAATGACACAATCGTGGCGACTGCGACGCCCGTTGGCGTCGGTGCGCTAGCGATCGTACGAATGTCGGGCGAAAACTCCGCCAGAATTCTCGCATTGCTCACCGGCGAGCAACCCGGACCGGCGCGTGTTGCGGTACTTCGAAGGCTTCGCGCGAAGAGCGGTGAGATCCTGGACGAGGCCATCGTCATTCGATACGAGGCGCCGCATTCATACACCGGGGAAAACGCCGTTGAGGTTGTTTGCCACGGCGGGATAGTTACGGCGACCCGAATTACGCAAGAGTTCGTCGCGGCGGGCGCGCGCCCCGCGCAACCCGGTGAGTTTACCCGGCGCGCGGTCATGAACGGGAGACTGGATCTCCTCCAAGCGGAAGCGGTCAACGACCTGATATGGTCCCGGTCGACCGCCGGCGCAACGCTGGCTTTGCGGCAACTCGACGGCGGCTTGTCTCGCCGAGTCGTGCAATTGCGGGAGGACATTCTCGGCCTCGAAGCCCTCGCAGCGTACGAGATCGACTTTCCCGAAGAAGACGACGGACCGGTGGACGACGTCCGGATCCGCAACGCGACGGACGACCTGGTCAGGTCCATTCAATGGCTGATCGATACGACTCCCGCCGGGGAGCTGGTACGGCATGGAGCAGTCGTGGCGATCGTGGGAGCGCCGAATGTCGGAAAGTCGTCGATGTTCAATGCGCTGCTTGGACGACAGCGAGCGTTAGTCACCGACGTTCCGGGCACGACCCGTGATGCGCTGGAGGCGGTTCTCGATACGGTGCCGGTGCCGTTGCGGCTGGTGGATACTGCCGGACTGCGGGAGACGAGCGATCAGGTCGAGCAGCTGGGGGTTACGTTGACGCGGGAGTACGTGCGGAATGCGGCGGCGGTCCTGGCGTGCGGGGATTCCGAAGAAACGCTGGTTGCCGCGAGAGAAGAGGCCGAGCGTGATGCGACTGGCGTTGTCATACCCGTGCAGACAAAGCGAGATCTGAAATACCCGGGGATACCGGGAGCACTTGGAGTGAGCGCGGTGACCGGAGAGGGGCTGGAGCGGCTGGTCGGACGCGTTTCGGAGCTCATAGCCCAGAAGGCGCAACTGCCGGATGCCGAATCGCCGGTAGTTACGCACACCAGGTATCGCGAAGTTCTGGAGCGCGCGCTCCACGAACTGACAGCGTTTCAAAGCGCCCGCGGGTCAGAGGACCTGCCGGCGACGGTGAGTGCGGTACATCTGCGCGAAAGCGCGCGGATCCTGGAGGAACTGGTGGGAGGAATTGACGTGGAAGACGTACTGGGACGCGTCTTCAGTTCCTTCTGTGTTGGGAAATAATGCGGCTGTGAATCGAAGGTGTTGGGCGTCGAAGAAGCACTACGAGGCGCTTGCAGCCGCTCCGGTAGAAAGCGCCAGAATCTCAGGAGCCGAAGCCCGAAGGGCCCAAGGAAGTCCCCGGCTCTCGATGGCGCCTGCGACCATCCGTGCGCCGATGTAGTAGCCGCTGCGCTCCGGCAACACATGACGACCGACCATCCTGGCGTCGTCGCTCATTCCGTCGGAGAGATAGCGAAGGCGAAGACCGAGCGCCCCGTGATCCAGATCGCCTTCGATCGCTTGCCGGATGACGGGTTCCAGCTCGCGAATTCGAGCGTACTGGCGGCGCACGTAGCCGAAGTATTCCCACGCAGCATGGCCAGGGCTGACCAGCTGGGAAGCATGCACCGCCAGGCCTTCGTTGACGATGAGTTCGCGAAGCGATACGGTACGCCCGGTTTCCCAGTACGAATAGTAGCCGGACTCCTGAACGAGAGAATGAACTTCAGAGCGGCTACCCGGGGATGTGTAGCGAACCACGTGGGCAATTTCGTGGGCCAGCCATAAGGGCACCAACTCAGGATCGAGCCCAAGTCCGAACGTATCCGGGTTGGCAACGCCCGTGAAATGCTCGAGGCAGACAAAGGCGACGCCGCGACGGTCGACAACCAGTTCGCCGGCATTGGCGCCGCCAACGCCGACCATCAGGACGACGTCGAAGTCGACATCGATCTGGAAAGCACGCGAGCAGCGCTCCTCGACCTGTCGTGCGAGTGTGACGACGTCGGTGCGCTCGAGCATCGAACGCAAATCGCTGCGGTCTGCCGAGACGACGCCGCGGAGGATCTCGAGAAAGTGCGGCCCGTCGGGAGGAATGACGTAGTTGTTCCAGTACCCATCGAGAATTCGACGATGAGCGGAGAGATAGCGCTGATATGCGGCGAGGGGATCCGTGCTGTCGAGAACTGCGAAAAAATCTGGCAGCAGGTTGATGAGCATTCAGCCGGTATCGAGAGAGCGTCGCGGGGAAAGCGCGGACGCGGAATCATACTGATCTGACCAGAAGCGAACAAGAGCGGCACGGACAGCGCGCGGCGAAGCAGACGCTACCTGGTTCCGAAGAGGCGATCGCCGGCGTCGCCGAGGCCCGGAAGGATATATCCGTGCTCGTTCAGCTGCCGGTCGAGCGCGGCGCAGAAGACAACGACGTCCGGATGTACAGCGGCGAGGCGACGCACGCCTTCCGGCGCCGCAACCAGGCAGAGAAATCGAACACGGGACGCGCCCGCCCGCTTCAGTGACGCAACGGCCGCGGCGGCGCTCCCTCCGGTTGCAAGCATCGGATCGAGCAGGAAGAAATCCCGCTCAGCGGCATCGCTCGGAACCTTGAAGTAGTAGTCCACCGGCCGCAGTGTGTCGTGGTCCCGATAAAGGCCGATATGACCAACACGCGCGGACGGGACAAGCCGGCAGATGCCTTCGACCATTCCAAGTCCCGCACGCAAGATCGGCACGAGCGTGAGCTTCTTCCCCATGACCCGCTGACCGGTGGTGGTCTCGAGGGGAGTCTCGACGGAAGCCGGCTCGAGCGGGAGATCAGCCGTGGCTTCGTACGCCATGAGCGTGGCGATCTCGTCGACCAGCTCCTTGAAGATTTTGGTGGGGGTGGCGCGGTCACGCAGCAGGGTGAGCTTGTGCTGGACGAGCGGATGGTCCACCACGCGCAACGTGGGAAAGTCGGGGGTGGTGTGCATGGCGCGGAAAGTACTATCTTCGCGAACATGAAAGAATACCAGGCGGTGATCGTACGTCTGACGCGACACGTGCGAGACGACGAGGACACGCTGACCGACCTACTGAACGAACGCAGCCGGTCGGGATGGGAGCCCGCGATGATCTCGCAGGATGGCGAACGGTTGACCGTAGTCTTCCAGCGGCCGAGCGAGCGGGAACCCTGACGTGAACGTCAGGTTCCGTGGCGCCGCTCGCGAGGTCACGGGGTCCTGCCACCTGCTGGAAGTGGGTGTTCGCACGGTAGTCCTCGACTGCGGACTGTTTCAGGGACACCGGGCCGAAAGCAATCGGAAGAACCTGGAGCTGCCAGCTCCGATCGAACAGATCGACGCCGTGGTACTGTCACACGCGCATATCGATCATTCCGGACGGCTGCCCTACCTGGTTCGAAACGGGTATTCCAAGGTCGTGTGGTCGACGCCCGCAACCCGCGACCTCTGCGCCTTGATGCTCGCCGACTCCGCGCATATCCAACAGAAGGATGCGGACTATCTCAAAAGACACCATCGCACCTATATCGAGCCACTATATACCCAATCAGATGTAAATCGGACGATGGAGCTGATCCGCACGGTTCCCTACAACCGGTCATTCGAGGTAACTCCTGGGGTCGAGGCGTGCTTTCTGGACGCCGGTCACATCCTGGGTTCGGCGATTACGGTATTGGACTGTCGTGAGAACCGAGCCCGCCGTCGGCTCGTGTATTCGGGAGACCTCGGGCGCTCGGGGCAGCCGATCATTCGAGACCCGCAGGTGCCCGAGTTAGCGGACCACGTCATTCTGGAATCGACGTACGGAAATCGCATTCACCCCAAGACCGGGGACATGCGAAAGGAATTGGGGGCGATCGTCCGTGCGACCGCGAGTCGCGGGGGCCGGGTCCTGGTGCCGGCGTTTGCTGTTGGGCGGACCCAGGAAATCATCTACGACCTGCACATGCTCCTCCGCGAGGGGCAGATCCCCCAGATACCCATCTACGTTGACAGTCCTCTGGCGATCGATGCTACTGGTGTGTTCGCAATGCATCGGGAGGCCTTCGATCCCAGCGAGAAGCTGCTGAACCACATCGGGGACCCGTTCGATTTTCCGCTCGTTCGATACACCCGAGCGGTTGAGGAGTCGAAAGCGCTGAACGCGCTGAATGCGCCGGCGGTCATCATAGCCGCTTCGGGGATGGCGGAGTCAGGACGGATTCTGCATCACCTGGCCCACGGCGCACCGGAACCGCGCAACACGATCCTGATCGTAGGCTTCCAGGCCGAGCATACGCTCGGCCGGCGGATCGTCGAGCGGCGGCCGGAAATTCGAGTCTTCGGCGAAGACGTACCTCTGCGTGCGGAAGTCCAGGTTCTGAACGGCTACAGCGCGCACGCGGACCGGGACGAAATGATTCGATGGCTGGGCGAAACCACCAACGCCGCCCGCCGTCGGCCGCCGGTGACGCTGGTTCATGGGGAGCAGGAGGTACAGAACGACTTCGCCAAGACATTGCACGGGCTGGGGTACAAGACCGCAATACCCGCTGCGGGCGAGAGTATCCGGATCTGATCGTGAGCGAACGATCGCAGATCGGGGGCGACGGCGAGGAGACGCGCGCGCGGATTGTTGACGCCGCACGAGTGGAAATCAGCCGGGCAGGCTGGGCGGCGGCGAGTTCGGGGCGGGTGGCACGGCGGACCGGCGTGAGCAAGGCGCTGATTCACTACCACTTCGAGCACAAGGACGCGCTCCTTTGCGCTGTTGCCGAGCGATGTCGGCATGACGTAATGGCAAGAGGCGCCCTGACAATGGGGCCGGCGCGGCATACGAATCCCGTAGACGGGTTCAGCGACTGGCTCGAATCGGAACTCACCGCCCAGGACCTGCGCGTTGCTCTGAACCTGAGGATGTCCGGCCGAACCTCGGTAGTACGCGCGGCGGATGCGGTCCTGGCAACGGTGCGTGCGGAGCTGGAGCGACAGCAGCATCTCGTCTTCGAGGTGCTGGGCGTCGTCCCCAGCCTGCCGCAGGACCTGATCGTGGACGTCTTGCTGACGATGGCCGAAGGAGCGGCGCTGGCACCTGTCGAACCACCGTCGCACCGCCGCCGCATGGTGGAAGCGCTTTGGCTCTGCCTGCTCTCGGTGACGGGATAGGGTGATCGCTCACTTCCCGCAGGGGAGCGCGTGTCACTAGCTTGTCGCGCATGCAGCCGAGGCGCCCTTCTCCCTGGAAGCGTGTTGTAGCCGTAGTGGTCGTCGTGCTGGGAGCCGGGTGGCTGGTCTCGCTGGCGGCTGTGGTGGTCTGGGGGCGGCGGGATACGACGCGGCATGCGGGGGCAATCGTCGTGATGGGTGCCGCGCAGTACGTGGGCCATCCGTCGCCGGTTCTGCGGGCGAGGCTGGAGCACGCCGTTTCACTGTGGCGCAGAGGGCTTGCACCACGCATGATCCTGACGGGCGGGACCGGTCACGGGGACACAACCAGCGAGGCGGCGGTGGGCCGGCGGTTCGCGGTCGAACAAGGCGTGCCGGATTCCGCAATCCTGCTGGAAGCCAAGGGGCGGACGACCAACGAGTCGTTGCGCGCCGTGGCTGCGATGATGACCGCACAACGGTCGGACAGCGTGATTCTGGTGAGCGATCCGTTCCACATGCTGCGGCTGACGATCCTGGCACGGCGGTTCGGACTGGTGCCGCTTCTCTCCCCCACGCAGACGAGTCCGATATCTGAAAACTGGAAAGAGCGCTGGGAGTACCGGATCAGCGAGTCCGTCAAAGCGCCATTGGCGTTCTTCACGACTCGCGAAGCGGCTAATTAGTGGTACTTAGTTACTAATTCAGCTCCTGCCGCCACGGCCCTCGATTGGCCAGCAAGAGGGTTCCTGTGGCGCGGCGCGGGGTGCAACTTCAGGATATGCAAATCCCGATCGAAACATTCCAGCTCGCGAACGGATTGTTCGTCACGCTCTCCGAAGACCACACGGCGCCCATCGTAGGCGTGAACCTGTGGTATCATGTCGGCTCTGCGAACGAACGGGCGGGACGCACCGGTTTCGCGCACCTGTTCGAGCATATGCTCTTCCAGGGATCGGCGGACGTCGGTGCAAATGAGCACTTCGAACTGATTCAGCGAGCAGGCGGCACGCTCAACGGGTCGACGTGGCTGGATCGCACGAACTACTTCGAAGTGGTGCCGTCAAACCAGCTCGAACTCGTGATGTGGCTGGAAGCGAATCGGATGGGCCGCCTGCTCCCGGCGATGACGCAGGAGAAGCTGGACACGCAGCGGGATGTCGTGAAGAACGAACGGCGCTGGTCCGTGGACAACCAGCCCTACGGCACGTGGTGGGAGCGGTTGCCAGCGCTCTGTTTTCCGCCGGGACATCCCTTCCATCATTCACTGATCGGATCGATGGAGGATCTGTCTCGCGCGAGTCTCGACGACATTGCCGATTTCTTCAGAACCTACTATACGCCGGACAACGCGGTGCTTTCCATTGCGGGGGACTTCGACTCATCAGCGGTGCGCCCGTGGGTCGAACGGTACTTCGGTGAGATCCCGCGCGGCGCAGGAACGGCCAACCGGCCGTCCATGGACGTATCTGCGACGTTCGGGGGATGGCTACGTGAGGAAGTTCAGGACAGCGTTGCCCTGCCGCGGTTGTTCCTGGCATTCCGGTCGCCGGTATTCGGGAGCGACGCGTATTACGCCGCGAGCATCTGCGGCGCGGTGCTCGGGCTGCGAAATGGAAGCCGGCTGTACCGACGCCTGGTACGCGAACGCGAGGTAGCCGCTGAAGCGACGGCGTTCACGTTCGACCTCCCGAGGGGAAGCGATCTCCTGGTGCTCGATGTGACGGCACGCCCGGACGTCCCGGCGGACCGCCTGCACGAAGCCGTGGTCGCAGAGGTAGATGCGCTTCGACGCGATGGCGTGTCAGCCTCGGAGGTGACGCGAGCGTCGGCACTGATCGAATCGGAACTGGTAAGTGCGCTCCAGTCTGCGGGGAACCGGGCAGACCGGCTCTCGATGTTCGCGACGTATTTCGGGAACCCGGGGCTCCTGAACGAACAGCTGGAGCGCTATCGGCAGGTGACGAGCAACGCGGTGAATGCCTTCATTCAGGAGCGCCTGGGCGAGGACAACCGGGCGAGTTTGATGTACGTACCACGGGAGACAGAGTCGGCAGCGGTCGAGGACCAGAGCGCCGTGGAGGAAATGCGATGACGCCGACGGCGACAGCCCGGCCCGCCGCGGGAAGGCCCCGCCCCTACCACTTTCCAGCCTTCGAACGGCGCCGTCTCGGCAGCGGGGTGGAGTTGATCACGGCGCCCGTCAGGAAACTTCCGCTGGTATCGATCGTGGCGCTGCTCGATGCCGGGGCAACGCGGGACCCAGCGGGCCGGGAGGGGCTGGCGATCCTGACGGCCAAGCTGCTCCTCGAAGGGACGATGGAGCGTGACGGCGCGACGCTCGTCGATGCGTTCGAGCAGCTGGGGGCAACGGTGGACATCAGCGCGGACTGGGACGGTGCGTCGGTCCAACTCTCGGTATTGCGGGATCATGCCGCCGCCGCCCTGGGCCTGTTGAGCGAAGTTCTGCAGGCGCCGGGGTTCCGAGAGCGCGACGTGGCGCGTCTCAAGGCGGAGCGGCGAGCCGCGCGACTGCAAATGCGGACGGAGCCGCGCGAGCTCGCCGACGAATCGTTCGAGCACTATCTGTACGCGCCGGCCTCTCGATATTCGAGCAGCGATGCCGGAAGCTCGCGATCAATTGCCGCAGTGCATCGGGACGACGTCGTGCGGTTCTACCAGGGGCAATACGTACCGGCGAGAGCAACCCTCATCATGGTCGGGGACATCGGTCACGACGAAGCCGCAACGATGGCGGAGCGTGCATTCTCAGGGTGGACCGGAGTGCCGGGTCCCACGACGGCAATTTCCGAAGAGGTGGCGAGTCGTACGCGACAGGTCCGGATCGTCGCGAAGTCGGATGCCCCGCAATCGGAACTACGCATCGGACATCTCGGCGTGCCACGTACGCACCCGCATTACTTCAAGCTGGTCGTCATGAACGCAGTGTTGGGTGGCCTCTTCTCATCGCGCATCAACCTGAACCTCCGCGAGCGCCATGGCTATGCGTATGGCGCCCATTCCGCCTTCGAATGGCGGCGTGGAGCGGGACCGTTCGTGGTGTCCACGGCTGTGGAAAGCGGGGTGAGCGCCGACGCGACCCGGGAGGTCGTCTCGGAGATCGAGGCATTTCAGCAGGCTCCGATCACGAGTGAAGAATTGAGCCTTGCGACGAGTTTTCTGAGCGGGGTCTTCCCGATTCGGTTCGAGACGACCATGGCCGTCGCGACGGCGCTGGCAAACATGATTACCTATGGATATCCCGCCGATTACTTCGATAGGTACCGGGACAACATCAGCGCCATCAGCACCGAGGACGTTCTGGAAGCGGCACGGGTGCACCTGCACCCCGACCAGCTGCTCGTGCTCGCGGTGGGGGACCCTGATGTGGTGCAAGAACCACTCGAACGGCTGGAATTGGGCCCGATCAACGTCACGGCGCCCGAAGACGTGGAGCCCGGGGAATGAGTGGCCGGCCCGCAACAGGGGCACAGACCGGCAAGGCTGAATCACGTCGGGTGTACACCGGCCGAGTGATCAACCTCGACGTCGATACGGTACGCTTTCCCGATGGCAGCGTTGGGGAACTGGAAATGATCCGCCATCCCGGCGCCAGCGCAATCGTGCCGATCCTTGGTGATCCGACCTCGGCGAACCCCCGGTTGGTGCTGATCCGGCAGTATCGATATGCCGCCGGCGGCTATCTGTACGAGATCCCGGCAGGACGCCTGGATGCGGGAGAAACACCGTCGCAATGCGCGGCGCGGGAACTGGAAGAGGAAACCGGGTTCCGGGCCGCGCATGTCGAGCATCTCTACACGATGTTCACGACTCCCGGCTTCACGGACGAGTGCATCCACGTGTTCCGCGCGACCGAACTGCGGGAGGGCCCCTCGGCGAGGGAGCCGGACGAATTCATGAGTGTCGAGCCGATGCCGCTGTCGCGCGCGATGGAATTGATCCGAACGGGGGAGATCAGCGACGCAAAGACGGCACTCGCCATCCTCTACGCGGCTCAGTTTGGCCTTTCGTCGCGCTAGGTGACCGGCGCGGTGCCGCGGCGCCGAGCGCCCGCGGGCCGAGGCGCCAATATGGAATTGTATACAGGAAAGGTCAGTTCCGTTGGTTCTGTCCACAATCGAGGACAGTACAGGACGACTCGCCTGCGCGTCGCATTCTCGTAAGTAATTATATTCCAGCATATTACGAGCCTGTAACGCCAGCGGAATGCACGGCATACGATGTGCTTTCTTGAGATGTGCGGAATGGGAGATCGGCCTGTTTTGTCGGGCCTCTCAACCCGTCGTGGTCACGCAAGAACGGGAGCACATCGATGCCAGAACTCGCGCTCAAGCACCCATCTCTTCGAAAGCCGTCCAGCCGAGAAATCCTCCGCGGTGCCGACGACACAGCGGTAGTGCGGGCGTTCCTGGAAGGGGAGGAGCTCGCGTTCCAGGAACTGGTCGAGCGCTACCAGACCCGGTTGCTGAACTTCATCTATCGCACGATCGGCGACCGCGAACGTGCTGAGGACCTGGTGCAGGAGGTCTTCATCCGCGTATACCGGCACATCCACCGGTTCGATACGACCAAGAAGTTTTCTACCTGGATCTATACGATCGCGTCGAACCTGGCGAAGAACGAACTGCGGAATCGGTCGCGGAATCCGTTGATCCTTTTCCAGACGATCACGAACAATCGTGAAGAGGGTGAGCGCCCACTTCAATTCGAAGACTACACGAGCCGCCCGGACGATCTGTTCGAGAAGCGGAACCTTCGGCAGCTCGTCGAGGAAACGGTGGAGCAGCTCCCCGAACACCATCGCGAGGTGTTCGTCCTGCGCGAGATCGAGGGGAAGTCGTACGAGGAGATCGCCGAGATCACGGACTGCAACCTCGGAACCGTCAAGTCGCGACTGAATCGAGCGCGGAATGCGTTCGCCGCCATTATCGAGCCGATGGTCGGATGAGAGATAACCTCTAAAACAAGCATTAGAGGTTATACCAGCAGCACGAGCGTTGGATCCTGCGTCGAACACCGATGAGCGCCTCCCGGCAACGAGAGGCGCTCATCGGTGTGGTCAAGGGGTTGGGAACTGGTGGCTTGGTTGTGGGTATCCCGGGCAGACCGACCTATCCACGCCCCTGGGTCCATGAACTGTCGCACCTTCCGCAAACGGTACATGGCGTTCATCGACGGCCTGCTCACTGAGAGGCAGTCGACGGAGATGTACGAGCACCTCGACGAATGTGTCCGATGTGCGCGTCGCAACCTGGCCATGCGTCGCGGACTCCTGGTTGCGCGAAATCTGCCGCAGATCGAGCCGTCGCCCGACTTCATGGGTCGATTGCAGGTGAAGCTCCAGAATTCCGAGGATCGGATTCCACCGCGCATATCGGCCTCGAGCGCGCGGATCGCGATCGGGTTGGGAGCTGCGGTTGCCGTGGCCGTCGGAGCGATGGTTGCGCTGCATTCGAGCCGGATCGAGGCTCCCGGGCTCGAGCCGACGAATACGAAAGTCGCGGAAACACCGGCGGGCGGCAGGCTGACGCGTGGTGCTGGCGGGGAACAGCCAGCGGTCGGGCTCGAGTTCAGCGGAACCACGGCCACGATGTTCCCGGTGTTGGTTCCCGGCACAATTGCCTCACAGGCCGCGGACCCGCATCTCGTCGAAGTTGCGTTGCGCGCGCCGAGCGCTTCGCCGTAGCGAGCGCGATGGGCCGAGCCGGCGCCGAAGCCGTATATTCCCGGCATGGCGAAGGCTGTAGAACACCGGGCATTTCAGGCAGCGCTCAGAGATAGACGGTTCGATCCGGCGTACTACCTGTACGGCGAGGACGACTATCTCAAGGAGACCACCGTCCGCGAGCTGCTCGCAGCGGCGGTGGACAAGGCCACCGAGGCGTTCAATCTGGATCAGCGCAAAGGCGCCGATCTCCAGGGAGAAGAGCTGGGGGTCATCCTGAGCACGCCGCCCATGATGGCGAAGCGCCGCGTCGTGGTGATCCGGGACGTCGGTGCATTGCGGAAGGACGCCCGCAACGCGCTGGACGGATATCTCGAGGCGCCTTCTTCAGACGCGGTGCTGGTGCTCGTGACGGCCACCGGAGAGAAGCCGGATCCAAAGCTCTCGAGCCGAGCCGTGTCCGTGGAATGCAGAGCGCTCACGGGCGCGCAGGTGCCGAAATGGATCGCCGGACAGGTGGAGCGCGCCAGCGAAGGCGCCACGATCTCCGAGGACGCCATTGCACTCCTGCAGGACGTCGTCGGCTCCGATCTATCACTGCTCGGGCTCGAAGTCGAAAAGCTCGTCAGCTACACCGGGGGCCGAGCGATCGACGAAGAGGCGGTCGCCGCCGTGGTTGGAGTGCGGCGCGAAGAGACCCTGGGACATCTCCTGGACGCGATCGCCCAACGCGACGCGTCCACAGCTCTCGCCGTACTGCCGGTCGTCTTGCAGCAACCCAAGACGTCAGCCGTCACGATCGTGATGGCGTTGACGATGCAGACATTGGCCCTGGCGTGGGGCCAGGCGCGGGGGATGCATCCGGCGCGCCTCTCGAAGGAATACTTCACGTTGTTGAAGGAGTCCGGCGGGGGATATACGGGACGTGCATGGGGAGAAGCAGTCTCCGCGTGGACGAAGTCGATCGGCCTCTGGAAGGAACGGGACCTGGACATGGCGCTCTCGGCGCTTGCGCGGGCCGACGACGCGCTGAAGGAATCCCGCCTGTCGTCGGAAGAGCAACTGCTGTCCACGCTGATCCTGACACTATGCCGGAATCCGGCACGACAGAGAGTGGCATGATGAAGTCTTTGACGTCGACGATCCATGGCATCTGTGCCGCCATGATACTGGCCGGCGGCGCGTCGCTCGCACGGGCGCAGAACGCGGATACGACTGCCGTACAACCGGCATCGGCCATGGATTCGGCTTTCGCGCGAGCGCGCACGCTCGTGATCGCCGGCCAGACGGCGGCGGGGCGGAAGATCGTCGACTCGATTTTCGCCGTGACGCCGGTCGGCACCACGGCGTACGGCGACGCGCTGTACGGGCGAGCCATGGTGGCACCGACCGCCGCCGCCGCGGCGCAGGACTACCGGCGAATCGTCGTGGAATACCCGTTGTCGACGCATGCCGGGGACGCGCTGTTGCAGCTGGCACAGATCGAGCGCTCACAAGGCGACCGCGCATCGGCTATCGGCCACCTGCAACGCTTCCTCCGTGACAATCCCGCCAGTCCCAAGCGCGCGCGCACGGGACTGTGGCTCGCGCAACTGCTCTTCGAGCAGAATGACGACACCGAGGCTTGCGACATTCTGAATCAGGCGCGCGCCGCCATTCCAGCCGGCGACGTGGAGTTGGAAAACCAGATGAATTTCTACCGTCCGCGGTGTGACGCCGTCGCTGCTCGAGCCCGGGCGGATTCGATCGCGCAGGCGGACAGCGTCCGCGCCGATTCGGTGCGCAAAGCCGCACAACGGGCGCGCCAGCGAGCGCAAGCGAAGCCGACGCCGAAACCGGAAGCGACCAGAAGCGGCGTGAAGACGAGCCGTGGCGGATACTCGGTCCAGGTGGGGGCGTTCGCGACGGCGGCTGAGGCGCAGAAGTTGGTGGCGCGGCTCCGGACCCGCGGCCTCGATGCTCGCGTGGAGGGAACGCGCAAGCCGTACCGGGTGCGCGTCGGGCACTACGCGACACGCAACGAAGCGAACGATGCACTGACGAAACTCAAGAAGGCCGGCATCAACGGATTCGTCACCAGCGCGGACGAGCGCTAGGCGCCATGGCGCAGACCCCGTTGATGCAGCAGTACCGGGAGATCAAGGCGCGACACCAGAACGCGATCGTGTTCTTCCGCATGGGCGAGTTCTACGAGATGTTCTTCGATGACGCCGAACTGGCGGCGCGGATTCTCGGACTGACGCTCACGGCGCGCAACAATGGCGGCGCGGCCGATGTGCCCCTGGCCGGCGTGCCGGTCAAGGCCGCGAGCGACTACATCCGGCGGCTCGTCGAGCGGGGCCACCGAGTGGCGATCTGCGAGCAGGTCGAAGACCCGAAGCTCGCGAAGGGCGTCGTCCGGCGAGAGGTCATCGAGACGATTTCACCCGGTGTGGCGTTGGCGGACGACCTGCTCCAGGGCGGGCGGAACAATTTCGTCTGCGCGGTGCACACGCAGGGGCATGAGATCGGGGTAGCCGCCGCGGACGTCTCGACCGGAGAGTTGCGGCTGATCGTCAGCAGCGCGAGCGAACTGGAACCGGTGCTGGCACGACTGGCGCCGCGGGAGATTCTGACCTCGCGCCGGGGGGGGATCGTACCCGCCGTCGCCTCCGGGGCAGAAGGAGCACTGGTCACCGAACGGGAAGAGTGGGAATTCGACGCGTCGTTGGCACACGACGATCTGGCGAAGGCATTCGGCGTGCTGTCGTTGGAGGGTCTGGGAATCCTGGTCGAGGACACCGCGGCGGTGAGTGCGGCGGGCGCGCTCCTCCGATATCTGCGCGAGCTTCAACCATCGGGTGTCACGCTGGCACGGCCGATCGTCGAACGCCCCGGGGGCGTGATGCCCCTGGACGAGATGACGCGGCGCAATCTCGAATTGGTGGAGTCGCTGCGGGGGAGCGACGCCGGCGGAACGCTGGCCGGCGTGCTCGACCAGACCAAGACACCGATGGGCGCGCGGCTCCTTCGCCAGTGGATGCTGGCTCCGCTCACCAGCCGCAGCCGCATCGAAGCACGCCTGGATGCGGTGGAGGCGCTCGTCGATGACGCGCTGGCCCGATCGGCGCTGACCACCGCACTGGACGGTGTGCGCGACGTGGAGAGACTGGGCACGAAGGCCGCGCTCGGGCGCAGCACGCCCCGCGATCTCAAGGCGCTGGGCGCGTCCCTGGCCCGTCTTCCGGACGTACACGACGCCGTGAATCGAATCGGGCGAACCGGCATCCTCGCCGAAGTACTCTCGGACTGGGATGCATGTGCGGATCTGGCGGCAGCGATCAACCGCATGCTGGTCGAACGACCGCCGCTGATGATCGGCGAAGAGGCGACGATCGCGCCGGGCGTGGACGGGGAACTGGACGACCTGCGGTCGCTGCGCGACGGCGGGAAGGATGCCATCGCGCGCATCCAGTCCGAAGAACGCGACCGCACGGGCATCGGCTCGCTCAAGGTCGGGTACAACCGAGTCTTCGGATACTTCATCGAGGTGACGAAGGCCAACCTTCACCTCGTACCGGCGGACTACCAACGACGGCAGACGCTCAGCGGCGCCGAACGGTTCGTGACCCCGGCGCTGAAGTCGTACGAGGAGCGCGTCCTATCGGCGGCCGAGCGAATCGAGACGCGGGAACGCACGCTGTTCGAAGATCTGCGGCGGCGAACGGGGAGCGAAATCAGGCGGCTGCAACGTGCGGCACAGGCGGTGGCGACGCTGGACGTAGTGGCGGGACTCGCCGAGACGGCGGCCCGCGAGAACTACGTGCGTCCGCGGCTGCACGAGGGGTTCGGCCTGACGATCGCCGGGGGTCGACACCCGGTGGTGGAACGCATGATGCCGCGCGACAAGTTCATTCCCAACGATCTCGCACTCTCGGACGATGCGCGGGTGATCATCCTGACGGGACCGAACATGGCGGGCAAGTCCACGATCCTGCGCCAGATCGGGCTGATCGTCCTGATGGCCCAGATGGGGAGCTTCGTGCCGGCATCCGGGGCCGAGATCGGCGTGGTGGACCGCGTATTCACGCGTGTGGGAGCGAGCGACAATCTCGTGCGCGGGCAGTCGACGTTCATGGTGGAGATGGCGGAGACGAGCAACATTCTCCACAGCGCCACGGCGCGAAGCCTCGTGTTGCTGGATGAAATCGGACGAGGGACCTCCACGTACGATGGCGTCTCGATCGCGTGGGCGGTGAGCGAGCACCTGCACAACCAGGTGGGGTGTAAGACGGTATTCGCGACGCACTACCACGAACTGACACAGCTGGCGGAAGAATTAGTAGCCGTTCGCAACTATAATGTTGCCGTCCGCGAAGTCGGGGACCAGGTCCTGTTCCTGCATCGGCTGCAGCCCGGGGGCGCCGATCGGAGCTACGGCATCGAAGTCGGGCGACTGGCCGGACTGCCGAATGCCGTGATCGACCGGGCGCGCGACGTGCTGCGGCTGCTGGAAGGGGAACAGCTCGTGCAGGGACTGCAGGGCGAAAACGGAAATCGTCACGCACCCGCGCGGAGCGGATCCCCGGCGCAACTCGGCCTGTTCGGAGCGGATGAGCATCGGGTGGTGCAGCAACTGCGCGCCCTGGACGTCAACACGCTCACGCCACTGGCAGCGCTGACGATGCTGCATGACCTGTCGCGCCAGGCGAAGGACGGATGATGGCCGGAAATTCTCGCGATCTCCGGCAACGGCAGGCCGTCCGCCGCGGACGACAGCCAGCTTGGGAGCATCTCCAACTTTTCAACGGCAACGCCCCTCTCCGATGACGACGATTCGCAATCGCAAGCCATACGACGACGTCCTTCAAACGATCGGCTGGACCCCGCTGATTCGCCTGCACCGCGTCATGCGGGGGATCCGCACGCCGGTCTATGGGAAGGCCGAGTTCTTCAATCCGGGGGGTTCGGTCAAGGACCGCATCGGGCTGCCGATCATCGAGCGGGCGGAACGGGAAGGGCAGCTGAAGCCCGGTGGGACGATCGTCGAGGGCACGAGCGGCAATACCGGGGTGGGACTGGCCATCGCGGCGGCGCTCAAGGGATATCGCTGCATCTTCACGCTGCCGGACAAGATGTCGCAGGAAAAGGTACGGCTGCTCAAGGCGTTCGGCGCCGAGGTGATCATCACGCCGACGGCCGTGCCCCCCGACCATCCGGACAACTATGTGATGATGGCCAAGCGCATCGCCCGAGAGACCCCGAATGCCGTGCTGGCGAACCAGTTCTACAACGAAGCGAATCCGCAGGCGCACTACGACACCACGGGTCCCGAGCTCTGGGAACAGAGCGAAGGGCGGATCACCCACTTCGTCGCGGCAGCGGGCACGGGGGGAACGCTGTCGGGCGTTGGGCGGTATCTGAAAGAGAAGAATCCGAAGATTCAGATCATCGCCGGCGATCCTGTCGGGTCGATTCTTGCCGATCTCTGGCGCAGCAAGGGCAAGAGCCACGGAGAAGGCGCGCCGTACAAGGTGGAAGGCATCGGCCAGGACAAACTTCCCGGCACGCTCGACATGTCGGTGATCGACGACTACGTCACGGTGAGCGACAAGGATGCGTTCGCCATGGCTCGCCGGCTGACCCGCGAGGAAGGCCTGTTCGTCGGCGGGTCCGCGGGGCTGATCGGGCACGTGGCGCTGGACGTGGCAAGGCGGATCGACGACCCGAGCGCCTTCGTGGTGACCTTTCTCTGCGATACCGGAGAACGCTATCTGTCGAAGCTGTACAACGACGAATGGATGCGGGAGAACCAGCTCCTGGATGGTGACCGCACGACACTGGCGCAGGTCGTGGGCGCCAAGCCGTCCACGGCGCAGCCGATCGTGAGTGTGAGTCCGGGCGCAAGCGTGCGGCAGGCCCTGCGGCTGATGTCGCTGCACGACGTCTCGCAGTTGCCCGTCATGGACGGGGCGAACTGCGTGGGCTCGGTGAGCGAATGGTCGCTCTCGGGCAAGGGGCTGGAGAACAGCAAGGTGCTGGACGCAACGGTCAGCGAAGTGATGGAGCCGCCCTTCCCCGTCGTGGAGGCCTCGCAGCCGGTGGACACGGTCGCCGCGCTGCTCTCCAAGGCAAACCCGGCCGTTCTCGTGCACTCCGACGGCGCGCCCACCGGGATCGTCACCCGTTCCGACATGCTGTCGTTCCTCATGGCGCGGTAGCCGGCCCACCGCCGCTTGCCCACTCTCCAGTCAAAGGCCCGTGCGCATCACCGTCCTGCTTGGCGGCACCTCTTCGGAACGCGACGTTTCCATCGCATCGGGGCTCCGCATCGCTGCCGCGCTTCGATCGCGCGGACACCAGGTCGCCGCGGTGGACACGGCGCGCGGCCCGCTGAGCGTGGAAGACGAGCGTGCGCTCGTGGCCGGGCAACTCGTGAAGACGGCGCCGCCACACCGCGAAACGTTGGAGGACCTGGCACGCGATGCGCTCGGCCGGCTGGCGAAGTTTCTGCCCGAGCGAGGCGAGACCGACGTCGTGTTCGTCGCGCTGCACGGTGGAACCGGCGAAGACGGCACGCTGCAGGCGCTGCTCGACCTGACGGGACTGCCCTACACCGGAAGCGGACACCTGGCGAGCGCGCTCGCCATGGACAAGGATCTCTCGAAGCGGGTCTTGCGAGTGGCCGGGGTGCGCACGGCGGACTGGCTCATGGCGCCGGCGGGCGCAGAACAGGTGCGGGCGGAGCTCGGGTTTCCGGTGATCGTCAAACCGTCGCGTGAAGGCTCGACGGTGGGGTTGACGCTGGTGAAGCAACCCGCCGATCTCGAACCGGCGATAGCGGAGGCGCGCCGCTACGACGACGAGGTGATGATCGAAGCATACATTGCAGGGCGCGAGCTGACGGTCGGGGTCCTGGGAGACGAAGTGCTCCCCGTTGGCGAAATCATTCCGAAGCACGAGATTTACGACTACGAGTGCAAGTACACGCCGGGCATGGCGGACGAACGGTTTCCAGCGGACATTTCACGCGAACAGACACAAGCACTCCAGCAGCAGGCCATGAGTGCATTCCGGGCGCTCAAGCTGAGCGGCTATGCCCGGATCGACTTCCGATTGACGGCATCCGGCGAATCGTACTGTCTCGAAGCAAACACGCTGCCGGGGATGACCGAATTGAGCCTCATTCCGCAGGCGGCGGCGGCGGCGGGCATTGCATTTCCCGAACTTTGTGAGCGCATCGCGATGCTGGCACTGAGTGGACGAGGGAGAGCGTAATGGCGGTCGTTCCTCCAACGGCGGCATTGGCCGGGGTTCCAGCAGGCGTACAGGCAAACGGACTCTGGCTGGGACGGCGCCAGTTATTCGTGCGCTTTGCCGCAGAAGCCGAAACGGCGACGATGTACACGCCCGAGGCCCTGAGCAGCGAGCTCGAACGGGTAGCGGGGCGATCGACGTATCACTCGATCAGCGTGACCGGCCGGGATCCGATGGCGAACGCGGCATTCTTGCAGGCAGCATTTCAGGCGCGGGCGCCGCAGCTGCCAGTGATGATGGACTGCGACGGACAGCGGCCGGAGGCAGTGGCGGGAATCGCACGATTTCTGGCCCTGTATCAGGTGACGCTGGAAGGCCGGCCGACGGACGCGGCGGTGGAGCGCGCCCTCGCGTCGCTTCGGACCGCCGCTTCCGCATCGAGGCCCCACGCGCTGGTCCTGGCGCCGGACGACCAGACCCCGGACGGTCAGATCCTGCGCATACTGTCGCAGGCCCACCTGGCCAGCCCGGAGATCGCGGTGGTCGTGCATCCGGTGCTGGAGGGGGCGGGCGAGAACCGGCGCTGGCTGACGTTCATGGAGCAAGCCTCGGCCCTGCACAGAGATATCCGGCTGCTGCCCCGGCTTCCGCGCCCCACCGGAATGCGCTAGGGTGAGCCAGGGGCTGGCGCCGCGGCGTCAGACTGGTCATGCTCATGAAAGAGGCCCTGCCGCAACCGACGGCGACCGTTTGAAGGTACCGATGGCATTTCCGACCGCAGAGCACACCGAGCCACACCAGATCACTCCAGCCGTCCGCTGGCTTGCCATCACATGGCTGGGAGCGGGGTTGCTGGAGGCGACGATCGTAACGCCGGCCGACCTGATGGGTTGGCTGGGGTTCCGGCCATCGCTCGTGGGGCATGCGTGGTGGACGGCAGTCAGCTACGCGCTCGTCCCGGGCGGGACGGGGCTGCTCGTGGTTGGCCTCTTCACGCTGCTGGTATTCGGCCCACGCGTAGAGCGGCTGTGGGGGACGAAAGCGTTCACGGGATTCTTCGTCTGGTGCACGGCCGGAGGAGCCCTGGCGCACGCGATGTTCGTGCGCAGCGGAATTCTCGTGGGACCGACCGCGGGGCTGTTGGGCGTGATGCTGGCCTATGCGTGGCTCTGGCCGAAAGAGGAATTGTACGTGTTCGGCGTGATGCCACTGCGGGTGTGGACCATGGTGGCTCTCGCAACGGGGTCGCTGCTCTCCCTGGGCGTCGCAAATGGCAGCGCGAGCGGCTGGGGTTCGCTGGCCCACCTGGGTGGGTTCGCATTCGCCCTTCTCTACCTCAAACGCCCCAATCCGGCGAGCATCGAGGAGTTGCGGCATCGCATGGCGCAGGCGCCCGATCCGACGGACGAGACCCCGCGCGCGATCCCGCGAACCATGCCCCGGGCGCGACGCGGCGACGAAGTGGATGAAATCGTCGCGCAGAGCAAGGCGGCCGTCGCCGAACGGCCGGCGAGCACGGCTCCCCGCTCGGTGGCACGCGATGCCAAGCGTGAAGCGCTGAACCGCGTGCTGGACAAGATCTCCGAGCAGGGACTGGACAGCCTGAGCCCCCAGGACCGGACGCTGCTGGAAGAAATGTCCCGGCGGCTCAGGGGCCGCTAACGAGAAAGCCCCCCGGGCTTGCCGGGGGGCGGGACCGCCACGCCGTTCTCGCGGCGGCGACGGCAGGCGAGAAGGGTTCGCCTGCTCACGGCCAACGTACCACTTCATGGCGGAATCCGCCAGAACCAATCATGCCCAAACCGGAACTGCTCGAGACCTTCCCCAATCCGTACGCCGGACGCGACTACGAGATCCGGATGGAGTGCAACGAATTCACGTCGCTCTGTCCTGTGGGAGGCATCGAAAGCGACGCTCAGGAGTTGAAGCTGTTGGAGGGCGGAGCGCCCGACTTCGGGACGATCACCATCACGTACACGCCGGATCAGAAGTGCCTGGAACTGAAGAGCCTGAAGCTGTACCTGTGGAGCTTCCGCAACGACGGCATCTTCTACGAGCGGGCGGTGAACCGCATTTTCGACGATCTCGCCGCGGCGTGCAAACCGCGGGCGATGGAAGTGGCGGGGGATTTCAACGTGCGAGGCGGGATCAAGTCGGTGATCAGGGTGAGGGGGTCGGACAGGAGGACAGCTAGACAGTCGGACAGCTAGACAGTCGGACAGAAAGAGATCGGCGGTGGGTCCGCTCCGGACCCACCGCCGATTGGCATTCAGAACCTGTCTGCGGCTCCAGGCCGCGCGCGCTGTGCTAGAACGCGTACTTCAACTGGAACTGCAACTGGTAATTGGACGCCAGGTTCTTCGCGTCCCAGGTCGAGAAGCTGGGATCGAACGTATACACCGGCTGACCGGTCGCCAGGTTGCCACCGGTGAGCGTCCGGTAGCCGAGGAGCGTCTGGGAGCCGGAGAAAAGGACCGTCTGCTGCTGGCCCCAGTTGTTGTTGAGCAGGTTGAGGAAGTTGAACACCTCGAGCTCGAGCGAGAAGTTCTGGAACCGGCCGGCTCCGAAGCTCTGGCGAACGGCGAGGTTCACGAGGTTCGTCCACGGCGTCGTGCAACTGTTGCGTGACATGATGTGGCCGCGCTGCCTGTTCAGGCACGGATTGGAATTGATGAACTTGTTGAACGCCGCCGCCTGCTGCGCAGCCGTCACGGTCTGACCGTTGAAGGTCGTCGTCGCGAACTGCATCTGCGTCGGATCGGTGGCGTCGGTGGGGATGTAGATGGGATCATTGAGCGAGAACCCATCGCCGTTGATGTCACCGTTGACCACGTAGTCGATCGGCTGGCCCGACCCGCCTTGGTAGATGACGCTGACGTCCGTGCGGGACGGGAAGCTGTACGTGCCCGTGCCGACGATCTTGTGCTTCTGTTCGAAGATCGAACGCGTCGCGGTGGCATCGGACTGATCGCCCGCCCAGTCGCGGCCAAAGCGGTACTGCGAGAACGCCGTGCTCGACGAAAGGCTCTGCGCGTCCATGACGTGCGAGTAGGTATAGAACAGCGAGCCTTCGAAATGGTTGTAGAAGCGCCGCTGTATGCCGGCCGTGAGGTTGTAGGCGTAGTCGTGCGACTGATTGGACACGTCGAGCACGGTATTCCGATCGGTGTGCTTGAGCACCGGATTGAACGGCGTCAGCCCGTACAACACGCGGCCGTGGGGGTCCGTGCCCTGGGGTCCGGCCAGCGCGATGTTCTGGTAGAACGGATTGTTGATGCCCTTGGTGTACATCGCCTCGAGGGTTCCGATCCAGTGGCCGGCGAGCTCGCGATCGTAGCCGATGGTCAACCGGGCGTTCTGGGGGAACTTGAGGCTCTTGCTGAGGAGGTCGATTTCGCCGCCGGCCTTCGCGGTCAGTCCGTTGGCGCAGGCTTGCGGCGGGCTCGAGACGGCAGCCGCGGTGAACGCCGGAGCCGCCGCGCCGTTGCAGGTGAGAACGCCGACGCCGACGCTGCCCGAATTCTGGAACGCGTTGCTGAGCCAGACGTACGCGGGCCGGCCGGTGAAGAGGCCGATGCCGCCGCGGAGCTGGTTCTTCTGGTCGCCGGTGACGTCCCAGTTGAAGCCGACGCGCGGCGACCACTGGATGTTGCCCGATGGAATGTCCTGCGTGTTGCGGCCCAGCGAGTCGAACACGGACTGATTGAACGGTGGCTTGGAGAAGAAGATGGGATCATCCATCCGCAGCCCGTAGGTCACCGAGAGCTGGTTGCTGACGGTCCACTCATCCTGAACGTAGGCCCCGTAGCTGCCGGCGCGGAAGCGTACGGCGCCGTCGCCCGAGAGGGGAACACCGACGATGTATTGCCGGGCGATGCCCTGATTCAACGAGTCGAGCGTGCCGAAGGTCCAGACGCCGTAGGACGCCTGCGTGAACAGATTCCGGACCTTGTACCACTGCCCCGTGGCGCCGAAGGTGACGCGATGGGCGCCGCCAATGGGCAGGGTGTAGTTGTCGGTCAGCTCGATCAGGTCCTGATCGAGCTGGTTGCCCTGCGAAAACCGCTCCGCGCCGTCGATGATGCCGTAGCCGCCGTTGTAGACGGTCACCTGGGGCGCGATGACGCCGGGATTCCGGCGGTCGCGAATGGTCTCGTAGTTGAGCAGGAGTTCGTTGAAGCTGCCGTTGTCGAACAGGGTGCGGAGCTGGGCAACCGCAGCGTTCTTCTTCGAGGTGAAGTGGTACCCATTGTTATCCAGCGCGAAGCTGGAAGCCGAGCGACTGAAGATGTCCTGGACGGCGCGGCCGTAATTGTCACGGATCACCAACTGGGTGTTTCCCGGAAGATTGAAATCGAACCGGGCGAAGACGTTGGCGAGCGGGTTTCCGTTGTTGACGAGAGCGCCGGATCCGGTGGGCATGCCGTACGCCGCGAGGGCCTGGTTGACCTGATCGACGGTGGCTTGCGATGGTCCCGGCAGTGAGCTGCCAACGTAGGGGCCGGTGGCGGGCGCGGTCCGGGACTGCCACTCGGCGTCGACGAAGAAGAGCGCCTTGTCCTTGACGATGGGCCCGCCGAGGTTGAAGCCGCCCTGCGACTGGTCGTAGTTGGTGATGTACGGCTGGCTCCGCGTGTAGCCCTGGTTGCGGGTGGTGCCGTAGAAGGAGCCGTGCCAGTCGTTGGTGCCGCTCTTGGTGACGGCGTTGACGAGGAGGCCGGAGAAGTTGCCCTGCCGCACGTCGAAGGGCGACAGCAGCACCTGATATTCCTTGACCGCGCCGAGGCCGATGGATTTACCGTTGGCCTGACCGCCGGGCTGGCCGGTGGAACCCAGACCGAACAGATCCGCCTCGGTGGAGCCGTCGATCTGGATGTTGTTATAGCGGTTGTTGGTGCCGCCGCCGGAAAGGCCGGGGCCCACCGTGGAGACCTGCGGCGTGAGGGCGACGAAGTCGGTGAAGTTGCCGTTCAGCGTCGGCAGCCGGCGCAGCGCGGAGTCGGAGATGGTCGTGGTGACGCCGGTGTGGGACGACGACATCACCGGATTCTGCTCGGCGACGATGCTGACCGCCTGGAGTTGCGTGGCCTGCGTGACGAGCTCGAAGTCGACGCGGGTCACCTGGCTGAGTACCACGACCACACCCTGGCGGGTCTGCGGCTGGAAGCCGATGCGACGCACGGTCACCGCGTAGTTGCTGCCGACTTCGAGTCCCGGCACGGTGTAGCGCCCGTCGGCGCGGGTGGTGACGCGGCTCGCGAAGCCCGTCGTCTGGTTGACGACCTGGACCTGTGCGCCTTCAACGCCAACATGCTGGTCGCTGGTCACGGTGCCGGCGATGGCACCAGTCGTCACACCCTGCGCGGCCAGCACGGAAGGCACCGCCATCGCCAGAGCGGCCGCAACTGCGCCGCGGAGCGTCCAACGGAGAATGTTCATATAAGTTTCCTGAGATAAAGAAGGGCACCAAACGTGGCGCCGCGGTCGCTACTGCAGCCATCACCCGCGATGGCGTGAGTAGAACCCGAATTTCGGCGACGGCCGTCACGTTTCGGCAGTGGGACCGCTGTAACGAGGCGGTCACCGATCCGGGTGCAAACGCACGGCGCACCGCGACAAGTGGCAAAAAATGTAAGAAACGGCTGGACAGAAGGCGAGGTGAAATCGAGAGAGAAAGCAGGCGGAGCAGAACGGAGATAGAAACGAATGTTTGCTCGGCCGCGTCGCCCCGATCCTGGATCAGTGTTGTGGTTGATCTGCTTGGGAGGGCCCGGTTACCTTTCGCGGTCTTGGCCAGGTAGCTCAGTTGGTAGAGCAGCGGACTGAAAATCCGCGTGTCGGCAGTTCGATTCTGCCCCTGGCCACTCGAGCACCTCAGAGCCACCAGCATCAGATCGAGGTCTCGATCGGGCGGCCCCGGATTACCAATCCGGGGCCGTTTTTCGCTGCTGCAGGAAACGCATGGATTCCAAAAGAGTTGGCGCCAGAGTCCGGAGTGGGATATACGTAGGGCCCACACCCACCCTCCCGACCTCCGGTGAACCCAGACTCCACGCGATCGAACGCCCACCTCGACCTGACAGCGCGGCACGCCGAACAGGTGGCGGTAGCGCGCGTTCGAGAGGGAGATGCGCTGGCGCTCGAGATGATCTTCCGGGCCTTCCGAGAGGAACTGCTCAGCGTAGCCGAACACGTGAGCGGATCGCGCGAGGTGGGAGAGGACGTCGTGCAGGACGTCTTCCTCTCCATCTGGCGGGCCCGCTCCCGGTGGCAGGTGGCGAGCTCGCTGCGAGCATATCTGCGACGCGCGGTGCAGAACACGGCGGTTCGTGCGCGGGGGTCGCGTACGCGCGGGGGCGCGGTGGAGGCACGGCTGCCGGAACTCGGCCGGGACTCCGACGGCGCGCTACCTGATCCACGGCCGACACCGGCAGACCAGGCGGCCTTCACTGAATTGACGCGGGCCGCCGAGCAGGCCGCGAGGGCCCTGACGCCGAGAGCACGTGACGTGTTCCTGATGCGGCGGGACGAGGAGTTGTCGAACCGACAGATCGCCGACCGCCTGGGGGTCTCGGTGAAGACGGTGGAGACGCACATGGGACGGGCGCTGCGATTCATGCGGCGCCGGCTCGCCCGGTGGCTCGAGGATGAGGGGCTCGGGTAACCCGCATACCGCCGGTCCAGAAAATGGCGTTCAGGGTGGAGTGGGGTCCGATGTCTCCTATGAGACATGCCGGACGACCACCGCAAGCCCGCCCGCCCGCTTTCGCCCGAAGGTCCGCTCGCCGAGTTTCCCCCGTACCAGGGAATGGAGCTGCCGGTATTGTGGCGGTTCGTCTTCGGACACAGCCCTGAGGCGGAGCGCCGGCGCGTACGCGCCTGGGCCGCGGAAGCGGCCGATCGGCGGCGCTACCTGGATGCAATGCGCGCGTTGCGTGCGTGGGAGCCGAGCGCAGGCGCGGACGAGCGCGCGTCGGCATGGGCACGGATCGCGTCGCGCCTCGACCGTCCGGAGAGAGGAGCGGAGCCGCGCTATGCAGCGCCCTGGGACGAGCCGGCAATTCGCGTGAGGGTGGGCGGGCGAGGCCGCCCTCGAATACTCGCGGGCGCCTTCGCCCTCCGACGCGGCCAGTGGGCGATTCCGTTGACGGCCTGCGCCGTCCTGCTGATCGGGGTGGTGGGCCTCCGCATGGTGGACATCGCGGCCAATCCCGCGCCCAGGCGCGCTGCGACGACGATGCGGCGCGTGGCGACGACCCGGGGACAACGGGCCGAAATCCGTCTGGACGACGGAACACAGGTGACACTGGGCGTGGCGAGCCGGCTGGAGTTTCCCTCGGACTTCGACGCGCGGTCGCGGGACGTGTATCTGGACGGCGTCGCGGACTTCCGGGTGGTGCACGATTCGACGAAACCGTTCGTCGTCCACACCGCGAATGCGGTGACGCGAGACGTGGGAACGCAATTCGTGGTGCGCGCCTATCCGGGGGACCGCGGGACGGAAGTCGTGGTGTCGGAAGGGTCGGTCGCGTTGGGAGCGCCCGACGCCGCGGTGTCGCCGGACGCCGTGCTGACGAAGAACCAAATGGGACTGCTGGCTGCGGGCGCCTCGAAGGTATCGGTGCGGACCGTGGATCCATCGGCGTACACCGCGTGGATGCACGGGCGGCTGGTGTTCCACGAGGCGCCCCTGTCGTCGGTGGTGCGCGAATTGGGGCGCTGGTATGCGACGCCCGTGGTGCTGGGCGACTCCTCGCTGGCGACGATGCCATTCAGCGCGTCGTTCGACGCGGAGTCGCTGCAGGAAGCCGTGACGACGTTGACGACGGTGTTGCCGTTGCGCGCGGTGAGGAAGCGTGATCGTGTCGTGTTGTACCGAAGGGAGAGCTGACGGCCGATCGCCAGCCGTGGACCGCAGGAAACGAGGCATTCGAAAGGAGCGAGTCATGCGTCACTGGATGAAAGCACTGGTAGGGATGGCGGCCGTCATCGCGAGCGCACAGATCGTGCCCGCGGAGACGCCACAGTACGCGAGCGGAGGACCGTCGACCGATCTGCAGGACAGCGCGCCGCGATTCTTCACGCCGACGGCAACGGCATGGGTGCCGGTGGACGTGGCGCATACGCCCGTGCTGAATCGCCGGCTGGCGCTGCACCTGGAGAACGTCACGCTGGCCGACGCGCTCACGACGATCGGCGATTCGACCGGTCTGCGGTTCGCGTACAGCAGCCTGGAGGTGCCGGTGGACCGGCGCGTGCAGCTCGAGGCGGAGGACATCACGACCGCGGCAGCGCTCACGGACATTCTGCTCGGCACTTCAGTCGACGTGGTGTTCACCGAGGAAGGCCAGGCGATGCTGGTGAAGCGTCCCCCGCCGGCGGCGGTCCCCCACGTGGCGATGGGACGCGTGACCGGCACGGTCACGGACTCTTCGACCCATGAACCGCTGCAGGGCGCTTCGGTGTCCCTGATGGGGACGCGGTACGGAGCGCTGGCGGGATCGGACGGCCGTTATTCCTTCTCGGCGCCGCCGGGCCGCTACCAGATCCGGGCACGCCTGCTCGGCTACGGCGTGCAGGTGGACAGCATCACGGTGGAAGATGGACAGACCGCCGTCCACGACTTCTCGCTTCCGCGGGCGGTCGGCACGCTGAACGCGGTGGTCGTCACGGGCACCCGGCAGCCGAACCGGACGGCTGTGGACGCGCCGGCTCCGGTGGACGTGTTCACGGCGGAGGAAATCCGGCAGAGCGGGCGCACGGAGACCTCGCAGATCATCGAGATGCTGGCGCCGTCGTTCAACTTCCCGCGGCCTTCGGTCACGGACGGGACGGACCACATCCGGCCGGCCACGCTTCGCGGGTTGAATTCCGACCAGCTGCTGGTGCTGATCAACGGGAAACGCCGGCACAACAGCTCGCTGGTGAACATCAACGGCAGTGTTGGGCGCGGGTCGATGGCGGTGGACCTCAACGCCATCCCGCCGTCGGCGATCGACCACATCGAAATCCTGCGCGACGGCGCGGCAGCGCAGTACGGCTCCGACGCGATCGCGGGCGTGATCAACATCATCCTCAAGTCCGATGCGCCGGGCGAGTTGTCGGTGCAGACGGGGAAGACGAACGCGGGCGACGGGCAGACCGTGGTGACCGACGGCAGCTACAGCTGGGCGCTGCCGCGCGGCGGCTACCTGAACCTCAGCGGTGAAATGCGGAACCGGGACAGCACGAACCGGAGCGGTCGGGACACGCGGACGCAGTACTTCGCGGGGGATCCGCGCAATAACATCGCGGTGCTGAACAACCGCATCGACAGCTGGGTGGGCGATCCCAAAATGAACGGCGGCGCCGGGTTCTACAATCTCGACATTCCGGTGAACGACAACGTCCACTTCTATTCGTTCGGCGGGGTGAGCTACTCGCGCGGGCTCGCGGCCGGGTTCTTCCGCCGCGCGCTCGACGACCGGACGCTGCGCGCCTACTACCCCAACGGCTTCCTGCCACTGATCGGCAGCCACATCTGGGACTACTCGGATGCGTTGGGATTCAAGGGCACGCTGAGCGACTGGAACTGGGACCTGGGCAGCGTATTCGGCCGGAACACGTTCCGGTACGACGTGGACAACAGCGTCAACGTGTCCATGGGCACGGCCAGTCCGACCTCGTTCAACGCCGGCACGATGGAGTTCGACCAGTGGACGACGACGCTCGACGTCCAGCGGTCGTTCAACATCGGATGGGCGCAGCCACTGAGCGTGGCGTGGGGTGGCGAGGCGCGGCGCGACCACTACGGGATCACCGCAGGCGACAACGCGTCGTGGATCAACGGAGGCGTGCCCATTCTCGACGGGCCGGACTCCGGAAAAGCCGCGGCGGCAGGCGCACAGGTCTTTCCCGGCTTCCGTCCGAGCGACGCGCAGAACGTGGCGCGGACGAACCTGGCCGGCTACGTGGACCTGGCCAGCAACCCGGTGAAGCAAGTGCTGATCGACGTGGCGGGCCGGGCGGAGCACTATTCCGACTTCGGCAGCACGGCCACGGGCAAGCTGGCCGTGCGCTGGGAGCCGATCACGCACTACGCGCTCCGGGGATCGGTGAGCAACGGATTCCGGGCGCCGTCGCTGGGACAGGAGAACTTCTCGACGACCTCCACGAACTTCATCGCCGTGAACGGGGTCGCGACGCCGTTCGACATCCGCACGTTCCCGGTCACGAGCCCTGAAGCCCAGGCGCTCGGGGCCAAGCCCCTGCGGCCGGAGCTGTCCACGAACCTCGGCCTGGGCGTCACGATGCAGCCCACGCCGAACGTGACGCTCACGACGGACTATTACAAGATCGACATCCGCCATCGCATCGTGCTGTCCGGCAATTTCATCGGGACGGCGATCCAGCAGCTGCTGACGAACGCCGGATACCCGGGCGTGCAAGGGGGCCGGTTCTTCACCAACGCCATCAACACGCGCACCGAAGGCGTGGACGTGGTGCTGCAGGCGGGGAAGGACCTCGGCTACGCGGGCATGCTGCGGTTCACGGGCGGCTACAACCACAACTACACGCACGTCACGCACGTCGATTCGACGCCGCCGCAACTCGCGGCGTTCCAGGCGCAGCTGTTCGACCGCACGCAGCGGGGGCTCACCGAAGTCGCCCAGCCGCATGACAACCTGCGTCTGAACGCGGATTGGCAGTGGAAGAAGGTGGGAGTGAATCTGGGCGAATCGTGGTACGGATCGGTCACAAGCATCGCGACCACCCCGGCCAACGATCAGACGTACAGCGCGAAGTGGATCACCGATCTGTCGGCGTCGTACCACCTGTCGCAATTGCTGTCCGTCACGGCGGGCGCCGACAACCTGTTCAACGTCTACCCGGACCGCACCATTGCGGCCAACTCGAGTGGCGGCATCTTCCTGTACAGCGGACTGTCGCCCTTCGGCTACGACGGCGCCTTCTATTACCTCAGATTCTCGGTGGGCATGTGAATCGGACACTCTGGGCAGTAGTGCTGGGCGCAGCCGCCGCGAGCGGCTGCGCCAAAGGAACCCCGCCGGCCACGCGGCCGGCGGGATTCCCTGCGGATTGGACGGTCGGGCGGGATCGCCAAGCCACGATGGCGCCGCACGCCATGGTGGCGAGCAACAGCGACCTGGCGAGTCAGGCGGGGGTGGAAATCCTGCAGAAGGGTGGAAACGCGGTGGACGCTGCGGTGGCAACGGGATTCGCCATGGCGGTGACCTATCCGCAGGCCGGCAACATCGGCGGCGGCGGGTTCATGGTGATCCACATGGCCGATGGACGGAACGCGGCTATGGACTACCGCGAAGTGGCACCGCTGGCCGCGACGCGGAACATGTATCTGGACGCGCACGGCAAGCTCACCGACAAGAGCCGGATCGGGGCGTTGTCGGTGGGGGTGCCCGGCGCGGTGGCAGGAATGGCAGCGGCGCTCAAGCAGTACGGCACGATGTCGCTGCACGACGTGATGCAGCCGGCCATCCGCCTTGCCGCGGATGGCTTCACGGTGGACACCGCACTGGCGCGCGCGATAGCCGACGGGGCCAAGCTGATCGGCCCGTACGAAGGCGCCTCGGTGTTCATGCCGGCGGGGAAGCCGATCGCGGCCGGGACGCTGTTGAAACAGCCGCGGCTCGCACGCACGCTCACGGCGATCGCGGATAGTGGAACCGACGCCTTCTACAAGGGCTGGATCGCCGACAGCCTGGTGGCCGAGATGCATCGCGATCACGGGATCATCACGAAGGCCGACCTGGCGAAGTACACGCCGGTGTGGCGCGATCCGATCAAGGGCACGTACCGCGGCGACACGATCTATTCGATGCCGCCGTCGTCGAGCGGCGGGATCATCGAGGTCGAGATCCTGAACATCCTCGAGACCTTCCCCACCCTGCCCGCCTTCGGCAGCACGATGTACGACCACGACGTGGCCGAAGCGTTCCGGCGGGCGTTCATCGACCGCAATACGGAGCTCGGGGATCCGGCATTCGTGAAGAATCCGGTGGAGAAGCTGACCAGCAAGGCATACGCGCGCACGCTCCGCGACTCGATCCTGCCGGACAAGGCGTCGAAGACTCCGACATTCGCGGAGGTGGCGCATGAGGGGATGAACACGACGCACTACTCGGTCGTGGATTCCGCCGGCGACGCCGTGTCGACGACGACGACGTTGAACAGCCTGTTCGGATCGGGCAACTACGTGGGAGGCGCGGGATTTTTCCTGAACAACGAGATGGACGACTTCGCCTCCGACCCCGGGCACCCGAACCAGTTCGGGCTGGTGCAGGGGGAAGCGAACGCCATCGCGCCGGGCAAGCGCATGCTGAGCGCGATGGCGCCCACGATCGTCGTCGACAGCACGGGGAAGGTGCTGCTCGTCGTGGGCGCCGCCGGCGGACCGACGATCATCACGGTGACTACGCAGGTCATCCTGAACGTGATCGACCACCACATGTCGCTGGCCGATGCGATGTCGGCACCGCGCATCCACCAGCAGGCATGGCCCGACAAGTTGATCTACGAGAAGGGCGGACTGATTCCGGCGGTCGCGGACTCGTTGACGGCGATGGGATACGAATTGTACCCGGTGGGGCATCTCGCGAATTCCAATGCTGTGATGCGCGTGGCCGGGGGGTGGGCGGGGATGGTCGAACCGCGGGCGACGGGGGGAGCGAGAGGGTACTAGAAACCACAGTCGGACAGCTGGACAGTCGGCAGACAACTGCGGACTGCGGACTGCCAACTGCCAACTGCCAACTGCCAACTGCCAACTGCTTACTGCTTCCCGCTCCCCTTCATGATTTCGTGCCGCCTCCGGCGTGCGCGAAGGGCGAGCGTGAGCATGGAGAGGCCGAAGGCGAGGAGCACGAGCCCCCACCAGAGATTCACGTCGATGCCCAGCGAGGCGCCGTAGATGCTGGTGGGGGCAACGAGACCGTAGATCGAGAGCATCGCTCCCAGGATGGAGAACATCAGGCCCATCGGGAGCCGGATATCGAGATTCATATCTGCCTCACCAGAAGATGATGTTGAGCACCGCGGTCAGTCCGAGCACGAGCACGCCGAGCGCCGCGGGCCGCTTGTACCAGACGACGTCGCCTTCGACCAGGCGCGGCGTGAGCGAGTAGACGAGGCCGCCGAGTTCGCCTTCGGATTTCCTCTGCCGCGTGGCGAGCGAGATCACGATGGTCGCGAGGAAGCACGCGGTCCACGCGATGATGGCGGTCCAGAAGTTCTGGGCCATCTCGCTGGGGTAGACGTGCACGACGGCGCCCAGGTAGCCGCCCTTGATGCCGGCCACGGCGCCGAGGGGCAGCACGAGACCGTCGTGAATCGCGGCGGCCGCCGTGCCGATGAGCAGACCCCAGAAGGCTCCGTGGCCGGTGGTCCGCTTCCAGAACATGCCGAGCAGGAAGGTCGCGAAGAGCGGCGCGTTCACGAACGCGAACACGAGCTGCAGCATGTCCATGATGTTGTTGAATCGCGTCGTCGCGTAGGCGGCCGCCATGCTGAGCAGGATGCCGACCACGGTGGTGACGTGGCCCACCCGGAGGTAGTGGCGGTCGGAACGTCCGGGGCGGATGTAGCTCTGGTACAGATCGTAGGTCCAGACGGTGTTGAAGGCCGTGACGTTGCCGGCCATGCCGGACATGAACGACGCCATGAGGGCGGTGAGTCCGAGGCCGAGGAGCCCGGTGGGGAGATAGTGGGCGAGCATCATCGGCACGGCGAGGTTGTAGTTCGGGGTGCCGTCGCTGCCCAGCGGAATGAGGGGGCCGCTCCTGGTCGTGACGGCGATGGCGATCATGCCGGGGAGGATGACCAGCGCCGGGAAGAGCATCTTCGGAATCGCCGCAATGAGCGGTGTGCGGCGGGCGGCGGTCATGTTCTCGGCGGCCATGGCGCGCTGGATGACCAGGAAGTCGGTGCACCAGTAGCCGAAGGAGAGCACGAAGCCGAGGCCCATGGCCATGCTGTACCACTCGACGCCCATCGGGTTGGCGCTGGCCGAGCCGAGATACTTCCAGGAATGCGTAAAAGCGCCGGGTGCGAATCCGGCGTGGGTGGACACGGTCTGCAACTTGGCGACGAGGCCGTCCCAGCCGCCGACGTCCTTCAGTCCGAGGAGGACGAGGGGGAGGAAGCCGAGGACGATGAGAAAGAACTGGAGGACTTCGTTGTAGATGGCCGAGGTGAGTCCGCCGAGGAAGATGTATACGAGTACGATGAACGCGGACAGGATGATACTCATGTTGAAGTCCCATCCCAACACGAGCTCGAGCAGCTTGGCGAGGGCGTACATCGAGATGCCGGAGGAGAAGACGGTCATCACGGCGAACGTGAGGGCGTTGAAGGCGCGGGTCTTCTCGTCGAAGCGCAGCTTGAGGTATTCGGGGACGGAGCGGGCGCGGGATCCGTAGTAGAACGGCATCATGAATACGCCGACGAAGACCATGGCGGGGATGGCGCCGAGCCAGTAGAAGTGGCTGGTCATGATGCCGTACTTGGCGCCGGAGGCCCCCATGCCGATGACTTCCTGCGCGCCGAGGTTCGCGGAGACGAAGGCGAGTCCGGCGACCCATGCGGGAATGGCGCGTCCCGAGAGGAAGAAGTCTTCGCTGCTCGTGACGAAGCGCCGGAGTACCCAGCCGATGCCGAGGACGAACGCGAAGTAGACGATCAGGATGGCGTAGTCGATCGCGCCGAGTTGGATGTGGGGCACGAGGCGGTCTCGGAGATCAGGGTGGAAGGGTGGGGGCGGAAAGGTGCATCGGCGGGTCGCGGGGCGTTAGGAGGAGTGCCCGCGCCAGCGAGAGACATAAGATGACATGATGTTATCCACTATCCGCCGACCATACAGCTACGCGGCTGGGTGAATTGCCGCAAGCATCCCGCACGCAAACTTTGTGGCTAAAGTGACTTGCGCTGTCCATGGCGTGTTGCATTATAAGCCATCTTCGACAATGCCAGCCGCATGTTTCCGGGGGCTTGTCGATGAGAACTGCGCGTGAGTCGTATGACGATCTGGCGACTGCGCGCGACGGATGCGCAATCATAGAATCCCGCCCAGAGCGGCAGGAGAGGCGAATGAAGAGATTTCGTTTGTTGATCGCCGGGCTCACGGCACTCCTTGTCGGCGCGTCGCCGGTTTGCGCGCAAGGAACCGACGGCACGGTGCAGGGCCGGATCACGGACGCTGCCACGCAGCAACCCATCGCGGGCGCCACGGTCACGGCCGGCAGGCGCACGGCGCTGACGCAGGTGGACGGGCACTACTCGCTCACCATTCCCGCCGGCACATACATGCTCGAGGCGAGGACGATCGGGTACGGTCCCGGGCGTCAGTCGGTGACGGTCGTAGCCGGACAGACGGTGACCGTCGACCTGGCACTGACGGCGCAGGCGGTGAACCTGGCGGCCGTGGTCGTGACCGGGTACGGCCAGCAGCGCGCCGGTGACATCACGGGCGCCGTGAGCCAACTGACGCCGGCCGAGTTCAATCCCGGCCGCATCGTGAGCCCGCAGTCCATGATCACGAGCAAGGTGGCGGGCGTGCAGGTGATCGACAACAACGAGCCAGGCGGCGGGATCTCGATCCGCATCCGCGGCCCGACGTCGGTGAACGCGAGCAGCGAGCCGCTCTACGTGGTCGACGGCATGCCGCTCGGCGGGGGGACGGGCACGGGACTCTCGGACGGCCGCGACGCGCTGAATTTCATCAACCCGAACGACATCGCGTCGATCACGGTGCTCAAGGGCGCCTCGGCGGCCGCGATCTACGGCGCCAATGCGGCGAACGGCGTCGTGATCATCACGACGAAGTCGGGGCAGAAAGGCGCCGCCCGAGTCGAGTACACCGGCGACGTGACCACATCGACGGTCGAACGGCTGCCGCAGATGCTGAACGCCTCGCAGTTCCGGGCGGCCGTGCAGCAGTACGCGCCGGCGAGCGTGAGCCAGCTCGGCTCGGCGAATACGAACTGGTTCAACCAGATCGACCGCAACGGCATCGGCCAGGAGCACAACGTCGCGATTTCCGGCTCCGGCACGAGCATGGATTACCGCCTCTCGCTGGGCTACCTCAATCAGAACGGCGTCATCGACGGGACGAACACCGAGCGCCTGTCGCTCGGGGTGAACTACAACCAGCGGTTCCTGGACGACCGGCTGAACATCCACACCAACATCCTCGGTTCGCGGACCAACAACCGGTACACGCCGGGGGGCGTGCTGTCGAACGCCGCGCAGATGGGCCCGACGCAGCCGATCATGGATCCGACGAGCTCGACGGGCTACTACAACTGGCCGGGCTACACCCTGCAGTCGGCCGACAATCCGGTGGAGATCCTGAAGCTCAGCACGGACGTGGGGCACACGTATCGCTCGGTGGGGACGTTCCAGGTGGGGTACAACCTGCCGTGGGTGGAGGGGCTGACGGCCCACGTGAACATGGGGTACGACGCCACGAATTCCGAGCGGCAGACGTTCAATCCGAGCACGCTGCACGCACAGGTGAAAGCCGGGACCGGCGGTTCGCTGTACCAGACCACGCCGTCGATGACGAACACGCAGCTCGACACGTACCTGGACTACAACACGCCGGTGGAATTCGTGCCGGGCACGATCGACATGACGGCCGGCTATTCGTATTCGGAGTCCAACGCGCAGTATCCGTATACGACGGCGACCGGGTTGAGCACGAACCTGCTCGGCATCAACGGCTTCCCGACGGCGCTGGTGCTGCAGAGCAACACCAACATCCAGGACAGCCGGCTGATCTCGTTCTTCGGGCGGGCGACCTACAACTACAAGGACCGGTATCTCGCCGGATTCAGCATCCGCCGCGACGGCTCGTCGCGGTTCGGCCCGTCGAACGCATGGGGCATCTTCCCGTCGGTCGCCCTGGCGTGGCGCATCTCGCAGGAAGGGTTCATGAGCCGGTTCAAGAACCTCTCCGACCTGAAGCTGCGCGCCTCGTACGGCAAGACCGGCAACCAGGCGTTCGCGAACTACCAGCAGTACGCGAACTTCGTGGTGGGCGACGCCCAGTCGCAGGCGCAATTCGGCAATGGCTTCATCACCACGATCCGGCCGAGCGCGGTGGATCCGAACATCAAGTGGGAGTCGACGAGCTCGTACGATCTCGGACTCGACTGGGGATTCCTCGACCAGCGCGTCAGCGGCACGATCGACTACTACGTCAAGAACACCAGCGACCTGATCTTCACGGTGCCGGTGGCGTCGGGCACGAACCTGTCGAACTATCTGACGACCAACATCGGCAGCATGCGGAACGCGGGCATAGAGTTCAGTCTCAGCGCCGACGTCATCCGCGGCGGCCACAGCGGGTTCTCGTGGACGACGGACTGGACCGCGGCGCACAACGCGAACAAGCTGACCTCGATCAACCCGATCCTCACCGGAGCGGCGGCGACGCAGCAGCAGATCCTCACGGGATCGGTGGCGGGCGGCGTGGGCACGCTGATCCAGGTGCTGGAGCCGGGGCAGCCGATCAACTCGTTCTTCGTCTACAAGCAGAACTACCAGAACGGGAAGCCGGTGGAAGGGAGCTACGCGGATCTCAACAACGACGGCCAGGTGAACGTGGCCGACCGGCGCGCGTACCACGATCCGGCGCCGAAGTGGATCCTCGGCCATACGTCGAACATGACGTACGGGAACTGGGACGCCGGGCTCACCCTGCGGGCGTACCTTGGCAACTACGTGTACAACAACGTGCAGTCGAACCTCGGCGACTACCAGGAGCTCCAGCGCGCCTCGCCGTACAACCTGAGCGCCAACGTGCTCACGACCGGGTTCAAGGCGCCGCAGTACCTGTCGGACTACTACGTCCAGAACGCGGAGTTCCTGCGCATGGACAACATCACGGTGGGATACCGGCTGACGTACAAGGGCCAGCCGATGCGCATCTTCGGGACCGTCCAGAACGTCTTCACGATCTCGCCATACAGCGGCGTGGATCCGACGGCCGGGTTGAACGGCATCGACAACAACATCTATCCTCGGTCGCGCATGTTCACCGGCGGCCTGAACATCACGTTCTGAGCCAGTGACCATCCATCGACGATTCGGAAACGGACGGAACATCATGAAGATCAATCACAGACTGATCGCCTTCGCTACCGTGGCGATGCTCATCGGCGGCGCCGGATGCACGAACACGGTCGTGGAGCCGAAGAGCACGATCACCAGCGCCAACATCTTCAACGACCCGAACTCCTACCAGGCGTTCCTCGCCAAGCTGTACGCGGGGCTGGCGGTGAGCGGGCAGCAGGGGCCGGCGGGCAACCCCGACATCTCGGGCATCGACGAGGGGTTCTCGCAGTACCTGCGCCTGTACTGGGAGGCAGAGGAGCTGCCGACCGATGAGGCGGCAATTGCCTGGAACGACGTGGGCCTGCCCGAGATGAACACGCAGATGTGGGCGGCGTCGAACTCGTTCGTGGTTGCCATGTACTACCGCATCTACTTCCAGGTGGACATGGCGAACGAGTTCCTGCGGGAGACGAGCGATGCCGCGCTCGCGAGCCGGAACGTTCCGGCGGCGCTGAAAACGCAGATTCAGCAGTACCGCGCCGAAGCCCGCTTCCTGCGGGCGCTGAGCTACTGGCACGGCATGGACCTGTTCGGGAACATCCCGCTGGTCACCGAAAACGATCCGCTCGGTTCCACGCCGCCGAAACAGGCCACCCGCCAGGACATCTACAACTTCGTGGTGAGCGAGCTCAAGGCGATCCGTGATTCCCTGCCCCAGCCCGGTCCGAGCACGTACGGCCGAGCCACGGGCCCGGCGGCGGACATGCTGCTGGCCAATGTGTACATGAACGCCGGTGTGTACACCGGCACGCCGGATTACGCCGACGCGCTGACCGAGGCGGAGGCCGTGATCAACTCGGGCGCGTACTCGCTCGATCCGAGCTATGCGCACCTGTTCCAGGCGGACAACAACACATCGCCGGAGATCATCTTCGCGATCCCGCAGGACGGGTTGCACGAGCAGACGTACGGCGGCGTGAACTTCCTGGTGCACGCCGAATGCGGCGGCAACATGAACAACGCCAACTACGGGATCGACGGCTGCTGGTGGGGCATCCGCATGAAGCCGGAGGCGTACAACCTGTTCGGCAGCGGCGACACGCGCAGCGCGACGTTCTTCACGAACGGCCAGACGGTGTCGATGGACGCGATCCCCAACTTCCAGAACGGCATCGCGAACGCGAAGTTCACGAACATGACGTCCGGCGGGCAGCGCGGGTCGAATCCGGGCTTCGTCGATACCGACTTCCCGATGTTCCGCCTGGGCGATGCGTACCTGCTCTACGCCGAGGCGGTGCTGCGCGGCGGCGGCGGCTCGGCGGCGCAGGCGCTGACGTACGTGAACCAGTTGCGTGAGCGCGCCTACGGCGGGACGTCCGGCGACATCACGGCGGCCCAGCTCACGCTGCCGTTCATTCTCGCCGAGCGCGGGCGCGAGCTGCTGTGGGAGGCGCACCGCCGCACGGACCTGATCCGGTTCGGCGAGTTCACCGGCGGCAACTACGTGTGGGCCTGGAAGGGCGGCGTACAGGCCGGCACGGCCACCGACAGCTTCCGGGATCTCTATCCGCTGCCGGAATCGGAGTTGGTGGCGAACCCGAATCTGAAGCAGAATCCGGGGTACTGAGCAGCGCGCCTCTCGATTCCTCGGTTCGGAGCGTTCGCCGGCCTCCGGGTTCGGCCAATGAGTCTCGCGATGTACCTGCCGGCCAGCATCCTCGTGGTGCTGGCCGGCGGGGCATGTGCGGGCCACCCGACGGCGCCCCCGGCCACCGGCACGCCGCCGGCGCCGCGCCCGACCCTCGCGTCCACCTACCGCCCGAGCGGACACATGGCGGCGGGCGACGTGTTCGTGCAACTGTTCGAATGGAAGTGGACCGACATCGCGAACGAATGCGAGCAGGTGCTGGGCCCCGTAGGGTACAAGGCGGTGCAGGTGTCACCGCCCCAGGAGCACAGCATCACGCCGACGTTCGACTGGAGCGAGCGATACCAGCCGGTGAGCTACACGCTGGCGCACAGCCGGTCGGGCGACAGTACGCAGTTCGTGGACATGGTCCAGCGGTGCAAGGCCGCGGGCGTGGACATCTACGTGGACGCCGTCATCAACCACATGACGAACTTTCCGAGCCCCGGAGTGGGGAGCGCGGGGACCGCGTACACGAAGTACAACTATCCGGGGCTGTACACACCGGCCGATTTCCACCCGCCGTGCCAGGTGACGGACTACTCCAACGCCGCGAATGTGCAGGACTGCGAGCTGCTGGGACTGCCGGACCTCGACACCGGCTTGCCGTACGTGCGGCAGACGCTCGCCAGCTACCTGATCAAGCTGGTTCGGCTGGGCGTGGCCGGATTCCGCATCGACGCGGCGAAACACATCCAGCAGGTGGAGCTGGACGACATCCTGACGATCGTGGACTCCACGGTGAAAGCCGAGGGGCTGCCGATTCCATATTACTTCCTCGAAGTGAGCACCGGGCCCGGCGAAGCGCTGGGGCCGCGCGACTACTTCGGAGAGGCGTACCGGAGCGGCGGCGCCGCGGACATCACGGAGTTCATCTTCCAGGGCGTCGGTGACAAGTTCCTCGGCACCGGCGGGCAGCACCTCTCGCAGCTCGATCCCAACGGCCAGCCGGGAAGCCAATTCTCGGAAGCCGCGTGGGGCCTGATGCCGTCGGACAAGGCCGTGGTGTTCCTGGAGAATCACGACACGCAGCACGACGGCGGGCGGATCAGCTACCGGGACGGTCAGACCTTTCGCCTGGCGAACGTGTGGATGCTCGCGCAGCCATACGGGTATCCGAAGATCCTCTCGAGCTACGCGTTCAGCCGGCCGGTGCAGAACTCGATGGGCCCGCCGTCGGACGCGAACGGAAACACGAACGACGTGGCGTGCGCGCCGAGCCTGGAGCAGGCGGTGATCGGCGACTGGGTGTGCGAGCATCGCGATCCGATGATCGAAGCGATGGTCGGGTTCCGGCGTGTGGTGGCGGGCACCGCGGTCGTGGACTGGTGGGACGACGGCGCCAACGCCATCGCGTTCTCACGCGGCGACAAGGGGTTCGTGGCGATCAGCCGCGAGAACACGGCGGTCGACACGACCGTGACCACCGGAATGGCGCCGGGGACCTACTGCGATCTGCTCACGGGCGGACTCGCCGGCACGTCGTGCGCGGGCACCGCCGTCGCCGTGGATTCGATGAGCACGATTCACCTTCAACTGGCGGCCAACTCGGCGATTGCGATCGACGCGGCCAGCCGGAAGTAGCGCGATGAAAACGGTACGGATCATGCGCGTCCTGCTCGGGGCGGCCGGGATGTCGGCGGCCGCGGTGCCGGGGGCCGCGGCGCAGCAGCCGGCGCGGCCGGCCACGCAGACGTTCGTCGACTATGCAGCGCCGGCGTGGACGCGGGGCGCCGTGTGCTACGAGGTCTTCGTGCGGTCGTTCCAGGACAGCAACGGCGACGGGATCGGCGACCTGGACGGGCTGATCAGCAAGCTGGACTACATCAACGACGGGAACCCGAAATCGAAGACGGATCTGGGCGCGCGGTGCATCTGGCTGATGCCGGTGGCCGAATCGCCCAGCTATCATGGGTACGACGTCACCAACTATTACCGCGTGAACCCGGAGTACGGGACGAACGCGGATTTCAAGCGGCTCGTGGCCGCGGCACACCGGCGCGGGATCAAGGTGATCGTGGACATGGTGCTGAACCACACGTCGAACCTCGATCCCCACTTCCAGGCGGCGCTGCGCGACACCGCGTCGCCGTACCGGTCGTGGTACCGGTTCTCGCCGACGCCGCTGGGCAAGGGACCGTGGGGCGCGGACGCGTGGCACAAATCGCCGGTGCGCGACGAGTACTACTACGGCGTGTTCTCCAGCGAGATGCCCGACCTGAACTACGACACGCCGGCGGTGCGCGCGGAGGGGAAGAAGATCGCCGCCTACTGGCTGCGCACGATGGGCGTGGACGGCTTCCGGCTGGACGCCGTGCAGTATCTCGTGGAAGCGGGCGCCTGCATGAAGGACTGCGCGGGAACGCACGCCTACTTGCGGTCGTATCAGGCGTTCATCGACAGCATCGATCCGCAGGCGTACACGATCGGCGAGGTGTGGGATCCGCTGGACACGTTGCTCACCTACTATCCGGACCAACTCACCGGCTACTTCACCTTCGAGTTGGCCGACTCGCTCCGGACCGCGGTGAAGCGTGGCACGGTGGGCGGCATGTTCACCGACTACGTGAAGCTCGAGCGCGCGGAGCCTTCGTACCGCTGGTCGCCGCTGCTCAGCAACCATGACGGAACGCGAATCATGACGATCCTCGGGGGCAGCATGCCGGCCGCGAAGCAGGCCGCCACGCTGCTGCTCACCCTGCCGGGGCTGCCGTACCTCTACTACGGCGAGGAGATCGGGATGACCGGCGACAAGCCCGATCCGCGGCTGCGGACGCCGATGCAGTGGGCGCCGCGATCCGGCTACGGCTTCACCACCGGGCATCCATGGGAACGCGCCCAGCCCGATTCGATGACCACCACGGTGGACGGCGAGAACCACGAGCCCGGGTCGCTGCTCGACCTGTACCGGCGGCTGATCCACCTCCGCGGCCGAAACGATGCGCTCGCGTCGGGGCGGTTGACGCTGCTGCAGGCGACCGACCCGCACGTCGCGGCGTTCGTGCGGCGCACGGAGAATGGGCGGGCGGTGCTGGTCGTGGCGAACCTGTCCGATTCGGCGGTCGCCGGCGTGTCGCTGGAGAGCAGCGGCGTCGGCTTGCCGGCCGGCCGGTACCAGCCGCGCGACCTGCTGGGTACGGCGTCGGCGCCGCCCCTCGAGGTGGCCCCGGGCGGCCGCATCACCGGGTACGTTCCAGCACAGACGCTGCGCGCGCACGAGACGCTGGTGCTCGCGCTCGCGCGGCAGACGGCACACTGATCCGAACAGACCTTCACGCACGCGCACGAGCGCGATCGATACGGGGGAACGGATGACGAAATGGAATTGGCGGGGGCTGGTGGCGCTCTGCGGGCTGTTGGCGGCTCCGGCCGCGCTGCGGGCACAGGCGGCGCCCGGTGGACCGGGCGAAGTGCCCACCTGGACGAACGCCGGCAAGGACGGACTCGGCACGTCGGTCACCACGGCATCCAAGGTGTGGTTCACGCTCGAGGGTGGGACGCTGAGCGAGGTGTACTATCCGCGCGTGGACATGGCGGACGTGCACGGCCTGGAGTTCGCGGTGAGCGACGGCAAGCAGGTGTGGATCGAATCGCGCGACATGCAGCACCGCATTTCCCGCGTGGACGGCCGGGCCCTGCTCTACCGGCAGACGAGCAGCGACGCGGCCGGGCGGTTCACGATCACGAAGACCTACGTCACCGATCCGCAGCGCAACGTGCTGCTGATGGACGTGACCTTCAAGGCGCCCGCCGGTGACGCGCTATACGTGATCTACCATCCAGCGCTCAAGAACGCGGGGTACGGGAACACGGGCGTCACGGATGGAGGCGCGCTGGTGGCGTCGAAGGAGGACGTCGCGTCGGCACTGGTGGCGAGCGGCGGCTTCCGCGAAACGGCGAACGGATTCGCCGGCGTGAACGATGCCTACACCGATCTGCTGCTGCACCACGCGCTGACCTGGAAGTTCGCGCGCGCCGACAGCGGCAACGTCGTGCAGGCCGCGCGCATCGCCCGTCCGTCGCACTTCACGCTCGCGCTGGGATTCGGGGCGACGACGGCGACCGCACGGAGCGAAGCGGAGGCGAGTCTCCAGAGCGGATTTCCCGCGGCGCGCGCGGCATACGTGCAGGGGTGGCACGAGTACCTGGCGGGGCTGCGGCACGTGGACGCCGCGTACGAACCGGAGTTCCAGCTCGCGGCGATGGTGGTGCGCGCACACGAGGACAAGACGTATCGCGGGGCGATCATCGCGTCGATGAGCATTCCGTGGGGGTACGCGGTGCCGGCGGAGAAGCCGACCGTGGGCGGCTACCACCTGGTGTGGGCGCGCGACCTGTACGAAGCCGCCACCTCGCTGATGGTGGCGGGCGACTCGGCCACGGCCGGCCGCGCCACGCGCTACCTGTTCGACGTGCAGCAGGAGGCCGACGGGCGGTTCCCGCAGAACAGCTGGCTGGACGGGAAGCCGTACTGGACCGGGATCCAGATGGACGAGCAGGCGTATCCGATCGTGCTGGCGTGGCAGCTCGGCATCACCGACGAGGCGACGTGGACCCGGCACATCCGCCCGGCGGCGGAGTTCGTGCTGGCGCACGGGCCGGCCACGCAGCAGGAGCGGTGGGAAGAGGTGCCGGGCTACTCGCCGTCCACGATCGCCGCCGAGATCGCGGGTCTGGTGTGCGCGTCGGCGATCGCGAAGGAGAACGGCGCCGCGGCCGACGCGGCGCGCTACCTGCAGACCGCCGACGACTGGGCCGCGCACCTGGAGCCGTGGCTGGTGACCACGACCGGGCACCTGACCGGAGGCGCGCCGGGCCAGGGCTACTACATGCGCGTCGACAACAACACCGATCCGAACGACGGCTACCAGCTCGACACGCGGAACGGCAGCGGCGTGCACGACGAGCGCGATGTGGTGGACCAGGGGTTCATCGAACTCGTGCGGCTGGGCATCCGGCCGGCGAACGACCCGATCATTCAGAATTCGCTCAAGGTCATCGACGCGACGATCCGCGTGCAGACACCCAACGGCCCAGACTTCTATCGCTACAACCACGACGGGTACGGCGAGACGTCGTTCGGCGGCCCCTGGCTGGGCGAGGGGGTGGGCCGGCTGTGGCCGATCTTCGCCGGCGAACGGGGTGAGTACGAGATCGCGGCCGGCGCGAGCCCCGCGCCGTATCTCCAGGCGATGCTGCACTTCGCCAACGACGGCGGGATGATTCCCGAACAGGTATGGGACCGGGCCAACCCGACGCACGGACACTTCATCTTCGGATCGGGCACGGGGAGCGCGACGCCGCTGGTGTGGAGCATGGGGCAGTTCATGCGCCTCGCCGTGGACGCCAGCGCCGGGCGGGTGCTGGAACGGCCCGCGATCGTCGCCCAACACTTTCTGGGCGGCGCCAAGCGCTGAGCCGCCGTCGCGAGGCCGCATGTTGCGTCGTTCACGAGCGTTCGCGGTCGCACTGAGCATCGCGGCGCTCTCGGTCGCGTTCGTCCCGCACCGGGCGGCCGCGCAGCGGGAGCGCCTGTCGATGGACCCGGGATGGCGCTTCACGCTGGGTGACCCGGCCGGCGCGGAACGCCCGGGGTTCAGCGACCGGGGGTGGCGGTACCTCGATCTGCCGCACGACTGGAGCATCGAGGGACGTCCGACGGAGGACGCGCCGGCCGGAGGGCGCGGGGCCTACCTGCCCACGGGCATCGGCTGGTACCGGAAATCGTTCCGGCTTCCGCCCGGCTGGCGCGGGCACGAGGTGTGGCTGCAGTTCGACGGCATCTACATGAACAGCGACGTCTGGGTGAACGGCGCGCACGTGGGGCACCGGCCGTACGGCTACACCAGCGTGTCGTACGACGTCACGAAGCATCTCGTGCCGGGCGTGAACGTGGTGGCGGTGCGCGTGGACAACTCACAGCAGCCGAATTCCCGCTGGTACACGGGCAGCGGGATCTATCGCCATACGTGGCTCACGATCGTCGATCCGCTGCACGTGGTGCACTGGGGCGTGTACGTCACGACGCCGTCCGTGGACTCGGCGCGGGCCATGGTGCTGGCGCGCACGCGGGTGAGCAACGACGCCGCGTCGGCGCGCCGAGGGACGCTGCGCACGGTGGTGGTGGACGGAACGGGACGTGAAGTGGCGCGCGGCGATACGGCGTTCTCGCTCGCCGCCGGTTCGTCGATCGTGCTCGACCAACGGCTCGTCGTGCCGTCGCCGACTCTGTGGTCGGTGGACGCGCCGCACCTGTACGCGCTGCACACGATGGTGCTGGACGGCGTACGCGTAGTGGACACGGCGGAAACGACGTTCGGCATTCGCACGATCGCCTTCGACAAGGATCGCGGCTTCCTGCTCAACGGTATGCCGCTGAAGCTGCACGGGGTGAACGTGCACCAGAACGGAGGCGCGGTGGGCGCGGCGGTGCCGGAGCGCATCTGGGAGGCGCGGCTGGATTCGCTCAGGGCGATGGGCGTGAATGCGATCCGCACCTCGCACAATCCGCCGGCGCCGGAGTTCCTCGATCTCTGCGACCGGCTGGGATTCGTGGTGATGGACGAGATGTACGACGAGTGGACGTACGGGAAGGTGCCGTTCGGCTCGCACCGCTTCTTCGCGACGTGGTCGGACCGCGACGTCGCCGACTTCGTCCACCGCGACCGCAACCATCCGTCGGTGGTGCTGTGGAGCGCGGGAAACGAGATCGGGGAGCAGACGACGCCGGAGGGCGTGACGATCCTGAAGCGGCTCGTCGGCCTGTTCCACAGCCAGGATCCCACGCGGCCGGTCACGACCGGCAACGACCAGATCGCGGCCGACGGGCACCCTGCCCTGCTCGCGTTCCTGAACGCCGAGGTCGTGGTGGGCTACAACTACGTGGACCGGTGGCACGAGCGGCGCGAGCTGTTCGCCGAGGAAGACCGGCACGCGCATCCGGACTGGAAGATGGTGGGCACGGAGAGCGCGCCGGCGGAAAACGCGTACGACAACCGCTACTCGCTGGGCAGCGATTCATCGGTGGTGCAACCGAACTACACGTCGGGAATGCTGCGCGCCGAGCGGCTGCAGAAGTGGATCGCGACGCACGACTACTTCTCCGGCGATTTCATGTGGACCGGGATCGACTACCTGGGCGAAGCGCAGTGGCCGAGCAAGGGGTTCGACTCGGGGGCGCTGGACATCACGGGGCGGCCGAAGGATTCGTTCTACCTGTATCAGAGTTTGTGGACGTCGCAGCCCGTGCTGCACCTGTTCCCGCACTGGAACTGGCCGGGGCGCGAGGGGCAGGTGATCCCGGTGCTCGCGTACACCAACTGCACGAGCGTGACGCTGTACCTCAACGGCCGCTCACTCGGCGAGAAGCGGCTGCAGTTTCCGGCGCCCGGGACGTCGGGCGGATGGAATACGTATGCGGGGCCGCACATCGCGATGACGACGAACGATCTGCATCTCGAGTGGGACGTTCCGTACGAACCGGGCGTGCTGCGGGCAGTGGGGCAGCGCGACGGTCGCGACGCGTGTCACGCCGAGGTGCGCACGGCGGGAGCGCCGGCGGCGGTGCGGTTGACCGCGGACCGCGACACGATCACCGCCGATCCGGGCGACGTGGCGCTGGTGCGATTCGCGATCGTCGATTCGGCGGGGACGATCGTGCCGACGGCGGACGACGTCGTGCGCGTTGAAATATCAGGAGCGGACGCGAATCTCGTTGCACTGGACAACGGGGATCTCGAGAACCACGAACCGTATCGCGAAGATCGTCGGGCGGCGTTCAACGGGCAGGGGCTGGCGATCGTGCGCGCGGGGACGGCGGGTGTGTTGCGGATCACAGCAACGGCGGACGGGCTTAAGGCGGCGACGATTGTCGTGAGGGTGATGGCGGGAACGCGGGCTGGAACGATCCAAGGGATGAGATAGAGAACGGTCGGACAGTCGGACAGTAGGCAGACAACTGCGGACTGTAACTGCCAACTGCCAACTGCTGTCTCTGCACTTTCGTGTGCGAATTCCGCACAGCGCCGGGCGAAGCCCGGCGGTGCAACCAAAACTCGACCGCCCCCGTATTAACGGGTGAGGGGATGCGCCGTCCACCGGGCAAACCCAACGAGGCACCGCGGTGTCTCAACGGAAAGGCAACCGAGTTTTCAGATGACCGAGCAGCTGGCCATGCATCCCGCGCTACCGACCGACGTCGACTCCGAAGTGGAGCGGCGGCAGTTGGAGGCTGGCGTGAACGGCCAGTATCAGGTCGTGCGCGAGCTGGGGCGCGGCGGGATGGGCGTGGTCTTCCTGGCGCGCGACGTCGCGTTGCACCGCACGGTCGCGATCAAGGTGCTGCGGCACGAGTTCGTGGATTCCGAGGATCATCGCGAGCGGTTCCGTCGCGAAGCGCGGTTCACGGCGCGGCTGAACCATCCGGGGATCGTGCCGGTGTTCACGCTGGGCGAGCAGGACGACCTGGTGTACATCGTGATGCAGTACGTGCACGGCGAATCGCTGGCCGAGCGGCTGCGCACCGGCGGGAGGCTGTCCGCGGAGCAGGCGGCGCAGCTCCTGTACGACCTGGCGGAGACGCTCGACTACGCGCACGGCGAAGGGATGCTGCACCGCGACCTGAAGGCCGAGAACGTGCTGATCGAGCGGGGCACGGGGCGGGCGCGGCTCACCGACTTCGGCGTCGCGCGGCTGCGCGACGCGAGTCCGGACGAGTGGGAGCGCACGCACGCGTTCGGGACCCCGCACTACATGTCGCCGGAGCAGGCGGCCGGTGAGGCGGATCTCGACGGGCGCAGCGACCTCTACTCGCTGGGTGTGCTCGGCTACCTGATGCTTTCGGGGCGGCTGCCCTTCCACGGCAGCAGCTTCGTGTCGCTGGCGGCGCAGCACATCGTGCAGGCGCCCGAGCCGCTGGCCGAGCTCGCTCCGGACGCTCCGGAGGCGCTGGTGCGCGCGATCGAGCGGTGTCTGGCGAAGGAGCGCGAGGACCGGTGGAAGTCGGCGGCCGAGCTCTGCGCAGAACTAACCGGCAAAAATCAGCGGAAGCAGTTCCGTACGACGATCGGCCCTCGTGGGTGGATCAAGGTCGTGGCGGGCCTGGCGACGGCGGCGGCGTTGTTCGGGCGGTAGATCCGCAAAGTAACCTGTGTGGATGCTGTCATCGGGTACGAGACATCTCCTACCCGATTTTTTTCGTCTGGCGGCCGCCGACTGTCGTCTGCCGTGAACTTGCCCTTTCTATCGTGGCTCGATTCGCCCAGGCCCGTGGGTGGCTACGCGCCCAGTAACGCCGCCGGGACCACGCCGATACCATCGGACCGCCGGTATGCCTGCGGGCCCGTGGTGATGATGAGCGCGTCGAGCAGATCGTCACCGATTTGTTCTCTGAGCCAATGCAAGTGCCGCACGTCATCATCGCCCACAGCCGCACGCAGCTTCACCTCGATCGCAACCACGCGCCGGGCATCGCGAGCCACGATCAAGTCAACTTCCTGGCGGCCTGCATGGGTCCGGAGGTGGTGCACGGTGGCTTCGGAGGCCTGGGCGTAAACGCGGACGTCGAGCGTTACGAGGGCTTCAAAGAGCCGCCCCAAGAGAGTCGTATCGCGCGGGGCAAGAGCGAGGGCCGCGCCTTCGAGCGGCGCGGCGTCCTGCAACGCATCCCTGTCCACGTGCAGGAGTCGGGCGGCGAGCGCGGGATCGACCAGTTGATGCTTGGGCGCCTGGGCGAGCGCCGTGAGACGACTGTTGCTCGGAAGCCAGGGAGGCACCGGGTCCACGATCCACAGCCGCTCAAGCACTTCACGGTACAGGAGTCCGGTGGCCTTTGCGGGCTTTTCGCGCTCGTCACCGGTCGCGGCGTCACGAATCTTCTCGAGCGAAGCCGTCGTTGAAGTGGCGGCCGCATATGCGGTCATCCAGCGCCGCAAAGTCTCCGGGCGGCGCACCGTCATGCCCTGTTCCTTGAAGTCGCGATTCACGATTCGTGCGAGGTAGCTGTCGAGATGTGTGCGGAGGGCTCGGCCCTCGATCGACCGGAATGCCGGGAACCCCGAGCGAAGAATTTCATCCACGTAGTCGGCGAGCTGCGCCCGGGTCGTTCCGGCAAGTGCGGGCTTGGTGCCGCTGAGCAGAGCGCGCAGACTCACCGTCGGCACGGCAAGGCCACGTTCCGCGAGCGTCATGGGACGCATCCGGAGCGAGACGATCCGGCCGGCACCGGAGTGAGCTGGTGCCGTGCTCGGTAGTGCCGATCCCGTAAGAAGGAAGCGGCCGGGCGACGCATCGGCGTCCACGGCTCGACGTACCGCATCCCACACGGCAGGGACGCGCTGCCATTCATCGAGGAGGACGGGCGGATCGCGCCGGAGCACGACGGTCAGGTCCGCCTCGGCGATGGCGCGTTGAGCCGGGTCGTCGAAGTGGACCGCCGATGTCGCACGGCGTTCGGCGGTCGCCGTCTTGCCGACTCCTTTGGCTCCCTCGATGGCAATGGCCGCGAGCGCGGGGAGGAGCTCGTCCAGCTCGACGTCGAGAATTCGGGGTCGGTAGGACATGGGGCACAGTTCAGGGCCGACAACGGAACACGGGAGCTTGTTTCGTGAAATAAACTAGCCCATTTCTGCAGGCCATACCAGCCTATTCCGTCTGACCAAACAAGTCTATTCCTGTCGATTATACTGGCCTATTTCTGCAACTCGTAACTACAACCTGACCGCGCCATGGCCATCCTAGCCAGACCGCGGACTACCAGGCTCTGGCCGAATTGGGAGAGAAAGCAGAAGCCCACAGACTGCAGACTGCTTGCTGCCGACCTCTGGCCGATTGACTTCTCCGCGGCAGCACGCGAACATACCCCCATGGGGTATGTTATCGGATCCAAGAGGTGAAGCGATGACGGACACGGCGACTGCCGACCATCCGGGCGCATCGCGCCTGGTCATCCCGGTAACGGGGATGACGTGCGCGGCCTGCCAGGCGCGCGTGCAGCGGACGCTGGCGCGCACCCCGGGCGTGGCCGACGCGACGGTGAATCTGATGCTGAACAACGCCACGGTGTCGTTCGACCCGGCGGCAGTGTCCGCCGAGCAGCTGGTGGAAGCGATCCGGGAAACCGGATACGGCGCCGAGCTGCCGGCGAACGACAAGGGCGCTTTCGAAGAGCAGGAGGAAGCCGAGCGCGCGCAGGCGCACGAGGTGCAGGAGCTCACCCGCAAGGTGATCGTCGCCATGGCCGCGGCGGTGGTGGCGATGGGGCTCTCCATGGGCGCGATGGGAGAGGGCAGCGTCGTCGTCCGGTGGGCGCTGCTGGCGCTCACCACCTTCGTGATGGTCTGGGCGGGT
>DASVWN010000011.1:0-6419 GCA_036393195.1 Gemmatimonadaceae bacterium | reverse complement strand
ATCCGATGGCCATTCGTCAGTTCAAGCCCGTGACCAAGGGCACCCGGTTCCGCTCGGTCTCGGATTTCGCCGAGATCACGCGGAGCACGCCGGAGAAGTCGTTGCTGGAGCCGCTTCGGAAGACGGGCGGGCGGGACAACCACGGGCACATCGCAATGCGCCGCCGCGGCGGCGGGCACAAGCGGATGTACCGTCGCATCGACTTCAAGCGCAACAAGACCGGCATGACGGGCGTGGTGCGCGAGATCGAGTACGATCCGAATCGTTCGGCGCGCATCGCGCTCGTGGAGTACGCAGACGGCGAGAAGCGCTACATGCTGCACCCCAAGGGAATGGCGGTCGGAGACAGCGTGGTCGCAGGCCCGGGCTCGGACATCCGGGTCGGGAACGCGATGCCGCTGGCGGAGGTGCCGCTCGGCACGGCGGTGCACAACGTGGAATTGAAGATCGGGAAGGGCGGCCAGATCTGCCGGTCGGCGGGGACGTCGGCGCAGGTGGTGGCCAAGGAAGGCGATTACGTGACGCTGCGCCTCTCGTCGAGCGAGATGCGGCTGGTGCACGCGAAGTGCACGGCGACGATCGGCGAGGTTGGCAACGCGGAGCACGAGCTGGTGTCGTGGGGCAAGGCCGGCAAGACGCGGTGGAAGGGCCGCCGTCCGAAGGTGCGCGGTGAAGTGATGAACCCGGTGGACCATCCGCACGGCGGCCGCACGCGCGGCGGCCGGAACGTGGTGAGTCCGTGGGGCAAGCCGGAGGGCGTGAAGACGCGCAACACGAAGAAGTCGTCGCAGCGGTTGATCGTCCGCGGCCGGAAGCGCGGCAAGGCAACGCAGTAACTCGGGGCCAAGACTATGGGACGTAGCGTCAAGAAGGGGCCGTTCGTGCAGGAGGCGCTGGCGAAGAAGGTCAGCGCGCTGAACGCCAACAACGAGAAGCGGGTCATCAAGACCTGGTCGCGCGCCAGCACGGTGCTGCCCGAGTTCGTGGGGCACACGTTCGCCGTGCACAACGGCAACAAGTTCGTGCCGGTGTACGTGACCGAGAACATGGTGGGGCACCGGTTGGGCGAGTTCGCGCCGACGCGGCTGTTCCGCGGGCACACGGGCGTGAAGGCGGCCGACAAGAAGACGCCGGCGCCCTCGTCGCCTGCGGTGCCGGCGGCCGGTGCCGGTGCCGGCGCCGGGCCCGGACCGAAGGGAGGCAAGTAAATGGCCACCGAAGCACGGGCAATCCAGCGGACGGCGCGGCAGTCGCCTTACAAGATGCGACTGGTCGTGGACCAGATTCGCGGCAAGAGCGTGAACGAGGCGCTGGCGCTGCTGGCGTTCTCCAAGAAGCACGCGGCGCACCAGATCGAGAAGGTCGTGCGCTCGGCGGTGGCCAATGCGGAGCAGGCGGCGCGCTCGGCGGGCGCGTCGCTGGACGTGGACACGCTGGTCATCACGCACGCGGTGATCAATGAAGGGCCGAAGCTGAAGCGATTCACGCCGGCCGCGATGGGGCGGGCGACACCAATTCAGAAGCGCACCAGCCACGTGGAAATCGTGGTGGGCGAGAGGGAAGGTCGCTAATGGGACAGAAAACACATCCGGTGGGCTTCCGGCTCGGGGTGTCCCGGCAGTGGCGTTCGCGCTACTACGCGGGACGCGAGCTGCCGGCGCTGCTGCGCGAGGACGAGCTGCTGCGCAAGTATCTGAAGGCCCGTCTGGGCCACGCGGCGATCGCCGACATCGTGATCGAGCGCAAACCCGGCAAGGTGGTGGTGACGCTGCACACGGGGCGGCCCGGCGTGGTGATCGGCAAGAAGGGCGCCGAGGTGGACAAGCTGCGCGACGAGCTGGCGCACCTGACGGGGAAGGAAGTCGGAATCAACGTCGAAGAGATCAAGCGGCCGGAGCTGGAGGCGCAGCTCGTGGCCGACAACATCGCCAGCCAGCTGGCACAGCGCATCTCGTTCCGGCGGGCCATGAAGCGCGCCGTGCAGAGCGCCATGCGCATGGGCGCGCTGGGGATCAAGATCAAGTGCGGCGGGCGGCTGGGCGGCGCGGAGATCGCGCGCGTCGAAGGCTATCACGAGGGGCGCGTGCCGCTGCACACGCTGCGGGCGGACATCGACTACGCGACGTCGACGGCGAAGACCACGTTCGGGACCATCGGGGTCAAGGTGTGGATCTTCAAGGGCGAGATCGTGGAAGACCGTCGCGGCACGACCTACTCCTCCGGCATGTAAGGGAGGCGACGACCAATGCTCAGTCCGAAGCGGGTGAAGTTCCGCAAGATGTTCAAGGGCCGCACGAAGGGGCTGGCCCATCGAGGCAGCACGGTGGCGTTCGGATCCTACGGGCTCCAGGCGCTCGAGCCGGGCTGGATCACCAACCGGCAGATCGAGGCGGCCCGCGTGGCGCTGACGCGCCACATCAAGCGCGGCGGCAAGGTGTGGATCCGCATCTTCCCCGACAAGCCGATCACGAAGAAGCCGGCCGAGACCCGCATGGGCAAGGGCAAGGGATCGCCCGAGTCGTGGGTGGCGGTGGTGAAGCCGGGGCGGGTGATGTTCGAGCTGGAGGGGATCAGCAAGGACATCGCGCAGAAGGCGATGGCGCTGGCCGCCGCCAAGATGCCCATCCGCACGAAGTTCGTGATCCGTGAGGAGGCGCACACCGATGCAAGCTAAAGAGATTCGCGAACTGACGCCGGACGAGATCACGGCGCGGATCACCGCGCTGGAAGAGGAGCAGTTCCGGCTCAAGTTCCGGAGCGCGTCGGAACCGCTGGAGGAACCGCTGCGGCTGCGGGCGATCCGGCGCGACATCGCGCGGCTGAAGACCATCCTGCATGAACGGCGGCAGCCGACGGCTGCACGCTAGCGGGGAGCGACCAACGGAATGGCAGACATGACGAATCCCAACACCGCCGCCACGCCGGCCCGCAGCTCGCGCAAGACGCGAGTGGGGCTCGTGGTGAGCGACAAGATGCAGAAGACGGTCGTGGTCGCACTCGAACGCCGGGTGCCCCACCCCGTGTACGGCAAGATGGTGACCCGCACGCGCAAGGTGAAAGCCCACGACGAGGAGAACTCGGCGAAGACGGGCGACACGGTGCGTATCATGGAGACCCGGCCGCTGTCGAAGGACAAGCGGTGGCGCGTGGTCGAAATCGTCGACCGCGCACGCTGAGAGGAACGGCCGATGATCCAACAGGAATCGATGGTCCGGGTGGCGGACAATTCGGGCGCCAAGAAGGCGCTCGTGATCCGCGTCCTCGGCGGCACGCGCCGGCGCTACGCCGGGCTGGGCGACGTGGTGATCGTCGCCGTCAAGGATGCGTTGCCGAACGGAACGGTGAAGAAGGCGGAAGTCGCGCGGGCGGTGGTGGTCCGGACCGTCAAGGAAACGCGGCGCAAGGACGGGAGCTACATCCGCTTCGACGAGAACGCGGTCGTGATCATCAACGACCAGGGTGAACCGCGGGCCACCCGCATCTTCGGGCCCGTGGCGCGCGAGCTGCGCGAGAAGCGGTACATGAAGATCGTGTCGCTGGCGCCGGAGGTCTTGTAACATGCGCAAGAACGAATACCGCAAGACGGACCGGCCGCGGGCCGTGAACCGGCTGCGCCACCAGGTCAACGCGGCGCGGCTGCCGATCCACGTCGTCAAGGGCGACACGGTGCGCGTGATGCGCGGCGACGACAAGGGCAAGGAGGGGAAGATCCTCCGCGTCTATCCCAAGACCGGGCGGGTGCTGGTCGAGGGGATCAACATCGTGAAGCGGCACCGGCGGGCGCGGAATGCCGACGAACAGAGCGGGATCGTGGAGATGCCGGCGCCGGTGCACGCGTCGAACGTGATGCTGCTCGATCCGAAGTCGGGGGAGCCGACCCGGATCCGTGCGCGGCTGGACGAGGACGGGACCAAGGAGCGCATCGGCGTCAAGAGCGGGGACGCGATTCCCCATCCCAAGCGCTGAGCGAGGACGATAGACCATGGCAACCAAGGAAAAGCAGGCACAGGGCGGCAAGGCCAAGGGCGGCAAGGGCGGCGAGAGCAAGGCTCGCGGCGCCCACGCCGGCGCGGGCCTGCCGGTGCCGCCGCCGCGCCTCCGCGCGCACTACCAGAACGTGGTGCGGCCGCGGCTGATGCAGCAGTTCGGGTTCAAGAACCCCCACCAGGTGCCCACGCTCACGAAGATCGTGCTGAACGTGGGGATGGGCGAAGCCATCAAGCAGCCGAAGGTGCTCGACACCGTCGTCGAGGAGCTGGCGACGATCACCGGCCAGCAGCCGGTGCGCAAGAAGGCGAAGAAGTCGATTGCCAACTTCGGGCTGCGGCAGGGGCAGGACGTCGGCGCGTCGGTGACGCTGCGCGGCGCCCGCATGTGGGAGTTCCTCGACCGGTTCATCACGATCTCGATTCCGCGGGTGCGCGACTTCCGCGGACTGCCGACGCGGTCGTTCGACGGGCGGGGGAACTACTCGCTCGGCGTGAAGGAGCAGATGATCTTCCCCGAGATCAACTACGACGCGGTCGAGCAGATCCACGGGATGGACATCACGTTCGTCACCACGGCGACGCGCGACGACCACGCCCTGGGCCTGTTGAAGGAACTGGGCATGCCCTTCAAGGGCGACGACAAGAAGGGCGCGCGCCTGCAGTAGGCGCCGCTCACACTGGAGAGAATGCTATGGCTCGAAAGGCCATGATCGAGAAGGCCAACCGGAAGCCGAAGTATGCGGTGCGGCAGCACAACCGCTGCGGCCGGTGCGGGCGCTCGCGCGCCTACCTTCGGCGGTTCGGACTCTGCCGGATCTGCTTCCGCGACCTGGCGCTCAACGGGATGATCCCGGGCGTGCGGAAGGCGAGCTGGTAGACGAGAGTCGGACAGGAGGACAGTCGGACAGCAGGACAGTCGGACAGCAGGGCAGGAGAGGGGAACAACACTTCCATGATTCCGCGCGTCCGCGAGGATACGGCGGAAGAGGACGAACACGATGAGCATGACCGACCCGATTGCCGACATGCTGACGCGGATCCGCAATGCCTGCGGATCGAAGCACCGCCGCGTCGACATGCCGGTGTCGAAGATGAAGACCGAGATCGCACGGATCCTGAAGCAGGAGAACTTCATTCGGGACTACGAGACGATCGAAACCGAGGACGGCCGGAAGGTGCTGCGAGTGCGGCTGAAGTACGCGGGCGACGCGCCCGTGATCCGCAACCTGCAGCGCGTGTCCACGCCCGGGCTTCGCCGCTACGTCGGGGCGCGGGAGATTCCGCGCGTCCGGAACGGGCTGGGCGTGGCCATCCTCTCCACCTCGCAGGGGCTCATGTCCGACCGGGAAGCGCGCCAGAAGCGCACCGGCGGCGAGCTGCTGGCGCTCGTCTGGTAGGGGGAACGTCATGTCGCGAATCGGAAAGCTACCCGTCCGGGTGCCGAAGGGCGTCACGGTGACGGTGAACGGAAACACGATCCAGGTGAAGGGCCCCAAGGGCGAGCTGACGCGCACGCTCCACCGGGACATGGGCATTGCGGTGGACGGCGACGTCGTGAAGGTGACGCGCTCCTCGGATGAGGACCGGCACAAGGCGCTGCACGGGCTCTCGCGCACGCTCGTCCACAACATGGTGGAAGGGGTGACGAAGGGATATCAGAAGCAGCTCGAGATCACGGGCGTGGGCTACAAGGCGGAGGCGCGCCCGTACGGGCTGCAGCTCGCGCTCGGGTTCTCGCACCAGATCGAATACAAGGCCCCCAAGGGCGTGAAGCTCTCGGCGCCGCAGCCGACGCAGATCGTGATCGACGGCGCGGACAAGGAGCTGGTGGGACAGGTGGCGGCGGAGCTGCGCAGCCTGCGTCCCCCCGAGCCGTACAAGGGGAAGGGCATCAAGTACGCGGGTGAGCAGATCCGGCGGAAGGCCGGGAAGGCGGGAGGCAAGTAATGGCGATCATTCCGAAGACGCGCGAGCAGAAGCGCGTCCGCCGGCACCTTCGGGTCCGCCGTCGGATCACGGGCACGGCCGAGCGGCCGCGGCTCGTCGTGTTCCGCTCGCTCAAGCACATCTATGCCCAGCTCGTGGACGACGTGGCCGGGCGCACGCTGATGACGGTGTCCAGCTCCGCGCTGACCGAAGGGAAGAAGTCGGAGCGGAGCGTGCAGGTTGGAAAGTCGATCGCCGAGAAGGCGAAGGCCGCAGGCATCACGCGCGTGGTGTTCGACCGCGGCGGATACAAGTACCATGGCCGCGTGAAGGCGGTGGCCGACGGCGCCCGCGAGGGCGGTCTGGAGTTTTGATCATGGAACAAGACAAGAAGCAGGAGACGACCGGTCCGGCCCGTCGGGGCGGCGGTGGTGGTGGTGGCGGTGGCGGCGGCGGTGGTCGCGGGCGCGGTGGCGCCGGCGGTGGGCGCGGACGCGGTGGCCC
>DASVWN010000010.1:0-14587 GCA_036393195.1 Gemmatimonadaceae bacterium | reverse complement strand
TCGCTCGAGTTCGATCTGCTCGACGCGCTCGGCGCGAACGGCGCCTACGTGCTCACCGGGATTCCGGGCGGCGACCGTCCGCTCCAGGTGCAGGGCGCGCAGCTCATGCGGAAATTCGTGCTGGGGAACCAGGCGATGGTGGGCAGCGTGAACGCCGCGCGCGGGCACTTCCAGATGGGCGTGGACGACCTGGGCCTCGCCAACGAGCGGTGGGGCGCGCACGTGGTGGGGCTCATCACGCAGCGCTATCCGTCGAGCAAGTTCCTGGAACCGCTCACACAGCACCAGCCTGACGCGATCAAGGAAGTGATCGACTGGTCGTGAGCGGCGGCGCGGCGCATTCTCACGGGAGGATGCGCCGCGTCATGGTCGTGAGGCGTCGCTGCGCGTTCGTGCTGCGCCGTTACGCGACTGTCAGGCGAATGGGAAGCGTGCGGAAACGCTTTCCAGTGGCGGCGAATACCGCGTTCGCCACGGCGGGCGCGATGGGCGGCAGCCCCGGCTCGCCGACGCCGCCTGGTGCCTCGGCGCTCGGCACGATGTGCACTTCGATCACCGGCATTTCGGACATGCGCAGCATCCTGTAGCTGTCGAAATTGCCCTGCGTCACGCGGCCCTTGCTGATCGTGATCTCGCCATACAGCGCGGCGGTGAGCCCGTAGACGATGGCGCTTTGCATTTGCGCCTCGATCGTGAGCGGATTCACCACCGAGCCGCAGTCCACCGCGCACACCACGCGGTGCACCTTCACCGACTGGTCTGCGCCAATGGAGATCTCCGCGACCTCGGCGACGTGTGATGCATAGGAGTCCACCATGGCGATTCCGCGGAACCGGCCCGCAGGGAGCGGCGTTCCCCACCCTGCCTTCTCGGCGGCGAGATTCAGCACGCCCTGCTGGCGCGGCGCCTTCGCGAGCAGCGCCTTGCGGAACTCGTACGGATCCTTGTGCGCTGCATGTGCCAGCTCGTCGATGAAGCTCTCGGTGATGAAGCCGTTCTGCGAGTCACCCACGGAGCGCCAGAACCCAACCGGAACGCCGACCTCGTGGCGCACGTACTCCACGTGAAAGTTCGGGATGGCGTACGCCACATCCGCCGAACCCTCCACGTTGGTGGAGTCGAGCCCGTTGCGGACCGAGTCCGGGAACACGCGCGACATGATGGACGGGCCGGCCACGTGGTGCGAGTACGCGATCGGCATCCCATCATCACCCAGCGACGCGCTGAGCACGTTGTACGTCGCGGGGCGATAGAAGTCGTGGCGGATGTCGTCCTCACGCGTCCACACGACCTTCACCGGCGCACCGGCGGCCTTTGATGCTTCCACCGCCTCGGCCACGAAATCCGCTTCGGAGCGCCGCCCGAATCCACCGCCCAGGAACGTCGTGTGCACTTTGACCTTCTCCGGCGGCAGTCCCGTGATCGCGGCCGCCGTCCCATGCGCCTTCGACTGAAATTGTGTGGGAACCCATACATCACAGCCATTGGCGCGGACGTCCGCGGTACAGTTCATGGGTTCCATGGTGGCGTGCGCGAGGAACGGCACCTCGTACACCGCATTCACGCGGCGGCCGCGGCCGAGCGCGGCTTCGCCGGCGCCGTCGTGCCGCGCCACCGCCCCCTTCTGGCGCACGGCCCTGGCGAGCTCGCGGGAGATGCTCTCGCTGCTGGCGCCGGCCGCCGCTCCTTCATCCCACGTGACCGCGAGCACTTCGCGTCCCTGCTTCGCGGGCCAGAATCCTTCGGCGAGGATCGCCACGCCCGAGCTGAGGGGGACGACGCGCTTCACGCCCGGAATCGCTTTCGCTTTCGTGTCGTCGAAGCGGACGAGCTTGCCTCCGAACACGGGACAGCGCGCGACCGTGGCGACCAGCATGCCCGGGAGCCGCGTATCGATGCCGAATTTCGCCGCGCCATTCGTCTTGGCCGGCGAGTCGAGCCGCTTGCGAGGCGTGCCCACCAGCCAGCGGTTCTTCGGATCCTTGAGAGCTGGCGATTGCGGAACCGGCAGCGTCGCAGCCTTCGCGACGAGCTGGCCGTAGCGCAGCGACTTGCCGGACGAGTGCGTGACCGTGCCGTTCTTCGTCTGGCATGATGTGGCGCTCACACCCCACGTCGCCGCGGCCGCGGCCACGAGCATCTCGCGCGCGGCCGCGCCCGCCACGGACATGGGCTTCCACGCCCCGCGCACGGCGGTGCTCCCTCCCGTGCCCTGCGCGCCAAACAACGGATTCGCGTACGCCTTGTCCGCGGGCGCGAACTCCATCGTCACCTTCGACCAGTCGGCGTCGAGCTCCTCGGCGACCAGCATGGGGATGGACGTCGCCACGCCCTGCCCCATCTCGGAGTAGCCCACGATGACCGTGACGCTATCGTCGGCGCCGATGCGGAGGAACGCGTTGGGCGCGAAAGGCGAGTCGCTGGCGGTGTCGCCGGCGGCGGCGGGCGCATCGCGGCGCGAGCAACCGGGAAGGTAGATCGCGATCACCAGCCCCGCGCCGGCTACCGCGCCGGAGCGGAGGAAGTCACGACGTGTGACCGTGCCCGAAGTGCTCATGCGCCGGCCTGCTCCGCCGCCCGATGAATGGCCGCGCGGATGCGCTGGTAGGTGCCGCAGCGGCAGATGTTGCCGCTCATAGCGGCGTCGATGTCCGCATCGGTGGGGTGCGGCGTCCTGGCGAGCAAGGCGGCGGCAGACATGATCTGACCCGACTGGCAGTAGCCGCACTGCGGCACGTCCTCCGCGATCCACGCCTGCTGCACGGGGTGATTGCCCTCTGGCGACAAGCCTTCGATCGTCGTGACCTTTTTCGTGCCGACCGCTGAGACCGGCGTCACGCACGAGCGCGTCGGCTGGCCATCGAGGTGAACCGTACACGCACCGCAGAGCGCCATGCCGCAGCCGAACTTCGTACCGGTGAGGCCAATGTTGTCGCGAATGGCCCAGAGGAGCGGCGTGTCGGGAGCGACATCAATGGTGTGCGTGGAGCCGTTGACGTTGAGCGTGAAGGCGGCCATGGGAGCATCCTCTTCGCGAGGGAGCGTGGGCTGACGGTGATGCTGGGCATAGTGATGCATTTGCGCGGTGCGGTCAAGGGAATGCGGAGGCGGCAGGGAATGACGCTCGCAGTGTCATTGTTGGCCTCGATAACCACGGAGGATGTCGTCCGCTATCGTGACTGCCCAGAGGTACGTTGCCTGAGACCAGAGGTGCGTGATGACCCCGTTCCCACTCGATGACCTCGCCGCCCGTATGCGCCGACTGTCGCCGGATCGACGTGCACAGGCGATGGCCTACGTGCGGGCCTTGGAGCAGGCATCGAGAGGCACCGACCTCAGCCGGTTAGTGGGAACGATTCCGCCCTCGAATCTCAGCGAAATCGCACAGTTTCGCCACATCGCGCATCTGCCGACCGATCGCTGGACACAACGCGCGGAAGACACACTCTAGCGAACACACACCAATCACTCCTCGCGCAACACCAGCACCGGATCGACTCGCGTTGCCTTGCGTGCCGCGAGGTAGCTCACGCCAACCGACACGAGCACGAGCAGCAGCGTCACGGCGGCCCACGTCCATGTATCGTAGACGCTGGTCCGATACACGAGGCTGCGAAACACGCGCACAACCACCGCGGCGGCGAGCAAGCCTGATGCTGCACCGATTGCCGCGATGCCGAGTCCCTCGCGGACCACCGCGCGCACGAGGCGATGGGGATCCGCGCCCAGGGCGATACGTATCCCGATCTCGCGGGTCCGCTCAGCGATGGCGCGCGACATCACTCCGTAGAGGCCGATCACGGCGAGAAAGGCCGCGAGGCCGCCAAAGAAGCTCAGGAGCCGAAACACAAAGAGCCGCGGCGCCAGGGTCTCGAACACGTCGCGGTCCGCCCGCTCGATGCTCGGCGGCGGAAGTCTCGGGTCAATGTCACGCACCGCGCGGACGATCGCCTGCTCAGTGACAGCCACTGACCCCGTCGTTCGCACCATGAGTTGCTCGAAGCGTCCGAGCGGCTGCTGCATCATGTCCTGATAAAGCACGGGAGACGGGGACCCGGTGAGCCGCGCGTGCATGTCGTTCACCACGCCCACGATTTCGGCCGGTCCCGCAGGCGAGGCGATTGTGTGACCGGCCGCATTGCCGCCGGGATAGAGGCGCCGCGCGAGAGCTGAGTTTACCACCACGACTGGAGGGTCTCCCGCACGCTCCTCCGGGTCGAACTCGCGTCCCTGCACCACGCGCGCGCCAACCGTGCGGAAGTACCCTGGCCCTGCCGCGACAACATCTATGGGGGCGGATGCACGCCCCGTGCTGTCAGGGATGGTGTAGCTCTCCTGCACGGCGGAGAACGGGGGACGACCGAGCGCCGCTGATTGCACGCCGTGCAATCCCCGCAGGCGCGTCAGCAGCTCGTCATACCAAGTCCCGACGCTCGCGTCGGCATAACTCGACTCGGGCAATTCTACCCTGACGACCAGCAGCCCATCGGGACGAAAGCCCAGATCAATGGAGGTCAGGCGCCAGAGCGATCGGGCCACGAGTCCGGCACCTGTCAGCAGGACGAGCGTGGTCGCGAGCTGAAAGATGACGAGCGCGTGGCTGAGCAGGCGCGTCCTGGCCCCGGTCGAAGTCCGGGACATCGCGGTCGAGAGCGCACGAGCGGGATCGCCGCGCCCCGCGATCAGCGCCGGCGCCAGTCCGATGCTGAGCAGACTGGCCACCGTGACGCCGAACCCGAACAGCAACACCGACGGATCCACGCGTACGCGGCCGGTGTTCCGCAAAAAGGCCGGGCCAAAGTGGATGATGGACGTCACGAGTGCGATGCAGGCGAGCAGGCCGACAACGGCGCCCACGGCAGCCAGCACCAGGCTCTCGCTGAGGAGCAGCCGGACGAGCGCCCCGCGTCCGCCGAGCACAAGGCGCACGGCGAACTCCCGCTGTCGGCCCATCGCGCGAGCGAGGGCGAGGTTCGCCAGATTCGCACAGGCGATCGCGAGCAGCACGATCACGGCGCCAAAGAGGAGCAGCGTAGGCATCCGCTGGTCGCCCAAGCGCCGGTCGGCGAGCGTCATCACCACGGGCGTCATCCGCGGTGCGCGGCCAGGCCGCAACGCCGGCATGTGACTGGCAAGCGTCGCGACCTCCGCGCGCGCGCTGGCCAACGTGGCCCCCGTACGAAGCCGGCCGATCACGTTCCAGAAGCGCGTGACTCCCGGGGCTCCCAGCTCCAGGTGCAGCGGCGTCCAGAGCTGGGGGCCGGCGTCGCTGGTGACGGATGCCGGCATCACGCCGATCACGGTCGCGTCCTCGTGGTCGAGCGTGATCGTTCTGCCGATCGTAGTTGGATCCGCGGCGAAGACCCGGCGCCAAAGTTGTTCGCCGATCACAACGACTGGACGAGCACCCGTCGGGCCGTCGCGAGCGGTGAAACCCCGACCAAGCAGTGGCTGCACCCCGAGAACGGCGAAATAGCCCACGGTTGCGCTGATCCCGCGCACCTTCTCCTGCTCCTGATCCCTGTTCGTCGCGAGCAGGCTTCGAAAGGAAGAATAGGCCGCAAGCTTGACCGAGCGGGCCGACGCCGTCAACGCATCATACGTGCGATCGTCCAGGACGCCCAGATCATTCCCGTTGTCGGCGTCGGAAAGCGACAGCAGCTCGTTCGCGTGCGGATATGGAAGCGGACGCAACACGACGACCCGGAGTACCGCGAACATCGCCGTGCTCGCCCCAATGCCCAGTGCAAGCGTGAGAATCACCGCGACGGCGAAGCCCGGCCGCGCCGCGAGCGCCCGAATTGCATATCGAAGATTGTGCATCCGCACTCCATCGGCGACGTGTCCGGCTCGCCCGGCGTTCCCATCTACTGCTGGTGATGCGCTAGCATGGTCGCGTCGGCGCCAAAATGCAATGTGTTTGCGGGTGGCGGTTTCGGGTCGCACAGTGTCCCGGACGCCTTTCGCCCCTCCACACTCAACGAAACGCTTCAGTTCGACCACGCAGCCCGATCCAGCGGGATAGCATTCCAGTACCAGGCTTACCCGAGGAAAGGGTCGGCAGGTTCAGCTCGCCGCTCCAAAGCGGTCGACCGTGCAAGCCAGTAAGATCACTGCCGTCTCCGTGGCGCCCGAATTCGTCGATTTCATGGACGAACGCTTTCGGTAGCTGGGGAAGCTTGCAAATTGGGGAAGTGGCAAGGCGTGAGGTGTTCGATGAGTTCGCAGTACGTAAATGATCATGAGGCAGTCAGTGTGAAGACATGCCATCGAGCAGCGATTGTTCGCTCAAGTCGTACGTTGCTTTCTGGAGTGATCTGAATCTCAACATTATTCGCTGCCTGTTCGCCTCTGTCGCGCAGGTCCGCAACCGAAGAAAATTGTCAGCCTCCACCCTCGACTTTGACCGGTGGCATGAAGCAGCTTGTCCCCACGCATCCATGATCGCAGACACTGACTCCGAGCCAGACGCAGAGTTGATCGAGCAGTACATCGCGCTGGAGCAGTCCCGCGATTGTGACGCGGAGGAATCCTGGCCCGTCGATGCACTCCGGCGAATCGTGCCGGATGAGCCGGATCGCGCCTGGCGAATTCTGACCTCGCTCATTTCGCGCTCACCAGAAGCACTCCTCCCGCGTATTGGCGTGCGCGAACTCGAAGAATTCGTCGCGCTGCACGCGCTCGACTTCATTTCCCAGATTGAATCTCACGCCCGGGCCGACCGCCGTTTCCGGCTGGCCCTCGGGAATGTATGGATTAGCCACGGAGCGTTTCCATCGGAAATTGAGCAGCGCCTCATCGCCGCGAGCAACGGCACAATGACGCTGCTCCGACATGATTGAGATGACACGGTCGGTTTGAGCCACGTGCACCGCCCAGCACTTCCGGAGACTCTCGTCGAACATATGCGGTGTGGACATACCAAGATTCCCGGCGCGGTCCGATGCTGGAGATCTGCAGCAGGGCTCGTTCCTCTCGTCATCCCGTCACGAAGAGCGCTGCACACGTTTGGCAATCGCACGCGACAAGCCGCCGAGTCCGACGCTCAGGGTGGTAGCGATAGCGACGAACAGCATGAAGACGACTCGACAGGCGGAGAGCGAGCACTGACGTCGGCGATAACTGTCGAGGATTGCCGCGCTCATTCATCGGCGCAGCGATGCTGAGCAGTAGCACGTCTGAGCTTGAGGACCACTATTCATGGCGCGAATCGATCTGAGCGCACTAACCCCCGTTGCCGAGACACGCGGCGAGACACCAGAAGAGACAGAGGCGATTCAGGCGCTCGCGAAACGCGCCGAGAGCTATCTTCTCAGCCATTCCTGGTGCGTGGGAGTGCAGAAACAGTTTACTGCGCTGGCGTTCCCACGCGTCTTTGGTCTCTTCCTTTTTCAGATTGTACCGTCACGAACGGACGTGGATCAATGGCTCTGGGTGCTGACGGGAGATATTCCGCCTGCGTATCTCGTCACTGATGATGCCACCGACCCACAATCCGCGATCGAACTGTACGAAGACCTGATGCAAGAGTGGGTGGATGCCGTGCTTGCAGGTGAGCCTACGAACGAGCTGATTCCCGTGAATGCGCCCGCGTCACCCGAATTCGCCGAGATGCTCCGCTCGAGACTGCAATTCATACGCGAAACAATCATCCCGTGGATGCACGACGATGACTGAGCGGGAGAACAGCCGTCGTGTGTTCTGCGCAGTCGCTCGCGTTCGGACGGTACGTGGTTCCTGACTGGCACCATCAGAAGAGGAATGACCGGATTGAACGCCTGCGAAAGAAAGCATGCCCATTCTCGCAATCGGAGATGTCCTGCAAGTCATGTGTCCCGGCGGCGCGGCGCCGGCTGCTTCGTCTGCCATCCCGCGCATAGTGCATTACGGGGGAGGAGGAATCGCAAGGTTGGCTGTTCGATCGACGCGATTCGAGTCCTGCCGCGGAAACGCCGCAGTGAGGAGTTGGTCGATCAGGGAGGAAGGATACAATCGTGGGTCATCACGGAAGGATCCGTGCGGACCCCTCAAAGGGACGCGGAACTGACTGCTGAGGAACGGAAGTTGGCGATCGCTGAAATATGGAATCACACCTTCCTGGTGGATGCGATTGCGCGGGGCTGGATGCCGCAACAGCAAGAGCTGTCCCTGCTGCGCATCATCACGACCGCGTGCAGGTCCGGCATCCGCTTGTCCTCATCCGGGAGTATCTCGATGTGCGTTCGTCACACCACGCGGATTCACCGAGGAGCAGATCGAGCTCAGCTCGCGTCTCCCATTGCCGCGATCACTTCCCGTGGCTGACCCGCAGAATCCGGCCGTCCGCCTTGCTGATCTCGACGACCGCTACGCCGCCGATGGACTCGGTACCCCGGGCGCGCCGAGGCAGTGTCCCTTCAACGGTCCAGATTTCTCCCGACAGTCTGGCAGTGAACGGTCGCTCCGCCATCAGAACCTTGACCGAATAGATCGGCGCCAGTACAGCTTCGGCAATGCGCACTGCAGTCACGCTGTCCGGTACGAACCCATTCGGAGGCACATACGAATGCCTCACCTCGGCCCTTCCTGACTGTGCCGACGCAGTCACCGCGACACCTCAAGACGCCAACGCTACCGTCCAACCAGCATCCCGGCGAACGCGAGCCACACGCCCGTACCACCGAGCATCAGTCGAAGTGGCTGTGAGACGATGAGGAGGAGTCCCCCCCAGACGTAGACCGGGTGCACTTTCCGGCGCGTGGCGAGATCGTAGAGCACACCCGACAACAGCAACAGATCCACCACGCCGAAGTAGAAGAACGGCCCCGCCGCGGCAAGTGCGGTTGGCAGCCGCGCGGCGGGAGCGCCCATGAGGCTGATGGTCGCGAGCAGCATCAGCCGCTTGTGAATCTCGGGACGGCGACGGAAGTAAATACCCGCTGCCACCAGCGGCGCAAACACAAGCATGTCGAACAACGGGACCGCCAGAAATGCCAGCGGAGGGACGCCGGGCGGCGCGTGGCCCTCCCGGGCGCTGGTGATCGCCATGACCGTGCCGACCACCACCATCGTCGCCGCCAGCACTGCCCCGCCCACTCCCAGCCGCCGGTGAATGGCGGTCCGACGCGTCGCCACAAGCGTCGTCTGGACGACGAAAAGGAGAACCCAGGCGGAGAACAGACTGCCGTGCACCACTCGCAGCGGCGATAACGGCCTGGCGTGAAAGAGGCTTGCCAGATAGAACGTGCGGGAGAAGCCCGCGAAAACCAGTGCCGCTATCGCGAGCGACATCCCGCAGTAGAACATGTGATCGCTCTGGCGAACACGCTCTCGTTCGACAACGAGTGTCGATCCGGCGATGGCCATCGTGGCACCGTTGATTTGCCTACGGCGCAAATCTGCACCGGCCGTGGCAGAGCACAAGATAGAAGAGGCGGGGCGACAGTAGTTTACCTTGACGCGCCTGCCGAGAAGCTTCGTCGTCACGAGTGCCATGGGCAGTCCTGTGATGACTCCGCCCATGGTGAGGATCAGTGTCGCGCACAGCACGGAGCGCGTGACATCGCCCGGATCCTGGACCATCTGCGCCGCGCGCGGAGCGTCCCCGCAAGGGAACCCTCCGCGCGCGTGCCGAACGACGTTCGGATGCCCGCGTCAGGCGCGGGGTACCACCGGTGCCAGACTCGCTGCTACCTCGCGGTACGATTCCCACCATGCATCGATCGCGGAGACGATTCCGGCGATCGCGGCGATCTTGAGCGCCCAGGCCCCCACATGCAACGCCATGGCGATCCAGAGGAACAGGAACAGGATGAAGAGCAGCCCGAGCAGGATCTGCACGGCGGTCAGCCCTGTGCGCAACGACGCCACGAACATGTAGAGGGTGAAGATTCCCCAGGCGACTGCGATCCACGCCATGTCCGCGTTCAGATTTGGGGATTTGCCCGCGAAGAACCAGATGTAGATCGCGGTGGACGACCAGAACGCGCCATAGCCAGCCAGGACGGTCGTCGCAAACGTGTTTCCTGCTCGATAAGCCGCCATACCCGCCAGGAACATCCCCAGGCCACCGGTGAAGAGAGCGTACCCTACGGCAGGCTGGGGTTGCAACGAGCCCCACAAGAACCCCGACAGGATGAACACCGACGCACCATAACACAGCAAGCCAAACGGAAGCGGGTTTGCCGCTGCTACGCTGGTATTGTCTGGCATCGCGCCCTCGGCGGATAGAGAAGCATCTATCTTACAGAAAAAAGCTCGCGCGCGCTGCACCCCCCGGCCGGGGCGATTCTACGAGCTTCACATTCTCCTGTACCGCGCCCCGCTCCCTCCCTCCCGCGGTGTCCAGCGCGGCCCAATGTCGTCCGTGGCCTTGCAGTCGATGCAGTTCGCCGGGCTCACCACCAACCGGTCACCGTCACGCTCGTACACGCCCGCGGGGCACATGTGGTGATAGAGGTCGGCAACCGCCGGCGGGATGTCCTTGCCCACGATGAGGTGCGACGGGATGTCATCGCGCGTGGCGTTGCCCGAGCGGAACACGGCGTCGAGCTTGCCGAACGTGAGCGTGCCATCGGGCTTGAATGGCGCGGCGCCGCTCGTCGTGCGGGGCACGTCGGCATCGGGCTCCGACACGATGCGCCCGCCCGGGAACGCACCCTTCGTCAGCGTCATCAGCGCGGCCTTCGCGCCGCCCACGTAGAGCCCGCCCTGCTGGAATGCGAGCCGCATGTTGCGCCGCTCGCGCAGGTCGCGCACGATCAGGCTCTCGTTCACCATCCGATCGTACGGCGCAAGCGCCGCGGCCGAGGTGTCGCCCTGCCTGAGCGCGGCGAAGATCGCGCGCGCGGCGTACATCCCCGACAGCATCGCGTAGTGAATGCCCTTGAGCGATGACACCTCGACGAATCCCGCGGCGTCGCCAACGATGAGGGCGCCATCGCCATAGCGCCGCTCGGGTAGCGCGTGGTAACCGCCCTCGGGGATGGTCTTGGCGCCCCACTCCACCATCTCCCCGCCCTCGAGGTACGGCCGCACGAGCGAGTGCAGCTTGAACCGCTGCAGCAGCTCGTGCACGTCGAGTCTGGCGCTCCGATAGTCCATCCCCACCACGAGCCCCAACGCCACGAGATTCGCGTCGAGCGGATAGATGAAACTCCCGCCGAAGACGCTCGTGGGGAGCGGCCACCCCAGCGTGTGCACGACAGCTTCCAGCGGTCGCCTGGTTTCCCATACTTCCTTCACGCCAAGCGCGAAGATCTGCGGATTGGGCGACGTGATGCCGCGCCACTGGAGCCACGCCTGCGACAACGATCCGCGCGTGCCTTCCGCGAGCACCGTCACGCGGGCCGTGATGTCAGTGGGCGGCGCGAACGATGAGCCCGGCGTCCCATCGCGCGCGAGCCCGGACGGCGTAGTGCGCACGCCCACCACGCGCTCGCCGTCCACGAGCAGCGACTCCGCGGGGAATCCGGTGAAGATGTTCACGCCAGCGGCTTCCGCCTTCTCGCCCAGCCAGCGCACCATCTCGCAGATGGATGCCACGAAGTATCCGTGATTGCGCATCGTTGGCGGCGTCGGCAGGCGCAGCGCGCGGCTGCCCGTGAGGAAGTACACGCGCTCGCGCCCGACCGGCGAGCGAAACGGAAAGTCCCCATCACCGAGATCGGGGAACAGCTCGCGAAACGCGACCGGATTCACCACCGCGCCCGACAGGCAGTGCTCGCCGAGCGCGGACGCCTTTTCCAGCACGGCGATCTCGATGGGGCCGAGCGAGCCGCCGGACTCATTCTCCCTCCGCACCAGGCGCGCCAGCTCGATCGCGCCCGCGAGTGCGGCGGGACCGCCGCCCACGAAGACGACGTCCATGGGCACCGCTTCCGCATCGGGTGCGTCCGCGCGAATGAACCGCTCCACGGGAAGCGGCGGCTGATACTGTGATGGGACGATCGGGAGCGAAGTCATGAAATTACCGGGAGGCGTCACCTGCTCAGTGCTGCTTCGCCTGCTTCACCGCTTCGGTCAGCACCGGTACCACCTCCAGCACATCGCCCACGATGCCGTAGTCCGCCAGCTTGAATATGGGTGCCTCGCGGTCCTTGTTGATCGCCACGATCGTGCGCGAGGTGCGCATGCCGGCCAGATGCTGGATCGCGCCCGAGATGCCGCACGCGATGTACAGGTCGGGACTCACGAGCCGCCCGGTCTGTCCGATCTGATCGCTGTGCGGACGCCAGCCATCATCGGTGACGGCACGTGTGGCGCCCACGGCCGCGTTGCCGAACGCCGCGGCGAGATTCTCGAGCAGCGCGAAGTTCTCGGGCGCGCGGAGACCGCGGCCGCCGCTCACGATCACCGGCGCTTCACCCAGGTCGAGCTTCGCGGTGTTGCCGGTAATCAGCTCCCTGGGCACCACGCGCGCCGCCGCGGGATCGAGCGCCGGCGCGGCGTTCTCCACTCTCGCGGTGCGCTCCTGCTCCGCCGCCTGCACCGCGCCGGGCCTGAGCGTCAGCAACGCCGGCGCGCCGGTGAGCGAAAGCGTCGCGATCACCTTGCCGGTATTCACCGGATGCTTCACCACCACGGCGTCGCCGCTCAGCTCGAACGCGGTGACATCCGCCGCCATGCTCACGCCGAGTTTGGCGGCGACGCGCGGCGCCAGATCCTTCCCCTGCGCCGACGCGCTGAACACCGCGGCGCGATAGCCGCCGCCGCGAACACGCTCCGCCGCGGTCGCCGCCGCGACTTCCGGCGAGTACAACGCGAGCGCCGGATGCTCGACCACGATCACGACGTCGGCACCGTGCTGCCCCAGCCGCTCAGCCTGTGATGCGACGCCGGGCGCGCCGATGAGCAGTGCATGCACCTCGCCGCCGCCCGTCGCGTCAGCCATCTGTCGTGCCACCGTCACCGCTTCGAGCGCCACCTTGCGCAGTGCTCCGCCGCGCGTCTCCGCGAATGCAAACACGTTCGCCATTACAAGACCTTCGCTTCGGTCTGGAGCAGACGCACGAGCTCGGGCACCGCGGCCGGTCCCTCGCCCAGAATCCGGCCGCCGGTGCGTTCCGCGGGCAGCTCCATGGATTTCACAGTGACATGCGGCTCGCCCAGCGTGACGGGCTTTACCTCGAGCGGTTTCTTCTTCGCGCCCATGATGCCCTTGAGCGACGGCAGCCGGGGCCGCGCGATCCCCTCGTCGATCGTGACGACCGCCGGCAAGGGAAACTCGAGCAGCTCCGCCGCGCCTTCCAGCTCGCGGCGCGCGGTGCCGCGCCCGTTGGTGATGTCGAGCTGCGATGCCGCCGTAATACAAGGAAGTCCGAGCAGCTCCGCGGTCATCGGGCCCACGGTCTGGTTGGACGAATCAATGGCCATGCGCCCGAACAGTATCAGGTCGTACGCGCCGCCGCGCAGCGCATCGGCCAGTGCGCGCGCTATCACGAGACCGTCGAACGGAACGTGGTCCGCCTTGAGCTGCACCGCGCGGTCCGCCCCCATGCTCAGCGCCTTGCGCAACTGCTCCTGCACGATGTCGGGCCCGAGCGAGATGACCGTGATGTCCCCCTCCCCCTCCCGCTCCCTGATCCGCAACGCGACTTCCACCGCGTACCCGTCGAAGTCGCTGATGTCGAATTTGAGACCGGCCTCATCCACTGACCGGCCGTCAGCCGCTATCCGGAAGCGCGTCTCCATGTCCGCAACGCGCTTGATGCACACGGCCATCTTCACCGTGAATTCTCCGAGTGTAAGGGGTGAGGGAAAGATAGTCCGGGCAGGGTGCGGTTCAAGCCGAATGGCGCGATTGCCTTGCCGCGTGCACGCGTGCACCGCATCGTTCCCGCGTCATGCTCTCCCGCTCGGACACGGTGGCTCAAGTCTCGCGCACCAGCGCTGCGCTGGACCGGATGGTACGTGGACTGACCTCGCGTGCCATGTTCGCCCTGCTCGTGCTGCTCGGCGCCGTGCTCCGGATTTACCAGTACGCGGCCGACCGCTCGCTCTGGCTGGACGAGGCGGCGCTCGCCCACAACATCATCCAGCGCGGCTTCGGCCAGCTCGCCGCACCGCTGGACTCCGCGCAGCTCGCGCCGCTGGGTTTCCTGTGGCTGGAGAAGTGCGCGGTGCTGCTCTTCGGCAGCAGCGAGTACGCATTGCGCCTGCTGCCGCTCCTGGCGAGTCTCGCCGCGCTCGTGCTGTTCGCGCTCGTCGCGCGCCGCATCCTGCCGGGCATTGCCACGCCGTTCGCCCTCTTTCTCTTCGCGACGGCGCCGCAGCTCATCTACTTCGCCAGCGAGACCAAGCAGTACGCGTTCGACACCGCCGGGGCGCTGGCCATCGTTCTCCTTGCGCTCGTCGCGCGCGAGCACCCGTTGTCCGTGCGGCGCGCCGTGGTGTTCGGCATCATTGGCGGGCTGCTCCCATGGTTCACCCAACCGTCCATCTTCGTGCTGGCTGCCGCGGCGGCATATCTCCTCTTCACGAGACCACACACCGGACGCACGCGCACCCTGACGGCGTACGTACCCATGCTCGCGCTGTGGACGATCGGCGCGGCGCTCGCCGCGTGGCACGGGCTGCACTCGCTCGCACCCGGTGACGCGGCCTACCT
>DASVWN010000009.1:0-4372 GCA_036393195.1 Gemmatimonadaceae bacterium | reverse complement strand
TGTCAGCACGTCGCGCACGTAGTCCGCCGCCGAGCGCGAGGGCTTTTTCGCCGGTGCCTCGCTGAGCACGCGGCGGACATCGGCGTCCTTGAGCACCTCGAGGCGACGGCGGATTTCCGCCAGCGGGAGATGCTCGCGCTGGAGGCGCCTGATCAGGTGCAGACGGTCGCGATGCGCTGCGCCGTAGCGCGTCGCGGGACCATGCGAATCGGGCGCCGGCAGCAGTCCCTGCTGGATGTAGTAACGAACGGTGCGGACCGTGACGCTGGCGCGATCGGCGAGCTCCTTGATGTCGAAGTCTTCTGGCGCGGCAGGCATGAGTGCATGTTAACAGTGCAACGTTACACTGTCAACATCCTGCCAAATGACTCGACCAGGCACCGAGGGCAGTCTATCATGCGTCCGCGATCCGGCTGTCCCTCTCGCCGTCACCCCGTAGGCGCGACGGCGTTGGACGGCATCACCGTGATATGCAACGGCACGGCCGTCGTCCCCCAGCGGAGCAGCAGCGTGGCGGAGTCGGCCGCGACATCCGGAAAGGTGAACGTGAGGACGTCGAGCTCCGGCGCCTCCTGCGGCTTCACGGTGAAGCGGATCTCGCGCGCCGACGGGTCGGGGCCCTGGACGTGGAAACGCTTCCACGCACTGCTCAGGATCACCGTCCACTGATCCTGCTGGGGAATGGTCCAGATGGAATACTTGCCCTTCGGCAAGGCCTGCCCTTCGATGTGAACATCCTTGTTCACCTCGATGGTGGTGGCCCAGTTCGCGCCGGGTGTCCACATGCTCCCGTACTTCACGACGCCGCCAATGAGATTCGTCCGGCCGCGCGCCTGCGGGCGGAAGTATTCGATGGTGATGGTCGTGCCATCCACCTGCTGCTCCACCATGCCGTGCTCGCTCGCCATGACTTGCGCGTGGCTGGAGCCGGCAAGCACGAGAGCGAGGGCGACGATGCACCCGAGAGCAGTCTTCATATGCGCTCCTACCAGATCTTCGCCACGGAATCGCGCGGCCGCACCATTGGATCACCGGCCTTGCACGAGAACGCCTTGGCGAACGCTTCCATGTTCGACAGCGGTCCGTTCACGCGCCACCTGGCCGGTGAATGCGGATCCACCGTGACGCGCGTGCGCAGCTCGGCCGGCCGCGAATGCTCGCGGAAGCTCTGCGCGAACGCGATGAAGAATCGCTGCTCTGGCGTGTAGCCCTCGATGAGCGTGGGATGCGCGCCATTCTGCAGCACCTTCTCCAGCGCGTCGTAGGCCGTGAGCGCGCCCCCGTAGTCCGCGATGTTCTCGCCCAGGGTGAGACGCCCATTCACGTGGAAGGTGTCCACCTGGATGTAGCCGTCGTACTGCTTCGCCTCCAGGTCGGCCTGCATGTTGAAGGCCTTGGAATCGGCGGGGGTCCACCAGTCGGTGAGATTCCCCGCGGCGTCGAAGTGACGGCCTTCGTCGTCGAAGCCGTGCGTCATCTCGTGGCCTGCCCAGCTTCCGCCCAGTGAGCCGTAGTTCGCGCCGTCGTCCGCATTCGGATCGAACGTCTGCGGCACGAGCGCGCCCGCGGGAAATACCATCTCGTTCTTGCTGGGATCGTAGTAGGCATTCACCGTCGGCACCGTCATGTCCCACTCGGTCCGGTCCACAGGCTGACCCGGACGGTTCGCGACGCGGTTCCACTCGAAGCGATCGGCATTCATGAGATTCACCACGAACGGTCCGTCGGCCACCTGGAGCTTCGAGTAGTCACGCCACTTGTCCGGATAGCCCACCTTTTCGTTCATCTTCGCCAGCTTGTCGAGCGCGTGCGCGCGCGTGGAGTCCGACATCCACGTCAGCTTGAGCAGCCGCTGCTTGAATGCGGCGCGAATGTTGTCGATCACGGCCTTGGCCTTGGCCTTGGCTTCAGGCGGGAAGGTCCGGGCGACATATGCCTGGCCCAGCGCCTCGCCGATCTCGCCATCGGTCACGCGAAGGCACCGCTTCCAGCGCGGCAGCATCTCCTTGGCGCCCGTGAAGCGCGACGTGAACGCGAAGCTCTCGTTCACGAACGGCGTGCTCAGCCAGGGAGCCGCATTGCTCAGCGTGTGATACCGCAGGTAGGCGCGCCAGTCTTCGAGCGGACGGTCCGCCAGCAGCTCGCTCACCTTCTTCATGAAGGCCGGTTCGCTCACGTTCACCGTCGTGATCGGGTTCGTGATTCCCACGTCATGGAAGTACGCGGCCCACTCCATGCCCGGTGTCATGCTGGCCAGGCGTGTGAGTGGCATGGGGTGGTCGGTGGCCTTCGGCTCGCGGCGCGCCACGCGGGGCAGCTCCGCCTTCGCCATTTCCGTTTCCAGTGACAGGACACGCCGCGCGTCGAGCACGGCCCGCGCCGAATCTTCGCCGGCGAGCGTGAACATCTTCGTCACGTGCGCGACGTACGCCTTGCGCGTGGAGTCCGATGACTTCGACGGGTTGAGATAGTAATCGCGGTCGGGCAGCCCGAGTCGCGCGCGATCAATGTCGGCGATGTAGTGCTCGGCGTCGTGTGCGTTCACGCCGGCATAGTAGCCGAAGATCGCGCTCACGCCGGACATCTGCAGCCGCGCCGCCATGGGAATGAGGTTCGCGCGCTGCGTGACGGAATCAATGGCCGCGAGCGTCGGAGCCACGGGGGTAAGCCCGGCCGACTCGGCGCCCGTTGAATCCATGCAGCTCGCGTAGAATGTCCCGAGCTTGTGCTCAGTGCTCGTGTCGGGAAGCGAGGCGCGCTTCGCCATGGCGTCCTCGAGCACCGAACGGACGACGAGCTCATTGCGGTCGGCCATGTCCTTGAACACGCCCGACGAGGAATACGCCGCCGGAATGGTGTCCGACTTGAGCCACGCGCCGTTGGCGTACTGGAAGAAGTCGGTGCACGCCTTTGTCGTAGTGTCCATGTAGGAGACATCCACGACCTTGAGCGGCGGGAGGCTGTCGCCGTGCGCGGCGGTGGTCTTCGTGGAGGCGGCGCCGGTGTCGCGCGACCCGCTGCACGCTGCGCAGAGCGTGAGACATGCGGTGGCGATGGCAGGGTGGAATACGGACGAAAGTCGGGGCATTGGGGAAGCGAGTCCGGGTGATGGATCAGGGTACTGGCAAAGTCTACAGCCGGTAGCGGCTTTCGCCAGATCGCGAACCGCGACACCGGGCGCACTTCCGCGATGCCTGCCCGGTGCTGCATTGTTCAGGGACCGTGACACGAGACATTCAAATCGCGCTGCTGCGTGGCATCAACGTCGGCAAGGCGAAACGGGTAGCCATGGGTGACCTGCGCGCGCTCATCGAAGCGCTCGGCTATGATGACGTGCGCACGGTGCTCAACAGCGGCAACGTGGTGTTCGCCGGGACCGGTGGCGCGCCGGCCGCCACGGCGGCGCGGATCGAGAAGGCGATGGCGGCGAAACTGCACGTGGCGGCGCGCGTCACGGTGATCACGGCCGCCGAGCTGGAGACGATCATCACCGGGAATCCGCTGCGCGATGCCGCCATCAATCCGTCACGCTTCATGGTGAGCGTGCTCGCCAATCCGGCGCATCGCGGCCGGCTCGCGCCACTCATGAAGCAGAACTGGACGCCCGAGGCCTTCGCCGTGGGGGCGCGCGCGGCGTACCTCTGGTGTCCCGATGGCATACTGGCCAGCCGGCTGCACCAGGCCGTCGCCCGCGCGCTCGGCGATGGGGTGACGGGACGCAACTGGGCCACCATGACCAGGCTGCACGCGATTGCGCAGGAGATGCGCTGATCAGCGTCCGGCCGGCTCGTGCGTGAGACGGTAGATCATGAGCGCGGCACGCTCGGTCTGCATGGGCAGCGATGCGAGATCGACGCGCTCGCGCGGCGTGTGTGCGCCGGATCCCGACGCGCCAAGCCCATCCATCCCCGCCACGAACGGCGCGACGAACGACACGTCGCCGGCACCGCGCCGGCCGGGGTCGAGCGCTTCGACAGGGCCATAGCCAAGCGCACGGCTCACTGAATCGTAGACGGCCAGGAGGCGGTAGTTGGCCGGCGTGGGCGACATGGCCGGGTATTCGTCCGAGAAGGTGATCTCCGCCGACGTCCTGGGCAGATGGTGCGAGACGACATCGCGCATGATGTTCCGCGCACTGTCCTTCTGCGCTTCGGTGATGAATCGCAGATCACCATGCACGGTGACGGCACTGGGTACGATGTTCAGCTTGCCGCTGGCAGTGCCGCTCGTGTGCAACGTGTCATAGGCGACGTTCGCGCCGCCGACGATCACGCCGGGGCTGAAGGTGAGATACTTCTGGCCGGCGAGTCGCGTGCGGAAGCCATCGAGGATGCGTGCCGCTTCGAAGATGGCGCCATAGCCCGTGCCTTCG
>DASVWN010000008.1:0-5498 GCA_036393195.1 Gemmatimonadaceae bacterium | reverse complement strand
ATTGGGACGCCACCAGATGTCGTCGTCGGTAAGGCGTCCCACGCAGGCGGTGATCTTGGGGAGAAAGTCGCGCTGCAGGAAGTTGCGTGACTGTTCGAGAAATGCGTGTCCTGTATCGGTCATGGTCAGGTACTCATGTTGGCGGAGCTGGACGCGGATGACAGGCGCCAGCCCGGTCGGGCCTGCTGAAAGATAGAGAGAAGCCAGGCGACAGGCGAACGGCACAACGGCGCGGGAGCCCTGCCCCCGCGCCGTTGGACGAGCCTGCGCGTGCTGTAGCTGGCCACTGCGTGACCGGCCTTTAGTGCGACTGGCGCATCCCGGCGGTCAGTTTCACCGGCTCTTTCCGACTGCCGTGCGCGTCGGCAAGCTGCGCCTTCGGGCTCACATCCGACGTTGATGTCACCGTGATCTTCTTCGGCTGCGGCAGCCACGTGGACTCGTCGTCAGAGACCAGGACGACGTTGAATCCGGCGACATGCATGGCGAGCGTGGAATTGACATAACAATGATTTTTGATATATTCCCGCACCATGGGTACAACGACAGCTCCGGACCTGGCACGTGCGGCACAGCTCTTTCAGGCGCTTTCCGATGACACCCGTCTCGATATCCTCGGCATGCTCCGGGATGGCGAGCGGTGTGTCTGCGAGCTCCAGGATGCGCTTGATTCCGCCCAGTCGCGGCTTTCCTTTCACCTTCGTGTGCTCAAGGAGGCCGGCCTCGTGACGGACCGGAAGGAGGGACGCTGGTCGTATTACAGCATCGCTCCCGAGGCGCTCACCGAGGTGCACGACCTCGCCATTGCCCTGAAGCCGTCGAAGTCCCGGTCGCCTGCTGGTTCAACGCGCTGCTGCAGATGACCGCGGCCGCAGCGATGTCTCGAGAGCTGCCAGACATATCAACCTTTTTTGATTAACCGAGCATCCCATGTCCAATCTGCCCCTGGGCGCGAGCCCGGCGCCCTGCTGCGAGCCCGGCTGCTGCGCTGACACCGGAAGCGAAGGCGCGTCAGCAACGGTAACAGCGGTTGCATCTGCGTCCGGGAAGACGCCAGATGACGCACTGACCGCTTTTGTGCGGGAGAAGTACGGCGCCGCCGCGCGAAGAGTGCTCGACCGCGCCGCGACGGCGCCGTCAGCGGCTGCCTCGTGCTGTGGCCCCGTGAATTCATGCTGCGGTGGCGCCACGTTCGACGGCACCGCGGATCCCATCACGAGCAACCTGTACGTCGCCGGGCAGACGAACGAGCTGCCGGCCGCGGCGGTGCTCGCCTCCCTCGGCTGCGGCAATCCGACGGCGCTCGCGGAGTTGCACCAGGGTGAAACGGTGCTGGACCTCGGCTCCGGCGGTGGCATCGACGTGCTGCTGTCCGCGCGCCGCGTGGGTCCGACGGGCAAGGCGTACGGACTCGACATGACCGACGAGATGCTCGAGCTCGCCCGGCGGAATGCCCGCGACGCCCATGTCACCAACGTCGAGTTTCTCAAGGGACAGATCGAGCAGATTCCCCTCCCCGACAACGCGGTGGACGTGGTCATCTCGAACTGCGTGATCAATCTCTCGGGTGACAAGCGACGCGTGCTGGCGGAGGCCTATCGCGTACTCCGGCCAGGAGGACGTCTTGCGGTATCCGATGTCGTCGTGCGGGGCGAGCTGCCGGCCGACGTGAAGGCAAGCATGGAGCTGTGGGCAGGGTGTGTCGCCGGTGCGCTCGAGGACAAGGAGTTCCTCGCGCTGCTCGGGGATGCCGGCTTCGCGGACGCGAGCGTCGAGATGACACGTACGTACGATGCCGCGGACGCACGCGCGTTCCTGAGAAATACCGGGCTCGACGCGGATCGCGTTGCCACGGAGGTCGAGGGCAAGGTTGGCGCCGCGTTCATTCGCGCGCGCAAGCCGGACGTTGCGCTGCGCCCGGCCGTCGCGAGTGATGGCGAGGCAATTCAGCGTCTGCTCGCCGAAGCGGGGCTTCCGCTGGTGGGTGTCGCGGAGCTGCTGCCATCGTTGCTCGTGGCCGAGGTGAATGGCGCGGTCGTGGGCGTCGGTGGTCTCGAGGTTTGCTGCGATGATGCGCTGCTTCGTTCCGTCGCCGTCGCGCCCGAGTGGCGCAGCCGAGGGCTCGGCCGCACGCTCGTGACGCGACTGATCGCGGATGCAGAAGCCAGAGGATTTCGCGCGCTCTACCTGCTCACGATGACCGCGGAGCAGTATTTCCCGCGCTTCGGCTTCGAGCCGATTGATCGCGAGGCAGTTCCCGCTGCGGTGCGTGCCACCGCCGAATTCCGCGAAGCGTGCCCTGCATCGGCCACGGTCATGCGGCGCGCGCCGGTGTCGGTGTGAGCCAGTCATGGTCCTGACCAGCAGGGTGCCGTGACCAGCGGAGCTCGCCCGTCCCCGCTGACGGCCGGGCAGTGTGCAGTCGGGGACGCGCCGACAGTGCCGGCGAACAGGCGCCTCTCGACACTCGACCGCTTCCTTCCGCTCTGGATAGCGGTGGCGATGGCCGCGGGTCTCGCCCTCGGGCGGCTCATCCCGGGAATGGGCTCCACTCTCAACCGCACACAGGTCGGAGGAGTCTCGGTGCCAATCGGGATCGGCCTGATCTGGATGATGTATCCGGTCCTGGCGAAAGTTCGCTACGAGTCGATCGGCCATCACGTCACGAACAGGCGCCTCCTCGGCACCTCTCTCGTTCTCAACTGGATCGTCGGGCCGATCCTCATGTTCACGCTGGCGTGGTTCCTCCTTCCGGATCTGCCTGTCTATCGGAACGGGATCGTACTGATCGGGCTCGCACGCTGCATCGCCATGGTGCTCATCTGGAACGATCTCGCGTGTGGGTCCACGGAGCTGGCAGCGGTGCTCGTTGCGCTGAACGCCGTCTTCCAGATTCTCACCTACGCAGTTCTCGGCTGGCTGTTCCTGGCGGTGGTACCCGGGTGGCTCGGTGGCACCGCGGCAGTCGTCCACATCTCGATGTGGGCAATCGCGAAGAGCGTGCTGATCTTCCTCGGGCTCCCGCTGCTCGCGGGTTACGTCACGCGACGAACTCTTGTTGCGCGACGAGGCGATGCGTGGTACACCGGCACGTTCATGCCGAGGTTCGGACCCACAGCGCTCGTCGGCCTTCTGTACACCATCGTGCTGATGTTCACGATGCAAGGCGATCGCATCATGCAGCTTCCGTTCGATGTCCTGCGTATCGCCACGCCGCTCGTGCTGTACTTCGTCCTGATGTTCGGCCTGACGTTTGCCCTCTCGAGGCGTCTCGGTTTCGACTATCCGCAAACCGCGTCACTCTCGTTCACGGCAGCCGGGAACAACTTCGAGCTCGCGATCGCGGTGGCGGTCGCCACATTCGGCATCGGCTCGGGCGAGGCGCTCGCCGCGGCCGTGGGGCCTCTGATCGAAGTGCCCGTCCTGATTGGACTGGTGTACCTCTCGCTCTGGGCCCGGCACCGCTTCTTTCCTGCATCCGCTCACGCGGAGGCCCGGCCAGGAGACTTCCGTGCGCTACGCACTGATCTCTGACGTCCATGGCAATCTCCTCGACGTCACAGTGGACCGCGTATGCGTGGAAGTGGTGCGTGTGACATACGACCTCGATGCAGCCGTGCGAGGTATCGTCGCCAGCGAACTGCCCGGCGAGTTCGCGGACTACCTGACCAGTGGTGGGCGACAGGCCGGACGACCCTTCCCGGGAGCGTAGCCACGCAATTCGCATCTCCTGCCCGGCACCGGTAACCCGAGACGCAGCGCCTGGGATCGTACGAGCGACGACACCGTCGCGGCTCTGTGGGGCTTTCCCGCACACAACCTGCTGCCCCGCCCGACGGCGCGCCCATGGAACGGAACGCACTATGCTCATCGTAGTGTCGTCACCATTTGCCGAAGGGGCGCGAGCATGAAAACCGATCTGGAACTACAAGGCGATGTGCTGGCCGAGCTGCGACGGGAACCGAAGGTGGACGGGGAGAACATCGCGACCGCAGTACACGACGGTGTCGTGACGTTGAGGGGGCACGTCTCGACGTACGCGCAAAAGCTGTCCGCGGAGTGCGCCGTCGCCCGTGTTGCAGGCGTCAAGGCGATCGCCAACGATCTGGACCTCGAGATCCTGGGCGGCAACGTGCGATCGCGCGCGGAACGAAAGAACATGGAGATGGCAGCCTGGGCCGCGCCCGGTTCAGCTCGGGTCACGGATCTGAGATCGAGCACCAGCACGTGACACTGCGGTCGTGCCGGCCGGCGCACCACCGGGTGTGACGACCGCCACGGCAGGAGCGCCCAATGCACACCAGTGAATCAATCCAGGCAACAGCGCGTCCCGTCCGCATCGCCATCGATGGCGTCATGCTCGACGGCGACCTGGTCGTCCCGCCACAGGCCCGCGGAATCGTGATCTTCGCGCACGGCAGCGGCAGCAGCCGGCAGAGTCCTCGCAACCGATTCGTCGCGCGTGAGCTGGGCCGATCGTCGTTCGCCACATTGCTGCTCGACCTGCTGACTCGCGACGAAGAGGGGGTGGACGCGGCCACAGGAGAGCTGCGTTTCGACATCCCGTTCCTGGCGGACCGTCTTGGCGCCGCGACGGACTGGGTAGTCACCGCGCCCGGGCTGCGGTCGCTACCCGTCGGGTACTTTGGCGCGAGCACTGGAGCGGCCGCCGCTCTCGTCGCGGCATCCCATCGGCGCGGCGAGGTACGAGCGATTGTCTCCCGTGGCGGTCGGCCGGACCTGGCAGGCGACGCGCTGCGCCGGGTGCACTGCCCGGTCATGCTCATCGTCGGCGCAGCAGACCCCGAAGTGCTCGAGCTCAATCGTGACGCGCTCGTGCAACTTGGCGGCCCCAGGGCGCTCGAACTGGTGCCCCGCGCCACGCACCTGTTCGAGGAGCCCGGCGCGCTGGAAGAAGTCGCGCGACTCGCACGCGGATGGTTCGAACAATATCTCTCATCGCCCAGGACGGTCGACTCGCGAGATGCCTGGTGAAGGCAAGGAGGATTCCGTGAAGAACCCTGTGGCGATACCTACCGCGCCGGGAGCGAGCGGCGGTGCCTCCCATGCGACGTCTCAAGGCGCGCCGCTGCTGGTCGTCACAACGGGCGAGGACGGCAGCGCTGCGCTTCAGGCGGCCAGACTTCTCGCGACCCGGTGCGCAGCTGAAGTGAGCGTGCTTTCGGTCATCGAGCCCGACCCGGCGACAGTCTTCGAGTCGCAGTTCGCCGTCTCCATGCCCGAGTACGCGGCGCGTCGCCTCGAGCTTCGGAAGGCTGCAGTGGCCGAGCAGGTCCGCGAGGTTGCGGGCTCCGCTGCGGCGTGGCCAGTGGACGTGCGGTTCGGGGCAACGGCACCCGCGATCGCGGCAGGCGCCGACCGGCTGGATGCCGCGCTGATCATCATGGGCAGTGGCAAGCACGATCCGATCACCCGGCTGCTGGCCGGTGAGACCACGTTGCGCACGATCCGTCAGGCCAATCGCCCGGTACTCGCCG
>DASVWN010000007.1:0-7101 GCA_036393195.1 Gemmatimonadaceae bacterium | reverse complement strand
GTCCCCGCCGGCACCGTCACGGACTCGCGGCGCAGCACCTTCACGATGACCGGATTCCGGTCCGGGCGGAAGTAGCGCTGGAACGTGTACGTCTGCCCCACCTCGAGTGGCACGGTGCGGACGAAATAGAGGAACGACGCATCATCGAGCGGGTTGGACACGCTGGCCTTCATTGTGTCCCCCTTCTGCTGCATGAGATTGCGCTCGGGATAAATATCGTAGTAGCGCTTCGTGTGGTAGTTGACCTCGTTGATGGTCTGCACGAAACGCCGCGACGAGAGCGTGCTCTTGTCGAACCAGCTCTCCAGCGCATCGTCCACCTTGAACATCAGGAAGCCGCCCTTCACGGTGAACAAGGCGTGATAGGTGGAGTGCCCCTGCACCATGGCGGTGTCCACGATGGCCATGCGTCCCGTACCCACCTTGGCGCCGCCGACGGCCACGGCGTAATCGAGCTGCTCGCCCACGCCGAAGGGCACCACGGCCGGCGTCGTGGCCGGCGCCTGCGGCACTGCGGCGGGCGGCGAGGACTGGGCGGACGCGGAAGTGGTCGCATATGCGCAGAGCGACGCCAGCGCGAGTGTGGTAATGCCGGAAAACATCGTGGAACGTTTCATGATTTCTATGCAGTGACCCGTCGCGCGCGTTGAGCGCGGCTGAATCGGTACAGTTCCATGGCGTCAGCGAGAGCACGCACGCGGGTGTCGCGCGGCCGCAAATCATAGCGCGCGCCGAGTGCGACCGTCTCCATGCGGCGCGCGAGCGGTGCGACCTTGAGGAGCAGCTCCACATTCGCGGCCCACCCATTGGCGCGCGTAATCGGCGATTCGCCGGCAGCGCGCACGAGGTCGCGCACGAGCGCCATGCGCATCAGGCGGAAGGTCCCGAACGGATCGCTCACGCCCGGCAGCCTCACGAACGGCCGCACGAGCAGCGGCGCGATGCGGCGGAGCCGCCGGACCGGAATGGGGACCGGGCCGGCGGCGCCGGCGGATTCCGCGATCACGAGATCGGCGCCGCCGTCAAAGCGCCGGGCCAGCTCCGGCAGATGCTCCGGCTGGTCCGTGAAGTCGGCCTGCATGAGCACCATCGCATCGCGGCGCGGATACCGCGTGCGCTTCGCGGCCGCTCGGGCAAGCGCGTCGAGTGCCGCGCCGTAGCCCCGATGTTCCTCCGATCGGAGCACGGTGAGCGGCAGCACATCGGCGTAGGGCTTGAGCGTGTCCGCCGTGCTGTCGGAGCTGCCGTCGTCGAATACAATGATCTCGTATTCGCGCGGGCTCTCCTCGAACACCTTGCGGATGCGCCAGAGCAACAGGCCGATGGTGGGCGCTTCGTTGAACGCCGGAATGCAGATGATGAGCATGGCAGTGCGTAGTGATACCGTGTGCGGGCCGCCCGGTTCCGGATTCGTGCCCGCGATTGAGAACGCGACACATTCACGATCTCTCACGCAAAATGACCGGGCCCGGGCGCAAAGGCAAACGCGTTGCGCTTGTATACGCGCCCTGGTGTCGCTAGCGTGAGGACGCCGCGCCTCGGACTCGGCAACGCTCGGCACACTTCTCCGCGGAGGGATCAACGTATGGCGGACATCTTTCGTGCCAGCCGGTGGACGCATGGCAACCGGATCTTTCCCGCGATGCTGCGCATCGAGCCGGACGGCATTCACTTCGAGAAGCGCCACCTCTTCAGTGCGCGCCAGGAGATCATCAACTACCGTCACATCGCGTCGGTCCAGATCCAGAGCGGGATGCTCTTCGCCACGCTGCTCATCGAGACGAGCGGCGGCTCCGATCCCGTGGAAGTGCATGGACTCTGGAAGCGCGATGCCAACGCGGTGCGCGATGCGATCCAGCGACTGCACGCCTCGCTGCCGGCCGCCGAGAGCTGAAAGCTGTCAGCACTTCCCGGCGCCGAGTGCCAGCGCATGACGCCCGCGCGAAGCGATCGTCAGGATGAATGAGGGGTAGATAAAGTAAGGAACGACCAGCCTCTTTCATCGAGGTTCGCCTTGCTCACTACAGTACGTGCCGCCCTGACGCGCGATGATGCGCAGCTCGTGTTGCAGCTTCTGTCGCATGGCTCGGGCACCGAGCTCGAAGCGGCTGAAGCCATGCTGCGCGACGGAGGACTCGACGCGCTCCTGGATGATCCGCGCCTGCTGCCGGCGCTCATGGAGAGCCGGATCGGGATGAACGCGTCGTTGCCGCTCTTCTGCTACGTGGTCGTGCGTCATGCGCTGCGACGCGCTGGAGAAAACGAGCGTGCATTGAGTGACTACGTGGCCGCCATTCTGCTGCACTTCGGCATGCGCGATCGGGCGCGGCGGGTTTCGGAGCACGATGATCAGAGCTACGACACGCTTGCCGCACTGCTGGACGACGTGGATGGCCCCGACGCGCGGCGCAACTTTCTCGTGCTGCAACACCTCGGCAACTACGCGCTGTGGCTGAGCGGACTCTTTCCCGATTACATCGAACAGCGGCGCTGGCGGCGCGGCGGCCCGGACTTGGCCTACTACGAGGAGATGGGACGCCGCGGCTTTCATCTCGCGGCGAGCCACCGCCTGGCGCACGAGCAGGGCGTGGATGTGCTGTTTCGCGTGGCGGCCGAGCGCTTCGCGGTGCTGCGCGTGGCGCTGAACGGCATCAGTGATGTGCTGCTCTTTCCGCACTGCCATACGCCGGAGCGGCTCATGCGCCAGGTGCGCGATGAGGCGCGCTGGATGCTGAGCTGACGCCCTCCGGACCGGCCCGGAACGCCCGGCGCCGCCCGGCTACACCGTGGCCTGCGCCCTGAGCCGCGCCTGCTCCACCAGTTCCGCGAACAGCCTGAGATCCGCGCCGTCCAGCTCCTCGGGGTGCCACTGCACGCCAAGGGCCCACCAGTCGTTCCCCGGCCATTCCAGTCCTTCGATGATATCGTCCGGTGCGCGCGCCGAGACCGCCAGCTCAGCCGCGACGCGGTCGGGCGCCTGGTGGTGGATGGAATTCACCTGCACGCGCGTTGCGCCGAGCGTGACCGCCAGTCGTGAGCCCGGCTGGATGTGCACCTCGTGCACGCGTCGCGTGCGTGGCGCGTCCGGGTGGTGCGCCACGGCGCTGTGTGCGTCACCCGGAATGTCCTGAACCAGCGACCCGCCGAAGGCGACGTTGAGCAACTGGATCCCGCGGCAGATGGCGAGCGTCGGGACTCCGTTGGCGCGAGCGGCCTGGACGAGCCTGATCTCGGTTTCATCACGCACCGTGTTGACGTCCGACACGGAGGCATGCGGCGCTTCACCGTAGCGGGATGGGTCCACATCCTCGCCGCCGGTCAGCAGCAGCGCATCCACGAGTCCCATCAGCCGTGCGGCTTCCGCGGCGCGCGCGACGGGTGGAACGACCAGTGGAACGCCGCCCGCCCGCTCCACTGCCGCGGTGTAGGTGGTGTTCAACCGGACACGCGTCACGCCATTCTCCGTGCGAGCAGTGGCGGTAACAGCAACGAGGGGCTGGCGACTCATGCGTAGTTCCTGGTTGGTTGCGGGAGTGCTTGCGCGGCGCCGCGCGTGACGGATATCGTAATCGCAACGAGGGGATGCGGGTTGTTCCCGTACTGCGTGGCGAACGGGAAGCTGACCCGTCACCCCAATGAAGCCTAATGCCGTGGAGGTGCCGTATGCCAACGTATGAATATCACTGCCGCTCGTGCCATGAAAGCTTCACCGTGCGCGAGCACATTTCCAGGTACGGAGAAGGCAGCGTCACGTGCCCGCACTGCAAGTCGCGCGACGTGGAGCGGGTGATGAGCGACTTCTACGCGAAGACGCCGCGCAAGTCGTGAAGTCCCTCGTCGCGGATCAGGCGCCGGCACCCGGCCCGTCATGTTCGAGAAGCTGCGCGATTCGCTCCGCGACGCGATGAACCGCGCCTCGTCGCCCGCTGAAGGGCGTGCCGTGCTCGCCATGATGCGCGACGCCGTGGTCGAGGCCCGAGTCGGCGTGCAGCAGATCCAGGCCGCACTGGCAAAGACGGAGACGCAACTCGCGCGGGAGCGGCAGGATCTCGAGACGGTGCGCCGCCGCGGCCGCCTCGCGGCGGGCGTGAACGATGCGGAAACGGTGCGCGTCGCCGCGCAGTTCGAGCACAAGCATCAGGAGCGCATCGCGGTGCTCGAACAGAAAGCAGCCTCGCAGCGCGCCGAGCTCGCGCTGGCCGAGCAGGAAGCCGGCGAGATGACGGCGCAGCTTCACGCCATGCGCGCCGGCGTCTCGCCCGGCTCGGCGGCCGAACCGATCGAGGACCCGACCACGCCGGCCGGTCCCAATCCGGATATGCTCCGCCGCGACGTGGAACGCGCCGCTCGTGAAGGGCAGGCCGAGCGCCAGCTCGAGGAACTGAAGCGACGGATGGGGAAGCGATAGTCACCGCTTCATGGATTGCGGGTCATGCCCGCTTCTGGTGAATGACAGGTGCTACTGCCTGGACAGGATTTACAGGATTCGCAGGATTGTTGGGAGCCGAACGACCCACTTCCGACCAGTTTGCTGGCCGACGGCAAAGACCTTTGGGAACGGCTCCATGAAAATCCTGTCCATCCTGTCAATCCTGCCAATCCTGAAATCCTGTCCAGCCGTTCGAAGGGGTGGAGCACGCTGCCTGGGCAGCCCACGAATCGGATTGCCCTGAAATCCTCTCGGGCTCCAACCGGTGCCAGCGGATTTCAGTGAAGAGCAGGAATAACCAGCTACCACCAACTAGCGGCTCGAAACCAGTCGCCCCAGCAGCGGCACGAACAGCAGCATGAGCAGCGACGCGGCGAACGCGATGATGGCGATCACGGAGAAGAAGCCGCCGTAGGTGGCGCTGTGCTGCTGGATCACGCCGGACAGCCCGGTCATGACGTGCGCCGGCGGCGTGCCTGTGGGTGTGAAACTCGCCAGCCATCCCGCGATCTTGTCCGCCACGCCATTGGCCAGGAACCATACGCCCATGAGCAGCGACGCAAAGCGCACCGGCGCCACCTTGGTGACGTACGACAGTCCCACCGGAGACAGACACAGCTCGCCCCACGTGTGACAGGAGTACGCGGCCACGAGCCAGAGCGGACTCACCAGCGCGCCGTGATCCGCGCGGCGGCCGCCAAGCATCATGACCAGGAATCCCGCGCCCACCAGCGCGAGCCCCATCACCATCTTGAGCGCGGTGCTCGGCTCCCACCCTCTGCGACCGAGCCGCACCCAGAGCCACGCAAAGAGCGGGGCACAGATCAGGATCAGCGCGGGATTCACCGACTGGAACCAGCTCGAGCGAAGTCGCAGCGATCCGAGCTGCAGATTGGTGTTCCGATCGGCGAAGAGATTCATCGAGCTTCCCGACTGATCGTACGTCGCCCAGAAGAACACCACGAAAAACGCGACGATGAACAGCGCGATCACACGCCTGCGCTCTTCGCCGTGCGAGCCCAGGATGGCGATGCCGAGCGCCGCGCCGATGATCGTGCCCATCACCAGGCCCAGCACGCTCCAGTCGGTCGCCAGTCCGCCGATGACGATGCCGCACACTGCGCCGCCAAGCGACTGCCAGAGCGCCTGCCGATCCATGCCTTCCGTGAGCGAGGCGCGCCGCGCAGTCGTATCCCGCACGCCGATTCCAGGCAGATACTTCTCGCGCAGGCTCAGGTAGATCGCGAGTCCGATCAGCATCCCGACGCCCGCCGCCGCGAAACCCCAGTGCCAGCCGTAGCGCGGCGTCTGCGCGAGGTAGCCGCACACCAGCGGGCCCAGGAACGCGCCCAGATTGATTCCCATATAAAAGATGGTGAACCCGGCGTCGCGCCGGTTGTCACCCGCGCGGTAGATCTGGCCCACCATCGTGGACACGTTCGGCTTGAAGAAGCCCGTCCCGATCACGATGAGCGAGAGACCCACGTAGAACATGTGCATCCCGGGAAACGCCAGCGAGAAGTGGCCGAGCGCGATGATGATTCCGCCAATCACCAGTGAGCGGCGTGTGCCGATGAAGCGGTCCGCGAGATATCCGCCAATGAGCGGCGTGAGGTACACCGACATGGTGTACGTCCCGTAGAGATTCGCCGCGGACGGGGTGTCCCACTTGAGCGCGTTCACCAGGTAGAGAATGAGCAGCGCCCGGATGGCGTAGAACGAGAAGCGCTCCCACATCTCGGTCACGAAGAGCAGACCGAGGCCGCGCGGATGACCCAGCAGCGCACGGTCGTCCAGGATTGGTGGCCGGTCCGCCGTGGTGGCCGCCACGTTCACGGCAGACGACACAAAGCGCCTCAGGTGGTGGAAGGTGGTGTTGTGACCGCGTCACGCCGGGTGTGCAGCGCGGCCAGCGGAATCACGCGCTCCGGCGTGAGCGTGCCGCCCGCAGCCTGCTGCGCCGGCCAGTCGATTGCCGTCGGCGTCTGCTTGATGCACGCCGCCCAGTGGCCGGGCTCCTTTTCTTCCAGCGGCGGCACGATGCGCGCACACGCGGCGTCCTTGCGCGGGTGCGGGCAGCGCGGATGGAAGGGACACCCCGGTGGCGGATTGGCGGGCGAGGGTACGTCGCCGCTCAGCACGATACGCTGCCGCCCCGAGGCGGGATCCGGAACCGGCACCGCCGAGAGCAGCGCCTGCGTGTAGGGCATGAGCGGCTCGCGGTACAGGTCGGCCGCGGTCGCGTATTCCACGATATGCCCGAGATACATCACCGCCACGCGATCCGCGACGTGCTCCACGACCGACAGGTCGTGCGCGATGAACAGGTAGGCGAGTCCGCGGTCCCGCTGCAGGTCCTGCAGCAGGTTCACCACCTGTGCCTGCACGCTGACGTCGAGCGCGCTCACCGGCTCGTCGCAAACGATGAAGCGTGGCTCCACGGACAGCGCGCGCGCGATGCCGACGCGCTGGCGCTGGCCCCCGGAGAACTCGTGCGGGTAGCGGCTGGCGTACTCGGGGCGCAGGCCGACTTCCTCGAGAAGCTGGCGCACGCGCGCATCGGCCGCTGCACCCTCGGCGAGATGGTGGATCGTGAGCCCCTCACGCACGATCGCGCCGATGGTCATGCGCGGGTTCAGCGACGAGAAGGGATCCTGGAAGACGATCTGCAT
>DASVWN010000006.1:0-16141 GCA_036393195.1 Gemmatimonadaceae bacterium | reverse complement strand
GATAGGGGGCAGGGGGCTAGGGGCCAGGAACTTCAAGGAAGAGGCGCCATGGGCATCGAGCTGCTTCAGAGTGTGGTGCGTGATGTCCGGGTGGGAGTGCGCGCACTGTGGCGGACGCCGTCGTTCACGATGATTGCGGTGTTCTGCCTCGCGCTGGGGATCGGCGCGGTGAGCACGGCGTTCGGGATCGTGGATTCCCTCTACTTTCGCCCGCCACCGGGCGTGACGAACGCGGCGCGACTCGCGCGGCCGTACGTCATCCGAAAGAAGGGCGCCATCCAGGGAACGGGCGCACGCACGTCGTATCCCGAATATCTCGACCTGCGCGACAATGCGCATTCATTCTTGTCGCTCGCGGCGTTCACGCCCGTGTCCTTGAGCGTCGGCCAGGGAATCGGGGCGCGCAATGCGGACGGCATGCTCGTCTCCCGGAACTATTTCGCCGTGCTCGGCGTGAAGCCGACGTTCGGCCGATTTTTCGTGGCCGAAGAGGACAACGGGCCTGGATCGCCGCCGGTCGTCGTGCTCAGTCACCGCTATTGGGAGGCGCAATTTGGCGCTGATTCGGCGGCCATTGGCAAGACGCTCGAGATCAACGGTCGTTCGTATCGGATCGTCGGGATTGCGCCGCCGGGATTTCGAGGCATCGACGCGAGTGAGCCGGACCTGTGGGTGCCGTTCGCGCAGCTCGCGCATGTCGGCTACGACGAGAGCATGCTGCACAACCGCTTCTCGATCTGGTTGAGTATCGTTGGCCGGCTGGCGCCGGGCGTCACTCGCGAGCAGGCGCGCGGCGAAGTGAAGCGCATCGTCTGGCAAGTCGCCACGTCCACGCCGGATCTGGATCCACATCCGGAGGTTTCGGTTGGCCCGGTGTTCGCGGCCCGGGGGCCAAATCCATCCACGCAGGCAACGCTGGCGCGCTGGCTTGCCCTGGCCGCCGTGCTCGTGCTGGCCATCGCATGCGCCAACGCGGCGAATCTGCTCCTCGCCCGCGCGGCGGCGCGACGTCGTGAAATCGCCATTCGCTTGTCTGTCGGCGCCAGCCGCGCTCGCGTCGTGCGACAGTTGCTGACGGAGAGTCTGCTGCTCGCAACTGGCGCCGCGGCGCTGGGGATGATGTTCGCGCTCTGGGCAACCGATCTCGTCCCGCATACGGGGTTGCCGCCCCTGCGCTTTTTCGCGGGTGGGCGCGTGCTGGCGCTCGCCATCGCGGCTGCCGCGGTCAGCTCCGTTGCCTTCGGACTGGTGCCGGCGCTCTGGGCCACACGCACCGATCTCGCAACCGCAATGAAAGCGGGTACCCGCGAAGGGGTGGACAGACGGTCACGGCTGCGCGCCGGACTCATGATCGCGCAGGTCGCGCTCGCGGTCGTGCTGCTCACGGGGGCAGGGCTGTTCGTGCGGAGCCTCCGGAACATGCAATCCGTCAACACAGGTTACGATATTCGTCCGTTGCTGCATGGCTCGATTGACCTTGCCAGCGCCGGCTATTCTGACAGCGCGACGGCCGCGTTCTATGCACGCGCCGTGGATCGGCTGCGCAGCGTGCCCGGCGTAGCGGACGCCACGCTCATTCGTGGGACACCGCTCCGCGGCTCCATGTATAGCATGAGCTATACGGTCCCTGGGCGGAGCACCGCTACGCCGAGCGCTCAGCATCCGGTGTCGTCAACCAGCCACCCTGTCACGTGGGTCGTGGGGTCGCGGTTCTTCTCGACCATGGGGATTCCCATTCGGCAGGGACGGGATTTTACCGACGCGGACCGGCTGGGCGCGCCGCCCGTCGCCATCGTCGACGAGGCGTTCGCCGCGCGCGAATGGCCCGGCGAGAATCCGATCGGCCGGTGCGTTGATCTCGGCCGGGAACCGGCTGTGACCTGCTTCACGGTTGTGGGCATCGCGTCGAACGCGAACCTCGTGAGCGTCGAAACGCAGAGATTCCCGGGCTATTTCATTCCTCTCGCGCAGCAACAGGGCGGTGGTGGCTCGTGGCAGTCGCTGCTCATTCGCACGCGTGGCGATCCGGCCCGCGTGGCCGGAGCGGTTCGCGCCGCACTCAACGAGCTCGCGCCGAACCTGCCGTACATTGAGCTGAAGACCATGCGGGACATCCTCCGCCCCGTGCTGCAGCCGCACGAGCTGGGCGCGGCCATGTTCGGCGTCTTTGGCATGCTGGCGCTGCTGCTCGCGACGATCGGACTGTATGGCGTCATCGCCTACGGCGTGACGCAGCGCACGCACGAAATGGGCATCCGCATCGCACTCGGGGCGGGCGCGCGTGACGTGGTCGCGCTCGTGGTGCGTCAGGGAGTGATGCTCACGATCGTGGGACTCGCGATCGGAATCGTCGCCGCGCTTCTTGCCTCGAGATTCGTGACGCACCTGCTCTTCGGCGTGAGCGGTGTGGATTCGCTCACCGTTGCCGGAGTCCTGCTTCTCCTCGCCGCGGCGGCCACGCTCGCGAGCTGGATCCCGGCGCGGCGGGCGTCGCGCGTGGACCCCATGATTGCGCTACGGAGCGAGTGACATGGAATCGTTCATCCAGGACCTTCGACTTTCCGTTCGCTCGCTGCTCAAGACTCGGGGCTTCACCGTCGCCTCGGTGCTCGCGCTGGCGCTTGGCATTGGCGCCACCACTGCAATGTTCAGCGTGCTCTATGGTGTGCTGTTGCGGCCGCTGCCGTATCCGGAGTCGGCGCAGATCGTGGAGCCGGCCTGGAACTATCAGGGGCAGCAGAGTGGCATGAATGCCACGTGGCGGCAGTTCCAGTTCATTGAGGAACACAGCCGCGTGTTTCAATATCTGGCCGCCACAACGCCAGTGGGCTTCAGCGTCTTCACGGGCAGCGAGGCGGTGCGGGCGAGCGCGCTGCGCGTGTCGCGGGATTATTTCCACGTGCTCGGCGTTACACCGGCCCTGGGCCGCGGCTTCCTGGCACAGGAGGATCAGCCGGGCGGCGCACACGTCGTGGTACTGAGTCACGAATTCTGGCGGCAACGCTACGCCGGCAACGTCGGAATTCTTGGCCAGTCGATTCTCCTCGATGGTGAACCCTACACCGTGGTGGGCATCATGCCTGCGGGGTTCCAGGCCATGCCCGCCGTGGACCTGTGGTCCACCATGGGCCAGGTGAGCGCCACGATTGGCGGCGGCTCCAATCTCGAGGTCATCGGGAGGCTGCCGCCCGGGCTCTCGCTCGCGCGCGCGCGCGCCGGTCTGCAGGCCATGAACGCCGCATTCGCCGAGGAGTTCAAGTCGGAGATGCCGAAGGGAATGCGCCTCGAGCTCATGCAGTACCAGAGTCTCGTGAGCATGGACGTGCGCAGCCCCGTCCTCGTGCTCTTCGGCGCCATTGGCTTCGTGCTGCTCATCGCGTGCGCCAACGTCGCGAATCTCCTCTTTGGCCGCGCGGCGGCGCGGGGTCGCGAGCTGTCGTTGCGCGTCGCGCTGGGAGCGTCGCGCGGCCGCATCGTGCGCCAGCTCGTGACTGAGAGCGTGCTGCTCGCGCTGGCTGGCGGTATCCTTGGCCTCCTGCTCGCCTACTGGGGCCTGCACGCGCTGCTCACGCTCGCGCCGGATGCGCTGCCGCGCACCACCGCCATTCACCTGGATCGCTGGGCGATGCTCTTCGCGTTCGGCATCTCGCTGCTCACCGGTGTGCTGTCCGGCTTCTTGCCCGCGTGGCGCGCCGCGCGCGCCGACGTGCAGGATGTGCTCAAGGAAAGCTCGCGCAGCGCCACGGGCTCCGCTCGGCAAGGACGCGCACGCAACGTGCTCGTGGTCGGCGAGATTGCGCTCTCGCTCGTGCTGCTGGTGGGCGCCGGACTTCTCATTCGCACCTATGCGAACCTCGCGCGCACCGACGCCGGGTTTGACGCGGGTCACCTGCTCACGGCGGAAATCTGGCTCCCGGGCGAACGCTACGATTCCACCGCGAAGGTCACGAACTTCTACCAGGACGTCATGGACCGGCTCGCCGCACAACCGGGAGTGAGATCGGCCACAGTAGTGGAAGCGGGCCTTCCCCTCGAGCGCGGTGGCAACGTCAATCCGCAAATCGAAGGGCAAGCTGGTCGCCCCTCGGTGGACTACCGCACCGTGACGCCCGGCTTCTTCCAGACGCTGGGCGTGAAGCTCGATCAGGGCCGGGCGATCGCCAGTACCGACGCCGCAGGATCCGAGCCGGTGGTGAACGTGAACGAAGCGTTCGTACGGCGCTATCTCGCCGGCCGTGACGCCGTGGGCTCGGTGCTGACCTTGTCCGGCAGCCCGCGTCGCATCGTCGGCGTGGTGGGCGACGTCAAATCGTTCATCGGGAACCCGGCTCCGGCCATCATCTACCTGCCGTCAGCGCAGACGCCGATAGGCCTCACGCGAGCGTTCGGCGTCTGGTTCCCCACGCACGTCATTGTGCGTACGGCCGGCGACCCTGCCACGCTGCAGAACGCGCTCGTGCGGACCATTCGCACGGTGGATCCCCAGGTGCCCATCGGGCGCGTGCGCTCCATGGACGACGTGCTGCACGCGTCGCTGCAGATTCAGCGCTTCGTTATGACGCTGCTCAGCATCTTCGCGGCGCTGGCGCTGGTGCTCGCCTCGGTGGGCGTGTACGGACTGATGTCGTACGTCGTGGCGCAACGCACGCACGAGATCGGCGTCCGCATGGCCATCGGCGCGCGGTCGGCGGACGTCATGCGGCTGGTCATTGGTCGCGCCATGCTGCTCGCGGTGATTGGGGTGGTGCTCGGCCTGGTCGGAGCGCGGCTCCTCACGCACCTCTTGTCGAGCCAGCTCTTCGGCGTGCAGGCCACGGATCTCGTCACGTTTGCCGGCGTGTCGGGCGTGCTGGTGCTGGTGGCGCTGGCCGCGAGCTACCTGCCCGCGCGGCGCGCAACGCGCGTGGACCCGATGATCGCCTTGCGCAGCGAGTAGGCTCGTGTCCAGTGCCGTGATTCACCACGCATACCTGAGCCGGATTCATCATGGATAGTCTCATGCAGGATGTGCGCTACGCATTCCGTTCGCTGCGTCACAGCCCCGCCTTCGTTGCGGTCGCCATCATCTGTCTGGCCGTGGGCATTGGCGCAAATACCGCCATCTTCAGCGTGCTCGATGCGGCGCTGCTGCGTTCCCTGCCCTATCCGCGCGCCGAAAGACTCATCAGTCTTCGCGAGCGGACGGAAAAGGGGAACACGCCCGCCGTCGCGTATCCGAATTTCGCCGATTGGCGCGAGCGCTCGCGCAGCTTCTCTGCCCTCGCCGGCTACGAGTATGGTCCCGACGCCGTGCTCGGTGCACACGAGGCGACGCGGGCGAACGTGGCCGCGGTCACGAGCGGATTCTTCACCGTCATGGGCGTCGGCGCCGCGGTTGGTCGCACGTTCGCGGCGGATGAGCATGCGCAAGGCGCGAATCCCGCAGTCATCGTGAGCGACCGCTTCTGGCACGATCAGCTCAATGGCTCACGCGACGCACTCGGCAAGCGGCTCGAAACGTGGGGCATGACCTTCACCGTGATCGGCGTCATGCCGCCCGGTTATTCCTTCCCCGAAAACGCGGATCTGTGGATCCCCGCCGAGGTCTTTGGCACCGGCAATCTGGGCAGCCGTACGGCGCACAATTTCCGGGTGGTGGGCCGGCTGCGTGACGGCGTCACGCTCGATCAGGCAAAGCGCGAGCTCGACCAGATCGCGGCGCAGCTCAAGGCGCAGTATGGCTCGGACGACGACGCCGTGGCGGTGAGCGTGCGCAGCCTGCACGATCAACTCACGGGAGGCATGCGCGGCGAGCTCGCGCTCCTCATGGGCGCTGTGGCCTGCGTGCTGCTCATAGTGTGTCTCAACCTCGCGAGCGCGCTGCTGGCGCGCCATCGGGCGCGTGCGCGCGAGCTGGCCATACGCACCGCGCTCGGCGCGGACCAGGCGCGGCTCACGCGGCAGCTTCTCACCGAGAGTCTGTTGCTCGCGCTGGCCGGCGGCGCAGCCGGTTTGTGGCTTGCGCAGTTCGGCGTTCGTGCCCTCCTGGCGCTCGCGCCCTCCGGTCCGCTCGGTGCAACCGCCGTGTCGCTCGACTGGCGAATCGCGCTGTTCACGCTGGCGATATCCGTCGTGACAGGACTCGTCTTCGGACTCGCGCCCTCCTGGCGCGCCTCGCGCGCGAATCCCCGCACCGCACTGGCCGAGGGTGGGCGCGGCAACACGCGCGCGGGCGGCCGCTTCCGGTCGGCACTGGTAGTGGCCGAGGTGGCCATTGCCGTGGTGCTGCTCACGGGCGCGGGCCTGTTGCTGCGGAGCCTCTCGCACCTGGTGGCCGTGGATCCCGGTTTCGAGCCGCACGGCGTGGTCACGGCCGACGTGTACCCATCGAGTTCGCTCTTTCAGTCGGATGACGCGTTGCGCGGCTATCTGGATCGCGCGGTCGCCAGCGTGGCGGAATTGCCTGGCGTGACCGCCGCCGGAGCCATCGACGGGCTGCCGCTCAGCGACCGCGGCTCGAATGGCGGCTTTGCGCTGGAAGGCGGTGCTACCGACAACGGCTACTCCAACTACCGCATCGTGATGGGTGATTACTTCCAGGCCATGCGGATTCCGCTGCTGCGCGGCCGGCTCTTCGGCGCGCAGGATGTCGCCAATGGAAACGACGTCACCGTCGTATCGCAAAGCCTCGCGCGCAAGTACTGGCCGGGCGAGAATCCCATCGGCCGGCGCATCCGCTTTCTCGGCATGGACAGTTACGCTGAGCGCTGGCTCACCGTGATCGGTGTGGTGAACGACGTGCGCGATGAGAATCTGGCGACGCCGGGTGGCCCCACGGCATACATAAGTGCGCGCCAGCGGCCGTCGCGCGCGACGAACGGCATGACGATTGTCCTGCGCACGAGCGGCGATCCGGGCCGCATCGTTCCGGCTGTGCGCACGCGGCTGCTGGCGGTGAACCCCGGCGTGCCAGTGCAGCTCTCGACGATGGATGCGTGGATGCGACGCGCATCGTCCGACAATCGCTTCACCTCCGTGCTGCTCGGCGCGTTCGCGGCCGCGGCGCTGCTGCTTGCCGCCATCGGCATCTACGCGGTGCTCGCTTTCGCGGTTACCGAGCGGCGGCAGGAGATCGGCGTGCGCATGGCGCTTGGCGCGCGCGCCGCCGAAGTGCTGCGGATGATCGTGCGCGAGGGGCTCGGACTGACCGTCGTGGGGCTGGGTATCGGCCTCGTGCTGTCATTCGCGCTCACGCGATCGCTGCAGAGCCGCCTCTACGACGTGACGCCCACCGATGCGGGCACGTACGTTGGCGTATGCGTGCTGCTCGCGGTCGTCGCCGCGCTCGCCAGCGCGCTGCCGGCGCTGCGCGCGGCGCGGGTGGATCCGATGGTGGCGCTCAAGGCGGATGCCTGATGGCGTGGCGGCGCATGAATCCGGCGCATCGCCTACATTTCCCGTGCGCCGCGCGTGCCGCGCGCGCGCGGACATTACCGTGAGGTTTGCATCATGGCGTCGCTCAAGTCCCTGTTCAGCCATCCGGCCGCCGCGTCCAAGCCTGCGTCCGATGCACCGGCCGACGCGCCGAACGCGTCGCTGCTCATCTCCACGCGCGGCATCGAGAAGTCGTACCCGATCGCCAATGGCCAGGTCTTCGTGCTGCGCCGCATCGCCTTCGACATCCGCCCCGGTGAATTCGTATCCATCATGGGGCCGTCCGGCGCCGGGAAATCCACGCTCCTCGCCGCGCTCGGCATGCTCGACAGCGAATGGGCGGGCGAATACTGGTTCCTGGGCACGCCGGTTCACAAGCTGTCCATCAAGGAGCGGGTCGCACTCAACAAGCGCTACATCGGCTTCGTCTTCCAGCAATATCATCTGATAGACGACCTGACTGTGGCCGAGAATCTCGACATTCCGCTCTCGTACCGGAACGTGAAGAAGAGCGAACGCGAAGCGCTCGTCGCCGATACGCTCGATCGGTTCAATATCGTGGGGAAGAAGGACCTCTATCCGCGGCAGCTCTCCGGCGGGCAGCAGCAGCTCGTGGCCGTCGCGCGCGCGGTGATCGCAAGTCCGAAGCTCATCCTGGCGGACGAGCCCACCGGCAATCTGCATTCCAGCCAGGGCGCCGAAATCATGGAGCTGTTCACGCGGCTCAATCAGCAGGGGACGACGATCATCCAGGTCACCCACTCCGAGACCAACGCCGGCTACGGCAATCGCGTGATCAACCTGAAGGACGGGTGGATCGTGGACGCCTGAGGCGTATGTCAGGTCGCAGCCATGTCTTGCCATGGCAGTGAAACTGGAAGTGGCAGGGAACTCTCCGACACCGGGCCAACACTCACGCACCTAGCCCCCATCCCCCTAGCCCCCATCCCCAGGCCCCTGCCGTGCCGCCCCGCATTCTCATCGCCGACGACCAGCCTGACGTGATCGAAGCCCTGCGCCTCGTGCTCAAGGCGGAAGGCTTCGACATCGAGACGGCCCGTTCCGTAGCGCAGATCGCATCCATCGTCGAGACGCGTGATCTGGATGCGGTCATCATGGACCTCAACTACACGCGCGACACTACCTCGGGACGCGAAGGGCTGGACCTGCTGCCGCGCCTGCGCGAGCTCGATCAGACGCTCCCCATCATCGTCATGACCGCCTGGGGAAGCGTGGACGGCGCGGTGGAGGCCATGCGACACGGCGCGTGGGACTACATCGAGAAGCCCTGGAACAACGCGCGTCTCATGGCGACGGTTCGCACGCAGCTCGAGCTGGGTCGCGCCGTGCGGCGCGCGCAGCATCTCGAGAGCGAGAACCGCCTGCTGCGCCCCGAAGCTGCACCGGAGCTCATCGCCGAGTCGCCGCGCATGCGCCCCGTGCTCGAGCTGATGCGACGCGTCGGACCTTCGGATGCCAACGTCCTGATCACCGGCGAACATGGCACTGGCAAGGAGCTGGTGGCGCGCTGGCTGCACGCAGCCTCCGCCCGCGCGGGACGCTCGTTCATCGCGGTCAACATGGGCGGCCTCTCGCCCGGATTGTTCGAGAGCGAACTGTTCGGCCACGTGAAGGGTGCGTTCACGGACGCGCGAAGCGATCGCGTGGGGCGCTTCGAGCTGGCGGATGGCGGAACACTCTTTCTCGACGAGATCGCCACGCTGCAGCCCGCGCTGCAGGCCAAGCTGCTTCGCGTACTGCAGTCGCGCGAGATCGAGCGCGTGGGCTCGGCACGTCCGCGCGCCGTGGATGTGCGCGTGCTCTCGGCCACCAACGTGGATCTGCGCGCCGAGGTGGATGCCGGCCGCTTCCGTGAGGACCTGCTCTTCCGGCTCAATACCATCGAGATCACTCTGCCGCCACTGCGCGAGCGCCGTGAGGATATCGCACCGCTTGCCACATACTTTCTTCGCCGGCATGCCGCGCGCTATCACGTGCCGCTCACCGGGCTGGACAGTGCCGCCATGCAGGTGCTGCTCGACCACTCCTGGCCGGGCAACATTCGCGAGCTGGATCACGCGGTGGAGCGCGCGGTGCTCCTTGCACAAGGCGACATGGTGCGCGCCGGCGACTTCGCCCTGCGTGCGAGCGCATCGTCGTCGCCAGCCCGCCTCGACGAGTTGACGCTCGAGGACGCGGAGCGCCTGCTCATTCAGAAGGCGCTGAGCCGCTATGACGGCAACGTCACGCTGGCGGCCAAGGCGCTGGGGCTGAGCCGGAGCGCGCTCTACCGGCGCCTCGCATCGCATGGACTCTGACGCGGATCGGCGGCGTCCTGCCTTTCGTTTCGAACGCAGGCTGCTCGTCCTCGCGCTGCTCGCCGGCGCACCGGGCGGCGTCGTTGCGTTGTCGCTCATCTGGTTCGGCGATTACTCCGACCGGCTCCGCTGGACGCTCACGCTGGTCATCGTGGTGTTGTGGATCGTGATCGCCCTCGCGATCCGCGAGCGCGTGGTGCGCCCGCTGCAGACGATTTCCAACATGCTCGCCGCGCTCCGCGAAGGAGACTTTTCCGTGCGCGCCCGAGGCGCGCGGGTCGATGACGCGCTCGGCCTCGCCTTTCTCGAAGTCAACTCATTGGGCGAGACGCTGCGTTCGCAGCGGCTCGGCGCCGTGGAGGCCAGCGCGCTGCTGCGCACTGTGATGGAGGAGATTGACGTCGCGATTTTCGCCTTCGACGAGCGACGCCAGTTGCGCCTCGTGAATCGCGGCGGCGAGAAGCTGCTCGGCGCAGACCAGCATGAGCTCATCGGCCGCAGTTCCGCCGCGCTCGGACTGGCAGGGTGCCTGCGCGGGGAGCCGGACCGGACCATCAATGCGACGTTCCCGGGAGGTAGCGGACGCTGGCAGCTCCGGCGGGGCACCTTCCGGCTCGGCGGCCGCCCGCAGCAGCTCGTCGTGCTCTCCGACCTCAGCAAGGCACTGCGCGATGAAGAGCGGCTCGCCTGGCAGCGCCTCATTCGCGTGCTGGGCCACGAGATCAACAACTCGCTCACGCCCATCACGTCCATTGCGGGCAGCCTGCGCAGTCTCCTGACGCGCACGCCGCTCCCTGATGACTGGCGCGAGGATGCCGCCGGCGGCCTCGCGGTGATCGAGGCGCGTTCGGAATCACTGAGCCGCTTCATGGCGGGCTACGCCCTGCTCGCGCGTCTTCCCGCGCCGCGTCGTCGCGTGATGGAGGTCGAGCCGTGGGTGCGCCGCGTCGCGCAGTTCGAGCGGCGCGTGCCGGTATGCGTGCAGGCGGGGCCGCCCATCAGCATTGCCGGCGACGGCGACCAGCTGGACCAGCTCCTGATCAATCTCGTGCGCAACGCTGCGGATGCAGCGCTCGAAACGGGCGGTGGCGTGACCCTGGGCTGGGGTACTGACGGCACGACGCTCGAGGTCTGGGTTCGGGACGACGGGCTGGGCATCTCCGACACCACCAACCTGTTCGTCCCGTTCTATACCACGAAGCCGAGCGGCAGTGGCATCGGCCTCGCGCTGAGCCGGCAGATCGCCGAAGCGCACGACGGCACGCTCACCGTCATGAATCGAACGGACGCGCGCGGCTGCGAAGCGCGGGTTCGCCTCCCGCTCGTCGCGAACCGCTAGCGACGCCGCGCACGATCAGCGCATCGCGAGTCCGGGATACTCCACGTCGATCACGGGCTTCCCCTTGGCATCGCGGTCCAGCGTCATGCGCGCCTCCATGGCACCCGTGTCGGGATTCCGAAAGGTCGTCACGGCCTGCGTGTCGGCTGCACAGCGCGTGTCATCCGATGGAAACGCGCTGGCGCCGGCGACGCGCAGCGAGGGATGTCGCTTGACGATCTCCTGCTCGACCGCACGCCATCGCTTGCCGCAGTCGTTGTCCTTGATGGGCAGGCGGTAGCGGCCGTTCAGCAGGAGCTCCCGCGTGTCGGACCCGGTGTACGTGTAGATGGCGTCGCCCTTCACGCCGGCGAATTTCACGTGACGGGTCAGAATGAGAAATCCGTTCGCATCCGCATGCGCATCCCGGCGCGATGCGGCCTCGCTGAGCGGTGAGCCCCACGCGTGTCCCTCGAAGCTGTCAATGAGTACGCGACGCGCCGGATTCTTCAGTGCCTCGCATCCGCCTTCCCGCACCAGCTCCGCGTGTGCGCTGTCGAGCGCCAGGTTCACGGCGCCGCGATCCGATGGCGAAAGACCAGTCAGCGTGCCGCGAATATCCGTGAGTGATTCCTCCAGCGCGTTCGTCGCGCCCGCCCGGCACGTCTGGCGCGCCAGGCGGCGATAGGCCGTGACGTAGACTTCCACGGTCGGCGCCGCCGACTGCGCGACGGCCGCGCTGAACACCCCCACGTGCGCGCCGATGACGGCAATGGTGATCGTGCGTATCCACAAGCGGATCTGCATGCAGTGCTCTCCCCCGAGTGTGCTGCTTGCGGACGCTAGTGCGGGGACGGCGGAATAGGAATGGGGATCGGCGCGTGCCTCAGTCCCGTTCCCCTTGCCCCGGGGATACCTTGCATGATCATGGCGTCCCTGTTCGATCCCGACGCGCGTCCCATCATCGCGCACCGTGGCGCGTCAGCCTTCGCTCCCGAAAATACCATCGAGGCGTTCGCACTGGCCGTGGAACACGGCGCCGACGCGTTCGAGTTCGACATCCGCGTCACGGCCGACGGCATACCCGTCGTTGTCCACGATGCCACGCTGCAGCGCACTACCGGTGACGCAGGGGTCATTGCCGGACTCACGCTCGCGGAGGTTCAGCGCGCGGATGCGGGCGCCCGGTTCTCGCTGGACGGCGGAAGGAGCTTCCCCTGGCGACACGCCGGCGTCCGCATCCCGACGCTGGAAGAGGTCCTGTCCCGGTTCCCGGATGTACCCTGCATCATCGAAATCAAGGATGCCGCAGCCGCGGATCCCGCGCGTGCGGTGCTCCGGCGACTGGGCGCAGGCGACCGGTGCGTGCTGATGTCGTTCGACCCGCGCGCACTCGACACGGCGCGCGCGCACGCCGAATTGACCGGCGCGACCGGCAGCGAGACCGCAGCGCTGATCCGGGCCGAGCTGCAGCGTCGCGTCCTCGAACGCGTGCCCTATCGGGTTCTCTCCGTGCCCGAGCGGCGCTACGGCATGCCGCTCCCGCTCCGGCTGCTCACGCGGGGCGCGCGGCGTCTGGGCTGTCCGGTCCACGTCTGGGTAGTGGACTCGGTCCGGCGCGCGACGCGTCTGTGGCGCAAGGGCGTGGCCGGCATCGTCACGAACAATCCGCGCGAATTGCGCGCCGCCCGCGACCGATTCAATCACGAACACCCATGAGTGACTTCCCCGGCTTCCGCCCGCACGCGCTGCGCTTTCTGCGTGGGCTCAAGCGGCACAACGAACGTGACTGGTTCGAGGCACACCGCGATGAATACACCGCGGAGCTGCTCGAGCCCATGCGGGGACTGGTGGAGGAGCTCGACGTGGAGCTGGCGCGCATCGCGCCGGAAATCGTCGGGCATCCCCGCCGGTCGGTCTTCCGCATCCATCGCGACGTCCGCTTCTCCAGGGACAAGTCGCCGTACAAGACGCACATCGCCGCGTGGTTCTTCCATCGCGATGCGAACCGTCAGGTCGGCAACAATGATGGCGGCAGCGCGGGGTTCTACCTGCACATCGCGCCGGGCTCGAGCCTCGTTGCCGGCGGCCTCTGGATGCCGCCGCGCGTGGCACTCGCGGCCATTCGCGCCGCGCTGGTTGCCGATCCGCGCGCGCTCGAACGCGTCGTCCACGCACCAGCATTCCGCCGACGCTTCGGCGAGATGGATGACGAACGCATGCTGACGCGCATGCCGCGCGGGTTCCCGGCGGATGCGCCAGCGGGGCGCTGGCTGCGCTACCAGTCGTTCACGGCGGGACGCACGCTGCCGGACGACCAGGTACTCAGTTCCCGTCTGCCGCGCACCGTCGCCGCGGACTTCGAGCGGCTGCGGCCGCTGGTGCGCTGGATCAACGACACGCTGGGCTACCGCGCGGCCACACGGCGGTGAGCGGCTGGAGATGCGTCAGGGCGCCGGAAATCTGACTGATCTCCGGCGCCCTGACCGCATCACGCTAGTGACGTCGTCCGCCGCCACCCCAACCCCGGCTCGACCCCATGTGCGGCGACGGCGCGGAACGCGGCGCAGACTGCACCCGCGGCGCGGGCGCGGACCGGGCCGGCGCCGAGTAGTGCGGCGTGAACTCCGGGCGCGGCGGAGGTGAATACCGCGGCTGCGACTCGACGCGCGGCGGAGGTGAATACCGCGGCTGAGACTCCACGCGCGGCGGAGGCGAATACCGCGGCTGTGACTCGACGCGCGGCGGAGGACTGCTCCGCACCGGCTCGCTGCGCGGCGCCATGCGAGGCTCCGACCGAATGGCCTGCGGCGGCGACGCAGGAGTGGCGCGAATCCCCTGCGGACGCGACACCGGCTCCGGACGATACACGCGCGGAGGCGCCGGTTCGGACCGCACTTGCGACGGCACGTTGCGCGGCTGGACTGCACGTGGTGCCATGGGCGAGGTCGTCAGCCCGGTGGCGGGAATGCCGCGCGGGCGAATGACTTCAGGCATGGTGCCACGCGGATTACCGCGCACCGGCGTGCGCAGGCCCACCGGCTCGGTAATGTGCGCTGGTCCCATGATCGGGGCTGTGTAGTGCACCCCAACCGGTGCGCGGTTCAAGCCGCTGATGCCGCCGCGCGGCCGATAGCCGACACCGGTCCGTCCAGCAGGCGACGTGGTTGATGCAAAGTTGCGCGGACGATAGGGAACCCCGATCACGCCGCCGCCGCCAAGGCCGCCACCCTTCCACCGGTATGGCCGGAACGGGACGTTGTTGATCACGACGATTGGCCGGTTGTAGTAGCCGTAGCCAAAGGGATAGCCGAACCCGAACCGGTAGCCATACCCGAAGCCGTACGGGTAGTAGCCAAAGGGCGCCAAGGCGTAACACGGCCCGAAGCCAAAGGCCCAGATGCTCGCACCAAAGCAGCTCCCCGCATATCCGTACGGCGCAAACCCGTACCCATATCCATACCCGTAGCTGGAGCCGTAGCACCACGGATCATACGCGCACGAACCGAATCCCGCGCTTGCGTAGTAATTAGGCACCGCCGTGCTGGCGACATACCCCTGCACAGCGTAGCTCACGAGGTCGTACTGGAACTGACCGCCGGCCATCTGCTGAACGATGTTCGTGAAGCCGGTTTCAGGATCACGCGGCAGCGCGGAGTCGCCAAGGACTCCGTAGTCCCAATGATCGCCGCGCACGAAATTCGCGAAGTTGAACGGCACCGCGGACCAGGCGGCGTACACCGTGCCGGTGCCGCTCGCTGATTCCACGGTGAAGGCCTCACGGTCGCCCCGCCCGCGCACCTCGTAGCTCTGGTTGCCGCGAACGAAATCGTCGTTGCCCGGATCGAGCGGATAGAGGACGCGGACCAGCCCGTCGGCACGAAGCTGCAGCACGACGACATACCCATCATCGCGAACCTTGATGTTCACGCGCGCGCGATCGCCGCGATCGTAGCTGCGGTGATTGAGCGAAACCTTGATAGCGGGATCGTCTGCCTGTGCGACTGCGGTGCGCGCGCCCAGTGGAGCGGTAGCGGCCGCCGACAACAGGATGGACAGCATTGCGACGGAGAACATGGTGCCTCCAGTTTCACTCCCTCTCTCCGGTATACGCGCCGGAGCAGCCGAGGGCTGCGCCATCGCGCCCCCACCCTTCATTATGGCGATTAGCATGCCGTAATACAAGTCGTTGCGCATCAACGCCTTTACGGGCCATGAACGACCGAAATCGTCCGTTTGAAGGGACGTTCTCTGTGTGGAATTCCGGACACCGCGGACGCGATCCTGAGTGCGTACCGGAACCAGCGCCACGCGTACCCGGCCTTGCGCTCCGTGCCATTCGGAAACAATGATTGCGCACGTCGGTTGCGCCGGAAGTGAGAACAATCAGAAGCCGTGTGCGTCTCACCTGCACTGTTCACCGCCCCGCCCGCCATCCCGCCTCAGGAGGAAGTCATGTCCCTCGCCGACCGCGCCAAGAACATCATCATATCGCCAACAACGGAGTGGCCGGTCATTGACGCCGAACAGACGACGGTGTCCGAGTTGTACTCCAGGTACATCATCCCGCTCGCGCTTATCGGCCCGATTGCCACGTTCATCGGCAACGTTGTATTCGTGCATCGCATGCCGTTCGTGGGCACGACCTACCGCATCGGAATCGGACAGGCGCTCGGCTGGGCAATCGCGGCGTTCATTCTCAGTCTGATCGGCGTCTACGTGCTGGGCATCATCATCGACATGCTGGCTCCTTCCTTCGACGGTCAACGGAATCAGATTCAGGCGCTCAAGGTCGCCGCGTACTCCAGTACGGCGTCGTGGGTCGCGGGTGTGTTCGGCATCTTCCCGGCGATTGCCTGGCTCAGCATTCTCGGACTCTGGAGTCTCTATCTGCTGTACACGGGCATCCCCGTGCTCATGAAGTCGCCCAGGGAGAAGTCGCTTGGCTACGCGGTTGTCGTGATTATCGCGGCGATCATCCTGTACGTGATCATTGGCGTGATCGTGGCCGCACTCTTCGGCGCCGGGATGCGCGCCCGCGGAATCTGACATCGTGACTTCCTGATGCGGCAGCGCGCGGCGGGGAAGCGTT
>DASVWN010000005.1:0-80864 GCA_036393195.1 Gemmatimonadaceae bacterium | reverse complement strand
AGAGTGAGTTGGCAAAGATACGCGAGTCGGCTGACGATGGCAGGCAGGGCGGAGCGGCGCGAGCGGCCCGTGCAACTGCTTGAATCCGATGGGCCAAGGCGCTAGGCTTCCTCATCTTGCACCTGAGGCCAGGTAGCTCAGATGGTAGAGCAGCGGACTGAAAATCCGCGTGTCGGCGGTTCGATTCCGTCCCTGGCCACTGGCGGCGTCTCGCGGAGCAGTTCAAACCGCTACCCGTATGCGGGACCGGGCGTCGCCTAAATTGTCGCAGAGGAGCAACACAGGGGCAGCTCGTGGGCTGCCCCTGTGTTGCCGCGGCTAGATTCCGAACGCCACCCCGAGGTGAAAGGCGACGTAGTTCGTGCGGCTGCGGACCGGGGCGATGGTGATCGAGCCGTCGCCGTTGTCGGTGATGCTTCCCTCGCGCAGGTATTCCGTCTGGCCGTTGCCGTGATAGCGCACCGCGGCGTCGATGGCGATGGGTTTGCGGCCGTTCCGCACGGGGATGTACACGCCGCCGCCAGCGGTCCACGAGAAGATCCAGTCGTCGAAGTTCGTGCTTTCCGCGAATGGCTCGGCGTCGCTCGATCCCTGCACCGAGGAGCGCGTGAAGAAGTACGAGAAGCCCACCGTTCCCGTTACATAGGGGCGCACGGGCCCGTGCGGCACCATGAGCTGCGGCCCCAGCCCGAAGGCAAGGATGTTGTTCGACGTGTGCACGTCCACGGTGATGCGGCAGCCGACGCTGATGCTCAGGCAGGCATGCTTGGTCTCGTTTCCGTACTGCAGGAACGCGCCTTCGACGCGCAACTGGAAGGCGCCGCTGTGTCCGATGTTGGGCGAGTAGTCGAGCCCCAATCCCCACCCGTTGTTCACGTATGACCGGAACTCATCCTGCGGCAGTGCAAAGATGAGCGACACGCCAGCCCACGCTTTCGGGTTGGTGGGAATCGGCCTGAGCCCCAGTCCCTCGTTCTGGGCGTGCAGGCCGGAGGCCAGCGGGACGACAAGCACGATGGCGAGCAGGGACAGACGACGCGACATGCTCTCTCTGGTCATGGGTGTGCGGTCCGCTTCGTCGTGTTATGATAGTGACGCGTCCGCCATCCGTCGATGCCCGAACTCCCCGACATCACGATCTATCTCGAGCAGCTCGCGCCGCGGGTGACGGCGCAGCCGCTGGAAGAGGTGCGCATCGAGCGTCCCTTCGTGCTGCGCACGGTCACGCCGGCCATTGCCGAGTTCCACGGGCGGTGCGTGATCGGTGTGCGCCGCATCGGAAAGCGCATCGTGCTCGACTTTGGCGACGAGCGCTCTCTCGTCATTCACCTGATGATCGCGGGACGGCTGCGCTGGCGTGCGCCGCGGGAGAAGCGTCCGCCGGGCACGGTGCTCGCGAGCTTCCGCTTTCCAACGGGCACGCTGTTCCTGACCGAGGCCGGGAGCACGCGCCGTGCATCCCTGCACGCGGTGCAGGGCGAGGCCGCACTTCGCGCGCTCGACCGGGGCGGTCTCGAGCCGCTCGACGCGACACGGGATGCGTTCTGCGCACAGCTCATGCTGGAGAACCACACACTCAAGCGTGCCCTTACCGATCCGCGACTGTTCAGCGGCATCGGCAACGCGTACTCGGACGAGATCCTGCATCGCGCGCGGCTCTCGCCGCTCGCGCTCACGTCGCGGCTGTCGGCGGATGAGATCGCGCGCTTGCACGAGGCAACCCGCGCGACGCTTCAGGACTGGATCGGGCGGCTCCGTGCGGGGACGGGCGATCGCTTTCCGGAGCAGGTGACCGCCTTTCGCGATGGGATGGCGGTGCACGGGCGATATGGACAGCCGTGTCCGGTGTGCGGCGCGCCGGTGCAACGCATCCGCTACGCGACGAACGAGACCAACTACTGTGCGCGCTGCCAGACCGATGGCCGGCGCCTCGCGGATCGGGCGCTCTCGCGATTACTGCGGGAGGACTGGAAGCGGGAAGGGTGGGAGGAGGGAGAGTAAGGGGGGCCAGAGGGTGAGAGTCGGTTGAAGGGGCGCGCCGTTACCTGTCGAAGCCGACACCGTTCGCCCCCTTCAACCGACTCTCACCGTTTGGCTTTGCTCCCGTTTTCCTGGTTGCCTACCTCGTCCTGCGGCTCGGGCTTGAGGTACTTCAGGAAATACTCCACCTGCAGGTCAGCCGCGAAGCGCGCGATTGCGCCGCGCGGCCCGTGGCGCTGATCCGGGAACGGCATCACGTCGAACTGCTTGTGTGCTTCCTGCAGCCGCTGAATGAGCTGAATGGTGTTCACCGAGTGCACGTTGTTGTCGGCCGTGCCGTAGGTGAGCAGCAGATGTCCCTTGAGATTCCCGGCGTACGGGAGCGCGGAGCCCAGGTCGTAGCCGCTGGTGTTTTCCGCGGGCGTGCGCATGTAGCGCTCGGTATAGATCGTGTCGTAGTAGCGCCAGTCCGTAGGCGATGAGTTGGCGACGCCTACGCTGAAGACATCCGGCTCCTTGAGCAGCGCCATGGTCGTCATGTATCCGCCGTATGATCCGCCCGTGATGCCGACACGCGCCGGATCAATGTAGCGGCGGGCGCGTTCGAGCTGCTTCACCGCCGCGGCCTGATCGGCGAGATCCACCTGACCGAGCTTGAGGTACGTCGCCGTCTCGAACGCCTTGCCGCGCCCCGGTGTGCCGCGGTTATCCACGGTCCAGACCAGGAAGCCGAGCTGCGCCAGCCGCTGACCCTGCGACAGTGTCTGCCAGCGATCCTCGACGAGCTGTACCGAGGGTCCACCGTACACCATGACGATGAGCGGGTATGTCCGGGTGGAATCGAAGTCCGCGGGCTTGAAGAGGATGCCGTGCAGATCGGTCGTGCCATCGGCGGCCTTGACCATCACGGCTTCGGGCGGCTGCAGACGCAGCGAGTCGAGGCGTGCGGTGTTCATGCGCGCGAGTGTGCGCACGATCGTCCCGTCGGCGCGCCGCAGCAGCGTGACGGGCGCCGCCGTCAGCGACGAATACGTGTCCACGAGGTAGCGCATCGCCGGCCCGAGGCGAATCTCGTGCGTGCCCGGCTCCTTCGTCAGTTGCTCGAGGTGCGAGCCATCCAGTCGCGCGCGGAAGAATTGCGACTGCAGACCGCCACCGCGCTTCGCGGAGAAGTAGACCCAGCCGCCGCGCTCATCCACGCCGGCGAGATCTTCCACGGGCCAATCGCCCGATGTCAACGGCGTCATTGCGGAACCGGCGAGATCGTAGAGGTACAGGTGATTCCAGCCGGTGCGCTCCGATGCCCAGATGAACCGATGGCCATCCTTCAGGAACTGCACACCGTCGTGCAGGTTGATGAAATCCGGCTCCTCCTCGTGAATGACGGTACGCACGGTGCCGGTCTGCGGATTTGCGGCCAGCAGGTCGAGCACGTTCTGCCGGCGATCGAGCCGCTGGACGAGCAGCCACTTGCTGTCGGGCGTCCACTGCGGGCGCACGATGTAGTTGTCGCTCGTGGACTGCGTGGCGATTTCCGTCGTCCGTCCCGTCTCCACGTTCACCACGAAAAGCCTGACGATGGGATTGGGCTGCCCGGGAACTGGATAGCGCTGCAGCTCGAGCGGCGCCTGCGGGCCGGTCTCGTGCACGATCGGGAACTGGTAGACCGGACGCTCATCGAACTGCAGATACGCGATCTGTCGCCCATCGGGTGACCACCAGAAGGCGTCGAGCTGATCCAGCTCCTCCGGATAGACCCAGTCGGGGCGTGCGTTCATGACGTCTTCAGTGCCGCCGTGCGTGAGCATGGTCTCCCGGCCCGTCGTCGCATTCGCGACGGCCAGGTCGAAGCCTTTCACGAAGGCGAATCGCGAGTAATCGGGCGACCAGGTACCCTGCGCGAGCTGGCTTCCTGCCGAATTGCGCAGCAACCCCGCGGTATCCACGGGCACGATTGCGGGGCGCAGCAGGCGCCGCGCAGTGCCGCGCGCCACATCGTAGAGATAGTCCGTGTCGGTCACGGTGAACGTGAGCGCGGCGCCATCGCGGACGTAGGTGATGTCTTCCAGCCTTGGCGACGCCGCGCCGTGTACGCCGATCTTCGCGAGCGCCGCGGTGATCCGCGTGCGCAGGGCGCTCCCCACGAGTGGCGCTTCCGCGCCAGTCGCGGGAACGATGCGCATGAACACGAGTTCGTGTGTCGCGCTGTCGAGCCGCCCGGTGAGCAGGGTGTCGCCCTGCGGAAGCCAGGCCAGCCGGCTGGTGCCCTCCATGGAAACGTAGCGCTGTCGGGCCAGGGCATCGTACAGCGCGCGGCCGCGCAGCTGAGCCACCGCTGGAGACGCGGTGACCGCGGTGCCGCAGACGATGATGAAAACAGTCCGGAACGGATGTCGAATGTCGAGCAGCATGGACACGGGGTGAGAGGAGCAGCGCCGCGTCAGGCGACGTGTCGCCGGAGGAAGGCCAGCGTACGCGTCCACGCGAGCTCCGCGTCGCGCTTGCTGAATACCTGCGGCCTGGTGTCGTTGAAGAATGCGTGGCCGGCGTCGTAGTAATGATACTCCATGAAGCCACCCGCGCCGTTGATGGCCGTGGAAAGCGTGCGCACCACAGCTTCCGGCACGCTGGCATCCTGTGTGCCGAAGTGGCCGAGCACGGGCACGCGCACGCGCGCCGGATCGATGTCCACCTTGGGATGAATCCCGTAGAAATCCACGACGGCCGCGAATGCGTCGGGATATTCCATGCCTGCGTACAGCGCGAGCTGTCCGCCCATGCAGAAGCCCACGATCCCCAGCCGCTTCGAAGTCACCGACGTGTCGTGCAGCAGGAAGTCGGCGGCGCCTTTCATGTCTCTGCCGGCCTCGGCGATGTTGAGCGCCATGAGCATCTTGCCCGCATCATCCGGACTTTTCGTGGTCTTCCCGTGATAGAGGTCGGGCGCGAGCGTCACGTAGCCCGCCATCGCGAAGCGATCCGCGAGATCCGTGATGTGCGGCACGAGTCCCCAGTACTCCTGAATCAGGATGAGGCCCGGGCCGCGTCCGGCGGGCGGCTTGGCCTGATATCCCGATGCGCTGCCGCCGTTCGAGTTGAACTGTACCATGGTCATGAGCGATCTCCAGAGTCGAGGTGCCGGTGACAGTCTGGCGGCGTGACGCGGGAGATGCAATTCACGCCATGCACTCTCCCGCCAGACTCGTCGTTCCGGACTGCCATGTCACGTGACTTCAGACGGCTCCAGCCGCTCGAAGCGATGTCCCAGCCAGACCGTAATCCCCCATGCTTCCGCGAGCGCGGCCCCCGCGACCACAATGGCGCCGGGGAGGAGAGACCAGAGGCCGTATCGCTGAAAGCGCAGCAGTGCGCTGACGAGCGTGCCGCCGAGCAGCGGCACCACGAGCAGGAGCAGCAGCGCGATTGTGGAACCGAGCACGCTCACGATGCCCTGGCCCATGGCTTCCACGCCGCCGCGCCGCGTGATGCCGAGCTGCACCCAGCCGGGGACGAGCAGCGCCAGCGTGTTCTGCACGAGCACGCTCAAGAGATTCACGGCGGGCAACGTGGGGAGCAGCGCAAGCACGAGCGCCGCCCGGTCGGACAGATCGAACCAGGGATACGTGCTGAACGTTGCCGCAACGACGGCGATGGCGAGCAGCACGTACTGCAATCCGGTAATGACGCACACCGATGCCGCGATTTCCGCGCGCACAAACGGGGCGCCCCCGATGGGCAACGCGCGCAGGAATTCCAGGCTCTGCAGATCGAGGCGCAGATCGTTGCGGACCCAGAGCGGTCCCATGAGCGCGAGCACGCCGGCGATGATCGCGGCGCCCGTGGCGATCATCGCCGCGGCGTCATGGCCCGAGTTGAGTGAGAAGACCCCGACGAGCAGCGCGGTCGCGGCAATGGTGAAGGAGATGATCGTCTGCACGGTGAGCGTGCGCACGAGGGCGAGCGCGTTCTTCCAGACAATGGCCACGCCGGTGATCCCGGACGCGCCGAGCGGCAGATGAAAGCGCGTGCGTCCCGGCCGCGCGGGTCGGATCACGGTGCCGCGCGAACGGATCATCGCGAGTCGCGCCGCTCGTCTGGCCGAGGCCTCGGCGGCGGCCTCCTCGAACGCCGCATCCGTGTGCAGCACCCACGGCACGTGCACCAGCATGATGAGCGCCGCCGGCCAGATCGCGCCCAGCCACGCCGTGGTCGTGGGTGCGAACACCGGCGCGAGGAGCAGGCGGAACGGGTACGAGAGAACGGCAATCACGGGCAGATGCAGCGCGGCCGACAGGATGCGGAATGGCGCGTGTGTGGCGAACGCAGCGCGCAGGGCCGGAAGCCCATGGATGAGGCTCCAGGCGGCTGCGACGGTGGCCGCGCCAACGATCAGCACCGTGATGAAGCCACGGCGCGCGCCCGCGGCGCCGTGTTCCGCGAGACTCGTTCGTACCAGCCACGCGCTCATCCGATGCAGGTAGAGCGCGGTGAAGAGCACCCAGAGCGCGATGCAGCGCAGGAGGATCGAGCCGGAGCCCCGACCCAGAATGACCAGCCAGAGTACACAACTGAGCAGCACGGGGAGCTGCGCCTGCAGGATCTTGAGCTCCACGAGCTGGCGACGCAGAACCGGCGCGGGAAAGAGCAATTGGACTTCAGCCGGGGTGTACTGGATGGGCAGCTTCTCGAATCCCACCAGCCACCAGCTCGCGGCGAGCACCGTGAGACCCAGTGCGTAGAACAGGTGCGCAGTGCCATTGAGCGCAAAGGAGCCCATGGCATTGTGGGACCGGGCAGGGTTGAAGAAGATCGACCAGAGATAGAGCACGCCGACAATCAGCGCGATCGCATAGCGCGGCTCGCGAATGCGGCGCAGACGGCGAACCGCCCGGTTCCGGAATCCATGCGCGATATACCAGGTGAACGTCGCGATCATCGCGCCGCGGCGTCGCCGTCGCCCGTGAGCGCCAGGAAGACGTCTTCAAGGCCACGTCCGGCGAGCTGCGGCCGGTCGGCGATGATGTCGTCCATGGCGCCAATGGCAACGAGGCGTCCATTCTGGATGATCAGGATGCGCGAGCAGAGCTCTTCGACGAGCTGCAGGAGGTGCGAGCTGAGCAGCACCGCCGTTCCCTCGCGGGCGCGGGCCGTGATGGTCGCCTTCATCTTGCGAATGCCCATGGGATCGAGCCCTGTCAGCGGTTCATCGAGCATGAGCACGCGGGGCCGGTGCAGGAGTCCACACGCGATGGCGAGCTTCTGCCGCATGCCGCGCGAGAGCTCGCTCGGGAGCGCGTCCCGCTTGTCAGAGAGCTCCAGCTCCGCAAGGAGCGGAGCCGCGCGCTCTGGCGCGTCGCTGACGCCGTAGATGCGTGCGATGAACTGCAGGTGCTCCGAGACGGTGAGATATTCGAAGAGCTGGGGTTCATCCGGGATGAACGCCAGCGTGCGCTTGGCGGCGACCGGGTCGTTGACGATGTCGTGACCAGAGATCCTGATGGAGCCGGTGGTTGGACGAATGATTCCGCACAGGCTTCGCAAGGTCGTCGTTTTCCCCGCGCCATTCGGACCGACGAGCCCGAATACTTCGCCGGGTGCGACCATGAAGGAGAGGCTGTCCACGGCGGTGAGGTTGCCATAGAGCTTCGTGAGGCGATCGACTTCGATGGCGGGGGGCGGTGCGGCGGTTGATGTTGGCGGTTCAGACACGGAGCGCTGGAAGCATGAGGGAAGGCGACAAGGTTACCGGGAGCGCCGGAGTTTGCCTAGAGCCTGGAAGATTGCGTAAGGGTGAGCTGTGGTGCGCCTTGCCGTGCGGCGATCGGCAAGGCGACAGTTCGGGACATTTCTGGAGCGATTTGGGACATTACGCCAGCGATTTGGGACATTAAGCCAGCGATTTGGGACAGCGCGGGATCAGCCGTCCGGCAAGGCGGTGAGCGCGCGAACGATGGCGAGGGCGGTGCGCTCCGTACGGCGCCAGTGCTCATCGAGGGCGGTGGGATTGCGCTCGGACGGTGCAGCAATGGCGGCGTGGGTGAGGGCCGCAGACAGGAGCGCCGAGAGCGTTTCGAGATCGAGGAATGGCGGATGGGGAAGGCGAAGTTGCACGTCGGCGAGAAAGAGCGCCCATGCGTTGGCGCGCGCCTGGGCATGGTCGCGCGCGAAGCCAGAGGGGTCAACGAGGTGCCAGGCGACGAGACGCAGCGCCAGTGGCGAGGCGCGAAGCTGGCGCGCCTCGGCGACGACAGCGGCGGCGAAGGCGGCGGCGAGCGATGAGGCGTGCTGGCTGGCCGCTACCAGATCCGCGGGCGGGCATCGTTCCTGCGCGAGGGCTTTGAGGAGAGGATCGATTCCACCGAAGTAGCGGTAGATGAGAACCTTGTCCACGCCGCATTCGGCGGCGACGGAGTTGACGCCGGCATGGTGGGGGCCGCGCAGCGTGATGATGCGTTCGGCTGCGTCGAGCAGCTTCGTGCGGGTGGATTGCCGGTTGCGGACAGTGCGTTGCACAGTGGTCACCTCCAAGTGACAGCACATGATGCAACGCGCGGTCATGGTGTGCAATATGCTTGAGAGCAGTTGGGCTCTTCGGGTGGGTGCTTGGCACGCTGGTGGGGAGAGGGCTCCGACTGTTGTCTCCATCTGGTGACCTCGCTGGTTATGGTCACCGTATGGTGACAGGGCCGGAGGTGTCCGTATGTGCCGTATCTTCTGTTCTTCCTGTTGCTTGACCGATAACATGTGGGCCTTGGCGCCGGCGGTTCAGCTCCGGCACCGCTCCAGACAGGAGTCCTTCACACCATGACAAATTCGCGCTCGTTTGCTGTCCTGCCATCCCTGGTTGTTCTCGCCGCGCTACTCTCCTGCGGCGGAAGCTCCACAGGGCCCGGGGGGGGAAACGTCGCATCCATTGCGCTTACTCCGTCAACGGCCACCGTGTCCATTGGCGCCACGACACCGTTTCAGGCTACGCCCAAGGATGCGAGTGGCAAGACCATGACCGGTGTCACCGTCTTCTGGAATTCGGAACACACCGACATCGCCACCGTCAACTCGAGCGGGGTGGTGACTGGCGTTGCGCTGGGCTCTACGCGGATCGCCGCAAGCGCGGGTGGTGCCTCGGCGACTGCCACGGTAACCGTGACTGATCAGCCGGTTGCATCGGTGACAGTGACGCCGGCGTCCAGCAGCATTCACGTCGGGCAGACCGTGACGCTCACGGGCACCGCCTATAATGCCGCGGGTGATGTGCTCAGTGGGCGCACGATTGCCTGGTCGAGCAGCGATGAGTCCATCGCGACGGTGGATGCGAACGGCGTGGTGACCGGCACCGGTGCTGGCGGCGCGGTGATTACCGGGACCGCCGAGGGGAAGCAGGGAACCGCGACGGTCACGGTGTCAGCGGTGCCTGTGGCTCGCGTGCAGGTCCAGCCGGCCACCGATACGCTCGTGCTGGGTGACTCCGTGCAGCTCACGGCGACCGCGTTCGACTCCGCGGGGCATGTAATCACGGGGCGCACCGCCACCTGGACGACCAGCAACGGCGCGGTGGCCATCGTGACCAGCGACGGGCTGGTCTTCTCGCGCGCAGCGGGCACGGCGACGATCACCGCCACCATTGGCGGGAAGTCCGATTTTGCGAAAATCACCGTCGTTCTGCCGCCAGTCGCCAGCGTCACGGTCGCGCCGGCGGACACGAGTATCATCGTTGGCACGACGGCCAAGCTCGTCGCCACGCTCAAGGATGCCGGCGGCAACGTTCTCACCGGTCGCACCATTACATGGAGCTCGAGTAACGCAAGCGTCGCCTCGGTGAATGCAACCGGCACGGTCACCGGAGTTGTCGCGTCGACCACGGCCGTCACCATCACGGCGACGAGCGAGGGGACGAGCGGCACGGCGACCGTCACGGTCAATCCGCTTCCCGTTGCATCGGTCAGCGTGATGCCCGCGGCACCGGTCATCTTTGCCGGCGACTCGGTGCAGCTCACCGCCACGGCACTCGATGGAAACAACAAACCGATTCCCGGACAATCCTTCACGTGGACAAGCAGTAATCAGGCTGTTGCCACGGTATCGGCTACCGGAATGGTCAACAGTCTCACGAACGGCTCGTCCATCATCACCGCCACGACCTCCGGGAAGAGCGGGACCGCAACGGTCACAGTCAATCCGGTACCGGTGGGACGCGTGAGCATCGCGCCAACCGAGACGACCGTCGTGATCTTCTCCTCCGTCCAGTTCACCGCCACGACGTACGACAAGCAGGGCAACGTTCTCTCGGGACGCCCCGTGATCTGGAGCACGAGCAACGGATCGATCGTGAGCATTGACTCCACCGGGCTCGCGATGACGCATCTCACGGGCAAGGCGAAGATCATGGCGAAGAGCGAGAAGCAGAGCGCCACGGCGAACATCACGGTAAAGCTGCCTCTGCTTGGCGATCGGGACGGCGCGGTGACCGCAGCAGCGCCCTGATCTCGCTCGCGGGCAGGCAGCGCGAAAACAAAACCGGCCCCGGCAACTATTGCCGGGGCCGATCGTGTCTGGTGACCTTCCAGCGGGGCTAGCTCACCGTGCAGCTCTGCTTGGTGAGGTCGCCGCCGCGCGCATCGATTTCAGGCTGTGGAATGGGCATGTTCCAGAGCGGCGGATTCCCGGTCTCGAGGCCCAGCCCGGCCGGCGGATTGCTGCCGTTCAACTTGCCGAACATGCGCGAGTCGAACCAGCGATCGCCAGTCTCCCAGAGCAGCGAATAGCGCTTCTCGTAGAGAATCTGGTTCAGCACGTTGTCCGCGCCACTTACACTCTTGGCCGGGAGACCGCCATCAACAGTGCGGATATGGTTGGCCAGAGCAAGCGCGGGTGCAAGCTGACCCATCCCCCACTCGACTTCCGCCTTGAGAAAGATGAGCTCCTTGTTGGACAGGAGGGGTGTTGGACTCGTCGGGGACGTGTAGATGGTGAACGTCCAGTCGGAGCTCACACCGGCAAGACTGATATTCGTCGTCTTCACGACCTTGCGTGCCACTCGCGCATCACCGGGATCAGCTTCCGTTACGACGCGCGGATTGGCGCGGAAGTCCGTGGAGGTTGGATCCGCGAACAGGGCGTTGGTCGCGTCGCCCGAGGCGGTGCTGTACGTGTGCTGCGGGCCGGCGTTGAGCGCCGCAACGGACGCCGCAGTCGTGTCCATGTATGACGCGTTCAGGTCGGTTTGAGCCGCGGCCAGCGCGGCGGCATCGATCGGACCGCCGGGGCTGCCGCCGGGCGGCGCATAATCGCGGAAGGCAAGATAGACCTGAGTTTTCGCTGCCAGGCCGCGATTGAAGAGCAGGAAAGTCGTCGGAGTGTCGAATCCGCTGAATCCCGGCGGCAGTGTGAACGGGAAGGCCGATCCACCAGCCGCCAGGTCAGCGGCCGCCGAATCCAGCAGCGCGGCGGTGTACGCCAGCACGTCGCCCTTGCAGCTCATCGGGGCAAGTGGCCCCGTGGGATCCACATCCACGTTGATGGGCGCGCCGGCGGTGTCGCGCATTTCGATCGCACGCAGGTACGACAGGGCTTTCATTGTGCGAAGGAACCCGGTGGTCGCGGCCTTCTGTTGATCGGTCATGACGGATGGCGCCGCTTGCGTCACACCATCGATGCCGATGTTCGCCAGGCGAATGGTGCCGTACGGCCAGCCGGCCGTGCCGTTGAAGCCGCCCGGGTCGATGCTCGGGCCGAGCAGCTCGGTGACGAAGCGTGGTTCGGCGACCGGCAGGTTGTATGCATCCCGGCCGATGATTTCACCGCGCAGGATCTCGCCGCCAATCGTGCCGCGGTCACCAATGAGGACACCGACCGACAGTGCCTGCACCTGGGACAGGTCGGTGATGTTGGAATAGTCGGACACGCTCGGGTTGTTCAGGTCCGGGCGCGTCGCGTCCTTGCAGGACGCGGCGACGACCGTCACTCCCAACGAGAGCGCGAGGAGTCGAATTCGCATGGGGCTTCTGCCTCGTAGCAGTCTGATGGCCAGGGAAGATGATTGAGTGCGCATGTCAGAAATCCACGCCCAGCGTGAACATGAACTGCCGGGCTGGCGGATACGGCGCGACGTCCTGGCTCCGGTTGATATTCTGGTCGCCGAAGTTGCTCACCTCGGGGTCCAGCCCCTGATACTTGGTCCACGTGATGAGATTGCGTCCGCTGGCTTCCAGTCGCATGCCACTGGCGGCACTGCCGAAGAGGGTGTGCACGAACTGCTCCGGCACGCGATAGGAGAGCGTCACCTCGCGCAGCTTCACGAACGTGGTGCTCTGGATGTAGGGCGAATTGCCGTGCACGTAGGTCGTGATGCGATCCGTTGACGCCTGCACATCCGGCGCGAGCCCGGCTCCATCATAGAGAAGCTGGGTGAGGTTGACGGCGTCACCGCCCTTGTGCCAGTCGAGCAGACCGTACAGCCGGACCGGACCGACGTTGATCTCGTTGGAGAGCCCGACGATGTAATCCGGCTCGTAGTCGCCCAGCGTGGTGCGCACACCGCGGTTGGTGGAGTCGACACCCGTGATCTGGGACGGCGACTGTCCCACCGCGATGAAGCCCTGGCCAAAGTGCAGCGCAAAGGAGCCGGGTGGCGCGAAGCCGCTCCCCAGTCCGGCGGGCAGGGACATCACCTTGCCCACGTTCTTGGAGAACGTCAGCCCCATCTGCCAGGAAAGATCCTTCTGCTGGAGCGGGAAGCCGGTGATCGTGGCCTCCACGCCGCGGTTGCGAATCTCACCGCCGTTGAAGACACGGACCCCGAAGCCGGTACTCGGCGCGAGGCGCGCCTGGAGCAGCAGATCCGAGTTGTTCTTCTGGTAGAACGTGCCGGACACCGCGAGGCGGGAATTCAGAAGGCCGAGGTCCACGCCGGTCTCGAACTCCTTTTCGCGCTCCGGGTGCAGGTTGGGATCGGCCACGTTGCCGCCGATCTGCACGCCGTTCTCGCCGAGGTACGTCGCCCCCACCAGCGATCCGAACTTGTTGCCGTACAGCGGCTCGTTGCCGGTTTCGCCATACGCGGCGCGCAATTTCAGTTCGCTGAACGGTCCGATGTTCGTGAAGCGGTACGACGCGGATGCCTTCGGATAGTAGTAGTACTTGTTGACGTCCGCGTTGTTCGTGCTGCGCTGGGCCACGATGCCCCCGCTCACGAAGAGGCGCTGGTCGAGCAGGAGGAGGTCCTCCTGTCCATAAAGCGCAAGCGTCTGGACCACCTGCCGGTTCTGCGCGGCGCCCACGTTGGCGCCCCGGTCCACGTTCTGCTGGCCTGCCAGCAGGTCCGTGGTGGTGACCGTCAACTGGTTGAAGTCATCATACCCGCGGCGCACGCCGGCCGACGTCGTGGCCTGGATGCCGTTGCCCGGTGCCGTGTAAGTGTGCGCGAGCGTGAGCGCGATCGGCGCACGGGTCTCGTCCGTGTTGCGCTGCAGCGTCGTGCCCGGGAAACCATCGGCGGGTTCCCAGTAGAGCGACGGAGGGGAGTAGAGGTTCGACTCGTAGCCGTAGTGGTCAATGGACAGCTCCAGCGTCGCCTTGAGGTTCTGCGTGGCCGTGGAGAACGCGGTGTACTGGGCGTTCACGGACCCCAGGAAGCGGAACAGATCCTCAGGCGTCTGCAGCAGGGCGATGGTCTGCAGCGGGTTGCTGCCATTCGAGAGGAACGGATTCACCGGGTAGACACCGTTCACCGGCTCGAAGCTGAAGAACGTCGGCGTCGCGGCGAACACGACGTACGGACTCACGTTCACGTTGTCGTTGTTGCTGATCCCGCGCTTGGTGAGCGTGTGGATGAGATTCGTGTTCACCTGGATCTGCAGCTTGTCGCCGACGAGCTGCGTGAGGTTGGCGCGCACGGACTGCTTGTCGTAGCCCGTGTGGTACTGGATGCCGTTGTCGTGCGAGGCCAGCCCGGAGAGGAAGTAGCGGGTGCTCTGGCTGCCGCCGCTCACACTCAGGTTGCTGGCGTAACTGAGGCTGCGGTCACCATAGACTTCCTTCTCGAAGTCGTTGAAGCCGCCGGTGCGATTGAACCACGCCTGCACGGTATCCGCCGAGATGCCGTAGGGTGCGGCGAACGCGGTGGCATCGGCCAGGTTGAACTTTCTGAGGCCGAGCGTGTTCTCCATGGTGTGCGTCCCGAACTGCTGGGTGAAGGAGAACCGCGGGCGACCAACTTCGCCGCGCTTGGTGGTGATGACGACGACGCCGTTGGCCGCGGAAGAGCCGTAGATGGCCGCGGCGGACGGGCCCTTGAGGATCTCGATGTTCTGGATGTCGTTGGGATTGAGGTCCGCGATGCGGTTGACGCTGTTGTCCTGATCATCGCCGCCGGCCTGGCTGATGGCATTGAGGCCGTTGGTCGTGATCGTGTTGGATACCGGCAGGCCGTCCACCACGTACAGCGGCTGCGAGTTGCCGTAAATGGACGTGACGCCGCGCATGCGGATCTGCATGCCGCCGCCGGGCGCGCCGGAGTTGGCGGTGATCTCGACACCGGCCACCTTGCCCTGCAACGCGTTGTCGAGCGTGGGCGCGTGCGCCTGCGTGAGATCCTGCGCGCTCACGGATCCCACGTCGTTGGCGCTGTTGGCGCGCGTGACCGACGTCGCCTGGCCGGTAATGACTTCCTGGTTCAGACGAAGCACGTCGGCCTTGAGCGCGATGGTGATGTCGTTCGCGTCGGCCGCGACGGGAGTTGCAGTCGCCTGGTACCCGATGCGCCGCACGTCGAGCATCTGCGGGCCGTCGGGAATGTTGAAGCTGAATCTTCCGTCGGCACCGGAGATGGTTCCAATGGTCGTACCTCGAACGCGAATCTGGACTGCACCGATCGGCTGCCCCGTCTGGGCATCGCTGACCGTACCGCGGAGCGGTCGTTGCTGAGCTGTAGCGGCAGTCGCTGTCATGCCGCTCAACAGCACAGCCCATGCAAGAACATTGAACGTGCGCACGTCGCCTCCTGGCCCCTGGTTAGAAAACGCAAAGCCGATGCATCGAAACCTGGCGATGCATCAGGGTGCGGGGGCGACATTATCGCCTTGGCGGGAAGGAGTCAAGCAGATTCTTGCCGTGCGCCGGCCGCCTGTCGCCGCAACCCGCGGGGCGCTGCAACCCGGGACGACCAGGCAGCGTTTCGCCCGGGGATCGCTGCCTGGTGGCCTATCCATGGGAACCAATGCAATTGATATTGGCTCCCATAGGACTCGCAGTGGCGCGGCATGACGGCACGGGCTGCCCATGCCGCGTCGTGCCTACCGGACCATGATCCGCACACCGGCGCCGAAGGTCGGACCACGGGGGCCGAGCCCCACGTGTGGCCACACGAGCAGCGCATCGGACGAGGCGTTGTCCGGCGTGAGCGACATGGGAAGGGCCGGTGTCCCGCGCGCCGAGCCCGCATGAATGGCCGCCTCGATCGCTGAGAGCAGCCACACACCACCCGCAACCGCGAGACCGGTCCCGAGGTTTTTCCGTTTGCTGAAGGTCACGTCCTGCGTGTACGTATGGCCGAAGGGATCGGTGAACGTTTCGGTCTGGGTGATGGAGGTCTGCTTGAGCGCCCAGACGACACCACCGGCCGCCGCGGCTGCGGCAATCACGCCGAACGCCGGCCGCTTCGTGTAGAATTGACCGCCACCCGGCACGATGGCGCCCAGCACGAACGCGGTGCCCGGGCTCCGGCTCAAGGCGCTGATACGCGAGCTCACATCGGCGCGGTCGGCGGCGTCAGGACGAAGCTGCAGATATCTCCGGTACGCCGCCGCCGACTTGTCCGCCTGGCCATTGGCCTGATACGCCAGCGCCAGATTGTAGTACGCCTCGGGCCAGTCGGGCGCGCCGGAGGTCGCGGACGACAACGACCGTACGGCGTCAGGGAACTTCCGCTCGGAGAGTTGAATGATGCCGCCGCGGAACTTGTCGGCCGCGGATACCGGATACGTTGCCGGTTGCGGGTTCCGTAGCGCGGCTGCTCGCCGTGCTGCCTGGTCGCGATCACGACGCCACAGTTCGGCGTAGGCGAGTCCCGTGGCGGCCGTGGCCTGACCCGGTGCGGCGCTCAGCGCCTGTTGAAAGTCCTGTACCGCGCCAGCGTAGTCGCCGGTTCGCAAGGCATTGTACCCCAGTCCGGTCGCCGCCCCGGCCTTGTCGCCTCCCTCCTTCATGGCGGCCTGGAAATCCTGCGTCGCGAGGTCGCTCTTGCCTGCCCACGACCGCAGGTATCCGCGTCCGAGCAACGCCGCAGTATTGCCGGGGTCCACGGACAGGACGCTGTCGTATGCGGCTTCGGCGCCCGCGCCGCCGCCCGCGGCCTGGCGTTCCGCCTCGAGCATGCGCTCCGCTACCAGTTGGGACGCGGTGACGGGAAGGACCGCGAGCTTCCGTGTACCGGCAGCGAGAGTGAGCGTGTCGCCGTCGCGAAGCTTCGCGATGGGCAGCGCGAAGGTCGCGACGCCATCGCTGCCAGTCTGTGCGGATAGTGTCGCGACAGACGTGCGTAAGCTGCCTGGTTTGAGGGTCAGCGTGTCATGCGGGACCGCATTGCCGAATGCATCGGTGACGGTGGCCTTTATGGTGTCGACCGATGCGTTCCCGCTCGCCAGGCTGATGTGGCCGGGGGAGAGTGTCGCGATCGTCGCGCTGGCGGGTCGCGCGACCATCGTAATGACCTGGTTATCGAAGCGTGTGCCCGTTGATGTCGCGACAGTGAGCCGATAGGAGCCAGCACGTGTCCCAACTGGTACGGCAAACGTTGCCCGGCCGCTCGCGTCCGTGGTCGCAATGGGCTCGCTCTTTGTACCGCCCGGAATACCGCTCGCGCCAGCCAGCAGCAATTGGGTACCGGAGACGGGTGAGCTCCCTCGCATGAGGGATACCTGGACGTATGCCACCGTCCCGACAGTTGCCGCGATGTTACCGCTCAAAATGGTCAAAACGACCGGGCGCGGGGCGGGCGGCGGGCCGGCCGCAACTTGCGGGTTGTTGCCGGCGGCGACGCAGCGATCGATCGCGCTGAAGATTTCAGTGGTGGCGCCCAACGTTCGCAGATCGCGGCGATCCCGGTCGGAGGGAACGAAGCCAAGACAGTTCCGGCGAATGATTCCGGCCACTTCACGCTTCGAGTAGGCCGTACCCGTGAGGAACCGGATCAGATCGCTCTTTCTGAGCGGAGCATTCTCCTGCTGCGCCGGAATCGCAGGCGCGGCGGCGACAAGCAGCGTGAACAGGAGGGTGCGGGACATCATGCGCAAAGGGGTCCTCGACGGAGCGGGTGGGATGAATCCTGCGTCGTTGCCGGCGGGATGTGCAAGTCCGGGCGTGGCCGGCGTCTCCATTCACGAATCCCAATGGAGATCGTCATGCGCTACCTCCTGTCGCTGCTCCTCTGGCCCGTCGCGCTCGCGGCGCAGGGCTGGATCATTCCCCGGCCCTGCGAAACCTGCATCCCGCGCTGCCGGCCCGACGCTGCGTGCGTGGCGATCGCGCCAGCCATCGCGCGCGCGTCGAGCGCCGTGCATGTCTCACTTGCAGGAAACGTGCTGCAATACGATGTGGAGGAAACGTACGTCAACAGGGGCGCCGGACTGGGTGAAGCGGACTACTACTTCCCGCTGCCGCGCGGCGCGGCATTCCAGGATCTCAAGCTGTCCATTGATGGGAAGCTCGTCGCGGGCGAGGTGATGGACGCGGCGGAGGCGCGTCGCGTGTACGAGAACATCGTGCGCATCCGGCGCGATCCGGCGCTCGTGGAGTGGATGGGATACGGTATGCTGCACGCGCGCATCTTCCCGATCGCTCCGGGCGAGCGGAAGCGCGTGGAGGTGCGCTTCCAGATGGTCGCCGAGCGTGAGGGCGATGCGCTGCGCGTGGATTACCGCGGGGCGAGCCAGCCCGGTGGGAACGTCAGCAACGAGCACGACGGCGAGTGGTCGTTCACGCTCACATATCCGCGCTCGGCCCCGTACGGCAATCCCTATTCGCCCACCAGCGCGCTCGACGTCCATGACTCGCAGGGTGAGCGTACGGTGGACGTGCGCCAGGCGGGACCAGATGTCACGGTGCTGCTGCCCGTGCACGAGCGGCGCGACGCCGCCATTACGGTGCTGCCGTACGCGGCGGGCGGGGGCGATGATTTCGCGCTCATCACGATCTCCCCGCCGGACACACGGCGGCACTCCATGCCGCGCGACGTCACGTTTGTCGTGGACGTCTCGGGCTCCATGTCGGGAGGAAAGCTCGATCAGGCGCGCGCGGCGGGGAAGCGCCTGCTGGAGACGCTCGGCGCGGACGACCGGTTCCGCATCATTGATTTCTCGAGCGACGTGCGAAGTTTCCGCGACGGATTCGTGAGCGCGACGCGCGAGCAGATCCAGGCGGCGGACAGATATCTCGATGCGCTCGACGCCAACGGTTCGACGAACATCGAGGGGGCGCTGCGGAGCGCACTCGGCGGCGGCGACCATTCCGCGGAATCGGATTCGGCTGAGGGTCGCTCGACGGGCCGCATGGGCGTGGTGCTCTTTCTCACCGACGGGGCGCCCACCGTGGGCGAGCGCGACCCGGGTGCGCTTGCGGCACTGGCGTCGCGACTGCGGGGTGAGCGACGCGTCTTCACCTTTGGCGTAGGAGCCGATGTGAACACGTCGCTCATCGAACAGCTCGCGCTCCAGGGGCGCGGGACCGCGAGCTTCGTGCGGCCGGACGAGAACCTGGAGCGTGCCGTGAGCATCGTGGCGGAGCGGTTGCGCGATCCAGTGGTGGCGGACGTGCAAGTCCGCGCGTCAGGCGGCGTGCACTTCTCCGACGTGCTGCCGGTGCAGCCGGTGGACATCTTTGCCGGCCAGGATCTCGTGGTACTGACGCGCTACTCGGGGAGTGGCACGGCGCGAGTGGACGTGAGCGGTCACACGAACGCCGGACCCATCACATGGAGCACGACCGTCAACTTTCCCGATCGCGACCGCGAGAATGCGTTCGTACCCCGATTGTGGGCGACGCAGCGCATAGGCTGGTTGAGCGCGGAAAAGCGGAAGGCCGCGGCGGATGGCGGCAGCACGAACGAGATTGACCGGGAGATTCGCGAGCTGGGCGAGCGATGGGGGATTCCCACGGAGTTCTCATCGTATCTCGTACGCGAACCCGACGTGGCCATGGTCCCGGTGGGTGTGCGTCCGGTCCCGCAGGGCATCACGCGTGATGCCGTGGGGTATGCGGCGCCCAACGCGCCCAAGGCGTCAGCGGAAGTCCTGCGGTTCGAACGCGCGAAGCAGGCGACGGCACAGCGTGCGTCGCTGTCACTGGCCGAGGCGGACAGCGCGAGCTGGGGGAGCGGTGGCACCGCCGCCACGATACGCCGCGCCGGTACGCGCGTCTTCGTGCTGCGTGACAGCGTGTGGACGGACGAGCGTTTTCATTCGGGAATGCGGATGATCCGGGTCCAACCATTCGGTACGGGGTATTTCAGGGTGCTGGAACTGGCGCCCGAGCTGCGCGCGGCGTTCGCCGTGGGCGGGCGCGTGATCGTGGCGGGTCGGAACGTGGCGATCGAGGTATCGCCGAACGGTGCCGCGGCGCTGACTGCCGCGGACGAGCAGGCCATTCGCGCGGAGTGGTGAATCGGTGGACGATGCGGAGCGGCTGTTCCGAAGCTACAACGAGATGCTCGTGCGCTATCTGACACGGCGGCTCGGCGACCGCGACTGGGCGGAAGAGGTTGCGCAGGAAACCTTCATTCGCGCGCTCCGGCAGGAGCATCTCGTGAACGAGCGCGCCTGGCTCTTTGCGGTGGCGAACAACCTGGTGCGCGATGAGGCTCGCCGCGATGCGCGGCAGCGACGGCATCTCGATCTGCTGCGTGCGGAGCAGGCAAGCGCGGTGGTGGAACCGGAGCCCTCCTGGCTCGAGCGCGCACAGGAAGCGGCACTGGCGCGACGCGCGGTGGAAGCACTGGCGGAGCGCGACCGGCTGGCGCTGCTCATGCGCGAGGAAGGGTTGGACTACGCGGAGATCGCGGAAGCGCTGGGACTGTCCGCCGGTTCCATTGGCACGACACTCGCGCGGGCGCGGCGGCGCCTGGTGGAGCAGTACGAGGCGTTGCAGCGGGAGCTCGACAGGAGGGAAGGACATGCAGCATCCTGACGAAGGAACCATTCACGCGTGGCTCGATGGGTGCGTGCCGGACGCGGAAGCGCGCGCGATCGAGGCTCATGTGGCGGCGTGCGGCCAGTGCGCGAGTGCAGTCGCGGAGGCGCGCGGCCTCATGGCCGCGTCGTCGCGGATTCTCGCGGCGCTGGACGAGGGACCAGGCGGAGTGGTGCCGACTGGTGAGGCCGCGTCTGGCACGCGTGCGGGCGCGGGGGTGTCGGTGTCCGCACACGAGCGTCGTCGCCGACTCGGCGTGTATGCGCGCATCGCGGCGGCGCTGGCGTTCGTGACGGCGGGTGGCCTTACGCTTGCGCACGTGGGCGACCTGGGACTCAGGCCCGGTGATGTGCGTGATGCGGCGCCCGGTGTGCCGTTGCCCGCTGCGGCGCCACCCAGTACCGTGGCGACGACGGTGGCGGCGCGGCCAGCGGAATCGATGCGCATGGAGGCCGCGAAGCCTGCGCCGCGCGCGAAGGCACCCGTGGACCAACCGAACGTTGCATTCGAGCCGGCGATGAAGCAGAGCGCGAAGCAAGCGTATGACGCCGCCGGTGAGTCTGCTCGCATTGACTCCGGCAGGCGATTTGGTGCCGAGCGATTCACATCCGCGGCGGGCGTTGCGGCGTCGGCAACGGCGGCGCCGACGGCGGCGCCTTCCGCGCAACGCGCGGCCGGAATGAATGAGGCCGAACTGCGACCAACCGCGCTGCGCGATTCGGCGGACAGGGCGCACGGGTTCCAGCTCGTGTCCGGTTCAGTGACAACGGATGCGGTGCGCGGTGTGGAGCACCGCACCTATGAATCGGGACCCGGCGTGTTCGTCACACTCGAGATCACGTCAGTCCGTGGCAGCGCCTTGGCGGATTCGGCGTACCGCGTGGGGAATACCAGCGTCCTGCGGTGGACCGAAGCCGGACGGCAGTACGTGTTGCGAGGCCCCGTGACGGTTGCGGAACTCAGGCGAATGAAGGAAAGCGGCGCGATGCGATGAGGCGCGCCGGGCATGGCGCCGGTGGTGCTCGTGTGCCGGTCTCGCCGCGATGCTATCCCGCGGCCGCGGCCGCCTCGATCTTCTCCTCGCCGTTCTCGCGCAGTGCGCGCAGCACCGTGCCACCGGCCGCGAGCGCGCCCAGGATGATGTACAGGTAGAACGTGTAGAAGCGCCACCAGATGAGGGATGCGCCAAGGATGCGGGCCGGAATCGCGTGGCCGAGCGTCTCCTTGAAGGCGACCTCGATGAATCCGCCGCCGGCCGGCGCGGGCATGACGACACTGCCGTAGGTGAGCGCGATGGGCCAGAGAATGAGTGGGGCGAGCTCGGCTCGCTCGCCGAACGAGTAGACGATGATCGGGAGGATGGCGAGCCTGAGGGCGACGTGCACGATGGACGACAGGAGCGCGAGCAGTGCATAGCCGGGGCGCATGTGCTTCATGCCTTCGATGCCCGCGCGCAATTGTCGCAGCGACCGTCGTACGGTGCGCCAGCGCCCCGCATTCATGCCGATACGCTGCAGCCAGGCGGGAGGCGGGCCGTTGGTATTGCGGCGCGCGAGTATGAAGCCAAGGGCGCCGATACCGAGCACGAAGGTCGCGTACATGGCAACCAGTCCCACCATCCCGAGGATCATGTCGCCCGAGCCACGGAAGGCGAAGAACATGGCGAGCGCGATGAGCGCCAGGGAAACCATTTCGAGGAACAGCTCGGCGAAGATCACGAGAATGATGTTCGCCGAGGGCATGCCTGCCTCGGTGAGAATGAGATAGCGGGCGGGCTCGGCGCCGGTGCGGGCTGGGGTGATGGCGGCGCCGAAGTCGCCGCCGGCGCTGGCGCGCAGCGCGGAACCGAAGGTCATGGGAATGCGCAGCGAGGCGGCGCTGAACGTCAGTTTCGCTCCGCGCGCGCCGAGCTCAAGCAGCGCAACAGCAAGCAGAATTCCGTGCGTGGAGACCGACACGGAGACTGGTTGATGGCTGTGAGGCCAGCTTGTGAAAACGATGTAGAGCGAGACGCCAATGGCTCCGGCAAAGGAGACGATGGCGAGACTCCAGCGACCAGTACTCACGGGAAACGGCGCAGCGTGTCGGGGTGAGCCATGACGCAGCTCGATGTCGGGATGGTGATTCGACGGAGAGGGAGAGCCCGGTGTAGCCTGCAGCCTGACACCGGGGGCTGACTCCAAGGTAACCCGGAACATGGGACCGGGGAGGGGGGAGGGGGAGGGGAGGGGAAAGAACCCACCCGATTGGCGAGTGCGTACGTCCGGACTGGCGCATACGTTGCAAAAAAGGAAAGCAAGCGGCGCCGGTGGGGGCGCGGCGTATACGGTTTGTCATTCTCTACGCGCTCATTGGAGGCAGCCATGGACACGCGAGAGCATATCGTTCTGTCCGCCATCGAGAAGGACCGGCCGGGGCTGGTGGCTGAACTCTCGGGTTTTGTCGCGAGGCGTCGCTGCAACGTGGAGGACAGTCGCGTCATCGTGCTGGGCGGCCACGCGGTGATCATGTTCCTGATCTCCGGCGACCCGGCGGGGATCGCCCTGGTGGAACACGAGCTCGATGCGCTGGAGCGCGACACGGGGCTGCGCGCGGTGGTGCGGCGCATCGAGCATGCGCCCGAGGTCTCATCCGCGCTGCAGCCGGCGCCGTCGTATCTGATTACCGCCAGCGCGATGGATCATGAAGGCATCATTCACGCCATTGCAGACGTGGTGCGTGCAAATGGCGGAAACATTGTGGAGATGGAGACCACGACCGAATCGGCGCCGATGAGCGGCTCGCCGCTCTTTGCGCTCCGCATGGTGATCACGGTCGCCGAGCGGTACGGATCGGTGGCGAAGCTGCGTGGTGAGCTGGAAAATCTGGCGCGTGGTGAGGCAATAGACGTGGAGTGGGAGGAGCGAACGAATCAGCCACTGGTCGAGATGGAAGGATGAAAAAGGGGCAGCCCATGGGGCAGCCCCATGGGCTGCCCCATGGGCTGCCCCCTTTTTCTACGGACAGGGGAAGGTGGTCTGATTCCAGTTGAACAGCGGCTGCTGGCTCGGGGCCGGAATGTTGGGGTTGGCATTCCGCTCCGTTGAAAGCGGATACAACAGGCGACCAGGAATCACGCCGCCCGGCGAGAGCGGGACAGCCGGCAGGCAGGTGCGCTTGTAATCATTCCACGCCTCGATTTCCTGGAAGTCCGCGATGTACTTCTCGGTGAGGATGTCGTTGAGCGTCACGCTGGCCTTGGGCGACACACCCTGGGACATGCGTTCGGCGTTGTACGCCGTGAGCGCGACGCCCGCCTGACCCAGGCGCAAAGCTGCTTCCGCCTTGATCAACTGGTTCTCGGCGTATGTGACGATCGGCTGGCGGAAGGCCGGATCGAGTCGCGCGTCACTCAGCGAGCTGTAATCGCCGGACGCTCCCCCAGCCGGCGCCCCGGCAAATTGCCCGGAGCTGTTCGTGGAGAAGTATTCGGTGAGCCGCGGGTCGTTGGTGCTCTTGAGCAGATTCACCAGATACGACCCGGCGCTGATGTATCCGGATCGATTGTTGACCATGAACTGATACCAGAGGTTCCACTCATTCGGATTGGAGCTCTGGAACGACTTGAAGTCGTTGTCGGGCGTGGAAATTCCCGAGTCCGCCTGAGCGAGCGCCGCCGTGTACGCGGCATCGCCCATCTGCGGCGCCACGTGCATGTAGAAGCGCGCCTTGAGTGTGTGTGCCAGCTCGAGCCAGGCTGCCGTGTTGTTGTTGTAGAACAGATCCGCACCGGTGAACGGCCCGGCGCACGAGGTGACAACGGTCGGGTCGCACTTGAGCCAGTCAATGGCCGAGTCGAGCGACGCCTGGACCTCCGTGTACACCATCTGCTGCGAATCCGTGTCCGGCTTGGCGATGGTGTCAACGGCTTGCGAGTATGGAATGGCGCCCCAGAGATCGGCGGCCGTGCCGATGGTGAGCGCTTCCCACACTTTGGCGATGCCGGCGTAGATCGAGTCTCCAGACGCGAGCGCCTGCTTCTCGAGCGCTCGCTCATCCACGAGGCCGCCGCCGGTGTAGACCAGCGACCAATCTCCCGAGAAGGCGTCCTCATCGAACTGGTACTGAGCAAAGGAAATGTACTGGCGGTCACTTCCGCCCATCTGCTGCATCCAGACGCTCATGAGGCGGGCGAGATCGCCGGTCTGAAAGTCGGTTTGTCCTACGCCGATCGCCACGAGCAGCGGATCCTTGCCCGCCACCGTGGGGGCATTGGGATTCTGGCTGATCTTGTTTCCGGTGAGCCAATCGCTGCACCCGGCGAGCACCACCACCGGGAGCAGCGCGCTCAGCGCGAGCTTGATGGATCTATGCATACAATGGTTCTCTCGTCCGACGTTAGCGATTGAGCGCAACCGAGATCACGAAGGACCTCGTCTGCGGGTTGTTGAAGTAGTCCACGCCCTGAATGAGCACCGCGGCACCGGCCAGATTCGCCTCGGGATCAATGCCCTTGTACTTGGTCCAGGTGTAGAGATTTCTACCAGACAGCCGCAGGTTCACGCTGCTGAACCCCCAGTTCATGAGACTCGGACTGTCGAAGGTGTATCCCACCGCGATCTCGCGGAGCTTGGTGTAGCCACCATCCTCCACGAACTGTGAGGCCACAGGACCGAAGCCGCTGCCCAGGCCCGTGAACCAGGACTGATCCAGTGTGACGGACGTGCCCGCGCCAGGTCCGCCAACCGGCCCCGGCATCCAGCTCTTCCCGAACACGACCTGCGAGCCGCGGATTGTGGTGACTGCGGCGGCGCCGAAGTTCGTGAGTGCGCCCAGTGTTCCGTTCCAGATCTGTCCGCCATGCTTGATGTCCAGCAGGCCGGACACCGTCAGCTTGTGGAAGGTGAGCGAGGTATGAATGCTCCCGGTCCACTTGGGATTGCCGTCAGAGATGACGCGATCCGTCGGGTCCAGGATCGGGAACCCATCGCTGTCAATGAAGAGGGCGCCCTTGGGGGCGTTCCCGCACAACTGGTCGATGTTCTCGCCTCCGATCACGAGCCCGAGGCCGCACCGCGCGAAGTCATTGCCGCGCAGCACGCCAACGGCCGAGCCGGTCCATGCGGTAGGTACGGTGCCGGTGAAACCGCCGCCGCCACCCGCGGTCAGATCCACGAACTGCTGGCCGGAGAGGCCGAGCACCTTGTTCTGGTTCCTGGCCCACTGCAGACCGATCTCCCAGGTGAGATCCTTCTGCATGATGGGCCGGATGTTGAGCTGGGTCTCGACGCCCTGGTTTCGCAGGTCACCGGCATTCTGAGCTTGCACGCCGAAGCCGGTGGAGTTGGGCACGGGCGCGAGGAAGATTGCGCCGATCGTATGGTCGCGATACAGCGTGACCGATGCGTCAGCGTGATTGTTGAACAGCCCCAGGTCCACACCAGTTTCAATCGACTTGGTGCGTTCGGGTCCCAGGTTCGGCTGAGCCTTCTGGAAGCTCTGACTCAGACCGCCAAATCCATTCTGGTTCTGATAGAGCACGTCGCCCCATCCGTTGTCGCCAAAGAAGACGCCGGATGAGTAGAACTGGTTGGTCGCGTATGCCGACGGTTCGGATCCGGACTCGCCATAGGCGGCCCGCAGTTTGGCATACGTAATGGCACCGGGCGTGGGGGAATTGTCGGTGTAGAAGTTCCACGCCGCGCTCGCCTTGGGGAAAAGGTGCCAGCGAGAGCTGGTGCCGAACTCGGAGAATCCGTCATAGCGCAGCGCGCCGGTCAGATAGAGCTGGTTGAACAGGTCCACCTGGGCCTGTCCGAAATACGACGCGCTGTGAATCACCGCTTCGGAATCGTTCGGTGTGTTGGTGATGGCGTTCAGCAGCGCGAATGGCTGCGGCGCCACGAGTGACACACCCACGACCCGGATCTGGCTGAAGTGGCGACTGTTGGCGTTCTGCCCGAGCGTCAGCGTGCCGGAAAAGGACGGGCTGAACGTATGTCGCGCAGTCAGCGTGAGGTTCTGATCCAGTTGATAGTTCTTGAAGTCGCCCTCGAAGAGCTGGCCGGTTGGCTGCGCGGAGCTGGTCCACGGGAATCCTTCAAGCCGGTTGTCCGTGTAGTAGTCTGTCCCGAATCGCTCGGCGATGGTGAGCCAGTCGAACGGATCGTACGACGCGTTGATGTTGCCGTACGTGCGTGACAGCTGGCTGGAGTTGTCATCCTGATAAATGCTGAAGAACGGATTGTCATAGCCGCGGGTATCGAATTGCGAAGCCGTGGAGGGGAAGGGGAACCGGTACGACCGGTGCATGCCGCTGACCGGATCCAGATACTGCACGTTGTTGAACTCCGGCGGCGTGCGCAGCGATCCGAGCAGCAGCCCATCGATGTTGGACCCCTGCTGGATGTACTTGCCGCGCGTGTCGACGTAGGAGATGTCCACGCCGACCTTCAGATTGTCGAATACGCTGTGCGACGCGTTCAGCCGCAATGTGGTCTTGTCGTAGGTGTCGTTGGGGCCGACGATGATCCCGTCGTCATTGTCGCGGCCTGCGGACACGTAATAGAGCGTCTTGTCGTTGCCGCCCGAGATGGAAAGCGCACTGCTCCACGTATGTCCGGTGGTGAACAGATCTCCGAAGTGGTCGTAGACCTTTCGCCCGGAGGGAATCGGCGGACCCCAGCTATTGCTGGTGGAGGGACCGCAGTCGGCGAGGGTCGCCGCGGGCAGGCTGTCGTCATAGATGTCGCACGTCGGCGAGACGCCACCCGACCCATGGCCGAATTGCGTCTGCAGCGGGATCTTCTTGTTCACGTCATCGAACGAGTAGCTCGAGCGCAGCGTGTAGCGGGTTGGCCCCGACTGCCCCTTCTTCGTGGTGATGAGTACCACACCCTGGCCGGCGCGCGCACCGTAGATCGCCGCCGACGCCGCGCCTTTCAGGATCTCGATATTGGCGATGTCGGCCGGATTGATGTCCGACGCACGGTTGGGCGCGGTGGTGCTCTGGAGCGGATTGCCTTCCGTGTTGATGGTGGAGTTGTCGATCGGCACACCGTCGACCACGAACAGCGGCTGGCCATCGCCGGTGATGGTCTTGGGTCCGCGAATGCGGATGTACGACGACGATCCGGGGTCACCGGATGACGAGGTGATCTCCACGTTCGGCGCCTTGCCGGACAGCGCGGAGACGATGTTGGTCTCGTCGGACCGGGTGACGAGCGAGGTGTCCACGGTGTTGATCACGGCGCCGAGCTTCTGCCGCTCGGTCACGGTGCCCTCGCCGGTGACGACGACTTCGCCGAGGCGCAGCGGGTTGGCCTCGAGTGAGAAATCCTGCGAATGCGCTCCGCCCGTGAGCGCGAGCTTGACCGTACCCTGCTTGTACCCGATGAGCCGGGCCGTGAGGGTGACTTGCTGTCCCGTGACGCGTGCGGCCGGAACGACGATCCGGTAGGTGCCGTCGCTCTGCGTCAGTGCGCCCTGGCGCAGCTCCGTGATGGAGACTTCCGCGAACGGCAACGGTACTCCGGCCTGGCTCTGTACCTTCCCCGTGATGACCGCTTCCTGCTGCGCGGCGGCCAATCCGGGAAGACATGCGAGCGTACCGAGCGCCACGAGCAATCCCAACAACCGACAACGCATAATGCCTCCGAGTGCCTCGTGTTGACGGTGGAGGTGCGAGGTGCCCGGCGCGCCGTGGAGGTGTACGGATGCAAAACGTCCTGCGCGCGCGGCATCGCCTTCGCCTGCCAGGTAAGGCAGACGACAGGACGACAACGCTGCGCCAGGACGCTCGTGATCATTTCCCCACCAACCCGCGGAACGCCGAATCCTCGCACCATGGGTACCGCCAGCGAGTGCTGCTCCGTCACGCGGGGCAACGCACGCATGCGGCGCCGCACTATGGTCGCCAATTATCCCGGTAATTCATCGGGCGACAACGCTATCGGGACGAAACGGCCTGGCTCGGGGACGAACGTGCGGCGACGCGGGACGGGGTGTCAGCGAATGAGCTCGTCGAGCCGGCTGCTGTAGGCGCGACTGACGGTGAGTTTGGTGCCATCCTGCAGAATCGCGATGTACTCCCCATGGAACCACGGCTGCAGCTCGCGTATGCGTCCGATGTTCACGATGGCCGAGCGGTGAATGCGCAGAAACACATCCGGCGGGAGTCTACTCTCCATGTTCCGCATGCTTTCGCGGAGCGCGTGCACCTCGCCGCTGGTGTGCAGCCTGACGTAGTTGGCATCGGCTTCCACCCAGTCGATGTCCGCGATGCGGACGAAGAACAGCCGGCCGTCGGAACGGACGGCGATGCGCTCGCGCGAATGGCGGCCGTCGGCCAGCTCGGCGAGCAGGTGAACGAGACGCTGATCGAGGATGGCGGGATCGGCGTGCGCGCGACTGTCGCGAACACGCTGGACGGCGTCGTGCAGTCGTTCCCGGCTGAACGGCTTGAGGAGATAGTCCACCGCATGCACCTCAAAGGCACGCACGGCATATTCATCGAACGCGGTGACGAAGATGATCGCAGGACGAACATCCGCCGTGAGACGGCGAACGGTCTCGAAGCCATCCAGATCCGCCATGTGCACGTCGAGGAATGCGACATCGGGTCGTTCCCGCTGGATGACGGCAATCGCCTGGGCGCCGTCTGCGCATTCGCCAATGAGCTCCACCCCGGACTCTCGCCCCAGGAGCGTGCGGAGGCGAAGCCGGGCGGGCTCTTCGTCATCAACGATCAGTGCACGCAGCGGAGCGGACGACATGATGACTCAGGCGGCGGGCCTGGTGTGGAGCGCGACCCGGAAGGGAATCGTGAGCAGGAGCTGTGCGCCGCCTTCCTCGCGGTTGCCGATTTCCATGTGGTGGCGCGGTCCGTAGAGCGTGTCCAGTCGTTCGCGCGTCATGCGGAGGCCCATTCCGGTGCTATGGCGCTCCTGCCATTCGGCCGGCAGCCCGGGCCCGTCGTCCAGCACGCGAAGCTGGAGATCTCCATCGAGCCGGCAGGCGCGGATTTCGACGCATCCGCCCTGGCCGCGGCGGGCGATGCCGTGCCGGAGCGCGTTCTCCACGAGCGGTTGCAGCAGGAGATTCGGCACGAGCGCATCCACGGCGGCGGGATCGATCTGCAGGGTCGCGGTGAGCCGACCGCCGAATCGCAGCGCCATGATCTCGAGATAGCGGCGCACGAAGGCGATTTCCTGCCGGAGAGGAATCTCCTGTCGCTCACTGGCGCGGAGCGAGGATCGCAGCAGATCGCTGAACGCGGTGAGCATGGCGTCGGCCTGATCCACGTTGGTGTGCATGAGCGCCGAGATCGTGTTCAGCGTGTTGAAGAGAAAATGCGGCTGCAGCTGCGTGCGCAGATCCCGGAGCCGCAGTTGCGCGACCTGTGACTGAAGCTGGCTCGTGAACAGTTCGCGCTGGCGAAAGCGTGCGTGATACGCGGCGGCGTGAAAGAGCGCGACGATCATTGCATAGACGAGCACGTCCACCGCGCACATGGTCGCGACGTGGGCCGGGAACGAGAGATAGGGAGGCGCCCCGGTTCCCTCGATTGCGCGGCTGATGAGCGTGGTGATCACGGCGTGCGCGAGCACGAAGCCCAGCGCCGCGCAGCCGTGTATCGCGAGGCGCCGGCGCGCGCCTGTGCCGGTGCGCTCCAGGCGACGAATCATCGCCGCGATGAGCGGAACGAGGGCCAGCCAGAGATACCAGCGCACCAGCTCCACCTCGATCATCCGGCGCACGGGCGCGGGATGGCCGAGGATGCGCTGATAGAGGTAGTTCTGGCCGGCGAAAATGAACGCGACGATCGTGGCCGCGACCGCCGCCGCCAGCCACGCAGTACGTCTGTCGGGGAAATCGATGCGTGACTCGCTCATCGGATCCTGCTGCTGCGCTCGTCCTCTTGTGCAGCAGGATTGATGCCGGGGGTGGTAGCTGGCAGCGGGGTGTTGTGTGCTATCGGGAGGCCAAGGGGCAGCCCATGGGGCTGCCCCTTGGCCTTTCCAGCGGCTATTGCGGTGCGTCCGATAGATGCTCCTGCACGATCACCCAGCGCCTGCCGCGGCGCTGGAAGACAGCGGTCCAGGCGCCGCCGATCACATGCGGCATGCCGGCCGGCGTCAGGTGCGGAATGGAGTACGTGGCGGTCAACACCGCAGCGTCCGGCGCGAGGACGTCGACGTGCATCGCGGTCCACTCCCACCTCGGGTCCTTCATGTTGCGTCCGACGTTCGTCCAGAATGTCTGAATGTTCTGGCGCAGCGAATCGCGCGAGGTCGTGATGTGACCGACGCTGGCCGAAATGACCTGTCCGGTGTCGGGGTACAGGCTCATGAGCCGCGCGACGACGTTGCCGCCCGACAGATTGCAGGCGGCGATCATGGTCTGCCGGACCGTGTCGGCGATGGCGGCGCGCTGGGTCGCGGAGAGCGAGCGCACGCTCGACGGCGGCGCCTGGCACGACGCGCCCAGAACGAGCGAAGCAGACGCGAGCATGGCAGCCAATGGGGCGCCCGTCCCGCGGCGTGCATGGACAACGCGTGCGCGGTGGTGAATGATGCGCATGTACGATTTCCCTGGTGTACGGATGGCAGGACACCCGCCGTCTCGCGAAGTGGACGACCAGCGCTGCCAGGCGTGGATTTCAGGCGTGGAACGATGGCGCGAGAGATGCACTTACTACTACGCCCGCCAGTGTCTCCAGCGAAAGCGGTGCCGTGAGCAGCGCGGGGTCAAGAGGGCCGGTTCTTCGAGGAGGAGCCCATGAATGCAGTGAGCAAGCTGGCAGTTGGCGCGGTGGCGTTGGTGGCGCTCGCCTGCAGTCGCGACGCCAAGCCACGTGATGCCGCGTTGAGTCCTGCCTTGCAGGGCGACCTTCAGCGCGCGTCGGCGCCCACGTCGGAGCTGGCCTCGTCGCAATATCGGCCGGAGCAGGTTGTCTCGGCGATCGAGCTCGGCGAGGCGCCCAAGGCGGCGGTCTCGAAGGGCACGCCGAAGAAACAGATCGCGCCCAAGGCCAAGCCCTCGCCCAAGCCCGAGGTACAGCAGGTGGCGGCGGTTGCGCCCGCCCCCTCGCCGGAGCCCACAGTGACCGCGCCCGTCGCGGCGCCGGGCCCTGTCGTCGGGCCGCGTCCGACACCCAATCCCGTCACCTATCCGGCCGGCACCGGTACCGCCTCAGCCGGAACGGGCAGCCATGGAACCATGGGCGGCATTGGTTCGGTGATCGGCGTGATTCTCCGTGGCGGCGTCGTGGATGGCGACAACTGCGACCCGCGCGGCCACGGCCGGACCACCATGCCCATCGGCATTCTCATGCCGATGCCGGTGCACGGCTCGCCGGCGGGAACGTCGCATCAGCCGCGCGCCGGCTGGTAGCTGACCGGCTGCGTGACGCCCGGCCTCTAGTGCCGGGCGTCCGCCGGCAGCGAGAACGCAAAGAGCGCCCCGCCCGCGGCAATCGCGACGTACTGCGTCCCATCCAGCTCGTATGTGATCGGAGGCGCACGCACGTGCCCTCCGGTATTTGCGGTCCAGAGAATCTTGCCCGTTCTGGCGTCGGCCGCGTTGAAGACGCCCTGCTGCTCTCCATAGAAGACCAGACCGCCGGCACTCGCGAGCGTGCCGTTGCCGAGCATGCGCTCGACGGTCTTCGTCTGCCAGCGTACCTCGCCGGTGTTCACATCAATGGCAGTGAGCGTTCCCGTGGCCGGTGCCAGCGGAAAGTGATTCCCGCCCTGGTATTTCGAACCGATCACCAGCGGCTCGGGCGCGAGCGTGTACGACACGGGTTCGACGATGCCGGCGATGTACAACAGTCCGGTGAGTGGCGAGAAGGACGGTGGCGCATTGTTCGCTCCGCCACCCATGCCCGGCATGATGCGCGTACCCGCAGACGTGGGCGCCGCGAAGGTGTTCTCATGCGGAACGAACGGCGACGTGCGGCGGATGCGCTGTCCGGTGCGCCGATCCAGGATGTACACCCAGCCGTCCTTCCCCGCCTGCGCGACTGCGGGCACACGCTGGCCGTTCACCATCACATCGAAGAGCACAGTGGGATTCGCTGCATCGTAGTCCCATAGATCGTGCGGTACTTCCTGGTAATACCACTTGAGCTTGCCGGTCGTAATGTCCACCGCGACGACTGACGCCGTATAGAGATTGTCGCCCGGTCGCACCGATCCATCCATGTTCGGCGCGGCATTGCCGACGCCGAAGTAGATCGTGTGCAGCTCCGGATCGTACGACGGGGTGTTCCACACGCCGCCACCGCCCAGCTTCCAGGCATCGGCATAGCGCGCGCTGTCGCGTTTTTCCTGCGCGATGTCGCGCGGCAGCTTGTCCCCTTCCGGCGTCGTGGGCGACCACCTGCCCCACCAGCCGCCCTCGGCTGGCGAGGGAATCGTATAGAAACGCCAGAGCCGTTTTCCGGTGCGGGCGTCGTAACAATCCACGGAGCCGCGCATGGCGAAATCGCTGCCGGCCACACCCACAATGATCCGCCCGTCCACGGCCAGCGGCGCGCTGGTCATGGAGTATGAAGAGTCGGGTTCCGCCGTCTGCACGTCCCAGAGCACGTTCCCCGTGCGATTGTCGAGCGCGAGCAGGTGATCGTCGAGCGTGTTGACGTAGAGCGCATTGCCGTATACGGCCACGCCCCGATTCTTGGCGCCGCAGCACGTGGGCACGGCGGCGAGCTTGTGCTGGTGCCGCCAGAGCTCCACGCCGGTGCGCGCATCCACGGCGACGACAGCGCCAAACGGACCCGTGTAATAGAGCGTTCCGTCCACTTCCACGGGTGAGCTCTCCTGGCCGCCGGGCGGCGTTTCGAGCTGGTGCACCCACGCCAGCGTCAGCCGGTTGACGTTGTCCGTATTGATCTGATCGAGCGGCGAGTAGCGGCGGTTCGTGTAGTCGCGGCCGTAGGTGAGCCAGTTCGTCCCATCGTTCGCGGCATCGAGCAGCATCGCGGCGCTCACCGCGGCGGGCGCCGTGCGTGTGTCCGCGACGGCGCCTGGTGCGCCAGGTGTCGCACCGGATGGCTCGTCGCCTTCCTGCGCCACCGCCGGTCCGAAGGCTGCCGTGCCGCCGCGCACGAGCACGCGCGGCTGCTGGCAGATGAGATTCTGGCGCTCGGCGGTGCCGAGCGATACGCCGTACGACTCGATGTTCGACGTTACCGCCACGGTACCGGGGGGCAGGCGCGGCACGGTGTCGGGGAGGATCCGATAGAGCAGCATGGACGAGCCAATGCGCGCCACGGGTTGATGGCTGCGCAACCAGGTGAAGCAGCCTACATAGTCACCCTGCAGGTACGTCTGGCTCACGGCGATCCATCCCGTGGCGGGGGCCGAACCACCCAGGCGCACCGTGTCAGCGAGATGCACCGCGCCAACGGGCGTGCTGCCGAAGTAGAAGAGCGACACGCTGGCGACGTGACGCGCCGCGAGCGTGTCGGCGAGCACGTGGAGATCCTGTCCCCAGTCGAGATTGCTATCCACGAGCACGCGTTCCGGGTGACGTCCCGCGAGCGCGTTGAAGTCCGCGAGAAAATCCGGGTACGCGCGGACAGCAGCGGCGACCTGCCAGAGGATCAGCACCGCGAGCGCCGCCCGGGTCACGCGCCGGCGCTCGGTCCCCTGCCAGAGCGCAACGACGCTGCCGCTCACGGGAATGGCGAGCAACGGGTAGATGAGGAAGATGTGCCTTACCCCAATGTCGATCCGACCCAGCATCGCGACGAGCAGGATCGCCGCCGCGGCGAGGAAGGGCGCGACCTCACGCCAGTCGAGCTTCGCCGCGCGATCGCGCGCGAATACCCCAATGGCAACCGCGGACAGGCAGAGCAGCGCGAGTGGCGCCTTCACGAACAGTTCGACGATGGGGAAGTACCACCAGCCGCTGCGGTTGATGTGGCCGAAGAGATACGACGCCTGACCGCCCGAGTTGTGCTGCATGAGCTGTTGGAGCCCGGCGCGGAGCTCCGGCGCGGGCACCGGAATGTGACCGCCGCGCGCCCACGACACGTGAAAGCGGTACAGGCCCCAGATGACGACGCCGGCGCCGATGAGGCCGAGCACGGCGGGGACCACGTATGCGCCGAGGCTGGCGATGCGCCAGCGGGTTGTGGTCGCGACCTCGTCTTCGCCAACACGGCCGCGATCGCCGAAGACCAGGCGCCACGCCACGATGATCACGACGGCGACGCAGAAGTACGGCAGCGCGGACAGCTTGCTCGTGACGGCGAGCGCGAAGGCAAGCGCCAGGAGCGCCGTGCGGCGTGTGCCCGGACGCTCGAACCATCGCAGCAGGGCGTACCAGGCGAAGCACAATGTGCCGGCCAGCGGCATGTCGGTCGTCGCCAGTCCGGCCTGCGCGAGCACGGGCGATGCGGTGGCGGTGAGCAGCACGGCGAGCAGCGCCGCACCTTCGCCGTAGCGCCAGCGGGCCCATACCCAGATCGTCGCGAGGAGGAGGAGAAAGAAGGGGAGGACACCCAGGCGCGCCAGCGCGAGCGTATGCGCGTAGCGGTTGCCATCCATCAGGATCCGGTTCCCCTCTTCCCATGACGTGTGCAGGTGACTGCCGCGCGCACCGGACAGCCAGGGGCCAAGCGCGATCGCAATGCGTCCCAGCGGCGGGTGCTGCGGGTCGTAGCTGTACGTGTGGAACTGGAACCACTCGATGCCGGACGCGATGTGGGCGCCTTCGTCGAAGGTCTGATTGAAGTGACCAGCAGCGCGGATGACGGCGAGCGACGCGATGACCGTGATGGCGAGCGCGAGCCAGCGCGCCACATGGCGATGGCGAGCGGAGGATTGGGGCTGCTGCACCATATCAGGACGATCGTCCAACGCGACGGGTATCACCACGCTTCAGCTCGCGAAGACGGTATCGACATCGGTGATGCGCACATGTTCCGGAGCGATGGCGAGCGGCAGCACGCCGATTGCGCGATCCTCCTCGAGCAGCGCCGCCGGCATGGGAGAATCGTACGTCACCGTGGAGATGGCGTCCGACACGAGTGCATCGCGCAGTGCCTCGGCGTCACGCGTGACGATCACGACGTCGAGATCGGTGCCGGAGAGATGACGGCGGATGGCGTCATTCACTGCGTCGGGCGTGAGCGCCGCGAGGCCGCCGCGCATCCACTCGGTGAACGCGGGCGTGCCGTGCCAGCGCGCATCGAGCTCGTAGCCGAGCCGGTCGCTCTGTGAGGCCGTCAGCAGCGGCGTACTCTTGATGAGGTACTCGCGTGTGGACTCGAAGGCGCCGGCGTCAAGTCCGTTCGCGATGAGCGCGCGCAGCTCGTGGATGGCGATGCGAAGCGCCATGTGTGCGTGTTCCGGGAGCACCGGGCGCAGCCAGATCTCGAAGAGCTGATGGTGGCGGGCGCGGTTGGGGTCGGGGAAGAACTGGAACATGCCGCCCGGAAAGGCCTCGATGTAGGCATAGTCGCCGTAGTTCATGCCGCGGATCTCGCGGATGCGCTGATAGAGGTGCGACACGGACGACCGGTGCTCGCCGAGCCAGGCGCGCGCGAGCCAGAGTGCGGGGAAGTCCGGGTGTGCGCGCGTGACGTCAATGGGGTGACCGAGCGAGATGGCGGTGGAGCGGGTGTCCTTGCGGATGATCTCGACGCGCAGCCCGCGGTGCCGCGCCACCGGAACGACTGGCGCGGCGGTGACCGTTCCCGCGGGGAACGCCGCCATCTCGCCGCGGAGACGCGTGAGGAGCGCGGCGGGCAGGTTGCCGGCGGCGCCCACGGTGAGGTTGGCGCGCGTGAACTGGGCCGCGATGAAGGCACGCACGTCCTCGAGCGAGATGGCGTCGAGACCGGCGGCCGTGCCGTGTGGGGGGTGGCCGTACGGCGTTGCCGCGAAGACGTCCGCCTGGAGGCGTTCCTTGCCGAGCTCCTCCTCGTTATTGGCGCGCAGATCCTCGAGGAGCGCGTGGCGCTGCGCGTCGAGCAGACGGGCGAAATCCTCCTCTCGCAGGCCGGGCGTCGTGAGCATGGGCAGCACGACGTCGAAGCAGCGCGCCCAGGTATCGCGATGCGCCCGCACGATGAACGTGGTCATCTCGCGATCCACCTGGCGGTCGATGGTGGCGGCGAGCGGGTGCAGCGCCTCGCGGATCTCGGCGATGCGCAGGTCGCGCGATCCCGCATCGGCGATCATCGCGGCCGCGAGCGCGGCGAGTCCTTCCCGGCCCGGGGGGTCGTGGGCCGACCCAACGGTGAAGAGCAGTCTGATTTCGAGCTGCGGGAGCAGCGTGCGTTGCACGACGATGCCTGGCGTGGCGCCGCGCGTGCTCCGGCGCGGGCGCGGCTCCGGAAGCGAGGGGCGCGTGCGCATCGCGTCGGGGAGCGCATCATGCGAGAGCGTGGTCATCACGAGGCGTTCGTTCGTGAGGAACGTGCGCGCGACGTCGCGCAGATCCCGCGGGGTGACGCGTGAACGCGTGTGGAAGAGTTCCTCCAGGGTTTCGGTCGTGCGTTCGTAGTGAACGAAGTGCGCGATGGCGGCGGCGATGGCCTCGGTGTTGTCGAGCTCGCGCAGAAATGCATAGCGCAGGTGCGTCTTCGCGTGGTCGAGGCGGCGGGCGCTCACGAGCGAGTCGCGCGCGCGGGCGGCAGCCAGCAGGATGGCATCACGTACCGGCACGAGATCGTCCATCCGCTTCACGCGCGCGCCGATGGTGATGAGCCCCGGGTCCACGCTCTGCGGGTTGAACGCAAAGAGCTGGTCGGCGAGCTGCTCCTGCTCCACGAGCTGGCGATACAGCGTGGATGTGCGGCCGAACCAGAGGTCCACCAGCAGATCGGCGGCGGCGGAAGCGTGATCCGTCGCGCGGAACGGTGGCCCGTGGAACGCCACGGTGATCCACGGCAACGTGGGCGTGTCCCACGGCACGTGCGCCGCGACGCTCGCCGACGGCTCGGGTTCCCTGGGGATGGACGCCGTGTAGTGCCCGGGCTGCCATGCGCCCCAGTATTTCTCGACCAGCGGAACGACCGCATCGGGCGTGACATCGCCCGCGATGATGAGCGTGGTGTAGCCGGGACGGTACCAGCGATCGAAGAAGGCGCGCGAATATGCGTACTGGTTGGGCATGTCCTCGATGTCATGCAGAAAACCCATCACGGTGTGCTTGTACGTGTGGGTCGTATACGCGTGATCGCGCATGACCTCGAAGAGTTTTTCCGTGGGGTCGGCGGCGTTCTTGTTGTACTCGCCGAGCACGGCACGCGCTTCGGTCCGGAAATCCTCCTCGGAGTAGTTGAGGTTCTGGAAGCGATCCGCCTCGATCTCGAGCACGCGCTCCAAATCGTCGCGCGAGAAGGTGGTGTGATAGTTCGTGAAGTCGTCGGAGGTGAACGCGTTCTGCCGCGCGCCGGCGCGCGTCAGGATCCGCTGATACGCGTCCGGCGGATAGCGATCCGTTCCGCGGAACATCATGTGCTCGAAGAAGTGCGCGAACCCCGTCTTGCCCGGCTCGACCTCGTTTCGTGAGCCCGTCTGGACGGGAATCTGGAGCGACACGATGTCGGGGAACCCTGTTTCGACGACGATGACACGCAGCCCGTTGCCGAGGGTGGTTTCGGTGGTGGGGAAGGGGAGGAGAGGCATGGTATGGAGGCTGTCGGATCGGAGGCTGCTGGTCAACAGCCGTCGTCCGTGAGCTACTCGCTCGCGCCGACCGCCATTCCCATGGCGTGATATCCCTTGTCCACGTAGAGCGTGGCTCCCGTGATGCCGCTGGCGAGGGGACTGCAGAGAAAGGTCGCGGCGGCGGCGACTTCGGCGGGGACCAGCGGCTGGGTGAGGGGCGCGTTGGTGGAGACGTATTCCACCATTTTGCCGATGATGCCAATGGCACTGGCGGCGCGCGACGCCCAGGGGCCAGCGGAGATGCAGTTGACGCGCACCTGATACCTGCGGCCGGCTTCCCAGGCGAGGACACGGGTATCGCTTTCGAGCGCGGCCTTGGCGGAGGACATGCCGCCGCCGTATCCGGGAATCACGCGCTCGCTGGCCATGTAGGAGAGTGACACGCAGGCACCGCCGGGGCGCATGAGGGGTGCGAGCCGCTGCACCATGGACACCATGGAGTACGCGCTCGCGCCGAGCGCGGCGAGATAACCGGCGCGGCTCGTCTCGATGAGCGGCAGCTTCACCTCGGGTCCGTTGGCGAGAGCGTGCACGAGAATGTCCAGCGGCTGGTCGCCAAAATCCTGCACCAGATGATGAGCGAGGCCGTCTATGGAAAAGTCACCGATGCTCGCGTAGCGCTTGCTCGTGCGCAGCTCGTCCGGCGCGTCGGCGAGCGTGTCGAAGGCGGCATCCAGCGGGTAGATCTTCTCGAAGGTGAGCGTGCCGCCATTGGCGAGCTGGCGCGACGCATCGAGCTTGCCGCGCTCCAGGAGGTTGAGAAAGATGTTGAGCGCGGGCGGCCAGGTGCCGACCACCACCGACGCGCCCGCCTCGGCGAGCGACTTCGCGATCGCGAAGCCGTAGCCGCCATCGTCCGCCACTCCCGCCACCAGCGCGCGCCGGCCCGTCAGATCAATGTTGAGCATTGAGGGAATGTTCGAGGTGGAGGGGGTAGGGGCAAGGGTACAGGGGCAGCCGATGGGGCTGCCCCATGGGCTGCCCCATGGCTATCGGCTTGCGGCGATCAGCTCGACCACTCCCTCCACGTCCTCTTTCGTCGTCCTGAATCCGATGGGGCAGATCCTGAGCGAGAAGGCGCCACGAATGCGCGTGCTGGAGATGAAGTAGCGCCCCGATGCATTCACAGCCGCATTCACGCGCTGATTGAGCTCGTCCAGCGCTGCGGGATCGTCCATGCCACGCGGGTGCAGGCGGAAGCAGAGGATGCCCAGCGTAGCGGGCGACATGATCTCCATGACGCCCGTCGCGTGTGCGGCGCGTTCGGCGTGTTCGGCCAGCGACATGCTGCAGGCGATGGCATCGCGCAGCGCGCCCAGGCCGAAGTAGCTCACGTTCAGCCACACCTTGAGCGCGCGCGCGTAGCGCGTGAGCTGCTCGCCGTAGTCCGCGAAGTTCACTTCCTCGCCCACGCTTTCGACGTCCTTCAGATAGTCAGGGTAGATCTGGAAGGCGGCCTTGAGACGCGCGGGCTCGCGCACCATGAGACAGCCGCACTCGAAGGGGACGTAGAGCCACTTGTGCGGGTCCACGGTGACCGAGTCGGCGCGTCCGATGCCCGCGAGCGCGGCACGGCCCTGGTCGGTGAGCACGGCAAAGCCACCGTACGCCGCGTCCACGTGCATCCACACCTGTTCGCGCGCGCACAGGTCAGCGATGTCGGGCAGGGGATCCACGGCGCCCGTATTCGTCGTGCCACCGTTGGCCACGACCGCAAGCGGAATCAGTCCGGCGGCGCGATCCGCCGCCAGCGCGGCGGTGAGCGCTGGGGTGGAGAGCCGGAATTGCCTGTCGGATGGAAGCAGTCGCACGTTGGCGCGCGGCACTCCGGCGATCCACGCCGAGCGGATGGCCGAGGAGTGCGTCTGGTCCGACATGTACACGCAGAGTCGCGCGATGCGCGTGGCGTCGTCGCCCACGGCCTGGTGTCGCGCAGCGACCATGGCGGTGAGATTCGCGCCCGAGCCGCCGGTCGTGAGGATTCCGCCCGCGCCGGCCGGCATGCCGAGCCACTGCCGGAACCAGTCGAGCACCACCAGCTCGACAGCGTTGGGCCCGGCGGCTACGGGCCACACGCCGGCGAAGAAGTTGAAGCCGGTCGCCAGCCAGTCGCCCATCACCGCGGGAAAGGTGGGACAGCTCGGCACGTAGGCAATGAAGCCCGGGTGCGGCTCGCGTGCGGCGTGCGGGAACACGCGGGTGCGCAGCGTGTCGAGTAGTGTGTCAAAGTCCGCTCCGCGCTCGGGCGGCGGCGACGCGATGAGCTGGTCTGCCGCGCGGCGTGTGATGGACGCGAACGCCGGCTGCTCCCGCAGCGAGGCGAGGTGGTCAGCCACCACGTCGGTGACGCGGTAGCCAAGGCGGCGCATGGTGTCGTGGTCGAGGTCCAGCGGTGAGCGGGTGGGTGGCATGGTCGTGATACGGGAATCGTTGGGGGCGGGCGCATGCTGGCCCGGCCCGGCGGGTGCGGAGTAGCTTAAGGCCGATATGGCCAGGCTTCCAGCCGTGACACCGTCCGCCACGGCGAACGTACCGGGCGCCCCTGTCGTGCCCATCGCGCCGCGCGTCGCCGAGCCATTGCCAACGCGGGGCCCGTCCTTCGCGCGCGGACTCTGGCGCATCGCGCACGCGGGCGCGTCCGGGGGAAATCGGGTGGAGCTGCTGCGCAACGGGCCGCGCACGTTCGACACGATGATCTCGGCGATTGACGGCGCGCAGCGAGCCGTGCTGCTCGAGAACTACATGATCCTGGACGACGCAGTAGGCCAGCGATTCAGCGAGTCGCTCATTGCCGCGGCGCGGCGCGACGTGCGCGTCCAGCTCATCGCCGACTGGATCGGGAGTCGGGAGACGCCGCGCGCATTCTGGCGCCGGCTGCGCAACGAGGGAGTGGACGTGCGCATCTTCAATCGGCCGGGCCTCACGCCGTGGCTGGGGTTGCTCCCGCGTGATCACCGCAAGGTGCTGGTCGTGGATGATGCCGTCGGGGTGACGGGCGGGATCGGGCTGGGCGAGGTGTGGTCCGGGGGAATGACGCGGCGCAAGAGTGCACCGTGGCGGGACACGGCGGTGCGCATCGAGGGGCCCGCAGCGCGGGACATGACGCAGGCGTTCGAAGTCATGTGGCGGCGCGCCGGTGGCGAACGGGAGCACCGCCGCCGCCGCCGCTATCTGGTGCCGCCCACACACGGCGTGGAAATCGATCCGGATACCGAGCCCGGCGCCGTCGTGGGCATCGTTGAAGGCGAGCCGCTGCGCTATCGCGTGGGACGCGCGTTCCAGTTCCAGGCCGTATCCGCGCAGAAGCGCATCTGGATCGCGAGCGCGTACTTCGTCCCGTCGATCTCGGAGATCGAGGCGCTCGCGGGTGCAGCGCGCGACGGCGTGGACGTGCGCGTGCTGGTGCCGAGCAAGTACGACCATCCCTGGGTGCGACGGCTCACCCGGCGCGCCTATCGCCGTCTGCTGCGCAACGGCGTGCGCATCTGGGAGTGGCGGGGTGTCATGATGCACGCCAAGACGAGCGTCGTGGACAACCGCTGGGTGCGCGTGGGCTCCACGGATTTCAATCCGCTGGGCGTGTCCATCAACTACGAGCTGGACGCGCTCATCGAGGATCGCGAGCTGGGGCAGCAGGCGTGCGAGATGTTCCAGGATGATCTGGGAAACTCGGATGAGATCAGGGAGCGGGACATGGAGCCGTGAGGTTGGCGCGTGCGCGCCGCTCCGCTGCCGCTATTCCGCCCTGTACTGATACGTAGCCGGTGCCTCCTCCAGCAGCACATAGTCGTACTTGCCGTCGCCATTGCCGCGGCAGGGGAGGGTCGCGGGCTCGGCTCCGGCCGGCGTCGGCTGCGTGCCGGAGGGCTGATTGCCATCACGCTTGAGCCAGAAACGGATTGTGTGCGTTCCTTGCAGAGGACGAGGGGCATGATAGTTTGGCCCCACGCACACGCCTTCGGCGAATTCCGTGAGAGTGGTGTCCGCGGTGATGCGGCCACCCGTGTCCGCCTCGTAGCTCGCGATATCGTAGATCGTGCTGTCCACGTCGAGCTCGAGGATGTAGCGCCTGGCCGGCGTGAGATGCGTCGCGCGCAGGCGCAGTCCGAGGCGGGGACCCGCGGGCGTATACCACATGGTGCCTGATGGGCCGCCGAAGGTCGCCATGACGCGATGGAGAAACGTGTCCTTTCTGACGAGTCGCACCACCAGGCCACCATTCTCCGCGTGCGTCGCCTCATGTGGCGGTTGCATGAACAGCACGACCGCCGCGAGCGTGAGTGCCGCGGGCACGAGCAGGAACCGCGCGAGATGCTTCAGATTCGTGGCCGCCATGCGCTCGACGCCGGGACAGGTTCAGTGATGCCTGCGGATACCCAAGCTATGCCGCCTGCCGGCGCAACGGGAGCGGCGCGCAGCGCGTCGCCCGTGCGTCCTGCAGCGCGCTCGCGCCGCTTCGCATATGCCTGGCTCGCTGTCTTCATTGTCTCCGGCGTCCTCCTCGCGCACTTCTATCCGCACAGCGCGTTCGAGGACGCGGGCACGCACTTCCTCTTCGCGCGTTCCGCGTGGCACCACGCCGAGCTCTTCGTGAGCGTGTGGGGCCGGCCGCTCTTCACCGTGCTGTTCGCCGTTCCCGCGCTGCTGGGCTATCCGGTGGCCAAGCTGGTCACGGTCGTCGTGTGCGCCGTGACGGCGTGGCAGGCGTATCGCATTGCGGTCGAACTGGATCTCGAGCGACCCGAGCTCGTGATCCCGCTGCTCTACCTCCAGCCCACGTACTTTCTTCTCTCCGCCGACACGATGACCGAGCCGCTGTTCGCGATGATCCTTGTCATCGCGCTGCGGCTGCACCTGCGCGGGCAGATCCGGAGCGGCATGATCGTGGCCTCGCTCATGATTCTCGCGCGACCCGAAGGCTTCTTCCTCGGCGTACTCTGGGGCGTGTGGGTGCTGTTCGACCGCCGCGATACGCGCCCCTGGTGGCGGCGCATTCCCAGCGTAGCGTGGCTCGCATTGGGCGCCGTGGCGTGGTGGCTTGCCGCGCTGCTCATCACGCACGATCCGCTCTTCATTCGCCACAACTGGCCCGGCGAGTGGACCACGACGCCAACGGCACTCACGCTGCAACCGCTCCTGGATTCGATGCACAAGTACTGGTTGCAGCGCATGGAAATCACGGGGAAATGGCTCTTCGTGCCGTTCGCGGTGGGGTTCGTCGTGCTCATCGCGCGGCGACGGCTCGGCACACTCACGTCGGCGTTCCTCACGATCTTCCTGCTGCACGGGGTGTTCCGGGCGTACGGCATCTTCCACTCCACGGGTGAGCCGCGATACTTCATCACCGTCGCACCGGCCATCGCGCTCATCATGCTCGTGGGGTGGAATGCCATCGCGCGCCTGCTCGCGTGGCTGCCGCGTCCCCTGATTACCGCGCTGGCCGCGATCGTGCTGGTGCGCGTGGCGATCGCGACCGTGTATTTCGTCGACGGCATTCCCTGGGCGCGCGACGCGCTCGCGGTGCGCCAGATGTACGGCTGGTTCCAGGACCACGAACGCCCGGTGCACCGGCTGATCTGGAGCCAGACCTACATGTGCATTCTCTTCGGCCGCGACGCGTGGGAAGAGCCCAAGTGGGAGCACACGTGGACGCGCGACGGCTGGGTCTGGGACCACGCGCGGAACGTGCAGCTCATCAGGAACTCGCCGCCCGGCACGCTCGTGTTCTGGGACACTCAGACCGGGCCGACGTTCTGGGGAATTACCGCAAGCGACTTCGCGGCAAACGGGTATACGCTCCTGCGCGATTCCACGTACGTGCTGGATGGGTACTTCAAGCGGCCGATCGGATCGCCCTATCGGGGACCGGAAACGGTGCACCTGTATCTGCTGTACAAGGAGTGATGCCGCGCGGCGGCACTGTTCCGCTGGCTACTGCGTGTTCCCCATCCCGTCAAACGGGACGATGCGCTGCTCGTACATCATGTACTCGAAATGCCCGTCCCCGTTTCCGGTGCAGGGCAGCGATGATCCGGTGATCGAATGGTCACCGGGCGTCGAGCCGTCCTCCTTGATCCTGATCCCGATCCAGTGCGGTCCAGTGAGCGGAGCCGGAGGACTGCCATTGGCGCCGACGCAGTAGCGGTCGGCGAAACGCGAGAGGACGCCGAAACCCAGGAGCTGTCCCTGGGAGTTGGCGGCGATGCTGCCGATCGCGTAATTCAGCGAGTCGTCAACGTTGAGCTCGACACGATAGTGAGAGCCCGGCGTGAATCCCTGCGCGTTGACGAACCACTCGAAATGATCGCCTTTGGGCTGATAGAACACCTCGCCGGTGCGCGTTCCCGAGGCGCTCGCCGGACCCGTTGATACGAGGGAAACAGCCGCGAATCCCGGTGGGGGCCGGAGCGGGACATCGGCGGCGGAGAGCCCGTCACGAGCCGTGGCAGACTCCGTCGTGTTCAGATCTGACGCGCCGCAGTGGATGGTGCCGAGGCAGAGCAGGGCGATGAGCAATGTGACCGCGACATTGTGCACCATGTCCGCGGCCTGCATCGGCCTCGTCGCGCCGCGCAGCAGGAAGCGATGGTGCACCGAGTAGTAGCCGAGCAGCAGATAGCCGAAAGCGAAGAGCGCGAGGAATGGAATGGCGCCGTACTCGCCCGTATCGATCGCATACCAGATGGCGGCCGCGGTATAGAGCCCGAGGCAGATCTCGATGGCCGCGCTCCAGCTGAACTTGCTACGGTAGCGCAAACCACCCCAGCGCTGCCCCCGCTTCGTGAGATCGTACTTGGGCGTGCGCAGAAAGGGGCTCTTGTGGCCGAGCCACGCCTCGAGGGCGGCCTTGGAGTTGATGACACTCAGTCCGATGGCCTGTCCCAGGAACATCGGGAAGTACACCATGCGTCGCAGCCAGTCCCGGTGCAGTGCGCGCACCGCCTCCGCGTGGTACGAATAGGTGCCGAACGTGGAGAACAGGAAGTACACCGAGAGCGGCCAGGCCAACTGGATGTGATGACTGTGCGCACTGTACACCATGAGCGGATTCAGGATGCCAATGAGCAGCAGAAACGGATAGGTACTGTTCGCCAGCAGATGCAGCGTGCCCTGCAGTTTCACCCAGAATGAGTTCGACGAACGCCAGAGATGGGGCAGCAGCTTCCTGGCCGTTTCCTGCGTACCCTTGGTCCAGCGGAACTGCTGCGCCTTGAGTCCGTGGACATCTGCCGGGACTTCGGACGGGCACGTCACATCGCTCAGATACCGGATGCTCCACCCCGCGAGCTGCGCGCGATAGCTGAGATCGAGGTCCTCGGTAATGGTGTCGTCCTGCCATCCGCCGGCCTGGCGGATGCACTCCGTGCGCAGCACCGCGCCCGTGCCGTTGAATCCCAGGAACATGCCGCCCCAGTAGCGACCCGGCTGCTCGATGCCGAACTCCGCATCCAGGCCAATGACCGTCGCGCGCGTGAGCGCGGAGTAGCTGTCGTTGAGATATGTCCAGCGCGTCTGCACGATTCCCGTATTCGGCGTATGGAAGAACGGGATGGTGCGACGGAGGAAATCGCGCGGAATCACGAAGTCTGCATCGAAGACGGCGACGAATTCGCCGTGCGCGCGTTCGAGTCCATACGCCAGCGCGCCGCCCTTGAATCCGGTGCGGTTCTCGCGATGCAGATGCGTGATGTTGATGTTGCGGCGACGCCAGTCGCGCACGAGCTCGCGTGTGAGCGCCAGCGTGTCATCGGTGGAGTCATCCAGCACCTGGACTTCCAGCCGATGGCTTGGATAGTCCACTTCGCACGCGGAACGGATCAGGCGTTCCGCGACGTAATACTCGTTATAGATGGGCAACTGGATGGTGACGAGCGGGGCGTCCCCATCCGTCACTGGTGGCAGCGCCTCGCGACGGCGGTGCGCGAACTTCCGGCAGATGGAAACGAGCACGTACCGATTGAGACTGACCAGCGACAGAACCAGAAGCGCCACGGCATAGCAGATCAGGAGCAGCCTGAACAGCATTCGAGGGAGGGCCGAGGTGGATCACGGCTACAGCTTCCGAAGATGGCCGGAGACGAACGGCCGCGAACATCAGAGCATGCGCAATCAATGTGCCGAAATGGGGGGCTGGCACGAACAGGCGACAAGACATCGCTCATGAACGCGATGCGAAGGGGTCAGAGGCTTATCAGCCTCTGACCCCTATCAGCCTCTGACCCCTTCGTCCTCCTTTGCCCTACGGCCGGGGGGGCCGCCCCGGCCGGCGCTGAATGCGCTCGGGCAGCTTTGGCGTTCCACTCCCTTTCGAGTTGTTCATCGGGTTCACATCGGGAAACCATCCATCGGGATCAATCTCCACGCGCGTCACCGCGGGCACGTTGCGCACCATCACCGTGTCACGCTTCGCGCCGTGCAGCCAGGCGTCCACGGGAATCGTGAGGTGCTGCACCGAATGATCGGCGCGCGTCACGGCGAGCAGCACGGGCATGGGATTCTCGCCCAGATTCGCGATCACGATGCGGCTCGAGTCGCCAACGACCTTCATTTCCTCCACCGCCTGATCGAGCGTGCCCGTGCCGAAGAACCATGCCTTCCAGAACCACGAGAGATCCTGTCCGGAGACGTCGTTGAAGGTGTTGAAGAAATCCTCCGGGCGGGGATGCTTGTTCGTCCAGCGCCGGCCATATTCCCGATAGGCGCGCAGGAACACGGAGTCACCGAGCACACCGCGCAGCGCGCGCATGACGACCACGGGCTTCACGTAGCTCGCTTCCTGATATGCGTCGTCATTCGGGTAGGCATCGGCGTGCACCATGAGCGGCTCGTCCACACCGCGTTCGTGATCGAGCAGGTACTGGCGCTGCTGTGCACGCTGCTCGTCGAATCCGAGAAATTCGCGCACGCCCAGCGCCTCGTTGTACGACGCGAGCCCTTCATCCATCCAGGCGAAGCGCGTTTCGTCGGACCCCACCAGCATCGGGAACCACATGTGACTCGTCTCGTGCACCGTGACGAGATACAGCTCGTTGCCGTTCTGGACACCGCCAATGTGCGTGAGCATCGGGAACTCCATGCCGCCGCTCACGAAGCCTTCCACGGCGGTCATGTGCGGATACGGATACGGCCAGAGCAGGTTCGACAGGAACTCGATGGACTGCTTCAGATAGACCGATGACTTGGTCCACGCCAGCTCGCTGGGCCGGTAGAACGAGTAGATCATGGTGCTGTCCACGGTGCCGCGTCCGTCCCGGTTCCCCACGCGTGCTCCGGTAGCGTCCCACAGATAATCCTTCGAGGCGGCCCACGCGAAGTCGCGCACGTTGGTCGCATGGAAGTGCCAGGTGAGCTTGCCGCCGGTGCCGGAGCGCGTGGCACGCCCGGCGCCGCGATCGCCCTTGGTCACAACGCTCGTGAGCTGGCCCGACCGCTTCGCTTCGGCGAGGCGCGACCGCGTTTGCTCCGTGAGCACCTCCTCCGGGTTGTCCAGCGTGCCGGTTGCGGCAATGAGCTGGTTATCGGGCGCAGTGATCCTCACGTCGTAGTCCCCGTAGTCCATGTAGAACTCGCCCCGGCTCACGTACGGATCGGTGTCCCATCCGGCGACATCGTCGTACACCGCCACCTGCGGGTACCAGTAGCCCAGCACGAAGACGCCCCCATCGGTCCCCATGCGCGGGTTCGACTTGGGTGGAATCCTGAAGGACCAGGTGAACGCGAGCTCGGCGCTGTCACCCGGAAGCATCTGGCGCGGCAGCTGGATACGGCCAATGGTGTTGACCACGCGGTAGCCGACCGCGCTGTCGGTCGTCTGCGGCTGGAGCGTCACGCCCTGCGCGGCAACGCGCGCGAGCTGAAGGCCGGACGTGGTGGGCACCGGCTGATCCCTGGGCGCGCCGGCGGCATTGATGTTCTGATAGAGATCGATCGCGAGCGACGTGAGTGTGTCGGGCGAGCGGTTGACATACATCACCGTCTCGGTTCCCGACAGCGTCTGTGCCTGGGGATCGAGCGTCGCCTGGATGCGGTAGTGTGCGGTCTGCTGCCAGTAGTTCGGACCGGGCACGCCCGTGGTGGTTCGTGTGCCGTGCTTCACCGCCGCAGCGAAGAGCGATGCTTCCCGGGTGTCGGGCGGCACCGCGCCCTGGGGCGCCGGTGCGGGAGCGACGGCTCGCGGCCGGGAGCACGCGGTCGCGATGCACAACAGGAGCAGAATGCGAAGACGTGAAGTCATCGTATGGATGCATGAGAGGTGAGACGACACGCGGCGCCGCGGCGCCGCCATAGTTGTAACCCGCAAACGCCAATCCATCCAGAGCAGGACCGCATCATCCGGCCAGCGTTGTACACCCGCCGAGCGATTTCCGGCACTATCTTTCATTTCAGAATGAAACGCGGAATTTTCGTGGTAGCGGAGCTCGACGGAGCGGTACGGGACGAGGTGCTGGCAATCCAGCGCTGGGCTGATCCGAAGCTGACGAAGGGAACCACCCCGCACGTCACCCTGATCGGCTCGTCCGGCGCCGGTCCCATCGCGCCGGACACGACCGCTGCGCGTCTCCGCACGCTGCTCGGTCCCGTGGCGAGCGACACGTTGCCCATGGTCCTGCACTTCGACCGTCCCGTGCGCTTCATGCAGACCGATATCATCGTGCTGCCGCTCGATCCGCACGGGCCGCTGCGCACGTTGCACGAACGCATCATGGCGAGCGGCTTGCGCTTTCAGCCCGCGCGCTTTCACTTCTCGCCCCACTGTACGCTGAGCTACTTCCCGACCATGACGCCCGCCATGCAGCGCAGGTTGCTGCGCGTGCGCATTGAGCATCCCGTCATCATCTCGCGCATCCAGTTCTATCTGACCCGCGATCCACAGCCGGCGCGCCAACTGCTGGAGCTGACACTGGGCATGGGCCATGAACCGGCGGGACGGCGGAACGCGGAACGGGCAACGGGAAACCGGTCCCGATCAGGGAAGCTCGCATCGCATCGGTGACGGTACGATGTCTCCCGCTCTCTCCGTGCAATTCACCTCTCTGCCAGACTCTCTCCCCCTTTCATGCCGTCTTCGTTCCTCGCTGCCCACTCACCCTTGACCGCCGACATGGAGCGCGATGCGGCGCTGCCGTTCCTGGAACTCGTGACGCGCTACTTCGCGCGAACGGGTCAGGGAGCCGGTCCGGTGTCCAGTTCGCTTTCACCAGTGGAGCTTGCGCGACGCTTCGCCGAACCGCTGCCCCGCTCGGGGATGCCGCTCGGGGCTGTCACCGAGCGGCTCGAGAGGGAGGTGTTCGCCGACATGAACCGGCTGGCGCATCCCATGTACATGGGGCATCAGGTCTCCGCGCCCCTTCCCGTGGCGGTGTGGACCGAAGCCGTGATCGCGGCCATGAACCAGTCGGTCGCGGTGGCCGAGATGTCGCCGAGCGGCACGGCGGTGGAGCAGACCGTGATCCGCTGGATGTGCGAGCTCGTGGGCTGGGGGCGGGATGCGGGCGGCACGTTCACCTCGGGCGGCACCGAGGCCACGTTCACGGCGCTGCTCGCCGCGCGCGCGGCGTGCATGCCAAACGCCTGGGAAGAGGGCGTTGCCGCGGACGCGCCCGTCGTGATCTGCGGCAGCCAGGCGCACTATGCCGTTGAACGCGCAGTCGCGCAGCTTGGTCTGGGGACGCGGCGCCTCATCCGGATTCCCGCGCCCGCCGGACACCTGGATACCCGACTGCTCGAGACGCGACTCGCCGAGCTGCGCCAGGCGGGGACGCGCGTGATGGCGGTGGTCGCAACCGCCGGCACCACTGCCACCGGAGCGTTCGATGACCTCGAGACAATCGGCACGATGTGCGATGCCGCCGGCATCTGGCTGCACGTGGACGGGGCGCACGGCGCGTCGGCGCTCCTCTCGCCCACGCACCGGAATCGGGTGCGCGGCATCGAACGGGCGCGCTCGGTAGCATGGGACGCGCACAAAATGATGCTCATGCCGCTCAGCGCGGGAATGCTGCTCGTGCGCGACGAGCAGGACCTCGAACGGGCCTTCGCGCAGGATGCGCCCTACCTCTTTCACCGGGGCGATGGCGGACGCACGCCGGACCAGGGCACGCGCAGCTTTCTCTGCTCGCGCCGCGTGGACGCACTCAAGGTGTGGGTCGCGCTGCAGCGGCACGGCGCGAACGGCATGGCGGCGCTCTACGATCATCTCTGCGCCATGGCACGCGCCCTGTACGACGTGCTCGGCTCGCGCCCGGACTTCGCGGCGCTGCATGAACCGGAATCGAACATCCTCTGCTTCCGCTGGCATCCCGACGATGTACGCGACGATGATCTGCTCGACGCACTGAATCTGGCACTGCGCGAGCGCTACAACGCCAGCGGCCGCGGGTGGATCACCACCACGATGCTCGACGGCCGGCGCGTGCTGCGTGTGACGGTCATGAACCCGCGCACCCAGCGCGAACACGTGCAACGGCTCGTGGATGGTCTTGCGGAGGAAGGGGCGGGTCTGCTCGCGGGACGGTGACGGGGGCTGCGCCGGGAAGCACCGCGGTGGCCTGCGGCCACCGCGGCTGCGGAACGGCACCCCGCGAAGGCGCCTTCCCGCAGGGCGCTCCCGCCAGGGAGTCGCCCGCTTCCCGCAGCGCAGCGCTTCCCGCAGGCGCGCTCCGCGCGCCGCTTCCCGCTACAGCTACAACACCTTCTTCAGCGCCGCGGCCAGATCCTGGTCACCACCGAGTCCCGTGTACACCACCTTGCCGCTCCGGTCCACCAGCACCACGTAGGACGTCGCGGGCACGTCGTACGCGGTCACGGCGTCGCCGTTGGTGTCGTAGAGCATCTCGTGCGTGTAGTGGTACTTCTCGGCGTAGCGCTTGACCCGGTCGGGCGACTGGTTCACCGAGACGGCGACGTCAATGAATGTGACGCGGGGCGAGTACTGCTTCACGAGCGAAAGGAATTTCGGCTCGAGCTCCTTGCAGTTGCTGCACCACGTCGCCCAGAATGTCATCATCACGGGCTTCGTGCCGATGAATTGCGACAGGTTCACCGGCTTGCCATCCAGCGTCGTGACCGCGGCGCCAGGCGCCCGTGCCCCGACCGCGATGCCAATCTGCGCCTGCGCCCCGCGTGCCGGGACGCTCGCCGCGAGCGCGCCGAGCGCCAGAGCCATGGCCACGCGCGTGCCTGATTTCATAAGAGCACCTGTCCCATGCGAATGAGGTAATACTCCGCCGCGCCCAGCATAATGAGCGCGAACACGCGCTTCACCCAGATCATCCAGCTCCCCGCGCGCGGCAGCCGGGACAGCGAGCCCGAGAAGATGCCGATGACGACGAGCAGCGTGCTCATCCCCAGCGAGAAGACGAACAGATAGATGAACCCCAGCGTGGCGCTGTGCGTGAGCGACACCCACGTGAGCACCACCGCCATGACCGGGGCGGAGCAGGGTGCCGCCACGAGTCCGGAGGCGGCCCCCATGACAAAAGTACCCGCGAGGCGTCCTCCGTTCCCGGCTGTGGCCGCACGCTGCACCAGCGGCTGTGGCAGATGCACGGGCAGCACGTCGAGCATGGCGAGAGCGGCGAGCACGAGCAGATTGGCCATGCCGAAGTAGAGCCACGGATTACTGCTGATGCTGCCGAAGAGCGTGCCGGAGAGCCCCGCGAACAATCCGAGCGCAGCGTACGCGAGCGCGAGGCCCACGACGTAGCTCAGCGTGAGCGCTACCGGGCGCCAGCGTGCACGCGGGCCCGTACCCACCTCCTGTCCACCCACGATCGAGACCGTGATCGGAATCATGGGATAGATGCACGGCGTGAGACTCGTCAGCACGCCGCCGGCGAACACCAGGGGCAGCGCAACGGCGGGGTGTGAGGAGAGCAGGTGCGAGAGGTCGGGCGCAATCATTGTCGAGCTGGAAGATAGCGCGAGAACGGCCCAGGCCCCAATCGGACCACAGGGACCAATGGGGCCTGGGCCGTTCTCGCGCTATCTTCCCCCCGTCCCCGTTTCACCATTCGCATGCCGCCAAAGAGACGATCCGCCCCTTCACGCCAACTCTCTCGTTCGCTGCCGCACCTCGCGATCGAATCCGTTCGACCCGAGCTCGATGCCGGCCGGTTCGCGCCCAAGCGCGTCGTTGGCGACCGCATTGAGGTGAGCGCGGACATTTTCAAGGACGGGCACGACCTCCTTGCCGCGCACGTGCGCGTGCGCGGGCCAGCCGACGCCGAGTGGCGTACGGTGCCCATGACGTATGACTTCAACAGCGATCGCTGGAGCGCGGACTTCGTCGCCGATGCCGTTGGCACGTGGACCTTCGGCGTGGAGGCATGGACCGACCGCTTCGCCACCTGGCGCAGCGAACTCCAGAAGAAGGTCGACGCGGGCTACGACGTGTCGTCCGAAGTGCTCGAGGGCGCACAACTCATCGATCGGGCGGCCCGCAAGTGCCGCTTCGGCCCGGTGCGCACATCACTCAAGCACTGGGTCACGCTCCTGCGCGACTCCGCGCGCCACCCCACCGAGCGCGCCCGCGAAGCCTTCGATCCCGCGCTGTTCTCCCTCATCGAGGAGTACCTTCCGGCCGATGATCTGACCGCATACGACCGGGTGCTCGCCGTGCGTGTGGACCGCGAGCGCGCGCGCTTCGCGGCGTGGTACGAGATGTTTCCCCGGTCGCAGGGCACGATCCCCGGTCAACACGCCACCTTCGCCGATGCGGGGCCGGCACTCCGCCGCATCGCCGGCCTCGGCTTCGACGTCGTGTATCTCCCGCCCATTCACCCGGTGGGGCAGACCGGTCGCAAGGGCCGCAACAACGCGCTGAGTGCGACGCCGGATGATCCCGGCAGTCCGTGGGCGATCGGCGGTCCCGCCGGCGGACACACGGCGATCGAGCCGCGACTCGGCACGCTCGAGGACTTCGACGGCTTCGTGCAACAGGCGCAGGCACTGGGCCTGGAGGTCGCGCTCGACTATGCCCTCCAATGCTCGCCCGATCATCCGTGGCTGCGCGAACATCCGGAATGGTTCTTCGTCCGTCCCGATGGCACCATCAAGTACGCTGAGAATCCGCCCAAGAAATACCAGGACATCTACCCGCTCAACTTCTGGTGCGAGGATCGCGACGCGCTCTGGCAGGCGTGTCTCGACATCCTGCTCTTCTGGATCGGACACGGCGTGCACACGTTCCGCGTGGACAATCCGCACACCAAGCCCTTCGCCTTCTGGGAATGGGTGATCGGCGAGGTGCACGCCCGGCACCCCGGCGTCATCTTTCTCGCCGAGGCGTTCACGCGCCCCAAGCGCATGGAATACCTGGCGAAGCTCGGCTTCACGCAGTCGTACACGTACTTTACCTGGCGCAACACCAGCGCCGAACTGCGCGACTATCTCACGGAGCTCACGCAGGGGCCGGCGCGTGAATACCTGCGCGGCAACCTCTTCGCCAACACGCCCGACATCCTGCACGAATATCTGCAGGTCGGCGGCCGGCCGGCATTCCGCGTGCGCCTGCTCCTTGCCGCCACGCTCTCGCCGCTCTACGGCATCTACAGCGGATTCGAGCTGGGCGAGAACGAGCCGCTGCACGCCGGGAGCGAGGAATATCTGCACTCGGAGAAATACGAGATCCGCGTGCGCGACTGGAACGCGCCCGGCAACATCAACGCCGACATCGCGCTCGTGAACCGCATTCGCCGCGAGCACCGCGCGCTGCAACTCGCCACGAACCTGTCGTTCCACCGTTCGGAAAACGACCGGATGCTGTTCTACCTGCGATCCGCCGTCACCGATGCCGGACGCGACGATCTGCTCGTCGTCGTGAACCTCGACCCTCTGCACACGCAGGAAAGCATGGTACACGTGCCGCTCGACCAGCTCGGCCTCACGCCCGATGCCCCGTACGCCGTGGAAGACCTCCTGACCGGTGCGCGCTACGTGTGGCGTGGCTCACGCAACTACGTCCGCCTGGATCCGAGGCAGCAGGCCGGGCATGTCTTGAGACTGGTAGCTGGCAACTGGTAGCTGGACGCACTACGGCCGCTGGTCGTTGGACTCCCTGCTCCCTTCCAGATACCAGTGAGCGTCGTCAAACCAGCTGTCAAGAACTCGACAGGAATTACACCGTTCACAGGATTGCAGGATGCGCAGGATTGACAGGATTGTTGGGTGCCAGGGAATCCGGTCCCGATCAATTCACGGAGTGATGGCAACTGCCTGGAAACGGCACCGGGACAATCCTGTTCCTCCTGGAAATCCTGTTCGGTTGTCATCGCCATCACCGGACTTGAGCCAGGATCGGCGGATCAGCTACCGCGTCTGAACCATCTATCATCTACCAGCTACCAGCTGCCAACCACCAACCACCACCATGCCCGATCCTCTCTGGTACAAGGACGCCATCATCTACCAGATCCACATCAAGGCGTTTCGCGACAGCAACCGGGACGGATACGGCGATCTGCCGGGGTTGATCGAGAAGCTCGACTACATCCAGTCGCTCGGCGTCAATTGCATCTGGCTGCTGCCGTTCTATCCATCACCGCTCCGGGACGATGGCTATGACATCGCCGAGTACGAAGCGATTCATCCGCAGTACGGCACCCTCGAGGACTTCCGCCGCTTTCTCGGCGAGGCACACGAACGGGGAATGCGCGTGATCACGGAGCTGGTCGTGAATCACACGTCCGACCAGCACCTCTGGTTCCAGCGCTCCCGCCGCGCGCCGAAAGGCTCGCCCGAACGCGACTGGTATGTGTGGTCGGATGATCCCACCCGCTACAAGGATGCGCGGATCATCTTCACTGATACGGAAACATCCAACTGGGCATGGGATCCGGTGGCCGGCCAGTTCTACTGGCACCGCTTCTTCAGCCATCAGCCTGACCTGAACTACGACAATCCCGCGGTGCTCGAAGCGGTGAAGGAAGTCATGCGCTTCTGGTTTCGCATGGGCGTGGACGGGATGCGTCTGGACGCCATTCCGTACCTCGTGGAGCGCGATGGCACGAACTGCGAGAACCTGCCGGAGACACACATGGTGCTGCGCGAGATGCGCGCCACGGTGGATGCCGAGTTCCCCGGCCGCATGCTGCTTGCCGAGGCGAACCAGTGGCCGAGTGATGTGATTGAATACTTCGGCAACGGCACCGAGTGTCACATGGCGTTTCACTTCCCGCTCATGCCGCGCATGTACATGGCGCTCCGCAAGGAGGATCGCAGCCCCATCGTCGAGATTCTCGCGCAGACGCCGCCGCTCCCGGAAGGGTGCCAGTGGGCACTGTTCCTGCGCAATCATGACGAGCTCACGCTCGAGATGGTGAGCGACGAGGAGCGCGACTACATGTACCGGGAGTACGCACGCGATACCCGCATGCGCATCAATGTCGGCATCCGGCGCCGCCTCGCTCCACTGCTCGATAACGGCCGCCGCCAGATGGAACTCATGAACGCCATGCTGCTCACCATGCCGGGCACGCCGATCATCTACTATGGCGACGAGATCGGCATGGGCGACAACGTGTACCTCGGCGATCGCAATGGTGTGCGCACGCCCATGCAGTGGAGCGCGAACTGGAATGCGGGCTTCTCGGACGGCGACCAGCAGGCGCTCTACTTCCCGCTCATCATGGATCCGCCCTACGGCTATCAGGCCATCAACGTCGCCGCCGAGGAGCGCACGCAGACATCGCTGCTCCGCTGGATGCGTCGTATCGTCGGCGTGCGCAAGCAGTACGCGGCGTTCGGGCGCGGCAAGTTCGAGATGCTTCTCCCCGAAAACCGGCGCGTACTCGTGTATCTGCGGCGCTACGAGGATGAGGTGATCCTCTGCGTGCACAACCTCTCCCGCTTCGTGCAGCCCGTGGAGATCAATCTGCAGCGGTGGGTGGGACATGTACCGGTGGAGCTGATCGGCAAGGTGCCCTTTCCCCCGGTGGGCGAGCGACCGTACTTCCTGTCCCTCGGCCCGCATACGTTCTACTGGTTCCGGCTCGTGCCGCCGGACCAGCCGGTGGCGGGGTGACCGGCACGTCGCCAACGCCTGTCCCGCTGCACGTCGCGGGCAACGTGAGCACGGCGCTTCAGGCGGGGTCGCTCCGAGCCCTCGACTCGAGTACGCTGAGCGCGTTCCTCGCGTCGCGTCGCTGGTACGGAGCAAAGGGGCACGAGACACACGACGCGCGCGTCACCGGCGTCGTGCCGGTGCACTGGGCCGGTGGCGAGGCGGCCATCGCATGCGTCGCCGTGCATCTGGCGGGGGACACGTCGCCCGTGACGTATCAGATGCCGGTCGTCGTGCGGCGCACCAGTGCAACCAGCGATGCGCCGCCGGCGGAGCGCGTCATCACGACCCTGGTCGGCCGTGACGGACCGGGCGTGCTGCTCGATGCCACCGAGGATGCCGGATTCCGCGACTGGCTGGCGGGCGCGCTGCGCGCGCCGGCTGCGTTTCAGGGCGACGGCGCGCGCTGGGTGCTGGAGCCCGTGGGAGAGGGGGCACCAGTGCTCGATGGACTGCCCTCTCGCGTGGTACGCGGTGAACAGAGCAATACGTCCATCATCTTTGGCGACCGCGCCATCCTGAAGCTCTTCCGGCGGCTCGAGCCCGGGGAAAATCCGGATGTGGAAATCACGAAGTTTCTAACCACCCGCACGGGGTTCCGCAACGCGCCGGAGCTGTATGCCACCATGCACATTCTTGGCGCAGATGATGCAAGGTGCGTGTCGGGCGCGCTCACGCGCTTTCTGCCGAATGCGACCGACGGCTGGACATACACGGTGGAACGCGCGCGAACGTATCTGCGTGGCGAGGAGAGGAGCCGGAACGGTGGGGATGCGTACGCGGCGGAGGCCACGCGGCTCGGCGCGGTGACGCGTGCGCTGCACGATGCGCTGGCATCCGATTCGTCGGTGGAGGGATTTGCTGTCGAACCGGTTACGCTGAACGATGTGCAGGAGTGGACGGCACGTGCCCGGGATACCGCCGCGAGCGCGCTGGATCTGCTCGAGGCGCGGCTTGGCACGCTGGACCGCGCCGTCGCGCCAATGGCGCGAGCCATTGCCGGCCGGCGAGCGGCGGTTCTTGCACGGCTGGACGACGTCGCGGCCGATGCGCGGCGCAGCTTGTCGGGCGAGTGGCGGAGCCGGCATCATGGCGACTATCACCTGGGGCAGGTATTGCGCACCGCGAACGCAGACTGGATGATTATTGACTTCGAGGGAGAGCCTTTGCGGCCGCTTGCCGAGCGCCGCAGGCTTGCGAGTCCGTTGCGCGACGTGGCCGGCATGCTGCGCTCCTTTGCGTACGCCGCGGCCACGGCGGCATCGGAGACGGGCGGACTGGGCGTGAACGCGATGGTTGAAGTGCGGGCCGCGCACTGGGAACGCGACGCGCGGTCGGCGTTTCTCGCCGCGTACGGCGCGGCGCAGGGCAATGCGCTCATCGCGCTCTTCGAGCTGGAGAAGGTGTTCTACGAGTTGTCGTACGAATTGCACAATCGTCCGGCGTGGGCATGGATACCGCTGCGCGGGGTCGCCAAACTGTTCTGAGTCCCAGCGAATGATGATAACGAGCCGACTGCGTCACCTCGCGGGAACCGTCCGGGATGAGTTGCAATTGCCACACGCCGCACGCGCCGCACGCGAACGGGATCGTCGCGGGCTGCCGGCGCACGATCCCGGCATCACGCAGACGGTTGACGCCGGGCTCGCGTGGCTGGCGTTCGCGCAGGACCGCTCGATCTCCCGCGATGGCGGCGTGGCGCGTCACTTCAGCATCATCGATGGCTGGAGCGCGTCGTATCCCGAGACCACGGGCTACATCGTGCCGACGGTGCTCGAAGCGGCTCGCACACGCCAGGACGCCGCTCTGCGCCAGCGCGCCATCCGCATGCTCGACTGGCTCACGCACATCCAGTTCCCCGACGGCGGTTTTCAGGGCGGCCCCATTGGTGTGCCGAATCCGGTGCCGGTGGTGTTCAACACGGGACAGATCCTCCTCGGCCTGGCGGCCGGCGCGCACGATGTCTCCGATTTGTATCTGGATCCCATGCGGCGCGCCGCCAACTGGCTCGTGCGCGTGCAGGATCCGGATGGCGCCTGGCGTCGCTTCACCACGCCTTTCGCGTCACCTGGTGAGAAGACGTACGCCACGCACGTCGCCTGGGGACTGCTCGAAGCGCATCGGGTGGATCCCGCGTCGGGCTACGCCGACGCGGCACTCGCGAACATTGACTGGGCGCTGCGCCAGCAGCGCGCCAATGGATGGTTCGAGCGCTGCTGCCTCACCGACCACGCGCAACCGCTCACTCACACGATTGGCTACGCGGTGCGCGGCATCCTCGAAGGATTCCGTCATTCGCGCGACAGCCGGTTGCTCGACGCGGCGCGCCGCGCCGCGGATGGTGTGCTGAGCGCCATGAGCCCAAGGGGATTCCTCCCGGGCCGCCTCAACGCGAACTGGCGTGGCTGCGTGAGCTGGGCCTGCCTCACCGGATCGGTGCAGATGGCCCACTGCTGGCTTCTGCTCTTCCTTGAAACCGGCGACGCGCGCTATCGCGATGCGGCGTACGCGGCCAACGCGTACGTCCGGCGCAGCATTGTGACGAACGGAGCCGATCCGAACATCCGCGGCGGCGTGAAAGGGTCCTTCCCTGTCGATGGCGGCTATGGCACGTTCCAGTATCTCAACTGGGCGTGCAAGTTTTCCATCGATGCGAATCTGCTCGAAGCGAGTGTGCGAGGCGGGTGACCGCCGGGAAGCGGCGTGGCGGGCCGAAGGCCCGCACGCCTGCGGGACGCGCCGCGCGGAGCGCGGCTGTGGGAAGCGGCCGGCCGCCTGCGGCAGCGGCCTGCGGGAAGCACTGCCGGGCCCACCGGCCCGGCAGTTGAGGCACAGCACGCCCCACCCGCACCGCGTCTCTTCTCACTACTCTGTTGCCGAATCCGGGGCTTTCCCGCAGGGGCCGCAGGTCCCGTTTCCCGCAGGCTGCGGGCCTTCGGCCCGCGAGCCGCTTCCCGCAGGGCGCCAGAAGCGCCCGCTTCCCGCCGGCGGCCCAACGGGCCGCCGCTTCCCGCAGCCGCGGCCGGCCGAAGGCCCGCGGCGGCTGGCGCCGTCATGTCCAGCGTGAGGGCCGCCACCCCGGTCCACGCCTCACGCGGCGTGCACGTTCGCACTGACGGCGCTACGACGTTCTCCGTCTGGGCGCCGCGGGCGGCGCGGCTCGATGTGGTCTGCGTCGGCAATGGCGCGCCGCGGCGCGTCGGGCTCGCCCGCGATGATGCCGGCGTCTTCAGCGGAACCGTTCCCGGCGTCGCCGCGGGCAGCGACTACGCGTTCTCCCTGGACGGCGGCCCGCCGCTTCCCGATCCGCGCAGTCGCTGGCAGCCGCACGGCGTAAACGGTGCCTCGCGCGTGCTGAATCCCGCCGCGTTCGACGCCGGCGATGGCCATGACGGCTGGCGCGGACTGGCGCTCGCCGACTATGTGATCTACGAGCTGCACACCGGCACCTTCACCACGGCGGGCACGTTCGACGGCGTCATCGAGCATCTCGACGCGCTCGCGCATCTTGGCGTCACCGCCATCGAGCTCATGCCTGTCGCCGCATTTCCCGGCGCGCGCAACTGGGGCTACGATGGCGTCGCGCTCTTTGCGCCGTGCGAAGTCTATGGCGGCCCGGCGGGTCTGCGCCGCCTCGTGCACGCCGCGCATGCGCGCTCGATCGCCGTGGTACTCGACGTGGTGTACAACCACGCGGGCCCCGAGGGGAATCATCTGGCCGCGTTCGGCCCGTACCTCTCGGCGCGGCACCGTTCGCCCTGGGGCGACGCGTTCAACCTGGACGGACCCGAGTGCGCGGAAGTGCGGCGCTTCGTGCTGGACAACGCGCTCTGCTGGATCACCGACTATGGCGTGGATGCGCTGCGTCTGGACGCGGCAGTGATGATCCGCGACGAGAGTGCGCGGCACATCCTGGCCGATCTGTCGGACGCGGTCCGCGAACGGAGCGCGCTGCTCGAGCGCCGCATCCATCTCATCGCCGAGAGCGATGTCATGGATCCGCTGCTGGTACGATCCGGCGAGGCGGGTGGCCACGACCTGCACGCCATGTGGAGCGACGATTTTGCGCGCGGCATGCACGCGGCCCTGTTCGATCCTCGGCATCGCGGCGCCGGCGTCACGCAGATTGTGCAGGCAATCGAGCGGCGCTCCGCCATGTGCTCGCGCGATGGGGAGCGCACTAGTGTTCCCTGTCCCGACGTCGCTGCGGACCGCTTCGTGTTCTACGTGCAGAATCACGATATCGTGGGCAACCGGCCGCTGGGCGAACGACTCGCATCGCTGGCGACGTTCGAGCAGTGCAAGCTGGCGGCAGCGGCGCTGCTGCTCGCGCCGGCGGTGCCGCTTCTCTTCATGGGCGAGGAATACGGCGCGACGACTCCCTTCCGCTTCTTCACCGACCACGAGGGCGCCGCACTGGCCCGCGCGGTGCGCGAGGGACGGGCTCGGCTGTATCGCGAGGAGGGTTGGCAGGGCGACGACTATGATCCGCAGGATCCCGCGACGATGATCTGCTCGCGGCTCGATCACCGTGCGTGTGAAACGCCCGCGGGACGCAGCCTGCTCGCGCTCTATCGCGACCTGCTGGCGCTCCGGCGCGCCGAACCTGCACTGCGCCCGGGCGTCGCGGCCCCGCGCGCCTGGTGCGGCGATGACGGCGCGTGGCTCGCCGTGGAGCTCACACCGGCGTCGGGGCGCCCGCTCCTCGCGCTCTTCAACTTCACGGGCAATCCCCTCGATGTGGCCATGCCCAGCGAGGGGCAGGGCACGCGGCGGCTGCGCTTCTCCACGCGCAATGCCCGCTACGGTGGGCCGAGCGACACGCCGCGCATTACACGCCGCCGGGGCAGCAGCGAACGGCGCGTCACCCTCCTGCCGTGGAGTGGTGTCCTCTATCGGCTCGAGGACCGCTAGCGTGCGTGTCTGGCCGGGCGAGCCCTTTCCACTCGGCGCCTCCTGGGATGGCGTGGGTGTCAACTTCGCCATCTTCTCCGAGAACGCCACCGGCGTGGATCTCTGCCTCTTCGCGCACCCCGCCGATGGCGCGGAGTCGGCGCGCATCCCGCTCACCGAGCGAAACGATCAGGTGTGGCACTGCTACCTGCCGGATGTCCGGCCCGGCCAGCTCTACGGCTACCGGGTGCACGGGCCGTACGAACCCGAGCGGGGCCAGCGCTTCAACCCCGCGCAGTTGCTCATCGATCCGTACACCAAGGCCATCAGCGGGACGATCGCCTGGAGCGACGCGCTGTATGCGTACGACGTGCACAGCCCGCGCGAGGATCTCGCGATCAGCCTCACGGACAGCGCGAGCGCCATGCCGAAGTGTGTCGTCGTGGACTCGGCGTTCACCTGGAGCGGTGATCGCGCACCGCGCGTCCCCTGGCATCGCACCGTGATCTACGAGTGCCACGTGAAGGGCATCTCCAAGCTGCATCCCGATGTCCTGCCGCACCTGCGCGGCACGTACCTGGGACTCGCCTCGGACCCCATCATCGAGCATCTCCTGTCGCTCGGCGTCACCGCGGTGGAGCTGCTGCCGGTGCATCACTTCGCGATGGATCGGCGGCTGGCCGACGCGAAGCTCACCAACTACTGGGGCTACAACTCCATCGGCTTCTTCGCGCCGGACGTGCGCTATGCGAGCGGCGGGCTCGGCGCGCAGGTGAGCGAATTCAAGTCCATGGTGAAGACGCTGCACGCCGCGGGCATCGAGGTGATTCTCGACGTCGTGTACAACCATACGGCTGAGGGCAATCACCTGGGGCCCACGCTGTCGCTGCGCGGCATCGACAACGCGGCGTACTACCGGCTCGACCCGGAGCATCCGCGCCTGTACACGGACTTCACGGGCACCGGCAACTCGCTCAACATGCAGCACCCGCGCACCATCCAGCTCATCATGGACTCGCTGCGCTACTGGGTGACCGAGATGCACGTCGATGGGTTCCGCTTCGATCTCGCTCCCGCGCTCGCGCGCGAGCTGTACGAGATGAACAAGCTCGGCGTCTTCTTCGACATCATTCACCAGGATCCGATTCTCTCGCGCGTGAAGCTCATCGCCGAGCCGTGGGATGTGGGACCGGGCGGCTATCAGGTGGGGAACTTCCCCATTGGCTGGGCGGAGTGGAACGGGCGCTATCGTGACGACGTGCGCCGCTTCTGGCGGGGCGAGGATGGCAAGGTCGCCGATTTCGCGTCGCGCCTGTCGGGGAGCAGCGACATCTATCAGTGGAGCGACCGCCGGCCCTATGCGAGCATCAATTTCGTGACCGCGCATGACGGGTTCACCCTGCAGGATCTCGTGAGTTACGAGCGCAAGCACAACGAGGCCAACGGCGAAGGCAATCGGGACGGCACGGATGCGAACGATAGTCGCAACTGGGGCGTGGAGGGCCCCACGACCGAGCCGCGCACCATCATGCGGCGCGAACGCATCAAGCGCGACTTCCTGGCGACGCTCGCCTTCTCCCAGGGCGTCCCCATGCTCCTGCACGGCGACGAGATGGGGCGCACCCAGCACGGCAACAACAACGCGTACACCCAGGACAACGAGACGAGCTGGGTGCACTGGGACCTGGATGAGCGGCAGCAATTGCTCCTGCAGTTCACCCGTCAGGTGATGGCCATTCGCCGGGACAATCCCGTGCTGCGGCGCCGGAACTTCTTTCGCGGCAAGGCCACGGGTCTCGGGGAGGAGAAGGACCTCGCGTGGCTGCGTCCGGATGGCACCGAGATGACGGACCGCGACTGGGGTGATCACCATGTGCACGCGCTGGGCATGCTCATCCATGGCGAGGCGTCGGACGAGATCGATGGGCGCGGCCGACCCGTGCGGGGAAACACGCTCCTGCTGCTCGTCAATGCACAGGAAGCGAAGCAGGCGTTCGCGTTGCCCGCCCTCACGAAGCCGGGCAACTGGCTGGAAGTGGTGAATACCGCGGTGGGCGTGCACACCGCGCACGGCGTGCGGCGCGTGATTCTTGCACCGTTCTCTCTCGTGCTGCTGAACTATGTGCCGCTCGAGACGGGACGACCGGTCCCCACCGAGGAGCCGTCGCCATGACCGCGCCGGTCGTGCCACATGCCGACGTCACGCGCCTCATCGCCGGCGAGCACACGGATCCGCACCACGTGCTCGGTGCGCATGCCGCCACCGTCAACGGAGCCGGCGGCGTGATGGTGCGCGCGATGCATCCCGATGCCGTGGCCGCGGAGTGCATCCTGTCGAATGGAGACCCGGTGCCCATGGAGCCCATCGCGGCGGGCATATTCGCCGTGTTTCTGCCGGGGGCCACGCTCCCGCTGCGCTACCGGCTGCGCCTGCACTTCGCGAGCGGTGCCACCGTCGAGCGCGATGATCCGTATCGCTTCCTGCCCACCGTGGGCGAGCTCGATCTGCATCTGTTCAACGAGGGTACGCACCGCCGCGTCTATCAGGCACTCGGCGCACACGCGCGCACCGTGGATGGCGTTGCCGGAACCTCGTTCGCGGTGTGGGCGCCGAATGCGCGGCGCGTGAGCGTGATCGGCGACTTCAACGCCTGGGACGGTCGCGTGTTCCCCATGCGTTCGCTCGGCGCGTCCGGCGTCTTCGAGCTGTTCGTGCCCGGCGTCCGTCCGGGCGCGCTGTACAAGTACGAGATTCTGACGCCCGCGCACGCGCTGCGCGTCAAGACCGATCCCTTCGCGTTCGCCATGGAGCTGCCGCCCGACACGGCCTCGCGCGTGGTGTCGTCCGGGATGTACGACTGGGGTGACGACGCGTGGCGCACGGCCCGCGTGCGCCGTGATCCCGTGCGCGAGCCCATGCTGATCTACGAGACGCACCTGGGCTCGTGGGCGCGCGTGCCCGAGGAACACGACCGGCCGCTCACCTACCGGGAGATCGCGCCGCGGCTCGTGCAGCACGTGAAGGAGCTGGGCTTCACGCACATCGAACTGCTCCCCATCATGGAGCACCCGTTCACGGGATCGTGGGGCTATCAGGTGACCGGCTATTACGCACCCACCGCGCGCTACGGCACGCCCGATGACTTCCGTTTCTTCGTGGACACCTGTCATCAGGCCGGCATTGGCGTGCTGCTCGACTGGGTACCCGCGCACTTCCCGCGCGACGACTTCGCGCTGCGCCGCTTCGACGGCACCGCGCTCTTCGAGCATGAAGACCCGCGACTCGGCGAGCACCCCGACTGGGGGACGCTGATCTTCAACTACGATCGCAACGAGGTGCGCAACTTTCTCATCGCCAACGCGGTGTACTGGCTGGAGGAATTCCACCTCGACGGGCTGCGTGTGGATGCGGTGGCGTCCATGCTCTACCTGGATTACAGCCGGCGTCCCGGCGAATGGCTGCGCAATCGCTACGGCGGGCGGGAGAATCTCGGCGCGATCGATTTTCTCCGCGCAATGAACGTCACGGTGGCCACGGAATCGCCGGGCGCAATCACCGTGGCCGAGGAGTCCACCGCGTGGCCCGGTGTCACGAAGCCCGTGGCGGACGGCGGACTGGGCTTCACCTTCAAGTGGAACATGGGGTGGATGCACGACACGCTGCAGTACTTCGCGCTCGACCCCATCCACCGGTCGTTCCATCACAACGACCTCACCTTCGCCATGCTGTACGAGTACAGCGAACGCTTCATCATGCCGCTGTCGCACGATGAAGTCGTGCACATGAAGCGGTCGCTGCTCGACCGGATGCCCGGTGACGTCTGGCAGAAGTTCGCGAACCTCAGGCTGCTGCTCCTCTATCTGTACATGCGGCCGGGCAAGAAGCTGCTCTTCATGGGCACGGAGCTCGCGCCGTGGGACGAATGGAATCACGACGTGAGCCTCGACTGGCGGCTGCTCGGCGATCCCATGCGCGCGGGGTTCTCGCGTTTCCTCAGAGAGCTGGGCGCGCTGTATCATGCGCAGCCGCCGCTCTGGCGCGACGACGCCGAGCCGGCGGGTTTCCAGTGGATCGATGTGGAAGACCGTGCGAACTCCGTGCTGTCCTGGGTGCGGCGCGCGGGAGAGGAGCACGTGGTGGTGGCGCTCAATTTCACGCCCGTGCCGCGCGAGAACTATCGCATTGGCGCGCCGCAGGCGGGGACATACGTGGAATTGCTGTCCAGCGACGCCACCCGATTTGGCGGAAGCGAGGTGCAGACGCTCGCTGAAGTGCACACCGAGGATGCCCCGTTCCACGGCTATCCGCAGAGCATGCGGCTGGTTCTTCCCCCATTGGGCGGCGTGGTGCTGGGCGTAAGGGGCAGCCCATAGGGCAGCCCTTAGGGCTGCCCCATGGGCTGCCCATTGGGCTGCCCCTGCCTGCGAGATTATCATGACTGCGCTTACCGAACTCGCTGCCCACTGCGGGATTCTCGACTCCTACGTGCCGCTCACCGGCGGCGCGCCGCGCGTCACGCCGGACGAAACCCGCGAAGCCATCCTGGCCGCCATGGGCCTCGAGGTCTCCAGTGACGCCGCCGCGCAGCGCGCGCTCGAGGAGCTGCGCGGATGGGAGGCGACCGCCGAGATCGACCCGGTGCGCGTGGTGCGGCAGGGCGCCCACCACGTCGCGGTCCGCGCGACCGGTCGCGAGGAATACGTGCTCCAGATGGACGACGAGAATTACAACCGCATCGAACGCGAGGGTGTCGTGACGCCGGATGCGAATGGCATCGCGACGATCGAGCTGCCGCCGGACCTCCCGCACGGTTACTACGGACTGCACCTCTACATCCGTTGCCGCGAATTCGTTCAGCGGCTCATCGTCACGCCGGCATCGTGTCCGGTGCCGGACCAGCGCGCGTTCGGCATCATCGCGAATCTCTACTCGCTGCGCGGCGCGCGCGACTTCGGCGTGGGGTCGTTCGGCGATCTCGCGACGCTCGCCGAGTGGAGCGCGCGGCAGGGCGCCGCGTTCGTGGGTGTGAACCCGCTGCACGCGCTGCGCAATGCCGGCAACGATATCTCGCCCTATCGTCCGGTGAGCCGCATCTATCGCAATCCGCTGTATCTCGACATCGAGGCCATTCCCGAATTCGCCGAATCGCACGATGCGCGCGCGCGACTCGCCAAACCCTGGAGGCAGGCCGAACTGGCGGCACTGCGCGAAAGCGACCGCGTCGAGTACGAACGCATCGCCGCGCTCCAGCGTCCCATACTCGAAAGCCTGTATGGCACCTTCGAGGCACGGCACCTCGGTCGTGACACCGAACGCGGTCGCGCCTACGAGCGGTACGTCGAGCAGGAAGGGCTGCCGCTCGAGCGCTTCGCCCGGCACCGCGCGCTCGAAGAACACTTCAGCGCGAAGCAGGGCGCGCGTGTCACCTGGCGCGACTGGCACCGGGAGGTTCATGATCCCCAGTCGCCCGATGTCGGCATCTTCGCCGGCGTACGCGCTCACGTGGTCCGCTTTCATCAGTGGATCCAGTTCGAGCTCGACCGTCAGCTCGCCCTCGCCGCGCAGCGCGGCGCCGATGCAGGATTGTCCATTGGCCTCTACCAGGACCTCGCCATTGGCTGCGCGGACGACGGCGCCGACGTCTGGGCCAATCAGGATCTCTTTCTCGACGGCGTCTCGCTCGGCGCGCCGCCCGATGACTACGCGGCCGACGGACAGAATTGGGGCATTCCACCCATGGACCCGCGCCGCCTGCGCCAGCGCCGCTACGACTATTTCATCACCGTCATTCGCGCGGCGCTGCGCCACAGCGGCGCGCTCCGCGTGGATCACGTGCTCGGCCTGTTCCGCCAGTTCTGGATTCCGCGCGGCATGGCCGGCAGCCGCGGCGCGTACGTGCGCTTCCCCGTGCACGACCTGCTCGGGATTCTCGCGCTGGAGAGTACCAGGCAGCGCGCACTCATCGTGGGTGAGGACCTCGGCACCGTTCCGCCGGAGGTGCCCGGCACGCTCAAATCATGGGGCGTTCTGTCGTCGCGCGTCATGCTCTTCCAGCACGACGCCGGCGGCGCGTTTCGTCCGGCCGCGTCGTACGAACCCCTTTCGCTCACCACCGCCGACACGCACGACATGGCACCGCTGGAAGGATGGTGGCGCGGTCGCGATCTCGAGCTGCGGGAGCAACTCGGCCTCTTCGAGAACAGTGCCGCCGCAGCGGCCGCACGCACCGCGCGCGCGCGCGAGCGTACCGGACTCGCGGAGCGCCTCGCGGCCGAGGGCGTGATTCCGGCCGTCGAAGCAGTGCAGCAGGGCGGCGAACCGCTGCGCACCGGGGTGCACCGCTTTCTTCGTCGCACGCCCGCACTGCTCGTGGGTCTCTCGCTGGACGATCTCACGGGCGAAGTCGAACCGGTCAACGTGCCCGGCGTGTCCCCCGAGCGGTTCCCGAGCTGGACACGCCGCATGAAGACCCCGCTGGATTCGCTCTGCGACATCACCACGGCTGATGCAACCGGCTAGATTTACTGTGCGCCCCCAAGGCGCCAGATTATCTCCCGGCCGCGCGCAGCCGCGTTTCGCGACGCCGAGCGGCGATCGTCCCCGTTCCACCCCCGCACGACCGCACTCCCCGGGCAGGATTGTTGCCCCCATGCCAGTTGCCGGCGCCGCCCGCCTGGTCGTCTGAACACTGAACCCAGTCAGGAATGCTCGATCTGCCTCAAGAAACCGTTGCGTACTTCTCCATGGAAATCTGCCTCGAGCAGCGCATCCCGACCTACAGTGGCGGTCTGGGCGTGCTGGCCGGGGACACGCTGCGCTCCGCCGCGGACCTGGGCGTCCCGATGGTCGCGGTCACCCTGCTGCATCGCAAGGGATATTTTCACCAGCACATCGACGAAGCCGGGCAGCAGGTCGAGTCGCCCGTGCAGTGGAATCCGGAGGACCTCCTCACGGCGCTCGAACCGCGCTGCTGCATCGGCATCGAGGGGCGAACGGTCCATGTGCGCGCCTGGCGCTACACGGTGTGTGGCCAGAACGGGCACGTCGTTCCGGTGTTCCTGCTCGACACGGATCTGCCCGAGAATTCCGAGTGGGACCGCACGCTCACCGACACGCTGTACGGCGGCGACGCGCACTACCGCCTCTGCCAGGAGATCGTGCTCGGCATGGGCGGCGCGGAGATGCTGCAACTCGTCGGCTGCGATGCCAACGTCCTGCGCTATCACATCAACGAAGGGCATGCCGCGCTGCTCACGCTCACGCTGCTCGAACGGCAGCTCGCCGGACGCGCCGACGGCGCTCTGACCGACGCGGACATCGAAGCCATCCGCCAGCGCTGCGTCTTCACGACACATACTCCGGTGCCCGCGGGACACGACCGCTTTCCCGAGGCGCAAGTGCTCTCCGTGCTGGGCGAACAGCGCGTGACGCTGCTCCGCCTCGCGAACTGCCTGGACGACAGCGGCTCGCTCAACATGACACTGCTTGCGCTCAGACTCTCGCGCTATGTGAACGGCGTCGCCATGCGGCACCGCGAGATCTCGCAGGGCATGTTCCCCACCTACCGCATTGACTCCATCACCAACGGCGTGCATGCACGCACGTGGACGTCGGAGTCCATGGGCAAACTGTTCGACGGGCATTTTCCCGAATGGCGGCGCGACAGCCTGTACCTGCGCTACGCCATCGTCATTCCGCTCGAACAGATTCGCGACGCCCACGCCCGGGCGAAGGCCGCGCTGCTGGAGGAAGTGGAGCGGCGCACCGGCACCGCGCTCGATCCCGCCGTGCTCACCGTGGGATTCGCGCGGCGCGCAACGCCGTACAAGCGCGCGGACCTCATCTTCACGGATCTCGAGCGACTGAAAGCCATCGCGCGCACGGGCGGCAGGCTGCAGATCCTCTACGGCGGGAAGGCGCATCCGCGCGATGAAGGGGGCAAGGAGCTCATCCATCACATCGTGGACGCCGCGCACGAGCTCGACGGGTGCGTGCGCGTGCTCTACCTCGAGAACTACGAGATGGACCTGGCGCGACTGCTCACGTCGGGCGTGGACGTCTGGCTCAACAACCCCATGAAGCCCCTCGAAGCATCGGGCACGAGCGGGATGAAAGCGGCGCTCAACGGTGTGCCGTCGTTCAGCGTGCTCGATGGCTGGTGGATCGAGGGCCACATCGAAGGCGTCACCGGCTGGTCCATCGGCGGCCCCGGACCGGACACTCCGGAGTCGAGCGTGGAAGCGAACGATCTGTACACGAAGCTCGAGCAGGTGATCCTGCCACTCTTCTACAACGCCCCGCTCGATTTCGCGAAGGTGATGCGCTACGCGATCGCGCTGAACGGATCGTTCTTCAACACGCAGCGCATGGTGATGCAGTACGTGCGGAACGCGTACTTCCCAAGGGAACGGTGAGCGGGAAGCGGCGACCGGCCTGCGGGAAGGGGCCTTCGCGGGGTACCGGGGCCGGGCGGCGGCGCCGTTCCCTGAGGCGCTGAGCCGTCAGGCTCAGTCGACGCTTCCCCCAGCCGCGCTCGGCGCGGCGCTTCCCGCAGGAACGTGCACCATCCAGCCGAAGATCACGGGAAAGAACCGCCCGCCTTCGGCTGCGCATTCCTGTGCGGTCGCAATGGAGCCGCGTGGTCCGAAGATCGGTGTCCCGTCGCGCTGCTCGAAGGCGCGATCGCGCTGCGCGCGAGCGGGAATGCAGATGTTGGTGTGCTCGTGCCACTGCGCGATCCCCAGCGGAAAGCGCCGGTCCAGCTCCTCGAGCGACGCCGATCGCGGCGCCGTGTACATGGCACCCACCAGCTCGTATCCCGAACCGGACTTCCGATAGAGCAGTGACGTGGGCCTGGCCGGATCGAAGTGCACTGTAGCCAGGAGCGCGCGCCGCCGGCTCGTGAAGTGATAGACCTGCTGCCTGACGTTCGGCAGGAACGGCTTGTAGCCGTCTGCTTCGGCCACGCGATAGTCGCCGTACTTCGCGATCGCCGCGTGCAGCACCTTCACCTCGCGGGCCGCCCGCGCGCTGTCCGCTGCGGTCGCGACTCGCGGCGGCGTCATGCGCATGTGCGCCGACGCCATTGGCATGGCACCTTCCATCGACTCGTGCGCCACCTGCGCCGCCGCCATGGATTGCGCGGACATCGTGTCGGGCTGCATGCCCATTCCATTCGTTGCCTGCGCCCCCGCCGCCACGGGCGCAACCGCGTACGCAAGCGTCACCGCAACCAGTTGTATCCACCTCATCCTTCTCGCCCCGTTCAGGAATGTCCTGCATCCATTGGACGGGACGATGCCCGTAAATGTTAGGATTCATCCCGCACGCACCCGGGCCTGCGTCAGATCAATCGATTCTGGCCCCATTGATCCCATTGATCCCGATCGATCAGGACTACGTCAAGATGTCTGCCTCCTACGTCAGCAGGCGTAATGGACCAGGGCACCGTTGGCGCTTACCGTGGTGGCATGCCAACCTCCTTTACCGAGTTGCTCGATACGCTGTCGGAAGGCGCTCTCGTCCTGGACGCCGCCACCGGCGCGCTCGTGCACCGGAATCGAGCGTTGCGCACGATGCTCGATGCCGATGCGGACGCGCCAATGCTCTACGACGCCGTGTGCCAACTGGGTCAGCGCTGGCGACGCCTGCGCACAGTGCCGCGCCCGGCGGCCAATGGCGCTGCGCTGCTCCGCGACGTGCGATTCGCCACGACGCACGCGGTGTACCGCCTCTGGTGCATGGCGCTGCAACTCGGGCACCCCGTCCCCAACCAGACAGTCGTCCTCGTCGAACGCATGGGATTGCCGCTGCCGCCCGCTGCCCATCTGCGCACCCGATTCCGCCTGACCGCGCGCGAGACGCAAGTCGCGCTGCTCCTCGCCGAAGGTGCCAGTGACGCGGACATCGGCCGCGCCCTCGGCATGAGCATCCACACCGCGCGCCATCATGGCGAACGCGTCTTCACCAAAGTCGGGGTGCATTCGCGCAAGGCGCTGGCTCTGTATCTCGTCTGAGCCCGCACGACCACACAGAGCAACGGGCCCACAACGAGGCAGTCGCTGTCGAAGCGCGTCTGTTCGACGCCTGTGAGCTGCGCGCAGGGCAAGCCGTTCGCGTCATCCGCGACCAGGCGCACCCGCGTCGGGAAGTAGTGCTGCGCGGCCCCAGTGGCCTTCGCCGCCGCTTCCTTCAGCGCCCATCCCATCGCTCGCCGCAACGGAGACGGAATTGCCTCGAGCGCCGTCCAGTCCTCCTCGGACAGCACGGCAGCGGCGTGGCGCGTCGTGACGCGCGCAATCGCCGCCAGGTCGACGCCGATCATTCGGTCGGCTGGACCGGCGAGCGCCGCCGCCGAACCCTCCGTGTGAGACACGGACACTCGCGCGTCCGCTGATGCGGAACTGTACGCCGCGAGCGCGAGCCGCCGCGCACGGGCACCTGCTCGCTCGTCGGCCAGGCGACGGGCCCGTGCGAACGACCTTGGCGCATCCGGATCACGCAGCACGATCGCCAGTCGGCCCTCGCTGCCGAACCGGCACATCAACACCGGCACGCTTCACGCTCCGCGAACTCGCGCACGACCTCGGCCGTGATGGTCCGTGCGTGGTCCCCGGAGGGGAGCCGCTCCTCCACGAAGCGCTCCCACCGTCCCATGGGAATGTCGCGGCTCAGCGCGTCCTCGATTCGAAATACCAGGTCCATGACGTCGAGCGACTCAGCACCCAGGTCGTGCATCAGCGCGGAGTCGAGGTGGACGCTGGAGCGCGGCACCGTGAGGACCTCCGCGATCAGCGCGCACACGAGTTCCGCGTACGGGGCGGTGTTCACCACCGGCGAATCAGCGCACATGCGTTCTGTCCTCCGAATCCGAATGAGTTGCTGAGCGCTACGTCAATCCGTGCATCGCGCGCGCGATTGGGGATGTAGTCCAGGTCGCACTCCGGATCGGGGTGCTCGTAGTTGATGGTGGGCGGAAGAAAGCCATCACGCAGCGCCAGAACGGTGGCCACGTACTCCACGGCGCCGGCGCCGGCGAGGAGATGCCCGATCATGGACTTGGTGGAGCTCACGGGGACAGCGAACGCATGTGTACCGAGCGCCGTCCTGATGGCGCGCGTTTCCACGCGATCGTTCATCACGGTCCCGGTGCCGTGCGCGTTGATGTAGCCGAGGTCCGCGATGCTCGCGCCCGCATCCCGCAGCGCCAGCGTGATTGCCCGCGCGGCGCCCGAGGCGTCGGGCCGCTCATCGGTGATCCGATACGCATCGCACGTCACGCCGCAGCCGGCGGCTTCCGCGAGAATGGGCGCACCACGATGGGCTGCAACGGTCGCGCGCTCGAGCACGACCATCCCCGCCCCTTCGCCAATGACGAAGCCGTCGCGATCGCGATCGAACGGCCGGCTGGCGCACTGTGGAACGTCGTTCGCGCGCGACAGCGTGCCGAGCATCGAGAAGCCGAGCACTCCCACCGGGTTGATCATCGCATCCGTACCGCCCGCGAGCACGACGTCGGCGTCGCCCTGATGGATCATCCGCATCCCCATCGCAATCGCCTGCGTGCCCGATGTGCACGCGGTGGTGACGGTGTAGTTGGGCCCGCGCGCGCCCTGCTGAATGGCGACGTGCGCGGCAGCGAGGTTCGGCAGTCCGCGAAGACTGACAATAGGATTGACCAGCTCGGCGTACGCCTTCGCGAAGGATGGAATGTCGAACGCCGGACAGCCTGTTCGGGACGCGGCGCGAATGACGGCATTGGCCTGGCCAGTGAGCATGTCGAGGTCCACCGGACCCATGCCGCCGGCGCCGATGCACACACCGATACGTTCGGGGTCCGCATCGCCGGCGCCCAGGCGTGCGTGTCTGCGGGCGAGCGCGGCCGCGACCACCGCGAACTGCGTCGCCCGGCTCATGTGCTTTACCATCTTGCAGGGCTCCACGTAATCACCAACGCACAGTGCGTCGGCTGCGATTTCCGCCGCGATCTGCGTGTCGAAATCACGACAGTCGAATGCGGAGATCCGGCCCACGCCCGACCGGCCAGAACGCAGCGCCGTCGCGAATGCATCCGCGCCCACCCCAATGGATGTGACGACACCGAGCCCGGTGATGGCAATGCGCTCACGCATTGGACATCACCGGAAATTCGCCGAGCCATGTCGCGATCATCTGGCGGTACGCGGGGGCGTAGTACGGCGCGATCAGCGACTCGATTTCCACGAGGCGAAAGGTCATTCGCGAGAGCGCGACGTCGCGTCCATCGCACGAGGCCCTGCCGCGAATCCGTGCGATCTCCGCGGTCCGTTCCTCGATCTCCACGTCGAGTTGCAGTGCGTCCCCCGGACGGGCGAAGGAGAGAAAGCGCGCCCGGTCGATGGACGCCATGACCGCGAGATGCTGCTCGCCAGTGGATTTCCAGAGCAGCACGCCCGCAGTCTGTGCGAGCGCTTCGAGCAGGAACACACCCGGCAACACCGGGTTGCCGGGAAAGTGCTCGCCGAGGGCCTCATCGCGAAGCGACACGCACTTGAGCGCGCGCGCACAGTGTCCCGGCTCCAGGCTGACAATGCGGTCTACGTGAGCGTGATGCATGGCGACTTCCTCAGTGCGCCATCGCGACGCGTGGATGCGACTGCGCGTACTGCGCGACGGCGAACCGCGCGGCAGCATCCGGGACGGCGAGAAAGCGCGCCAGCGTGACGGAATCCGGCGGATTCGTGGGAGAGAGGTGCAGCCGGTAATAGCCGCGCGTGTGCGCGAACACCGTCCGCAGCTTCCCGGCGGCAAGCGGTGGCGCGGCGAAGGTGACGTAGCCGTAATCGCCGCTGTTCGGCATCGCATAGTACCGGTCGTCGGCCCGTGCGAGATCGAGGAGCACGTTCCGTCCATCCGATGTGCGCGCCGAGGTCGGATTGACCGTTGTAACGTGCGCGTCGCCGGCGGTATGCCAGGCGATCGCGAAGGAATTGAGCGCCCAGAATCCGTAGGGGGGGCGGATGCGGATGCGCAGCGAGTCGCCGCGCACGTGGCTCACGTCGAGCGGCACCACCCGATCAGCCGCCAGGAACGGACCGCCTCCTGGAAGAACGCCGCGTACCTCCCAACCGGCCGGCTCCTCTATCGCGAGCTTGAGCGCGTAAAGCTCCTCGCGCAGGTTCCACGCGCGCAGGGCCGCCGCGGTTGTCGGACTCGTATCCATCGCCGCGTACCAGTCGTTGAGCGATGTGCCGCGGAGCTGTGAGAATGCGCGAATCATCTGCGAACCCCAGAGCCCCGTCGCCACGCGTGCGACGAGAAACGCGTGCGTGGCCGCCGGCGGTTTCGCGAAGGTCAGCGTGATCTCCTGACGGACGCCATGCGCACCGTCCGGTGGGACCACGGGCTCCCACACCAGATGGTCGGCGGCAGCGAGCCAGGGGCGAAGGTCGCGTCCGTCGGCGTCGCGCGCGGACGTGGGAGCGGTGAGCGAATCGAAGGCGTAAAACCGGCCGAACTCGTCGGGCTTGATTGTGGTGCCGGTGGCGTGATCAACGACCAGGAGCTGGAGCTGGTTGGTGTACTGCGTCTCGTTCACCTCATTCGTTACCATGAGGCGGTACACGCCGTGGTTGGCGACCAGCGATGGCAGCTCGCCGTAGTCATCGCGCTCGAGCCCCCTGGTGATCGCCCCGCCGTAGGGTTCCGCATCGAACACGTAGCGCTTCCCATCCCAGGAGTAGATGAAGGGACAGGATTGCTTCGAGGCAAGTGCGACGGCAACGGCGAGCCCCGCGACCGCCGCCGCACTCCCGACCACCGCGAGCGCCGTGCGACCCGGATTGATCCTGGCGAACCAGACGCGCTGCACGGAGTCCAGCGGGACCTGCACCGGCCCGGTGCGCACAAAGCCGCGCAGCGTGTCGCTCACAATCCCCGGCCTCGGCGTGTCGTCGAAATTGATTTCCCTGCCGTCAATGAGCGTGACCTCCGCGATGCGGTCGCGCGAGGCGGTGCTGTCGGCGCGCATGACCGAGATATCGACCGGCCGCTTGGTATAGCAGGACAGCAGCAACGGCACGAGGAGCAGCAGCGGCGCTGTGAGCGTCGCGAGACGGTGCGCGGCTTTCATTGCGGGATCTCCCGGGGACAAGGGATGCGTGTCTCATGGACAGCACAACCTCGCAATGCCTCGACCGGCGCGCATGGGAGGAACTTCCCTCCCTGCCGCCCTATTGCCCAGTCCCCATGCCCAAGGACAGGGAAGCGGCGACCGGCCTGCGGCCGGTCGCCTGCGGGAAGCGCCTCGGCGGCCTGCGGCCGCGGGGCTGGGGGAAGCGGCCGGCCGCCTGCGGCGGCGGCCTGCGGGAAGGCGCCTTCATCGGGTGCCGGAAACGGACGGGCGGGGAGTGTTCCGCAGCCGCCGGGCCGGTGGGCCCGGCGGCGCTTCCCGCAGGGCCCCGCCGCAGGCGGTGGCCCGCTTCCCCCAGCCGCGCTCAGCGCGGCGCTTCCCGCAGGGCGCCGGCGGCGCCCGCTTCCCGGTCCTCTCCCTCAACCTCCCCACTCCGTGACAGCGCAACCTTGAACAGCACCTGACCCATGATCTCGTTGATCGCGATCACGCTCAGGATGAGCGTCTGCATCTCCGCGCCCCGGCTCGGATACGCGCTCGCGAGAATGGTCGCCAGCCCGATCGCCACGCCCGCCTGCGAGATGAGCCCCAGCCAGACGTTGTTCCGCACCACCGGCGCTGCCCCGGACCAGCGGGCCCCGAGCCGCGAACCCGTGAAGATCATCGCTCCGCGCACGCCCACGACGGCCAGCGCCAGGGGCCAGAGCTGCGCCAGCTCCGTGATGTGAATGCTCGCGCCCGCGAGCGCGAAGAACACCACGAACACCGGGCCCGCGCTCCGCTCCATGGCGTGCAGCAGCTCGCGCCCCTCCTCGTTCTTCGTCGCGTTCTCCGTGATGAAGCCCGCCGTGAGCAGCGTGAGCAGCGTTTCCACGTGCGCCAGTCGCGCGATCTCGGCGCCGAAGAACGCCACGACGATGGCGAACAGGAGCAGCTCGCGCTGCACGAATCGCATGTAGATGGCCACCGCCACGCCCAGCACCGCGCCCACGAGCAGCGCGCCCAGGATCTCCCACGCAATGATCCCCGCGGACAGCTCCGGCCCGCCCCCCGGCGCCGGCACCACCGCGCGCGCCATGGTCAGCATGGCGCTGAACACCAGCACCACCAGCACGTCCGCCACCAGCACAATGCCCAGCGTGGTGCGTGCCACCGGACCGTGCGCATGAGTCTCCGAGAGCAGCGCCATGGTCACCGCCGGCGAGTGCACCATGGACACCGACGCAAAGAGCGCGCACAGCACGATCACCTGCCCGTCGCTCACGTCCTGCAGGAAGGGGACGTGCGCGCGCACGATCCAGAGTACCAGCGCGATGCCCACGAACGAGAGCGACATCTCCGTGCCCAGCATCGTGAAGATCGTGCGCGCCCGCTCCTTCAATTCCCCCCAGCGCAGCTCCGCGCCGGCGAGAAACGCAATGAGCGCCACCGCCAGCCGGCTCACCGGGTCCAGCTCCGTCGTCGCCGCCTGCGTCACCGTGCCCAGCACCGCCGGCCCGAACAGCAAGCCGGCCACCAGATACCCCGTGATCTTCGGCAGATTCACGGCCGCGGCCAGCTCGCCCGACGTGTACGCCGCCAGTACGAGAAAGCCGAACGTCAGCAACGTCACCGCGCCGGGCCCGTGCTGCCGGTCGAGCGGAATGATGAGCTGCATGGCGCCGTAGAGCAGCGCGAGCGTCAGGATGCGGCGCATCTACTGGTTCTCCGCGCGATTGCCCGCCGCCGACACCGGCGGCGTGTCCAGCGGATTGCCCGGTATGTCGTCGAGCGACCGCCGCCAGCGAAGTCGCGACATCACCGCGTGGATGATCCGCGCGGACCCCACGTCCGTGAACAGCACGCTCACGATGGCCGCGGTGAACACCGCGTGGGGAAGTACCGCGGCGCTGAAGCGCGAATAGTCGAGCCCCAGCGCAATCGCGAGCCCGCCCTGCCCCAGCAACGCGAATCCCCAATCGGGCCCCAGATCCGGCAGCGCGTCGTTGACGCGCGCACCCAGTCGCGCGGTGCCGATCTTCCCCACCACGCGCGTCACGAGAAACGCCAGGACCACCGCCCACCACCACGCAACGGTTGACGGATCCCAGCTCGCGCCCGCGAACACGAGCAGCACGAAGTAGAAGGGACGCTCCGATTTCGCGAGCGTGTCGGCGATCACCGGGCGGCTGCCGCCCGACGTGTTCACCAGCACGGCGCCCACCACCATGGACGTGAGCACGGGCGACAGGTGCAGATACGCCGCCGCGCCACTCGCGAGGATGATCGCGCCCGCGAGCGAGATGAACAGCCGGTCCACGTTCGTCTCGCCGCCCAGGAACAGGTGGAAGAGCGTGCCGCCCACCACGCCAATGCCCAGCGTGATCACCGCCCACTCGGTGGGCGTGATGCCACGCGCGGCGACCGTGTCGTTGGGGTGGAAGATGCAGAAGAGCAGCCCCATGGTGACAATTCCGACGAGGGCGTCCATTGCCGTGGCCACCTGGAGCTGCAGGACGATCGGCTCGCGCTGCCCCCCGATCTTGCGCGTGACCACCTCGATGCCGGCCGGCGCCGACACCGCCGCGATCGCGCCCAGCGCCAGCGCCGGCGCGATGCTCTGCGTGATGTCGCCCCGCCCGGTGATCAGCCACATGAGGGCGGCGCCAACTCCGCCCACCATGAACGCCGTGAGAATCGCCTCGAGGAATCCCAGTCTGTAGGTACGCGCCGGGATGCGCACCAGCGCCGGCAGATAGAACTGCGTGCCCACAATCGCGCCGATCCACCCCAGCGCGAGCGTGATGAGCGGCGCGAACCCCGACATGGTCTGGGCCGACAGGATGCCCGACACGTGCGGCCCAAGCAGGATGCCGAGCAGCAGGTACTCGGCTCCGCTCACCAGCATGAACCGCTTCGCCAGCCAGTCGAACGCCACGTGCGCCGCGAGATACGCCACGGCGACGGCGAGGATGAGGATGAGGGCGGCGGGCATGGGTGGGTGAGGCAGGGGCCAGGGACAGGGGCTGGGGGATAGGGGCCAGGGGCCAGGGGCCAGGGACGTGCCACGAAATTCCAGCGGATCTCTCAGCTCTCGGCAGCATGCACTCGCTACGCCCTATCTCCTATCCCCCTATCCCCCAGCCCCTAGCCCCTATCCCCCAACCTCACGGCCTCTGACACCGCGACGCATCGAACGCCGCATTCACCTGCTCCATCTGGCTGCTCAGATCCTGATAGCGCTCGACACGCTTGGTGTCGAGGGCGGTACCGGCGGCGCGGTAGGACGTGGCGAGTGCAATGAAAGCATCATCCGCGCCACGATAGCCGGTGGCCAGTACGGGGCAGGGAATCCGCCGCTGGGCGAAGTCCGCGTTGCGCACCTGGAAGTTGCGAATCGCGATCTCGAGCGAGTCCGCGAAGCCGTCGAACTTGAGCGCGCGCGGATCGGAGGTGGGCGCGGCCGGCGTCGTCGAGCCCGATGGCGCCGATGCCACGGGCGCGGCAATCGTGGATGGCGTGTCGGACGAGGCCACGGTCGTCGTCGAGCTCCCCGCTCCAGCCTGCGCGGCGGATGCACTCTGCGGCGCCGCGCCCGTGCTCATGGTGGCATTGGGCGTGCTGGTATCCACCACGGTGTCCGGAAGCGAATCCGCGCCGGCGGATCGGGCGGTGAGCGACTCGGCGGCGGCACTGTAGGAGTTGCCGGAGCGCGCCGTCGAAGACGATCCGACAATGCTGTTCCGGAGCTGCGCCAGCACGTTCTGCGTGCCGGGCGGACCGGTGAGGTCGCGCTGGCTCCAGACGAAGATCGCCAGCCCCGCCGCGATCACCGTGAGGAGCGCCACCGACAGCGCACCGCGCCGGAAGCGACGCGGTGGAGCGAACTCGATGGCCGGCATGTCGCCGGTACGGGCGGGCGAGGGGATCACCACCGGCAGCTGCGCTGTATTGCGCGAGAATGGATCGCGCGGCGGCATCTCCCGGGCGAACGGATCACGCGCCGCCGTCTCGCGTGTCCCCGTGTCGCGCCCCGTCGGATCCACCAACGGCGGCAGGTACGGCTCGGCGCCCTGCGTGGGGAGCTCCTCGCGCTCCACGATTTCGCTGGTGCGATAGTTTCCCCAGTTCACCACCGTGCGGCGGCGTCCCCCTTCCAGAAAGGCGTCGTCGTCGAGCAGCTCGTGGAAGGGGATGAACATTCCGCCGTCGCTCGGGAGCGCGCGATAGAAGCCGCCGGCGGGCGCGCTCCCCTCCGTCGTCATGACGAGACCAACCTGGAACGGCTCGCCGAAGCGCGTGCGCTGCGTTTCGACGTCGGAGCGGGCGGGGTGCTCGCCCACGAAGGCCACGCTGTGGTACCAGCCCGCGAGCGGAATGCGCCGCCGGCGGACTTCGAGTTGCACGCCCAGCCACTGTTCTTCAGGAATCTGGACCCGCTCCCCCTCGGGGATGGCATATCCCGTGCGGGAGGCGGCAAAGAGGACGACGTAGCGCTTGCCGGTTTCCGGGCATTCGAACAGCTCCCCGAGCAGGAAGCCGAGGAGCTCCTGCTCGGGGTCGGAGCTCAGGTGGCGCGCCACCTCGCGCAGCAGCCCTTGCGTGACGAACACCAGGGGTTCCAGAATCCCGGGCACGCGAGGCACCGCGCTCACCGGATCCCACCGGATGGAGCGTTCGAGCGGTATGGGTCGCCGCGCGACAGCGGTGCTGCTTTTCATGGGTGAGGACAAGATAAGCGCAGCCGAGGTCGAGTCGTTAGAGGTCGAGAAGCAAGTAGATTCATGGGCTACTGACAGTCAGCCAACGGCAAATTGCTGACCGCGGACGGCTTCTACACTACCCCAATACGCCCTTCATGCTCCTGTTACACGTTGTCGGCGCCCGTCCCAACTTCCCCAAGCTTGCGCCCGTGCACCGCGCCGGACGCCGCACGAGTGTGGATCAGGTCGTCGTGCACACCGGTCAGCATTATGACGACGTAATGTCGGCTGCGTTTTTCCGCGAGCTGGACATTCCCGTCCCGGATGTGGATCTGGAGGTCGGTTCGGGGTCGCACGCGCTCCAGACCGCGCGCATCATGGAGCGACTGGAGCCCGTGCTGCTGCACTGGATGCCGGACTGGGTGGTGGTGTACGGCGACGTGAATTCCACGATGGCCGCATCCATCGTCGCTGTCAAACTTGGCCTGCGCGTGGCGCACGTGGAAGCCGGGTTGCGGAGCAACGACTGGCGCATGCCGGAAGAGATCAACCGGATGGTGACGGACCGGCTGTCGAGCCTGCTGCTCACGCCCTCGCGCGACGCTGACGCCACACTGCGCCGGGAGGGGAAGACAGACGAGGAGATCGTGTTCGTGGGGAACGTGATGATCGACTCGCTCTTCCACGCGCTGCCGCGCGCGCGGCGCAGCGGCTTCCGCAAGCGGATGGGGATCAACGGACGCGCGGTGGTGGTGACGCTGCATCGTCCGTCGAACGTGGATGACGCCGAGCGCCTCGGCGCGATCGCGAGCGCGCTCAGGGAGATCGCCGAGGAGCACGACGTGGTATTTCCCGCGCATCCGAGAACCCGCCAGCGGCTGGAGGAAGGCGGCCATGACCTGGGCAAGGTGCGCCTGTTCGACCCGGTGGGGTACGCACAGATGCTCGACCTGGTGGACGGCGCGCACGTGGTCATCACGGACTCGGGCGGGTTGCAGGAGGAGACGACGGCGCTCGGCGTGCCATGTCTCACAGTGCGGGAGAACACGGAGCGTCCGATCACGATCACGGAGGGGACGAACCGGCTGGTGCCCGATCCGGGCGAGCTGGTGGGTGCGATTCGCGGGCTGAAGCGGGAGGAGAAGCCGAAGTGTCCCGAGGGGTGGGACGGGAAGGCGGGGGAGCGGGTGATGGAGGCGCTGGTGGGGAGGGTGTGACGGGGAACGGTGGAACAAACTGGCGCGATCCGACTCACTGCGTGGGTGCGGCTTGCTTTACCTCTACGCACCAA
>DASVWN010000004.1:0-74997 GCA_036393195.1 Gemmatimonadaceae bacterium | reverse complement strand
CACGTCGCTGTGCCCCACCTGGATGTCGAGAATCAGGAGATAGCCCTCGCGCTCCGCCCATCCGGCCACCTTGTCGACGAGTGCATCCGGCATGCGCAGGCGATACTTGCCGTCGCGACCCGGGCTTCCCTGAGCAACGGTAGCGATGAGTTCGAGCGCCGGCAGCACATGCACGGTCGAGTCGGCACGCTGATACGCCGCGGCCTGACGCTTGAGCCGAGCCAGCATGCTGTCCGGATTCACTTCTCCCAGAATACCCATGCGCTTCGACAGTGGATTCCCATAGTAGGACACCACGAGGCAACCGGGAAAGAGCGAACCCGGGAGCGGCGTCTGCGAGAGCGCGCGGCGGGCGACGATGTGGACCCAGGTGGACGTATCAGCGCGCGGCACTGGCCTGGTCGCGCTCGTCAGTTTCTCGCGGCGCGCCGCTGACAGGTGCAGCGTGGTGTCGTGCGCCAGCGAATCGCGACGCATGGAGTCGCGCACCGCGGAGTCGCGCGCGGCCACCAGTCGCGCGCTATCGGCCATTGCCTCGGCTCGCACAACCCGCGCGAGCGCGGAGTCGGACTGGCACTCCGCCTGGATGCGCTCGGTCGCTGCATGGGCGGCGACAAGCGCGGAGTCCACGACGGTATCGCGCTTCGCCCGATGCGACGCGGGTGGATCGCCGGCGGCGCGCGATTCGCCGCACGCCAGCAGGAACCCGAGCAGCAGCGTCAGTGGCGCGAGCCGCGCGAGCCGCGCTTGTGTGGCGTGCGCCCTGGTCGCGACCGGCCTCACGCGTCGCGCATCGCGCTGGGGTCCAGCCCGACCGAGCGACACCACGCGGCGTAGGCAACGGGCGAAATCTCCGACGGCTTGATCTCGCTGCGTCCGCCCCAGAACACATTCGTGTAGCCCACGGGGATGCCGGCCTCTTCGAGGTGCCGGTCGATTGCCGCCTTGTGGGCGAGCACGAGCTGCTTGTCGGTGCCGTGTGCCACCGCCATGAGATTCACATTCCCGAACTCCGCCCCGCCCTCGCGCCAGTATGCGTGCGTGAGGATGTCGTGCCGGCCAATCTCCCGGCCAGCCTCCAGTTCGCGTCCCGGCGGTACCTGCCAGTGGAAGAGCGCGTTGTAGCGCGTGACGTGCGTACCGGCGGCGGAGGGCTTGACGTGTTCGAGAAACGTGGAGAAACGGCCCAGCACGCCACGCGTCGCGAGCGCGCGCGCCGTGGCGAGAAAATCATCGTGGGACACACCCGCTTCGTCCGCGCGCGAACGCCATGGCAGCTCGCGAATCTCCTCCGGCGTGAACTCGCGCTTGAGCGGTTCGAGCACGCGCCATTCCTCGGCCGACAGGTCAACAATGTGCGTGTCGAGCACGCGCCCCGGCGTGTCGGCGCGACTTCCCGGCTCCATGCCGCGGCGCCGCACATGGCCCACGCCAAGGGTGAAGAGCGCATTGGCCGGCATGACGCGGAGCGCCGTGGCGCCAATGCGCGCCGCGAGATATTCGCAGTGGCGCTGCATGGAGAAGCCGCGCGGAACCTTGAGCGTGGTCCAGAGCCTGTAGCGTGATCCGCTGATGTCGGCGTCCGTGGAGCGAATGACCACGTGCCCGGAAAAGGGGTCATCCTTGCTGAGATAGTCGAAGGCGGCGTCCAGCCGTTCGGCGGGCACGCTCCACGCGATGAGCGCGCCGGGCGCCAGGTTCGTGGCAAGCAGTGTCTGCCGCACGCGGCGAATCGTTCCGGCCGCAAGCATGCCCCGAATGCGTTCGAGCACCGTGTCGAGCGATACGCCACTGCGCCGGGCGATTTCGGCGAACGGATCGGCGTGAAATCCGGTCAGGCGATCTTCAGAGACCGCGAGAATACGGGCGTTGACCGGATCGGTGATTTCTATGGGAACGGCGATGGATGTCATGGGACCTGTAAAATAACGACGACGAACAGGAAAGATGGTCAGCCGACGGAGGAACTCACCGGCACGAGTCCCGGTGGATCTGCCAGGCAGGAGGGCTGCGATGGCTCAGCCGCGCCCTGCATGGTGCGGGAACGACTCCTCACACCTTGTACTATGGCGCCTCGCGCACTCCCCTGTATATGTAAAGCATGACAGGAGCCGTAATCCGCTTTGGGGGGACGATGCCCAATCGCTATACCGTCACGCATCAGGGCGTTCCTGTTGGTACCGTTGAACTCGAAATCGGCACCCGGCAAGGACTGGGGACGCTTGATCCGCTTGACGGATACGCGACAGTCGCACCCACGCTGCGCGCCGCGGCCCGTTTCGGTGGTGTCGCCCGCAGTGCTCTTCTGGTAATGCCGACAGACGGCTCCGCACCGTTTCCCGCGTTGCCAGCTTTACAGCGGGCCGCAGCACTGACGTTCGAGCTCCGAGATGAGCGCGGCGGGTACGTTTCAGCGACGATGATTCGCCTGGTAGAGCTCCGCACGCGGCCGGGCGTCACGGTATTCGTGGAATTCGGCGAAGCAGGTGCGGAAGTGACTGCCCGTCCCCCCGAACGCTGCCGCAGGGACGGGGCTGAGGAACCCGTTCCCGAGGGTTGATGCGCACGCGCGTCTGGTCAGCGTGTGCGTCGCTGCCGCATCCGCGCAACAAAGGGGCTGCCCCATGGGCTGCCCGCTACAGGAACTTCGCCAGGATGTAGATCAGCAGCCCCGCCAGCCCTCCCACGAGTGTCCCGTTGATCCGGATGAACTGCAGATCGCGTCCGACCGCCAGTTCAATGCGACGCGAGGTGACCTCGGCGTCCCACGCGCTCACCGTATTGGCGATCAGCTCACCCATTTCGTGGCGGTGCTGCTCGATCACTCCCGTCACCGCATTCGTGATGAACTCGTTCACCTCGCTCATCAACGCGGGGTTGCCGAGGATCGCCTCGGCGAACGCGACCAGCCCGCGCTCCAGCGCGCCGGGCGTGCCTGCATCCTCGGTGGCCGCATACTTCACCAGCCCCGTGCGCGCGCCGCGCCAGATGGACGTGGACAGCTCATCCATCAGCGGCGCATCGAGCAATTCGTCCTTCAGCGATTCCGCCTTCGCGATCATCTCCGGCGAGTGCTGCAGCCGGTCAATGAAGCGGACGAGGGCCTCGTCGAATCTGGCTCGCAGTTGATGATCCGGATCGGCATGAACCTCGTGCAGCAGATTCTCGATGGCGGCGATGATCTTGTGATAGATGCGGTCGTCCAGCACACCAGGCACCCACCACGGACTCTCCTCCGACACCTTCGTGCGAATGAGCTCGCGGTTGTCGTCCACCGCCTGCTCGATGAGCCGCAAGGCATCGTCCAGCAGATCCTGGTGACGGCTGTCCGCCGTCATGAGCGACAGCACGTTGCCGAGGATTGGCGCCACGCGCGTGGCACGCAGTCGCGTTGTGAGACTCTCGCCGATCAGCCGCGTGGCGGCGTCATCGGGCAGGGCCTCGGCCGTGCGTGCCAGCCCCGTGGCGACCTGCCGGGCGATCTTGTGCGCATTCTCCCGATTGGCCAGCCAGCGCGCGCCGCGCTCCGCAACCCGCATGTCCGCGAGCTTGCGCGACACGACCTCGCGCGAGAGAAAATTGTTCTGCACGAAGTTTCCCAGCGTGCGCCCGATGCGATCCTTGCGACTGGCGACGATGGCGGTGTGCGGAATGGGCAGTCCCATCGGATGCCGGAAGAGCGCGGTGACGGCGAACCAGTCGGCCAGTCCGCCCACCATTGCGGCTTCCGCCGTCGCGCGAATGTAGGCCACCCACGGGTAGCGGTGCTCGAAGATTCGCGCGACGACGAAGATTGCGGTCGCCACCACGAGCAGCCCGGTGGCCCGCCGCTTCATTTGATCGAGTTTGCGTTGCCGCTCGGCGTCGTCCGGACGCGCGAGCGGCATGAGCGTGACGGTCGAGTTCATCCAGCGAACAGGAAGTGAGCTGGAAGCGCAGCGTCCGGTCGCGTATTGGCGAGCGGCACTCGCGGATGGACCGCCAGTGGCGAGGTTGAGTCGCGGGACTGCCCTTCCCTGTCAGCGCAGTCTGTACCCTGCGCCAAAGCGGAAGGTAGTCACGTCGGCAGGCACCGAATAGATCTGAACGGAGAGATCCACGGCGTGCGTCACGTGCGCGGTCACGCCGCCGAACGCGGCACCGCGCGTGAGATTCACGTTCACCTTCGTGGTGTCAACGCCGCCGAAGCCGTCAGTGAAGCCAACCTGGAAGCGCGGCGTGAGACGCGTGACGCCGCCACCGGCGTAGAACGACCAATGCCCGCCGCGCGACGCCAGCGCCACTGCGCCCTCGCCGCCAACCATGTAGGGGTGAAAGGTGTCGTTCGACGGCGTGGCGCCGTAGCACGGCTGCTCCGGATCGCTCGTCAACGATTTGGTGGGACAGGTGATGGGACCTTTCACCCGTCCGATCGTGCCATGCGCGCGCAGCATCAGACTGAACGCGCCGAGCGACGATGTGAGTGGCAGGTGCTGCACGTTGGAGATGGCGAAGCTCGCGAGATTCGGGTCGGCGTCCCAGACCTTGATGGGCGGAACATAGCTGGCCTCGACGGCGAATCCGGCCGGCAGTCCCACCGTGACGCGAGGGCGCGCCAGCAGCGGCGCGAGCCTCGTGTTTTCCTGTTTGCTGGTGTAACACAGGCTTGTCTGCTCGATGTCCGAGCCAGGTTTCGGGATCGGCGCGACCTCGATGTCCAGTCGGACGCCCCACGGCGCGGTTGGCGCCGGGGCTGATGACGGCGAGAACGTGACGGGTGCTTCGTAGAAGGCGAGGAGCCGTGCCTCGTGACTGTCAGCCGGAGGATGGCATACCTGCGCACGCGCACCGGTGCCAATCACAAGGGAGGTGAGCAGGCCGAACGGAACAAGAGCGAACGGTCGCGCAGGCGACATGGACGGATCCTCGCGATAGGAAGCGGGACAACGGCGAGCGGAACCGGCGAACAGTACACAGAACTGTTCCCGAACCAGCCAAATCCGGCCATGGCGGGCGAAGTTCCCCGGGGACCGGCGACTCAGCCGGGCTCCCTGAGTTCGATGCGCACCACCGTGCCCTCGCCATCGGAGCTCGCGATCGCCATGGCGCCACCCCACCCGTCCACGAGCTGGCGGCTGATCGCCAGGCCAAGCCCGCTCCCCGATGTGCGCGTCGAGAAATGCGGCTCGAAGATGCGCGGCAGGACATCGCGTGCGATGCCATGCCCGTTGTCCGCCACCTCGACTATCACGCGCCCGTCGCCGCGCGCGCAGCGCAGCTCGACGCGCGTGGCGTCTGCCAGTCGCGCGTTTTCCAGCACATTGAGCAGCACCTCCCGCAGCTCCTCACCACTGGCCATCGCATGAACGGGCTCCTCACAGCCGGTCGTGATCCACTCCACATCCTCCCGGCCCAGCCGTTCGAGGTCCATGACATCGCGCGCGATCGCCATCACGTCCACCGGCTCCGCCGCGGCACGCTCCGCCGGCGCCGTCCCGTAGCGACTGAAGCCGCGCGCGATCTCGTCGAGGCGATCGATCTCGGCGAGAATTCGCGTCACATTCCTGTCGAGAATCAAGTCGAAGTCAAGCCGTGCATCCCCATATGCCCGTTTGAGATGCTGCACGCCAAGTCGAATTGGTGTGAGGGGGTTCTTGATCTCGTGCGCTACCTGCCGCGCCATCTCGCCCCACGCCAGCACGCGCTGCGCACGCGCGAGATCGGTCACGTCGTCCAGCGTGAGTACCACGGCGGCGCCCGACCCGCTCAGGCGCGTGAACCGCGCCTGCACCTGCCGCTCGGCGATGGCGAGCTCGAACGCCTCCTCGCTCTCATCGCGCGACAGGAAATCTCGCACGCGGCGCGCGATCTCTTCGCTCGCTCCGAGAATGTCCGCCCCCGCCGGGAGCGGCAGGCCAAGGAGCGATTCGGCCTGCGGATTGGCGAGGACGACCTTGCCATCGGCAGAGAGCGCCACCACGCCGCTGGCGACATTTCGCAGCACGTCCGCGGTGCGGCGCTGCGCTGATTCGAGTGCGGTGCGGCTCGCGCCCAGATCGGCTGCCATGCGGCGGAACGCGGAGAACACCGGCGCGAACTCGATGGGCGGACGCCCTGTCAGTGGCGGCTCGCGCTCCCCAGCCGCGATCTTGAGCGCCGCTCCGCGCAGACTGGCAATCGGCTCCGCCAGCGTGCTCGACGCCACCCGGCTCAACCAGAGTGCACCCATCGCACCCAGCACAGTGACGAACAGCACCAGAATGCCCAGATCGCGGCGACGCTGGTCGAGCGCGTCACCGGCGCCGTGCGCCGCGGCGGCGTACACCACGTCCTGTCCCAGAGGCGACATCGCTGCGAGATAGCCGAACAATACCGAGGTCCCGCCGATGTTCTGCATCCGGCTGGTGGAGACCTCGCGCCCGCTCCCCAGCGTCTGGTAGACCGAGGGGCTCATGAATCGCCCGATTGGCGCCAGCGCCTTGAACAGCGGATCGCTGGCCTCGCGCAGTTCGCCGTTACGAAATACGAGCAGGGGCATGCCGAGTTCGCCCGCCGCGCGCGCGAGCGGCTCCAGCGTATCGCCCGTGACGTACGATCGCAGCGCTTCGCGCACCAGCAACGCGCGCGACTGCGCGTCTTCCGACTGCAGCCGCTGGTAGCTCCACAGCGCGAACGCCACCGCAGGCAGCACGAAGAATCCGAACAGCACGAGGGTGAGTCGCGCGCGGAAGCTGCGCGACCAGCGGCGCGTGCGCGTCCGCGTCCAGCGCAGGAACACACCCGCCGGGAACGCGCTGAGCGCCCAGAGCATCGCGATCATGACCAGATCGAGCAGCACCACCAGCGTGCCACGCTGCACCAGTGTCGTCGGGGCGCCCAGCGTAATGTCAATGTGGGCCCGCGTGGCGCCGCGCGCGGTGTGCACGAGTCGGTCGCCATGCAATTCACCCGCATTCCGGTACCAGCGTGTCCGGTCGGCGCTGATCGGAGTCGCCGGGTCCACGTCGGCCAGCGACAGCAGATAGGGAGGCGGGCCACTCTCCCGCGGCTCGATTCCCAGCAGCGCATTGTACGGATTGTCCGGAATGAGGCGGGTGCGCGGCGCCACGATGACCGTCGTCACATCGCCTTGCAGGCTGGGAATGGCGAGTACGACGAACACGCCGGGATCGCCGAGCACCGTCTGGATGACGCGATCGCATGTCCGGCGCGCCATCGCCGCGATCTGCTCCACCTGCTCGAGCGGCAGCGTGATGGGATCAAGCGCCACGCGCGCGCCGGTCGTCGAGTCACGGGGCCAGGTGCGCAGTTGTACCGGGTATCCCGTGCCCACGAGGTCCGACTGCATGTACAGCCGTACGAGATCCGATGTGCTCATCGGCGGATGGTCCTCGGGCACGGCATCGGCGAGCCGGTTCAGCACCGCGTTCACCTCGGGTTCCACCACCCCGAGTCCGGACACGTCGCGGTTGGCCAGAGCGGCGCGCCCGCGAATCCCTGCATTCCACGTGAGTGTGGCTGCACCGAGGGCGGCGACCGTTGCCGCCCAGAGCATCTGCCGCCGACTTGGTGTGGAGAAGGCGAGCGTACATACCGTCACGATCCAGAGCAACGCGTACCAGCGCGGCCACTCGCCGGGCGCAATGAGCACGATGGGCCCCAGTACGGCGAGCAGTGCCGCCAGCAGCGGCGCCATCCACGGCGGAAGCCCGCGCCCGCGTCCCAGCAGCGCGCCCCCGGCGGTTGCCGCGCCAATAAGCAGCGCGGCCGCGACGAGAAAGAGCGCGAGCTCCCAGGCCAGCCAGAGCGGCGTGGACACGCCCCCCGGCGGGGGCGCCACGCCGCGCGAGAGCGCGCGCAGCAGAAACAGGCCGCCTCCCAGAATTGCCAGGACAAGCACCAGCGCGACGCGGCGCGACGGAATGCGCGCGCGGGACCGGACCGCCAGCATGAGTCCCACCAGCACCAGCGCCGCCGCGATGATGAGCGCCGCCGCGTTCGCCGTGAGTGGTCCGCCGATCGTGGCGTAGTACACTGTGGGATCGAAGAGCGCGGACACGCTGGAGAACGTCGTGAGCGGCATCAACGCGACGGCCGCCAGCGCGACGCCAAGCGGCGCCAGGCGCCACACCAGCGTCTCCTCCTGCCGCCAGGCGGCGATGAGATATAGCAGCAGGGTCACGCCCAGAATCACCGCGCCATCGTTGCGCATGTCTTCCAGCACGAGCAACCGGGCCTCGTCCCGTCCCGGTGCGACGGCGCGCCCCAGCAGGACGGTGTCCTTGCTCGGCGCGTAGGCGAACACCGCAGCGTCCCCGGGGGCGGCACCGCGCGGGTACAACTCGAATCCATCGAGCCCGACCCGCGTCGCGATGCGCGTTCCGATCGCGGTAGTGAGGCCGTCGCCAGGCGGCACTGCATTCAGCACCGCCGTCGCGACGGCCCGGCTCTCGCCGCGCACGGCCGCCGCGTACAGTGTGACGTAGAAGGGACCGAAGTGCGCGCCAATCGGCGCGACGAACGTATCCGGCATCGTCACGATCCGGCCGCTCCAGATCGCCGGCTGCCCGCGCTGGAAGAGCACGAGGCCGCGATCCGCGTGTTCGCCCCTGATCCGCGCGAGCGCGCGAAAGCCGGGCGCTCCACCGGTGGGGACGTCAAGCGCGGCGGTGGCCGCGCGGCGCAGTTCCATGGTGGTCGCCGCCAGTTCCGCCTGGAACTGCGATGCGCCCCGCGTCATGAGGGCGGCGCGATAGGCCGGCCAGTGCAGATCAATGCGATCGAGCCGCGCGCGCGCCATGAAGCCCACCGCGCAGAACAGCAGCAGGCCCGCGACTGCGGCAAGCGCCCAGCGGCGCGCGCGCGCGGATCCCGGCACGGCCACGAGAGCAGCCAGTGTGGTGGCGGCCAGGGCGACGACGAGGTAGCGTATGCTCGGTGTCCGGAGCCAGCCGGAGCCCGCGATCAGCGCTACGGCGGCCACCAGCGTCCAGAGGTGACTCCGCACGAGGAGCGCAGTCAGTGTGCGCGCGGCCGGCGCCCCCTCATCGTGACTCGAAATGACCTTTCCCTCCCGTCCGGATGATGCCGCGCCGTTGTGCCTGAAGGAGATGACGCCGGCCCAGGTCGCCACGATCATTGCCGCCGACCCGCGGCTGATCATTCCCGTGGGCACCTGTGAACAGCACGGACCGCACCTGCCCATGGGGTGCGCCACCATCATCGCCGAGCGGCTCGCCTTCGACCTTTCCGCGACCACGGGCGTCATCTGCGCGCCGAGCGTTGAATACGGCGTGAATTTCGCGGCCGAACGAGACTTCGCCGGCAATGCGTCCATGCGCAAGAAGACGCTGCACCGGATGCTCAATGACCTCCTCGCATCCTGGGAGGAATCGGGCTTCCGTGAATTTATCCTCATTACGGCGCACGATCACGACCCGCACCGGGAAGCGATGGAGACGGTGATCACAAGGATTGCACGCGTGCGGGTGGTAGATATTCATGCGGTGAACATCCATGATTTGCTGGAGGGCCAGCCGGAGCACATGCATGGCGGCGAGGTGGATACTTCGCTCATGTTATATCTCGCGCCGGACCTCGTGCACATGGACCGGGCGCAGGACTACATGATCGCGCGCCGGAAGCTGCGCCGCTACCGCCGCGGCAACCTCAAGGTGCCCGCCACCAGCGCGGGTTCGATCGGCCGGCCCACGCTGGCCAGTGCGGAGAAGGGACGCGCCATCTACGAGCGCATTCGCCAGCGCATTGGCGAGCGCATCTTCCTGGTTCCGGCACCCGATGCCTGAACCATCTCACCCTCCGGGGGTATCAGGGTCATCCATGCGCTATTTGACGCTGTTGTCCGCGACCCTTCTCGCGGCGCCGCTGCCCTCGCTGTCTCAAGCGGTCGTCGTGGACGAAGGCACGTTCTCCATTTCTCGTGGGGGTTCGCGGATCGGACGGGAGTCGTTCACGATCCGGCGCTCACCCGGACCCGGCGGGGATGTCTACGTGGCCAATGCCACGGTGGACTTCGATGCGCAGCGGCTGTCTCCGGCGCTCCGTGCGGACAATGCCTTCTCTCCGCTCGCGTACCAGCTCGAAGTGCGCTCCGGCGGCACGGTGCAGGAGCAGCTCAAGGGGCTCGTGGGGCGCGGCCGCTTCAGCGCGCAGATGCGCACGCCCAAGGGCGAATCCACCAAGGAGTACATCGTCTCCGATGGCGCGCTCATTCTGGACGATGATGTCTTTCACCAGTACTACTTTGTCGCCCAGCGCGCCGCGCGGATGGGCCCCGCCGGTGGCACGATTCCCATCGTGATTCCACGACGCAACATGCAGATGATCATGCGCGTCAAGCCTGCGGGTACCGAGAAAGTGACCGTTGGCGGGACGGCGATGGATGCCCGCCAGTATGTGCTCACGGAGCCCGGCGGTGCGACGCGGCATGTGTGGGTCGATTCCGCCGGGCGCGTGCTCAAGGTCTCGCTCGACGCCCAGGGTATCGTCGCGGTTCGGGACGAGCCGCCGCGCTGACCTCCGGAGAGTGCGCCGCATCCGCCCCAGGCGTCCCGCCGCACCGGGATGCCTGCATGGCTGCGGATGCTGAAACCGGCACTCGCCCGGCCCCGTAGGACAGCCAGACACCACGAGAGGATTCTTGACGATGCGACCCATGATGTTCGTCGCCGCCATGCTGTGCGCACCTCTGCTGGCGCTCCCCTGGAGCGCGCTGCACGCACAAACCGGTGATACGACGAGCGGGCCCGCCCTGACCATGGACGAGGCCATTCGCCTGGCGATTCAGAACAACCCGGCCCACCTGTCGGTAGTGGACGCCCGGCGCAACGCGACCGCAGCCAAACGCTCCGCGTGGGGCGCATTGCTGCCCAGCGCCAACGCCAGCTTCAGCACGTCCTATCAACAGTCCGGCAACATTCCGTTGAGCGGCAATCTCTTCAACGTCGGCTCGGACATCTACCAGTCATCGTACTGGCTGGGCCTCACGTACACGCTCAACGCGGCAACCTTCATCAATCCGCGCATGCAGTCCGCCAATGTGCGGGCTGCTGATGCGGACATCGCGGGCTCCGCCGAGACCGTGCGCGCAACGGTGGCGCAGGACTACCTCACGGTGCTGCAGGATCGGGCGAAGGCGGTGCTGCAGGATACGCTCGTGTCACAGGCGGACATTCAACTCCAGCTTGCCCAGGCCAAGCTCGCGGTCGGCTCCGGCACGCAGCTCGACGTGACCAAGGCCCAGGTGAACCTGGGGCAGGCCAGGGTCGCGCTGCTGCAGGCGAAGAATCAGGTCGAGATCGACAAGCTCAAGCTCTTCCAGGAAATGGGCGTGCCGGAACCGGCCAACGTCGAGCTCACCTCCACCTTCGAGGTGAAGGCGCCCACGTTCACCGTGGATTCGGTGCTCGCGATCGCGCGGGAGCAGAACCCCGCGCTGCGCGCGCTCGAATCCCGCGACAATGTCGCCTCGCTCGGCGTGAGCCAGGCGCGGAGCGCGTATCTCCCCACCCTGCAGCTCTCCACTGGTCTGGGCGGTTACACCTACGAGTTCTCGAACGCGAATGTGCTCGTCCAGAGCGCCCAGTTTCAGGCCCAGGCCGGCCTCGCGCAGTGTGCCACGACGGATTCGGTTCGCCTGCGCGTCGGCATGCCGCTGCTCGGCACCTCCTGTACGTCGAACTATCAGTTCAACAACACGATCGCCAACCAGATCCGCGCGCAGAACAACCAGTTCCCGTTCAACTTCACGCGGCAGCCGCTGCAGATCAACGCGTCGCTGTCGCTGCCGCTTTTCGATGGATTTCAGCGCGAGCAGCGCATTGAGCAGGCGGAAGCCACGCGCAACGATGCCCGGTACAAGGTGAAAGCGCAGCAGTTGCAGCTCACCGCCGATGTCACCGGTGCCTATCTGAATCTCACGACGGCCGCCCGCACGGTGACCCTGCAGGAACAGAACGCGACGCAGGCGCGGCAGGAGCTGGCGCTGGCGCAGGAGAAGTACCGGGTGGGCGCCGCCACGTTCCTGGATCTGAGCGATGCGCAGGCCACGTTCCAGACCGCGGAGAACGACCGCATCAACGCCGTCTATGCTTTTCACAAGGCGTTCGCCGCGCTCGAGAGCGCGGTCGGACGTCCACTGCGCTAACCGGGGAAAACGATGAGTCAACGGACGAAGTGGAGCGTCGCCGCGGTGCTGGCGGCGCTCGTGATCACGGTGCTGGTGCTGGGTGCCGCGAAGCGCGGGAACAAGGCGGTGGAGGTGCGCGAGGAGAAAGTGCAGCGGCGCGATCTCGTCGCGTCTGTCACGGCGAGCGGCTCGGTGGAGCCGCGCACCAAGGTGGATGTCGCATCGGACATCAGCGGGCGTATCATCAAGCTCGCGGTGAAGGAAGGCGACATGGTGAAGAAGGGGCAGTTCCTGCTCGAGATCGACCCGGCCACGTACAAGGCCGCGGTACAGCAGCAGGAAGCGCTCGTGGCCAGCTCGCGGGCCGACCTGGCGCGCGCCAACGCCAACCTGCAGCAGTCACAGAGCGCCCTGCGCCGCTCCGAGGAGATCCGGAAGACCAATGCGACGCTCGTCTCGGATGAGACCATGGAGCAGTTGCGCACCACGGTTGACGTGAATCAGGCCCTGGCGAACGCCGCGAAGCACAACGTGGATCAGGCACAGGCGGGGCTGGAGACCGCGCGCTCCAATCTGGCCAAGACGACGATTCTGGCACCAATGAGCGGTCAGGTCACCCGGCTCAACGTCGAGCAGGGCGAGACGGCGGTCCCCGGCACATTCAACAAGGATGCGGCAGTGCTGCTCACGGTGAGCGACATGACCGTGCTGGAAACCAAGATCAAGGTGGACGAGACGGATGTCGCGCGCATCTCGGTGGGCGACTCCGCCGCGGTGGACATCGATGCGTTCCCGGATACCACGTTCGTTGGTCGTGTGGTGGAGATCGCGAACAGCTCGCTGCAGAACCCGCTCTCCACGACGTCAGCCAGCACCTCGACGGACCAGGCCGTAGACTATTTTGTAAAGGTCCAGCTGCTCAATCCGCCGCCGGAGACGCGACCGGACTTCTCGGCGACGGCGAAGATCGTCACGGACACGCGCAGGAACGTACTCGCCATTCCGATCATCGCGCTCACTGTGCGCGAGCATCAGACGTCGCCCAACACGGATTCCGCGCAGCTTGCCCTCGGGAAGCAGCCGCAGAAGCAGGTCGGACAGAAGGAGACGGAAGGCGTGTTCATCGTCGGAAAGGACAACCGCGTAACCTTCCGGCCGGTGAAGATCGGCATTGCGGGCGAGGAATACTTCGAGGTGCTCAGCGGGCTCCAGCCGGGAGAAACGATCGTCTCGGGGAGTTACCAGGCGATTCACGATCTCAAGGACAGCACGCTGGTGCGCGAGACGAAAGTGGACGACAAAACCAGGACGGGGAGCAAGCCGTGAGCACGAACATGCCTGAAGTCGGGTTGAGCACTACCGCCGAACGCCAGGCGGTGACGGGACGGACCGGTATCGCGCCGGGCGAGGACTGGGTGATCGTGACGCGCGGCATCCGGCGCGACTATGACATGGGCGGCGAGGTGGTGCACGCGCTGCGCGGTGTGGATCTCGCCGTCCGCCGCAATGAATACGTGGCCATCATGGGGCCCTCCGGCTCGGGGAAGTCCACGCTGATGAACGTGATTGGTTGCCTGGACACCCCCACCGCGGGCGAGTACTGGCTCAATGGCGAGATGGTTTCCACGATGAAGGACGATGAGCTGGCACGCGTGCGCAACCGCGAAATCGGATTCGTCTTTCAGACGTTCAATCTGCTGCCGCGCGCCACGGCGCTGCACAACGTGGAGCTGCCACTGGTCTACGCGGGCGTCAGCTCGGCGGAGCGGCGCCAGCGCGCGATGGACGCGCTGGGGCGCGTGCAACTGGCGGATCGCATGGACCACCGGCCGAACGAACTGTCGGGCGGCCAGCGCCAGCGTGTCGCCATCGCGCGCGCGCTCGTGAACCGGCCCGCCATCCTGCTCGCCGACGAGCCCACGGGCAATCTCGATTCGCAGACATCCGAGGAGATCATGCGGGTGTTCGAGGAGCTGGCCAACAGCGGCCAGACCGTGATCATGGTCACGCACGAGTCCGACATTGCCGCGCATGCGCGGCGTATCGTGGTGCTGCGCGATGGCCGCGTTGCCTCCGACGAGCGGCGCGAGTCGTTCGTCGAGAAAGTCGGCGCCGGGGCACTGTAGTCTCGCGCCGGCATTCAACACTCACCAGCTACCGGCCATCCGCATCCGTGTCCCTGTTCGAGTCCATCCGTCTCGCCCTCGCGCAGATCCGCGCGCAGAAGCTCAAGAGCTTCTTCACGCTGCTGGGCGTGACGCTCGGCGTCATGTTCCTCATCGCCGTGGTCTCCATCGTGCAGGGGATGGGCAACTACATGGAGGACGCGTTCGCCGGAAAATTCCTGGGCGTCAATACGTTCACCGTGCGACGCTATCCCGACTTCAACATGGGGGACGTGACGCAGGCGGAGTGGCGATCCTGGCAGCGCCGTCCGTACATCACGATCGCCGATGGCGACGCGATCCGTGCCGTGATTCCGGACAGCACGCAGTGGTCGCTGCTCGACATGGACTGGACCACGCCGCAGTCCCGCTACGTGAATGGCGGGCCGCAGGTGCTGACGGAGGCGGCATCGCCGGCGTTCTTCGCCATCAAGAACCTCACCGTCACCGAAGGGCGCGCCTTCACGGAGCTGGAGGACCAGCTGGGGTCGCCCGTGGTCGTGATCGGCACCGACGTGGCCGACCATTATTTCCCCAATCTCGACCCGATCGGCAAGGAGCTCCGCGTGGGAGGGCTGCCGTTCCGCGTCATTGGCCTCCTCGAAAAACAGGGCAGCGCGTTCGGCTTGTCGCTCGACCGGCAGATGATCGCGCCCTTCCATTCCCCGATGAGCCGCTTCATCGGCCATCACGATCGCCTGTACGGGGTGATGGTGAAGGCACAGAGTCCGGCGGCGATGACGGATCTGCAGGGCACAGTGAGTGAATTGATGCGGCGCCGGCACAAGCTGCGTCCCGAGGAGCCGAATGACTTCGTGCTCGAAAGTTCGGCGAGTGCGCTCACGCAGTGGGAGGTCATCAAGGGCATTCTGGTGAAGGCCGGTGTCGTGCTTCCCGCCATCGGACTCGTCGTGGGCGCGATCGTGATCATGAACATCATGCTGGTGGCCGTGGCGGAGCGCACGCGCGAGATCGGCATCCGGAAGTCGCTGGGCGCACGGCGTCGCGACATTCTCTCGCAGTTCCTCGTGGAAGCCGCCACGCTCAGCACCGTGGGCGCCGCCCTGGGCATTGGCCTGGGCTTCGGATTGTCGCGCGCCATTGCCACACTGTCGCCGCTGCCAACCAGCGTGGCGCTCTGGTCCGTGATCGTGTCCGTGGTGCTGGGCGCCGGCGTCGGCATCGCGGCGGGGCTGTATCCCGCGAGCCGCGCATCACGCCTCGATCCCATCGCGGCCCTGAGGGCGGAGTAGCATGACCATCAGCGACCGGCTGCACATCCTGAGCGAGGGCGTCTTCATTGCGTTCGACGCGATCCGCTCCAACAAGGTGCGCGCGGCGCTCACCATCCTGGGCGTCGCCGTGGGCGTGTTCGTTGTCACGGCCATGTCCGCCGCGGTGCACGGCATCAACTCCGGCGTGGAGAAGAGTCTGGCGGCCGCCGGGCCGAGCACGTTCTTCATCACGAAGTGGCCCATCGCCATCAACAGTTGCAACGGGTCCGACGACAGTTGCCCGTGGCGGCACAACGCTCCGCTCACCGTGGAGGACGCGCAGCGCATCGCGCGACAGCCCTCCGTGGCGGGCGTCATCGCGCACGCGGGTGGCTCGGCGGCATTCAAGTACAAGGATCAGGAGCTGCCGGGTGCCGGCTACGATGCCTACTCACCCGGCTGGACGAACGTGGATGGAGGTACGATCGACCCCGGGCGCAGCTTCACCGATGCCGAGAATACCGACGCGGCCCAGGTCGTGATCATCAACCAGGCCATGCAGGAGAAGTTCTTCCCGCAGGGGAGCGCCCTGGGCAAGACCATCCAGGTGAACGGAATCCCATTCCGCGTCATTGCCGTGTATCACCCGCTGGCCAATATCTTCAGCGGTGCCAACAAGCCCGGCGCGATCTTTCCGTTCGAAACCGCGCGCCGCAAGCTGAACATGGGCGTGCGCTGGATGGACATCACCGTGAAGCCGCGCGACGGCGTCGCGCAGGATGTCGCCATTGACGACGCGATTGCCACGCTGCGCAGCCGCCGCCTGCTCAAGCCCTCGCAGGACAACACCTTCTTCGTGAGCACGCAGGAGAAGGTGATGGAGCTCTACAACAAGATCGTCGGCATGTTCTTCATGGTCATGCTGGGCCTGTCATCCATTGGCCTGCTGGTGGGCGGCGTAGGGGTGATCGCCATCATGATGATCAGCGTGACGGAGCGCACGCGCGAGATCGGCGTGCGCAAGGCGCTGGGCGCCACACGCGGTACCATCCTCTGGCAGTTTCTGGTGGAGGCCGCCACGCTCACGCTCATTGGCGCCGTGATCGGACTCATCGTCGGCGGGCTCATCACCTATGGTATCCGCCGTCTCTCCTCGATTGACGCGTCCATCCCCGCGCTGGCCATCGTCGCCGCACTCGCCGCCAGCGCGTTCACCGGCGTCGTGTTCGGTCTGCTCCCCGCCGTGCGCGCGGCCCGGCTCGATCCGGTGGAGGCGTTGCGATACGAGTGAGCTGGTCGCTGGCGGCTGAGTGCTGGTAGCTTGAAGCGGCGCGGGACGACACCAGCAACCCGCCCCCGGCCACCATGCACCAGCGAATGCTCCTCGCCGACGTCCTCGTGATCGCGCTGGGCCAGATCCGCGCGAACAAGCTCCGATCGTTCTTCACCCTCCTGGGGATCATCGTCGCGGTCACCTTCCTGGTGGCGGTCGTCGCGATCATTCAGGGGATGAACGCCTACGTGAAGGAGAACATCGCCGACGCCGTCGTCGGGGTGAACACGTTCCAGGTGCGGCGCATTCCGATCAGGATCGGTCTGTTCGACGATGAGGAATGGCGCGAGCTGCAGAAGCGCCCCAGGCTGACCCAGGCGGACGCCGCCGCGGTCATCGCGGCGCTCCCCAATGCGAATGCCGTGAGCGTGCAGTCCGGCTTTCCCACCCCGCTGGCCGAACTGAGCTGGCGCGATCGGACGCTGGACAACGTGTCCATAATCGGCGCCACGCCACCCTACCAGGTCGTGCAGGACTATCACGTCACGAGCGGCCGCCCGCTCACGGATACCGACGCGCGCGAGCGGCGACCCGTCGTCGCCATCGGTGCGGACGTCGCCGACAAATTGTTCAGCGGCGAGGACCCGGTCGGAAAGCAGCTCCGCATCATGGGTGAGCGCTTCACTGTCGCGGGGGTCATTGCCCCCAAGGGCCGGGTACTCGGGCAGTCGTTCGACACGTTTGTCCTCATGCCCATCACGAGCTTCGAGACGATATACGGCCGGCGCGGCAGCACCACCATTTCGGTGAAGATGCCCGATGCCGCCTCGATTCCCGCAGCCATGGCAACGGCAGAGGAGGCCATGCGGATTGCCCACCGGCTCCATCCCACGCAACCGGACGACTTCACCGTGGAGACGGCGGCAGCGCTCGTGGACTTCTGGAAGAATCTCACCAGAGTGCTTTTTCAGGTCATTCCGGCCGTGGTCGCGATCGGCGTCCTCGTGGGCGGCATCGTGATCATGAACATCATGCTCATGGCGGTCACCGAGCGCACGCACGAGATCGGCATCCGCAAATCGGTTGGCGCCACGCAGCGCGACATTCGACATCAGTTTCTCACCGAGGCGGTAGTGCTGGCCACGCTGGGCGGGGCGTTGGGTGTGGCCACGGGCTGGCTGCTCGCGCTCGCCGTGGCGGCCGCATCGCCGCTGCCGGCGCGTGTCACGGCATGGTCCATTGGCGTCGCGCTCGCCCTCGGCGCAGGCGTCGGCGTGCTCTTTGGCGTCTACCCCGCCTCGCGCGCCGCGCGTCTCGATCCCATCACCGCGCTCCGGGCCGAATGAGACTCGGCGAGCATCTCGGCGAGAACATCCGCATCGCGCTCGACACCATGCGCACGAGCAAGATGCGCTCGGCGCTCACGATTCTCGGCGTGGTGATCGGCGTCGCCACCGTGATGGCCATGGCCGCGATCGTCCAGGGGGTGCGCGACCAGATTCTGCACACGCTGGAGATCGCGGGGCCCACGACGTTCTATGTCGTCAAGACTTCCACGCCAACAAACCCGAATCAGCTCCCCGCCGCCATTCGCGATCGTCCCGACGTCGCACCGCGCGAGGCCACGGCCGTCGCGACGCTGCCGCGCATCCAGTATGCGGCCATCTGGGGGCAGACCATGGGGCGCGTGGAATATCGCGGCATCCGTACGCAGCAGGTGGCCGTGTTTGGCGCGGACAATGGATTTCCCGAGGTGCAGGGCGGCGATCTCCTTGCGGGGCGCTGGTTCACGCGCGCCGAGCTGGCGGGAGGCGCCGGTGTGGCAGTGCTCGACCAGGATGTGGCGCGGCGCCTTTTCGGACGCGAGGATCCGCTCGACAAGGTCGTGCGCGTGGGCGGCTGGCCCGCGCGTGTGATCGGCGTCTACGAGCAGCCCGCGAACATCTTCAGTCCCCCGGGCCAGGCGACCGGGGCGATCCTCCCATATGCCATGCTCGACCATGACTTCCAATTCGACCGCACCAACGCGCTCTGGATCGTCGTGAAGCCCCGTCCGGGCGTGACCGTGGAGCAGGCGCAGGAGGATGTCCTCACCGTGCTGCGTCGCCTGCGACACCTGCGCCCGTCGCAACCCAACAGCTTCGACCTCATGACGCAGGATCAGATCCTCGACACCTTCAACAAGATCACGGGCGTGTTCTTTCTCGTGATGATCGTGCTGTCCGCGGTCGCGCTCATGGTGGGCGGCATCGGGGTCATGGCCATCATGATGGTCTCGGTGACCGACCGCACGCGCGAGATCGGCGTGCGCAAGGCGCTGGGCGCCACGCACCGGGACATCATGCTGCAATTCCTCACTGAAGCCGCGACGCTCACCGGGATTGGCGGAGTCATCGGGATCGTGCTCGGACTCGGCATGGGGCGCCTCGCCACCATGATGATGAACATCGAGGCAACGACGCCAGTGCGGTACACGCTCATCGCCGTGGCGGTGTCGGTGAGCATTGGGCTCGTGTTCGGGCTGCTCCCGGCGAACCGCGCGGCGAAGATGGACCCGGTGGAAGCGCTCCGATACGAGTGAAGGGTCAGCAGCCCATTCTTCCGCTCTTCCGTATATTCCTGCCCATGTCCTCCATTGACGTTCTCGCCATAGCGGCGCATCGCGACGATGTGGAGCTCACCTGTGGTGGGACGCTGCTGCGCGCCGCCGCGCTTGGGCACTCGACGGCGATCATCGACCTGACCGAAGGTGAGACCGGTACACGCGGCTCCGCCGGGCTGCGCGCCGCCGAAGCAAGCCGGGCCGCCGAGATCCTCGGCGTGAGCGCGCGCATCAACATGGGCTTCCCCGACGCGGGCGTGGTGAACACGCCGGCCACGCGCGCCGAGCTGGCCAAGGCGATTCGCCGTTTCGCGCCGCGCGTGGTCATTGCGCCCGCGCAGCACGGCCGACATCCCGATCACCGCGTCACGGCCCAACTGGTGCGAGACGCGTGCTTCGTGGCCGGACTCGCCAAGGTCGAACCCTCCGTCCCGAAGCACCGCCCCCACAAGGTCATTCACTGCCTCTCCTTTCGCGAAGACTACATCAAGCCGACGTTCGTGGTGGACATCTCGACCGTATTCGAGCAGAAGCTCGAGGCGGTGCGCGCGTACGCATCGCAATTCGAGGGCGTGACGCAGGCGGGCGAGGTGTATCCCAACGGCGATCCGCTCCTCGACATGGTACGGCACCACGCTGCACACTGCGGCTCGCTCGTGCGCGTGCGCTACGGCGAGCCCTTCTTCACCACCGAAACGATGCGCGTCGATGACGTTGCCGCGCTCGAGGTCTCCACATTTTGAGCGACGACACCGCGCAGGCACACGACAGGAGTGACATCGACTATCCGGGCTACCTGGCGCTCGACGCGCTCCTTGCGCTGCAGCACCCGGTTTCACGCCCGGAGCATCCGGACGAACTGCTGTTCATCGTGGTCCACCAGGCGAGTGAGCTCTGGTTCAAGGTGATCCTGCACGAGCTCGAGTCGCTCGTGCGCGCCATGGAGGCGAACGACGTCATCGGAGCCGTCTTCGAAGTGAAGCGACTGAACGCCCTCGTGCGCATCGTGACCGACCAGCTCTCCGCGCTCGACACGCTCCCGCCGCAGCGCTTCGCCGAGTTTCGCGGCTATCTCGGCACGTCCAGCGGCTCGCAGAGCGCGCAGTTCCGCGCGATCGAAGCAGCGTCGGGGTTGCGTGACGCGCACTTCATGTCGGTCATCAACGAGCACGGGGCTCCCCCGCCAATCGTCACGCGCTGGCTCGAGCGTCCCACGCTGCAGGCGCGGCTTACCACACTGCTGGAGGCGAATCGTACGACGCTGGAGACGATCTACTCGTCACCCGCGCCGTCGCCGCTGCTCATGCTCGCTGAAGAGCTGCTCGAGTACGAGCAGGGATTCGCGCGCTGGCGCTTCCTGCACGTCCAGCTCGTGGAGCGGATCATCGGCCCGGCCACGCACGGCACGGGCGGAACACTCGGCTCGCGCTATCTCGCGCGCACGGTGTCCCAGCGCTTCTTCCCGGAGCTCTGGAGTGTGCGGTCGAAGTTCTTTGGTGGCAGCAGCGCCGCGGGCGGCGGGGCACCGTGATGCTGCACGACATCAGCGTCGCGGTACGACTCGGAACGCCGGAATGGCCCGGCGACACGCCCTATACGTGCGGCTGGACCCGGCAGCTCGCGCACGGCGACAGTGTGAACGTTTCGACCATTACCATGAGCCCGCACGTCGGGACGCACGCGGACGCGCCGCTGCACGTTGACAACGGGTGGACCGCGTCCGACGAGTTGCCGCTCGACGCGTTCATGGGACCCGCGCTGGTGTGCACGGTATCCGCTCCGGGGGAACTGCTCTCGCTGCACGACCTCCCCTCCCTGGCGGCCAGCGGCGTGACGCGCTTGCTCCTGCGCACGAGCCAGAGCATCGCCAGCGGCGTGTTTCCGGATGCGTGGCCCGCGCTGTCGCCTGATGCAGTTCGGGAGCTGGTCGCCCGCGGGCTGCGGCTGCTCGGCGTGGACGCGCCGTCTGTCGACCTGCGGGACAGCCGCACGCTCGACACGCACCGCGCGCTCTTCGCCGGCGGCGCATGGAATCTGGAGAATCTCGACCTTCGCACGGTGTCCGATGGTGAGTACGAGCTCACCGCGCTCCCTCTCAGACTCTCCGGCCTCGACGCCGCACCGGTCCGCGCTCTGCTCCGCCCAGGCCCCGCAAGGGCAGCCCATGGGGCAGCCCCTATGTAGCATCAATGCAGCAATAGGGCAGCCCATGGGGCTGCCCCATGGGCTGCCCCTGCCCCGCCCACCATCCTGCACACCGGCCAGCCATGTACGACCACATCCTTGTGTCCATCTCCAAACCGCGCGACGCACAACCTGCCGTGCAGACCGCGCTCGGGCTCGCGACGCACTCCGAGGCGACGATCGAGCTGGTTGGCCTCGGCCAGCACACGCGCGGCGCGGTCGCCGACTTCGCGCACGAGATGACCACGGAGACGCCATTCCATGTCGCCGTCTCCTTCCCGGAGCCGCCCTACGCCCTGGCGCTCGAACAACTCATCCGATCGCATGGGATCGATCTGGTCGTCATCTCGGCGCGCGAGGCCAGCGCACGACAGGGTCCAATGTCGGGCCGCATGCAGGCGGTGATCGGCGCTGCGTCCGTTCCCGTGCTGTTCATCCCCGGCCCTGGCCGTCCGTGGCGCGAACTGCCGCGACCGGTCTTTCGGCGCGTCGTCATCACGCTGGACGGATCGCCGCTGGCGGAATCGGTGATTCCCCACGTGCTGAAGCTGGCTGAGCCGGCCAGTCTGGAGATCACGCTGCTCACCGTCGCGCCGCTCGCGCAGGACCGCGACGAGTCGTATCTGGATCGAATGGCCGGAAAGCTGCGCACTCGCGGAGCCCACGTGCATACGCACGTGGCGCACGATGAGCACGCCGCCGGGGGCATCGTGCTCTACGCGTACATGAACAACATGGACCTGATCGCCATGTCGACGCATGGACGCGGCGGGCTGTCGCGCATCCTGCTCGGCAGCGTCGCGGAGCGCGTGATGCGGCTGACTGCGCTCCCCGTCCTGCTCTGGCGCCCGGCCGGCGCCGAGGCGCTCGCGGGCGCGTCCAATCATGCCAGTGCCTGAGTCCCGTGCCGGCCGCTTCGCGCCATACTGGTTTGCGGCACGACTCATTCGTTAACTTGCATCCATGCGCCAGCCAGTCTACATGGACCACGCCGCGACCACGCCGGTGCGCGACGAAGTCCGCGCCGCCATGGAGCCGTTCTACGGTCCGCGATTCGGCAACCCATCGAGCACACATCGCTGGGGGCGCGACGCGCGCGCGGCACTGGACGAAGCGCGCGAGCGGCTGGCGCGCTGTCTGGGCGCGACGCCGGGCGAAGTCTTCTTCACGTCGGGTGGCACTGAAGGCGACAACCTGGCCATCCTGGGAGCCTGGCACGCACTGCGCTCCAGCGGGCGCTTGGCGGTGGTTACCACGCCCATTGAGCACAAGGCAATTCTGGCGGCCGCGCACTACGCCGCGCACGAGGGCGCCACGGAGCGGCTGCTCGCCGTCACGCATGATGGCGTCGTCGAACGTGCATCGTTCGACGCCAGCGTCCGGAGTGATGTCGCCATCTGCTCGGTCATGTGGGTCAACAATGAAATCGGCGTCGTGCAGGCGATTCCCGAGCTTGCCGGACAAGCGAAGGCCCGCGGCGTTCTCTTTCATACCGATGCGGTCCAGGCGTTCGGCAAGATCGCCATCGACGCCCGGCAGCAGCCGTTCGACATGCTCACCATGTCCGGGCACAAGATCGGTGCGCCCAAGGGCATTGGCGCGATCTTCATTCGCCGCGGCACGCCCTACGAGCCCCTGCTGCACGGCGGGTCGCAGAACTTCGGCGTGCGTCCCGGTACGGAGAACGTGGCGGCGGCGGTCGGGCTGGCTCGCGCGGCGGAGCTCGCGGTGGCCGAGCGCGAGGAGGAAATGAACCGGCTGGGTGGCCTGCGCGACCAGCTCCAGGCGGAACTGCTGGCACGCATTCCCGACGCCGTGGTTCATGGAGCCAGCGCAACGCGCGCACCTCACGTGCTCAACATTTCCGTTCCCGGCACCGACAGCGAGTCCATGCTCATGGCGCTCGATCTCGCCGGCATAGCCTGTTCTTCGGGCTCGGCCTGTCAGAGTGGAAGCGTGGATCCATCGCACGTGCTCGCGGCCATCGGCGTACCGCGCGAGCTGGCCATTGCCGCCGTGCGCATGAGCCTCGGCGCGCTCACCACGCCGGAGGGCGTGGAGCGCGTGGCTGACGTCTTCCCCGCACTCGTGGCCAAGTCGCGCCGGCTCGCCGGCGCGCTCGCGTGACCGCCATGCGGGAGCGCGTCGTGGTCGCCATGTCCGGCGGCGTGGATTCCTCGGTCGCCGCGGCCCTGCTCGTCCGGCAGGGGTACGACGTCATTGGCGTCACGATGAAGCTCTTCTGCTATGGCGCTGAGGTGCCCGATCGTCCCTGCTGCTCGCTCGACTCCATCAATGATGCGCGCCGCGTGTGCGAGTCGCTCGGCGTGCCGCACTACGTGCTCAACCTGGAGAGCGCGTTCGGCCGCGATGTCGTGCAGAACTTCGTGAGCGAGTACGCCGCGGGACGCACGCCGATTCCCTGCGTGCGCTGCAACACGTTCACCAAGTTCCGTGACCTGCTCCACCGGGCGCACGCACTCGACGCTCGCTGGATCGCAACGGGTCACTATGCGCGGGTGATCAACGGCGAGCTGTACCGCGGCCACGATCACAGCAAGGACCAGAGTTACTTCCTCTGGGGCATTGACCGCTCCGTGGTGCGACAGATGCTGCTCCCCGTCGGCGAGCATACCAAAGTCGAGACACGGCGCGTCGCGCACGAGCTCGGACTCGAAGGCGTTGCCGAGAAAGCGGACAGCCAGGACATCTGCTTCGTGCCGGACGGGGACCATGCGAAGGTGATCGCGAAGCACCTGGGTGCGGATACACCCGCGCTGGCGCCGGGCGCGTTCGTGGATTCGAGCGGGCGCGTAGCGGGCATGCACAACGGCTATGCCCGATTCACGATCGGTCAGCGCCGTGGACTGCCGGGCGGCTACACGCAACCGATGTACGTCATCGCCATACGTCCGGATACGCGCCACGTGGTCATTGGACCGCGGGAGGAGCTGCTGGGCCGCGGCGTGATGGCGCGCGACGTGAACTGGCTGGTGGATGTGCCACCCACGGTCGGCGCGCACGTGCAGGTGCAGGTGCGGCATCGCACCAGCGCAGCGCCCGCGGAGGTTGTCCGTCTCGACGATGACCGCATCGAGCTTGCGCTCGACCAGCCGGTAAGCGCCATCACGCCGGGACAGTCGCTCGTGCTCTACGATGGCGATCGGGTGCTGGGTGGGGCACTGATTGATTCTTCACGGGCGGCGCGATCGGCGCTGCCGGTACTCGCGGCGTAACGATTTCGCGACAGAGAGGTCACATGGGCGACATAGGACCGGAAAAACTCCTGCTTCTGCTGCTGGTAGTGCTGCTGCTCTTCGGCGCGAAGCGGCTGCCCGAGATCGGGCACTCCCTCGGCAAGGGCATCCGGGAGTTCAAGCGCAGCGTCTCGGACATTGGCGCGCCGGTGCACGACGAGATCCCGGCTGCCCCGCTGGCCCAGCAGCCGCGCGAGTCGTCAACGGAGCCTGAGCGTCAGCCGGAGCGTCAGCCTGAGCGTGAACCCAGACGGCTGATTTCCTGAGCGCTCTCGAATTCCTCGCGCAGGATGCCGTACACCCTCACGTCCTCGAACTCGCCCCACTTGCAGACGTGCTGCCGCAGCGTGCCCTCATGTGACATGCCGATCTTCTGCATCACGCGGCCGCTCGCTGGATTCCTGCTGAAGTGCGTCGCGTGTACGCGACGCAGTCCGCGGTCGCGAAACCCGTAGCCCAGTACCGCTCGCGCCGCTTCCGTGCAGTAGCCCTGTCCCCAGAAGGGCAAGCCAATCCAGTAGCCAAGCTCCGCGCGCAAGTCGTCACCGTCGATCTTCAATCCCATTGCGCCCACGACCGTATCGTCGTCACGACGCACGATGGCGAACACTGCCGCGGACCCGTTGTCGAATTGTTCGGCGTGCGTACCGATCCACCCTTCGGCCATGTCCAGCGTGTAAGGGTGTGGTACATGCAGCGTCATCTCGGCAATTGCCCGCTCGCCCGCGAGATGCTCCACCGCGGGAGCATCCGCCGCCGTGAAGGGGCGTAATTGCAGACGCGCCGTTTCGAGCGTCGGTTGCGCGCTCATCGCCATGCCTCCACCCACCGGGCAACGTGCGCCGGGACCCGCATCAATACTTGATCCCGCCCGCCGCAGCGAAGTTGCGCATCATCTCCTCCTGCTCCGGCGTGAGCGACTCGGGCACCGTGATGCTCACCTCGACAATGAGATCGCCGGTTTCATCGCCTGTAGCCACACCCTGCCCGCGCACGCGGAAGCGCTTGCCGGAAGGTGTACCCGCTGGAATCCGGATGGCGATCTTCCGTCCGCTGATCGAGCGCACGCTGACCCTCGAACCAAGCGTGGCCTGCGCGATGTTGAGCGGCACATGCGCCACGAGATCGTTGCCCTCGCGCGAGAAGAAGCGATCCGGCTGTACCTGAAACGTGATGATCAGGTCGCCGGGCGGCCCTCCACTGGCTCCCTTTCCACCCTGGCCGGAGAGGCGCACGCGCGTGCCGGTATCCGCTCCGGGCGCCACTGAAATGTTCACGGTACGGTGCACCCGCGTCTCACCACTCCCCTGACAGGTCGGGCAGCGCTCACTGGGTACCTGGCCGCGCCCGAGACACACGGGACACGGGCGGTTGACTGCGAATCCACCCTGCCCGAACGAGATCATTCCGCGGCCGCCGCATTCGGTGCAGGTCGAGAACTTCGCGCCCGGCGCCGCACCACTTCCCTTGCACGTGGGGCATTCCTCATTGACCTCGAGATCAATGGGGATCTTGCCACCGAGCACCGCCACCCGAAACGGGATGGCAAGCGTGGATTCCACGTTCTGCCCGCGCTCGGGGCCATGCGGACGCGCTCCACCCTGGCGCCCACCGCCGAACATGGACGAGAAGAGATCACCGAGGCCGCCCAGTCCTCCAATATCGAAGTCCTCGAACCGGACATTCGGTCCACCGGCGGTACCGCCGGCACGGCTCCCGGCACCAGGGCGGGCTCCGCCCGGACGCGCGCCGCCAAACCCGCCGAAGCCTTCGAACGCGCCCAGCCGCCGCATCTCGTCATACTGTTTCCGCTTGGCCGCGTCACCCAGCACCGTGTACGCTTCGGAAATTTCCTTGAAGCGTTCGGCGGCCTTCGCCTCGCCTTGATTCGCGTCGGGATGATATCGCTTGGCCAGTTTGCGGTACTGCTTCTTGATCTCGTCCGGACTCGCTGACGCCGACACTCCGAGCACGGCGTAGAAATCCTTGTTCTGCGCCATAGGTGGTTACGCGCTCCTCAGGCAGTCCATTGCTTCACGACGACGCGGGCGGGGCGCAGCAGTTGTCCCTGAAAGCGGTATCCGGGCTGATAGACCTGAGACACGACGTGGTCATCTTCCGGCGACAGTGCCGGCTCGGTTGCTACGGCTTCCTGCTGCTCGGGATCGAACGGCTCGTCCACCGGCGAGATCACCTCGAGTCCGATCGCGCCGAGCACGTCCATCAGCTTTTTCCTGATGGCGGCCACACCGGACACCACGGCGTGGGCATCCGGCACCGGGCCCTGCCCCGCGGTTACGCGGCCGAGATCGTCCAGCGGATCGAGCAGCTTCCGGAGCAGCTCGCCTTGCGCGCGAGCGCCGGCTTCGTGCCGCTCGCGCAATGTGCGCTTGCGATAGTTGTCGAATTCTGCGGCGAGCCGAAGATAGCGATCCTTGTGTTCGTCGATCTGACGCTGGGCATCACCGGCGGCACCGGCCGCGCGCTGTTGCTCCAGCTCAGACTGCGCGGCTTGAGCCACGTCGTTGTCCGTCACGTCGCCGGCTGGAACCGGCAGATCCTCGCCGTGACGTCCGCGAGAGTCCTGTGGCACGATGGGCTTCCCTATTCTGGTTGAAGAGCGTGTGCTGCCACACGTGGCGGCGCACACTCGCTACGATCTCTCGATGTAATCTCAGTACCCCACGAGGCAGGTGCAACCGGCGTGCCCGGATACGCTGCCGAAGCGGCAGATCAGGATGCTGGACCCGCGGTGCGCCGCACGAGATCCAGCGCCGCCTGCGCGGCGCGCTGCCTGATCTCCGTTCTGTCGCCGAGGTACGTGCGCCCCATGACCTGGGTGATACCCTTCACCATGACGGCAATCCAGACGGTTCCTACCGGCTTTTCGGGCGTGCCGCCGTCCGGACCCGCAATTCCCGTGATGGCGATCCCGACATTGGCTCCCACCGCCTCGCACGCACCGCGCGCCATGAGGGTCGCCACCGGTTCGCTGACCGCGCCGGATGCATAAATCACGGCCTCGGGGACACCCAGCAGCGCAGTTTTCACCGAATTGTCATACGCCACTACACCGCCCATGAAGACATCGCTGGCGCCGGGAATCGCCGTGAGCCGTGCTCCCAGCAATCCTCCGGTGCAGCTCTCGGCCGTGCCGATGCGGAGCGATCGCGCGCGACACAGATCGAGCACCACCGAGGCCAGATCCACCCCGTCCTGCCCGTAGACGTATCGCGAGGCCCGCGCACACACCGCCGCGGCGGCCGTTTCGAGCGCGCGCTCTGCGTCCTCGCCCGAGCGGTCCCGCGCCGTGAGCCTGAGATCCACGCCTTCCCATCCTGGCAGATACGCGAGCGGCAGGCCGTTCACCCTATCGCCGCCCAGGTCGCCCAGGTATTCGGCGAGCGCCGACTCGCCGATGCCCGTGGTGCGGATGGTGCGCGATCGCACCACCGTATGCGCCTGGCCCGCACGCTCGACGATCAGAGGAAGAATCGTCTCGCCGATCATGGCGCGCATCTCGGACGGCACGCCGGGCAGCATGGCCACCCATCGCCCGCGTTCGTCTTCCAGCCACAGTCCCGGCGCCGTGCCGTGGTGATTCGCGAGCACGCGCGCACCCGCGGGTACCATGGCCTGGACGACGTTACTCGCGGGCATTGGACGATGAATGCCGAAAGCACGGAACCGTGCCTCGATGGCCGCGAGTACCGTATCGTCGCGCCGCAGCGCCCGGCCGAACAGCGCACCGATCGTCGGGCGCGTACGGTCGTCCGCCGTGGGCCCGAGTCCGCCCGTCGTGATCACGGCGCCTGTGCGCTCGAGTGCGTCGCGCACCGCATCGGCAATGGCGTGGGCATCGTCGCCCACCGTGCTCCGACGCACCACCTCCACGCCGACTTCCGCGAGCGTACGCGCAATGAAGGCGGCGTTCGTGTCCACCGTGTATCCCAGCAGCAACTCGTCGCCGATGGTAATGAGCTCGAGCCGCATCAGGAGGTGACCAGCGCGCCACGATAGCGCCGCACGTACAGCCAGAACGAATAGAGCGTGAGCAGGACCGCCACGTACATCGTGATCACGCCGACCAGCCCGTTGAACCACGCGAAGCCCTGCCACCACGGGCCGCCCCACGCGTGAAAGAACGCGGCTTCCTTTGCAGCAAACCAGAAGTAGGCGGCGCCCACCCAGGTGGACTGAAAGCCCAGCTTCCACTTGGCCGGCCCGATGGCCGCGATGATGGTGCCGCGCGACGCGGCGACCTGCCGGAAGATCGTCATGAACAGCTCGCGCCCCAGTACCACGATCAGGATCCAGAGCGGCAGCCCCATCTTCCCGAAGGGCGTGTCGAACTTCATCGAGATGGGTGTGCCGTGACCGGTCTGCAGCAGATAGATCGGGACGAGCGTCGCCACCAGCAGCAGTTTGTCCGCCAGCGGATCGAGCAGCTTCCCCAGGTCGGTGACGAGGTTGCGATTGCGCGCCAGCACGCCGTCGTAGTAATCCGTGATGGCGGCGGCAATGAACAGCACGAAGCCGGCCAGCTTGAGCGGCCAGGTGGGCGCGAAGGGCAGCAGCGCGATGAGTGGCGCCGCGACGATCCGCCCGAGTGACAGGGCGTTGGGGAGGTTCACCGCGCCCGCCGGGTCCTAGGCCAGCGTTCGCAGCACGAGCTTGCTCACTGCCTTGAGCGTGTCAAACACGCCGTCGCCCGTCACCGCGACCGCTTCGAACCAGGGCGCTCGCTCCACCCACTCCCCGGTGGGGATCCGCGCGATGAGGTTCTCTCCCGCATGATAGGGGTCGGGCGCCACGCGATGCTTCGTGGGGTCGCGCACTTCCCAGCCGGGATTGAGCAGGGCCTGCAACTCGCTCACGGGCGCCGCGTTGGGCAGATCGCGCTTGTTGTACTGCATCACGAAGGGAATCGCCGTCACGTCGTACCCATACTCCTGCATGTTGTCATACAGATTCTGCATCGCTTCCTGATTGGCTTCCATGCGATCCATCTGCGAGTCGGCCACGAACACCACGCCGTCCACGTTCTTGAGGATGAGCTTGCGACTGGCGTTGTAATACACCTGTCCCGGCACGGTGTACAGATGGAAGCGCGTCTTGAAGCCGCGGATGGTGCCGAGGTCCACCGGCAGGAAATCGAAGAACAGCGTGCGTTCGGTCTCGGTGGCGAGGGAGATCAGCTTGCCGCGCGTGTTCGGCTGCACGCGTTCGTACACGTGCTCGAGATTCGTGGTCTTGCCGCCCAGCCCGGGGCCGTAGTACACGATCTTGCAGTTGATCTCGCGCGAAGCGTAGTTGATCATCGACATGAACGCCTCGCTCGCCTACTGGAACAACTGGTCAATCTCATCCTCGGCGCCGGCGAGAACGCCAGGCGCGGCTGATGGCTCGCGCTCGCGCTGAAACATGCCGGTGAACAATCGGTTGAGCTCCTCCACAGTCGGTTTCACCTTGAGGCGCACCAATCCCAGCGTCGTGCGCGTGTCGAACAGCACGACGAGGATGATGCGGCGCGCCACGTCGGCCAGATACATCGACTCCTGTTCGCCCTGATGGAAGAGCGAGCTGAATTCCGTTTCACCGATGAGCCGCGCCAGCTGGTCGTTGGCGCTGAAGTCCGCGGCGGTGAGCGTCGCGAATGCCACCGGGTCGAAATGCGGCTGCTCGCCGAGCGTGGCCACCAGCTGCCCCGACCGATCCACGAGCAACGCCGACCGCGCGTGCGACTCGAACAGAAAGTGCTGGAGCGACTGGACGATCGCTCCGTAATCATCCTGCGTGAATGACCAACTCGCGGCGCCGACGGGCATGTGCGTGCCTATTCGAGGGATTGCTCCATGCGGCGCAGTACGGCCTGGCCGCGCCGACGGAGCCCGGGATGACGCTCCCATGCAACGTAGTCGCGAAGCAGGCGGATGTTTCGAACGCTGTCCTGGCTACGCAGGTAACCGAGGGCCGCCATCCGCCGCCACGGACGATCGCTGAAAAGGTCGCGCCGGGAGCGCTGTGTCTGCTGAGTCCAGACGATCAACCCCAGCGCAAAGCCACCAGCCAGCCCGACGGTCAGCGCCGCCACGTGCCTCGAACGTGGCATCACATCTCCCGCCGGGCGCTGATCGCCTGGGCGATCGTGACCCCGTCCGCGTATTCCAGGTCGCCACCCACCGGGAGGCCGCGCGCGATGCGCGTCACGCGCGGACCCTGCCCGGCCAGTTGCCGCTGCACGTACAGCGCGGTCGCCTCGCCCTCCAGGCTGGGATTCGTCGCGAGAATCACCTCGCGAACGCCTCCGGCCGCCACCCGCTCCACGAGCGGCTCGATCGCGAGGTCATCGGGCCCGACGCCATCCAGCGGCGAAAGCCGTCCGCCGAGCACGTGATACAGACCGTGATACTCGCCGGCACGTTCGACCGCGCCAATGTCCGACGCCTCTTCCACGACGCAGAGCAGCGACTGGTCACGGCGCGGATCGCGACAGAACACGCACGGATCCTCCTCTGTGAGATTGCCGCACACCGAGCAGCGCCGCACGCGTGTGACCAGCCCTTCGAGCGCCGCCGCCAGACGCCGGCTCTGGTCCGGTGGCTGTTTGAGCAGGTGGAAGGCCAACCGCGTCGCGGTTTTCCGGCCGATCCCCGGAAGCCGGGCCAGCTCCGCGGCGAGATCGTCAATCGCAGACACGACCGTCTCAGAGGGGAAGCTTGAAGGGCAGCGAAAGTCCGCCGGTCAGCTTCTGCATCTCCTCCTGCGCCAGCTCCGCCGCTTTCTTCTGCGCTTCACCCACCGCGACAAGTACCAGGTCCTCCAGCATTTCCACGTCCGATGGATTCACCACCGTGGGATCGATTTTCACGGTGCGCACCTGTCCCTTGCCGTCCGCGGTCACCGTCACCATTCCTCCACCACTGGTGGCTGTCACGGTGCGGGCCTCGAGCTCCTGCTGCATTTGCTGGAGCTTGCCCTGCATCTGCTGGGCCTGCTGCAGCATCTTCATGAAATCAGCCATCGCGGCGAATCAACGTTCGGGTGGGCAGTGAACGTGCAAGCTATCGGGCTGCGCAGTCCGGCCGCAAGCACGCCATTCAGTCGAGCAGTTCCAGATCCAGTGCATCCACCGCGATGTCGAGCGATGGATCGCGCTTGCGCAGCATCGCCAGACGCTCGCTGCGCACACTCTCCTCGGTGACGCGGCGCGGCGTCTGATCGGCCGAGGGAGCAGGCGCCACGCGAACCTGCAGTCGCGTGGCGCCGGTAAAGAGCACGGCCACGGCGGCGAGCACATCGGCTGAACCGCTGGTGATGGGCTGCTCGTATGCCGCATCCGCGGCGTCCAGCTCCAGGGTGATCTCGCCGCGAGCGGAGACGGCAACCGGGAGCGCACGCTGCAGCGCGGCCGCGAGTACGGCGCGCCCGTCGGTGCGCACGTGCGACACGACCTCTCCCCATCGCTCGGCGAGCACGTTGACGGAAAGGGCGTGAGACGACTCGCGCGCCGGCGGCGCGGCAGGTGGCGCGGCAGGCGGCGCGGCAGGTGGCGCCGGGGCAGGCGGCGCGGCAGGTCGCGGCGCGGCAGGTGGCGCCGGGGCTGGCGCGGCGGTCCTCGCTGCCGCACCGCCGGCTCCGCCCGTGCCCATCTCCCGGAGCACGTCCTCCAGCTCCACTGTGCGGTCCATGAGCGCGAAGCGCACGAGCAACGATTCGAGCAGCAGTTGCTGCTGTCCGCTCTTGCGAAAGCGCGGCTCGAGCTCGGTGACCAGCGTCAACATGCGCAGCAGGTCGCCAGGCGAAAATCGCCCCACGCGCGCGCTGAGCGCCTGTCGCGCCGTGTCCGACAGTTCCGGAGCAACGCCGCCGAGCGCGAGGGCGAGTTCCGCGCGCAGCATGGCGGTCAGACCCACGAGAAAGCCGCCCAGATCAACACCGGCATCCACGAGGCGGTCGAGTGCCGCGAAGATCTCTCCGGCGCGATGCTCGGCCAGCAGGTCCACGATCGCGAGATATTCATCCTCGGCGACGAGCCCCAGCGCCTCGCGCACGCGCTGTGCGGTGAGCTTCCCATCGCCGAGCGAGAGCGCCTGATCCGTGAGGCTGAGCGCGTCGCGCATGGACCCATCGGCAGCGCGCGCCAGCATGGCGAGTGCATCGGGTTCCGCCGAGATCCGCTCCTGCTCGAGAACCGTGGCGAGGCGTGCGCGGATGTCGGCGGCGCCGATGCGCTTGAAATCGAAGCGCTGCAATCGGCTCAGCACGGGCGATGCCGTCTGGGCGATTTTCTCCGGCTCGGTGGTGGCAAAGACGAAGACCACGCGCGAAGGCGGCTCCTCGAGAATCTTGAGGAGCGCATTCCACGCCTCGCGCGTGAGCATGTGCGCTTCGTCCACGATGTACACCTTGTAGCGCGCGTCGCTCGTGGGCGCATACATGGCGCGTTCGCGCAGGTCGCGGGCATCGTCCACGCCGCGGTTGGAGGCTGCATCAATTTCCACGACGTCGAGACTCGCGCCGCCGCTCCAGATGCGCGTGCAGGAGATGCAGGAGCCACAGGGTTCGCCATCGTCGCCGCGGTGCTCGCAGTTGAGCGCCATCGCGAGCACGCGGGCGAGCGTGGTCTTGCCCACGCCGCGCGGCCCGCAGAGCAGATAGCCGTGCGCCACGCGAGCATGCGCGATGGCGCCGCGCAGCGTGTTCGACACGTGCGACTGGACGGCGACTTCCGCGAATGTTCTGGGACGGTATTTCCTGGCGAGCGCGAGGTACATGATTCCCCTCAAGTGCCGAGAGCCTGACGGCCAATGCAACCGTCAGGCTCTCGTGCGATTCCCGGATTGCCGTTGTCGCGCGAGGCCGCCGCGCCGTGCGGCGCGCGGCGCTCGCGCGATATCCCAGGCCTGGCGAAGCAACGTTCGACACCGCATGCCGCTGCTACCTTTCGGTCCTGACGGAGTTAGCGGGCGGACATTCTTCGGGACCTGGGACGAGCGAAATATAGCAGCGGCGCCAGGCGGATCAAACAGGTTGGCGCCGGCCAGCGGCCGCGCTCACGGCGGCGGAAGCGGCCTTCGACAGCCTCGTGAGAGCAGCGCGCACGACCGCGCCGGCGCGCTGCGCCGCGTCCCCCGCAGCGTCCAGATGGAACACCGCGCGCACCCGCGTGTGCGACCAGGGCGCGATCAGCACACCCGCATCTGCCGCCGCCGCGACGAGCGCGGAGGCCTCCACGCCGGCCGGCAGATCGATCATCACGATGTTGGTGTCAGGCGGGACCACCCTCGCGCCTCCGGCGCCGTCAACCGCGTCAGCGAAGGCCCGCGCGTTCGCGTGATCGTCGGGCAGCCGCGCCAGATGGTTGTCCAGCGCGTGCAGCGCGCCAGCCGCCAGAATTCCCGATTGACGCATGCCGCCGCCAAATCGTTTGCGCACGAGCCAACCCTCGGCCATGAGGGCCTGCGTGCCCGCGAGCGCCGCGCCGACGGGCGCACCCAGTCCCTTGGAGAACGAGACCATCACGGTATCGGCGCAGGCGGCGAAATCGCGCAGCGCCGTGCCGCTCGCCGCAGCCGCATTCCAGAGCCTGGCGCCGTCCATGTGAATGCGGAGCTTCGCTTCACGTGCAACATCGCGTATCGCCTGCAAATCAATTAATGACAGTATCTTGCCACCAGCACCATTATGTGTGTTCTCAACAGCAATCGCGCTCGCCTGGAGCACGTGGGGAGACTGGGGACGCAGGAACGCCTTTAGCGCAGCCGCGTCCATTACGGGCCCAGCGCCCTGCACCGGCCGCACCTGTACGCCGCTCAGTGCCGCCGCGCCGGCGCCCTCGTAATTCACGACGTGCGATCCCGCGTCGAGGAGAATTTCCGTGCCAGGGCGCGTCAATAACCAGACTGCGGTCTGGTTGGCCATGGTACCACTCGGGAAGTAGAGAGCGGCCTCCTTCCCCAGCATCTCGGCGACGCGTGTCTCGAGGCGCCGCACAGTCGGGTCGCCATCGAGTACATCGTCGCCGACTTCGGCCTCAGCCATGGCGCGGCGCATGGCCGCTGTCGGTTGCGTAACGGTATCGGAGCGGAGATCAATCGGAGTCATATGAATCGGAGATTGAGATGGGGGCAGCCCATGGGGCAGCCCTTGGGGCTGCCCCATGGGCTGCCCCTATGCCTCGCTATTCTTCGAGGATTTCGCGCTGGCGCTGGCGCACGCGACGCAGCTCATACACCTGCCCCACTTCCCCACCCAGAATGAAGATGACCGCCGCGTAGTACACCCAGACCACGATGATCACCAGTCCGTACAACGTTCCAGTGTACAGGCTGCCCGGGTTGAAGCGCCCGACATACGAGGTGAACACGATTTTAGCGAGCTCGAACAGCACGCTGGTCACCGCGGCCGCGACCAGCGCTGACTGCCAGCGGATGCGGCGATTGGGAAGAAACTTGTACAGCGCGAAGAACATGACCAGGATGGTCGCCAGCGCTATCAGGGTGCCAATAACGTACTCCAACTGGCTCATTACGGCCGGCGCCAGCCCGTACCGCTCCAGAAACGACCGCCCGTGCGTCGTCGCCAGTTTGAGATAGGCGTTCAGCACGCTGTAGATCACGAACAGTACCGTGCCCACGACAGTGATCTGGATGTCGAACAGCTTTCCCTTGACGATGCTCATCCCCTGCTCAATGTCGAACACTTCGCCGAGCACGGTCCGCAGCGTGCCGAAGAGCCGCGTCGAAAACCAGATGAAGCCAATGAGGCTGGCGAGCCCTATCGATCCACGCGTGCTGATGACGTCGTTGATCAACTTGTGCACCGGCGCATCCGGCGTCTCGGAGTGTGGCGGGAGCAGCTGGTCGATGAAGAGCCAGATGTTGGCCGAAGATTGAGTCGCTGACTGGTTCAGCAGGTAACCCAGGCCGGAGAGCAGCAGCAGGACGAAGGGGACGGCCGCGAGCAGGAAATTGAACGCGATCGCCCCCGCCATGAAGAAGATTTCGTCGTCGCCCGAGTTGTCCCAGAGGCGCCTGAGATAGTCCTGAGTCGTCCACCACGCGCGGCGGCGGAGCGAGAGGGCTGGCATGGTCGCGCGCTATGGGGCAGTCGGCTATTCCGTTTCGCCCTCGTCCCGCATCGGCAACGGTGCAACGTCCGATTCCGAGGCCTTCCGGCCCGGGCGGGCGCCATCAGCAGTTCTCGACTTGGACTCCGCGATCCGATCCTCCAGATCCTGCCGCGCCTGTTGAGCCGCATCGCGCCCCGCCCGGAATGCCTCACGCGCCTGATGCCGGCGTACATGGATGGACTGCCGCGCCGCATCCAGCCGGTCTTCCACCACGCGCCGCGCCTGGTCGTACTGATCCACGACCGAGTCGGACAGATCGCCGGCGGCATCACGCGCCACCTCGGACACGCGCCGCGCGCGCTGCCTGAGATCGCGCCGGGTTTCCTCGCCGGTGCGGGGTGCGAACAGCAGCGCCACGCCCGCGCCGATTGCCAATCCGATCAGGAAGGAGCCGACGCCGGCATCCCGCTTCTCGATGACCACATAGGGCTCATCGCTCATTTCCTCGTCTCGCCGCCGCATGACAATTCTCCTTGGGGTTCGCTCAACGCCGCCCTTTCGCTCTCACGGCGGCCTTGCCTGGTCCGTGAACTCTCGCCTTCACGTTTCGCGCCACCGCTGCGCCGTTGCCCTCTGCCTCGCCATTCGCACCGACGAGGGCCGCAAGCTCCGAGCGCACTTCGCCGGGGCTCATGCCAAGCATCTTCGCCGTACGTTCCGTGTCGCCGCCGGTCATGGACAGCGTGCGGAGCACGAGCTGGCGGCGCGCCTCCGCGAGCGTCGAGCCCACCTGCAGGGTCACGACGGCCGGTGTTTCCCCCGACGCGCGCAGATGGCGCGGCATAATGTCCTCGATGGTGATCGTGGGACCCTGCGACATGATGACCGCGCGCTCGACGGCGTTCTTCAGCTCGCGCACGTTCCCCGGCCAGTTGTACGACTTGACCCAGTCCATGGCCGCAGCGTCGAATTCGGTGAGGCGCTTGCCGTTCCGCACGGAGAAGGAGACCAGGAATTCCTTCGCGAGGAGTTCGATGTCGCTCATGCGCTCCCGCAAGGGCGGCAGCACGATCTCCACGACCGCCAACCGGTAATAGAGGTCCTCGCGCAGATCTCCTTCGGCCAACGCGTGCTGCAGGTCCCGGTTCGTGGCGGCGAGCACACGAATGTCCACCGCGATCTCCTTGCGTCCGCCGAGCCGGCGCACGCTGCGCGATTCCAGGGCGCGGAGCAGCTTCACCTGGATGTCGGGAGACATTTCCGCGACTTCGTCCAGGAAGATCGTGCCGCCATCGGCCATCTCGAACGCCCCGGGCTTCTCGTTTACCGAGCCGGTAAAAGCGCCCTTTTCATGGCCGAACAGCTCATTCTCGAGGATATCCTTGGGCAGCGCCGCGCAGTTGAGTGCGTGAAAGGGCCCCGCAGCGCGCTCGCTCTTCTGGTGCAGCGCACGCGCCACCAGCTCCTTGCCCGTCCCGGACTCCCCGAGGATGAGGACGCTCGCCGTGGATGGCGCAACCGCGTCGATGACGCGGTACAGCCCACGCATGGCCTCGGACTGGCCGGTGAGATCGCCGAAGTGCGTGAGGGCCTGCAGCTCCGACTTCAATGCGCGGTTGGCCTGCCGGACGTTGAACTTGTCGAGTGCCTTGGGGATGAGGGCCTTGAGGCGATCGAGCTTCTCCTGCGACAGCGGTTTCTCGATATAGTCATAGGCCCCCTGCCGCATCGCCTCGACCGCGGAATCCACCGTGGCCTGCCCCGTGATGATGATGCACTCGGTGGTGATCTCCTTCTCCTGCAGCTCGCGCAGCAGCGCCAGTCCGCCGAGCTTCGGCATGCGCAGGTCGGCGAGCACCACGCCGTAGGTACCGGTGCTCAGCCGATTGAGCGCCTTCTGCCCGTCCGCCACCACATCCACCTCGTATCCCTCATCCGCGAGAATCGCACTCAAGCCTCGCGTAATGGAGACTTCATCGTCCGCTATCAATACTCTCGCAGTCTGCATGCTTCAGGTTTCTCGATCGGTGCGCGGCCCCGTGGCGGGGCAACACACTGAAATAGTTTGGGCCGCAGCAACGAGCCGGATACCGGCTCGGGCGAGAACGGCCTTGATCGTCGCATCAGGAGGTGCAGGCGGCGCACTTCCCCAGAACTCCAGTGTGACCGCCGACGCATCGCGCCGGGCCGTGCACTTCACCTGCGTGCCGGGTTCCGTGAAGGCTTCCAGCGCGCACGCACATGCCAGCCGCGCGAGCAGCGGGTCGCCCGGGTACGCCGGCAGCGGGTCGGCCGGCACGGCGGTCATGACCGCGCCGCCGTGCGCGGCGGCAACCGCGGCATGAAGCCGGAGCACCGGCTCCACCGCCGTCCACAAATCTACAGGGGTGCGTGGCTGCCGCGCCAATGCGAGCAGCGCTTCGAGCAGTGGCGTTACCCGCCTCAGTTCCTCGGCCGCGCTCTCGGCGAACGGTTGCACTGACTGCGGCGCGACGTCGCCCCGAGCAAGCCGGCTGCGCAGCACCTCCACGCTCACGCTCAGGCCGTTGAGCGGATTGCGGATTTCGTGGGCGGCGCGGCCAGCCAGTCGGCTGAAGGCGTCGCGCCACAGCCGCTCCGCGTCGGCGGCTATTCGCCGGCCTCCACGTCGTCGGGCGCCGCGGCGACGCCGGCGGTCGCTTCGAGTGAGCGATGCTGTGCGGGCACCTGGACATGCCGGGCGACGAGATCGGCGGTGTTCCCCACCTTCAGTTGCTCGAAGAGAAACCCGAACGTGCGATCGTACACGCCGGCGAGGGTCGTCCTGACCTCGGCGTCCATGTCCCAGAAGTCGCGCTTGAACGGGCCCAGCGCCTTCTTCCGCGTCTTGTAGTAGAACTGCTCGTCCGTATCCGTCGCCTTGCGTTCATCCTTCGTGTTCTCATCCAGCCAGCGATAGATGCGCTCGCGCAGCGCCGACGGGATGTTGTCGAACAGCAGATTCTGGAAATTCGTCGCGAGGTGAATTTCCGCCGTCTCGATGCGCGGGAAGTTGTCAAACGCGCTGTCGGGAAGGGTGGATGCGCCGTGCTGGACGGCGCCCGCCATCCCGTATTCCTCGCGCGCGATCACGGACAGCTTCTGCAGGGTATCGAGATCCAGCTTCACCGCGGCGATCGAGCCGTCGGGCAGCACGACACCGCCGTGCGAGGTGCCCGTCTGCACGCTGATCTTGGACAGCCCGTGCGTGTTCGCGCCAGCCTGCGCGGCCAGCACGCGATTGAAACCATCCATGTAGGTGCGCAGCTCGGGAACGGTGCTGTTGCTGGCCCCCACTTCGCCGATCTCGCCGCCAATGGAGATCACCACGCCGTCCGGCTCGATCTCGCGAATGTATCGCGCGATGTCCACGGCCGTCTGGTAGTTGGTCTGCTGCTGCTCGTCCAGCGTGGGGCGCTTGAGATCCACCAGCGTGGACGTGTCCACGTCAATGTTGTAGAACCCCGACGTCACCGCTTCACGCGCGAGCTGCTTCACCGCCGCGACTTCGCCCGTCGGGTCGCCCGCGAACTTCTTCGCGTTCACCTGGAAGTGGTCGCCCTGGATGAACACCGGCCCGCGAAAGCCTTCCCGCAGCGCCGCCGCCAGCATGACGGCGACGTACTCGCCCGGGCGCTGGTCGGTGTACGCGATCTCCGAGCGAGCAATTTCCAGGATGAAGGCGCCGGCGCTCATCCGAATCGCCGTGCGGAAGATCGCGCGCGCCGTGTCATACGCCATGCCACGCACATTGATCGCGGGCACCGTGAAGCCGTGCACCTCGCCGCGGCCGCGCGCCATGTACAGCTCGTGAATCGATGCGGGACGGACACCCAGCGTCTGCCCGATCTGCCAGATCAGCCAGCGCGCATGATCCCTGGACTGGCCCTGCCCGAACACCGCCTCGCGGACGAGCACATCCATCTTCTCCGAGCGGAGCGCCGCCGGATTCCTGACGGTGACGAGCCCATGCTCCACCCTGACATCACCGGCGGATTCCAGCACGGACGAAGCCTGTTCCCGCATCAACCCTCCCACGTTGCTGATCAGCGCCGGACGGGCCATCAGTGGCCCGCCCAGCTCCTTTCGACAACCTGTGTCCGCTCGACTTGAGCCGCAAGGGTTGGCCCGCTCAGATCATCCGGCGCGGATCGGGCCTGGGCAGCGCCTCCCATTGCGCGCGCGCCTCTGTCGCATCGGCCCGGCCCAGCATGGCGTAGGTGAACTGCTTTCCAAGTTCCACACCGGGCTGATTCAGCGGATTGATGCCGTACAACGCGCCCGAATAGATCACCGCGAGTTCCAGCATCATCATGAGGCCGCCCACGTGCCAGGCATCCACGTGATCCAGCGCAATGGTCATGCTGGGCCGCCCCTTGCTGGCGAGCGCGCCCGCCGTCGCGCGACACTCCACGTCGAGCAGCTCGCCCAGCTTGTGGCCGCCCAGATAGGCGAGCTCGGGAATGTCGCCGTGCAGCTTCGGTATGGTCAGATCGTGTGCCACGTCCTTCACGGTCACGAACGTGAATGTCTTGTCGCGCGGCCCCTGCATGAAGAGCTGGACCTTGCTGTGCTGATCCGTCACACCCAGCGCACCGAGCGGCGTGGGTCCGACCGACTGACCGGCATCGTTCAGCTTGCCGAGGCTCTCCGCCCAGAGCTGCACGAACCAGTCGCCCGCATCGCGCAGGGCGTCGCTGTAGGGCATGAATACCTGCGTGTGCAATCCCAGTTTCGCATCGCCCAGCCACTGCAGCAGCGAGTACATCGCGGCCGGATTCTGCTCGAGCGCAGCGCCGCTGCACCGTTCGAACATCTCCTTCGCCCCGCGCAGGAGCTCGCCGACATCGATCCCCACGAGCGCGGCCGGGAGCAGCCCCACGGGCGACAGCACGCTGAATCGTCCTCCCACATTCGGCGGGACATCCAGCGACACAATGCGCTCGCTGCGGGCAATCGCGCGCAGCGCGCCTTTCGCCGGATCGGTGATGAAGACGAGATGGCGCGAGAAGGCCTCGTCCAGGGTCGCCTGGAGGCGTTCACGGACAATGAGGTACTGCGACATCGTTTCGGCGGTGGAACCCGACTTGGAAATGACGATGAACAGCGTCCCGCCCAGATTCAGCCGCTCCAGGAGCGCTCCGATCGTCGCGGGATCCACGTTGTCCAGCACGTGCAGCCGGGGAAAGAAGTCGCGTGCATCATCCTCGAGCTCGTTCCAGTCGCGGGAGCGCAGCGCCGTCCGCAACGCGATCGTGCCCAGCGCGGAGCCACCGATGCCGAGCACGACGATGTCGGTGAAGCTCTGCCCCACCCCATCGGCAAAGTCGTGCAACGCCTGCAGGCTGTCAGCGCTGGTGGCGAGATCAATGAAGCCGAGCTCACCCGCGGCACGGCGTTGATCGAACGTGTGCTGCGCCGCCGCGAATGACGTGACGGCGGCACTCCACATGGTGTCATCCACGGCACCCGGCACGTTGGACGCGAACATGTTGCTGTAGTCGAGATGGATGGCCATGTCAGTCGATGCGAATGGTGAGCCCATCGAACGCGGGCGTCACGCCGGGTGGAAGCTCCGCTTCCAGATCCGCGTGCAGATTGTCGTGCGTCAGGTGCGTGAGGTAGGTACGTTCGGCTCCGATGGCAGCCGCGGCCTGTACTGCCTCGGGAATGCTCAGGTGCGTCGGATGCTCTGTCCGGAACAGCGCGTTCAGTATCAGGACCCGGACGCCGCGCAACTGCTCGAGCGCCTTCGGCGGCACCCGCTTGGCGTCCGTGACGTACGCCAGTGGTCCCATGCGGTACGCGAACACGGTCGCCGGACCGTGCGGCACGGCAATGGGCAGAACATCCATGTCGCCGATGCGCACCAGCTCTCCATCCTGCAGCGGCCGGGCTTCGCCTTCCGGTTTGGATGTGCCCGGCAGCGGTCGCATCCGGACATCAAAAATGTAGGGGAAGCGAGTAGCCAGCTGCTCCAGCGTATCGGCCGGTCCGTACATCGGGAGGGCCGCACCACGGCGACTGGTGATCGCGCGGAGGTCATCAATGCCGTGTGTGTGGTCGGCGTGCGCGTGCGTGAAGAGCACGGCATCCACGCGGTCCACACCGGAAGCAATGAGCTGCAGCCGCAGCTCGGGCGGGGTGTCAATGAGCAGCCGTGTGCCACCGCTGCTCTCCACGACGGCGGCGCAGCGCGTGCGTTTGTCGCGCGGATCGCTGGACCGGCAGACTTCGCACCGGCATCCGATCTGCGGAACGCCGAAACTGGTGCCGGTGCCCAGGATCGTGAGCTTCACACGACTTCCACGCGCAGGAGGTTCGTGCTGCCCGCCACATCGAACGGGACGCCCGCGGTGACGGGAATCCGATCACCCGGCTTGGCCAGGCCGCGCGCCTGTACCACGGCCTTGCCGTGCACGAGCATCTCCTCGTACGTCGAGGTGTGCGGCACGAGCGCGGGCTGCACGCCCCACACGAGCGCGAGCTGCCGATAGGTCTGCTCGATGTCCGTGAGCGCCAGGATCGGTACGCCCGGGCGGTGGGCCGCGACAATACGCGCGGTGAAGCCGCTCTTCGTGAACACGAGCACGACGGGCGCCGCGAGGGATTCCGCCGCAGCCGCGGTGGCCGCGGCGATGGCGTCCTCCGTGGCGACCGGCTCGTCCTGCCGCCGCCGGCCGATCGCGCGTGGCGTACGCGCTGGCGGATGCCGTTCGATTTCCGCGATGATACGCGCCATGGCGCGCACCGCGAGCTGCGGATACGCGCCCATGGCGGTCTCCGCGGAGAGCATGACCGCATCCGTTCCGTCGAGGATGGCATTGGCCACATCGCTCGCTTCGGCACGCGTGGGACGCGGATGCGTGACCATGGATTCGAGCATTTGCGTTGCCGTGATCACGGGGCGTTCGTGCCGGTTCGCGACGGCAATGATCCGCTTCTGCGCGATCGGTACTTCCTCGAAGGGCAGTTCGACGCCCAGGTCGCCGCGTGCCACCATGACCGCGTCGGATGCAGCCACGATCTCATCGATGTTGGCGAGCGCGGTGTCCTTCTCGATCTTCGCGACGATCAGCATCGTCTTCGGGATCATCGCGCGCAGCAGCGCGATATCCTCGGCGCGGCGCACGAAGCTCAGCGCGAGATAATCGAGCCCCTGGCTCACCGCGAAGGCAACGTCCGCGCGATCCTTGTCGGTAATGGAGGGCGCCGAAACGCGCACGCCGGGCAGGTTGATTCCCTTGTGGCTGCCCAGCGGCCCCCCGTGCATGACCCGCGCAACCACGCGCGGCCGCGGGACGTCGAGCACCACGAGTTCGATGAGGCCGTCATCCATGAGCACGCGATCCCCGACCGCGACGTCGTCGGCGAGCGCGGCATAGGTCACGGGAATTTCGGCGTGGTCCGCCAGCGCTTCGGGCGCCAGTACGACATCGGCGCCTTCGGTGAGCGTCAGCGGCGCATCGAGATCACCGACGCGGATGCGCGGACCCTGCAAGTCGCCCATGATGGCCACCGGGCGCGACTTCGCGGCGGCGAGCCGGCGAACGATCGCGATGACGCCCGCGTGCTGCTCGTGGGTACCGTGGGAGAAGTTGATGCGGGCAACGTTGAGGCCGGCATCCATCAAGCTGCCAAGTACGTCGGGGGCGGCACACGTCGGCCCGATCGTACAGACGATTTTCGTTCTGGGAAGTGAAGCGCTGGACACGAGTTGCAAGTGGAAATGAGGTGTGAGGCAAGCTAGTCCCCCTTAACGCGCGATGCCATGGCGCCGTCTCATCACCCGGAACGGCAACGCGCCGGCCACTACCATTCGCGCAACGAGGACTTCCATGCACCGGAACATTTTTTCATGCACCGCCGGCGTGGCACTGCTGGCGATCGGACTTGCGGCCTGCAGCAGTGACGCCGTCGTGAGCCCGGATCTCACGCTGCCCGACTCCGAAGTCAATCAGTCCATGGCCAGTGACGTGGGCGATGCGATGGCGACATCGGTGGATCTCATGGCAGCGGATGAAGACAGCTACGCGAGCGCGGAGCGCAGCTCGGCGCCCGGAGTGAATGCAGCGATCGCGGGTGACGTGACCGTGCAATGCAGCGGCCCGGACAACGATGGCTGGTTCACCTGCGACAAGACCACCTGGCGCGGCTTGGATCTCCTTCGGCAGAAGCGGTTCTGGGAAGGCACATCGTTCGGACTGGGCTTCGACGCCCGTACGGATTCGGTGAATCATCGCCGCACGCTCTCCGGCTCGTTCACGCCCGCCTGGAACACATCGAGAACGGTCTGGGTGAATCGCGCCGATACCGCCACGATGCATGTGAACCGCGCCGTGACGCCGGTGCAGCATGCGTGGGATGGTACGGGCCAGCGCCACGACAGTACGATGTACATTCGGACCAACCGCACCCGGGTCTTCCATTACACGGCGTACGACACAGTCACCGCCGTGACATTCGACATGCCGCGCTCGCAATACGTGTGGCCGCTGAGCGGCTCGATCGTGCACAACGTCACGGCGCTCGTGACGGTGCAATCCGGCACGCGTTCGTACAGCCGGACGGTGACACGGCGTGCGGAAGTGATCTTCAACGGCACACCGAATGTCACGCTCGACATTGGCGACCTCACGTGCGACCTCGATCTCGAGACGCATGCGGTGACGAACTGCCATTGACGGCATGACGGTCGGATGGAAAGCTTGACGGTGTCATGACGAGGGCGGCAAATTGCCGCCCTCGTCATGTCTTCCCCACCCCGTCGCCCTGCCTGGCTTGCCCCCGCGCTCTACTGGAGCGCGGCTGCGGCGATCACGATCTGGCTCATGGTGCTGGTGACCTGGCGCGAGCGCCCGCCGCGCCCGGTGCCCGCAACCGCACCGGCCACGGAGTTCTCCGCGATGCGTGCCTGGCCGATCCTGACGCACCTGGCGGATACCATCGGCTATCGCGTCGCCGGTACGCCCGGCGCCGACAGCGCCGTCGCATTCCTCGTGCGCACGCTCGGCGGCATCCGCGGGCTGGACGTGACGGTGCAGACCGCGAGCGGCGCGTGGCAATACCCACGCCAGCGGGGAATCCTCGCGTACACGGTGCGCAACGTGCTCGTCCGCATTCCGGGTCGCGACTCCGCCGCGCTGCTGCTCTCCGCACACTATGACACGCCCGTCGGCAGCAAGGGCGCCGCGGACGACGGGGTGGCCGTCGCCTCGCTCGTGGAGATCGCGCGAGCGCTCGCCGCCGCGCCGCCGCTCGCCCACACCGTGATCATCAACATCAACGACGGCGAAGAACAGGGACTCCTCGGGTCGCACGCCTTTACCACCCACCCCTGGGCACACGACGTGCGCGCCTTCGTGAACCTCGAGAGCGCGGGACCGCACGGAAAAGCCATTCTCTTCCAGGCCGGGCCCGGCAACGAGTGGCTCACCCGCGCCTACGCCGCCGCCGTGCCGTACCCGTATGGCACGGTCGTGGCGCAGGACATTTTTCAGTCCGGCGTGATTCCGTCGGACACGGACTTCCGCGTCTATCGCGACATCGGACTGTGGCGCGGACTGGATATCGCGCTCTATCAGGGCGGCTGGGCGTACCATACCCAGCGCGATCGAACGTGGAATGTGACACCCGGCACGCTGCAGCACATGGGCGCGAACGCGCTGGCGCTCGCGCGTGCTCTTGCCTCGGGCGCGCTGCCGGGCAATGTCTCCAGCGAGCGTGCCGTGTACTACGATGGGCTGGGCGCGTTCATGCTGAGCTACAGCGCGCACACGGCGTACGGACTGGCGGCGGGGGCGCTGCTCTTCGCACTGATCGTGCTCGTCGCCTGTGTCGCGCGCGGACGAGTGCACGTGCGAGAAGTCGCCACCGCGTTCGCGTGCGTCGTCGCGTCCATCGCGGCAGCGATCGTCGCGGCGCTGCTCCTGGCCGCTGTCATGGCATACCTGCTGCGCCGGCCGATGTCCTGGTTCGCGCACCCCGCGCCGGGCATCCTCGCCTTGTCCCTGGCTGCGCTCGCGGGTGCGCTGGCGGGCCAACTGCCTCTCGTCTCCTGGATGCGTCGCCGGGGGCTCATCCCCGCGATCGCCGGAATGGCGGCCCAGTGTGCCGCGCTCATGGCCTGGATGCTCGTGCTCCTCGCATTTGCCGCGCTCGGCCTCGGGTCGGCCTACCTGCCGCTCTGGTGGGTGGTTGGCGGCGCCGTGGGACTCGGGCTCGGCCTTCTGCTGCGCGACGATCGCTGGTGGGTTGGAGCTCTCGTGGGCGCGCTGCCGGCAGGTGTGCTTACCCTGCAACTGCTGGTGACCCTGACGCGACTCTTTGTCCCCGTGTTCGGACGCCTGCCCATGGCGATCGCGCCGGATCTCGTGCTCGCCGCAATCGTGGCGGTTCCGGTCGCCGCGATTGCGCTGGCCGTGCTTCCGGGAGCGCACCGCGCGGGCGCGCTCCGCGCCGCCACACTGGTGATGGCGCTCCTGGCATTGAGCGCAACGGGAGTGAGCGTCACACGCGAGCGATACACATACCTGCGGCCGCAGCGCCTCCGCATTGTGCACCAGCAGAGCGACTCGGTGAGCAAGCTCCGCGTATTCGGCGCGGACTATGCTACGCCGGAGCTGGCTCTCGCGGGTGCGCCGGGAATGTCGCCGATGGACAGCACCGCATCGCGTCCGCTGGCGTACCAGCGGAGTGCCGGGCCGACTGGATATGCGGCGCCCGCACTCGAGGTGCTCTCGTCCATGACAGACAGCGCGGCGGAAATACGCACGCTCTCGCTGCGCGCGTCAGCGCACGGTGCGTATCGCCTTCACCTCCTGTTGCCGCGCGCACGGCTCGTGGGCTGGAGCGTGCCGGCCGCACTGCCGCCGCTCTCGGCAAGCGGAGACGAGCGTATCAGTGTCACGTACATCGCGCCGCCCGATACCGGATGGCGGTTCACGTTACAGGTGCGCGGCGACCGGCCGCTGCCCATGGAGCTCGAGGCCAGTCGCAATGTCGTGACCACCGACGCCGCCGCGCTCGAGCGGCAGCTTCCGCCGTGGACCGATTTCGCGGCGGTCGCGGTGAACGCGATTCACGTCGCAAGATGACCGGTAGAATGGCGATGACGACCAATCCGCGTGTGCGTGACCATTTTCCGTCTGGTCCGCCACTATATTAGCCTCTGTGCGCAACCGCCACTTCGCGAGCCGCTGCTTCGCGGCATTTCTGGCCCTCTGGTTCGTCGCCTCCACACAGGAGATCGCGACGACGCATCTCTGCCCCATGCACGATGCGATGGCCATGCAGATGGCCGGGCAGATGGCGCCGCACGCTGCATCGGGACACGCGCCCGGCTCGCACAGTGCGCATCATCAGTGCACGTGCATGGGCGCCGCATGCACTACCGGGCCGGTGCCGCTCGCCGCCGGACGCATCGCGCTGCAGGAGGCGGCCACAACCACCTCCGCCGCCCGTCCGAGTCACACCGTCGCCGGCGCCCCGTCCGCCCCGCAGTATCGCCTTCCCTACGCTCAGGCCCCTCCGCACGCGTCCGTCGCGTAATCAGCAGGCCATCACGACGCACGCTGTTTTCTCACGACCCCTGCGGAGGGGACATCATGTCATCTGCCTGTTCAGGCGCGCGGGACAGATCGCGGCAGTCTGCCACGATCCCGCTCGCGATCACCGGCTCGTTCGTCTCGCTGCTTCTGTTTGCCGGCCCCGTACGCGCGCGCGCCCAACAGCCCGGGCGCGACACGACGCGGACCGATACGACGCGAACCGACACGACCCACATTCACGCGCTTCCACCGGTGCGCGTCGTTGCGCCCCGCAGCCCGCGCGCGGACGCCGCGAGCGCCGTCGTGATCCAGCCGGAGGCGATTCGCACCACACCGGCTACGAACGTCTGGGACATCGTCCGGCAAACCGCCGGCGTGGAAGTGCATCAGCAAGGTCAGGGACCGGGCTTTGCCTCCGACGCGGTCATCCGCGGATTCACCTCGGACCATTCCACCGACGTCGCGATCATGCTCGACGGCGTCCCGCTGAACCAGCCGGTGAACGGCCACGCCGAAGGCTACGCCGACTGGAATGAGATCATGCCCGAGGCCGTCTCGTCCATCGAGGTCCTCAAGGGACCGGTCTCGCCGTGGATCGGCAACTTCGGCATGGGTGGCGAGCTTGACGTGAAGATGGTGCCCGTGGCGGTCGGCACGCGCTGGAGCCTTCGCACAGGCTCGTACGGCGACGCCCGGCTCACGGCGCTCACCGGCAACGCCAACGAAAACGGGGGCTTCGTGCTCGCCGGCGATGCGCAGCGCGAGGATGGCTGGCGGCCGAACAGCAAGTCGAGCATGGAGCACCTGCTGTTCAGCCGCACGTGGCAGCACGATACCAGCAGCACCACGACGCTCGCCGCATCGGGCTACGCCGCGCAGTGGGACTCGCCGGGCTTTCTGACCCTGGATCGGTTCGACCAGAGTGATCTTGATGTGGCCGTGGATCGCACCGATGGCGGCCGAACGGCGGCAGGGCTGCTGCGCGGCTCCATCGTGCGTCCCATGCGTGGCGGCACGCTGCGCTCGCAGTTGTATGCGCGTGCGGGCCAGTGGCACATCTTCCTCAACATTCCGCCCGAGGGCGGCATTGGCGAAGGAGCCACGTCGCAAACCGAGGAGCTCGATCGCCGCCTGGAAGCGGGCGGGGCGACGCGCTTCGAGCATCAGCTTGGCGCCGTGCACTTCATGGCAGGGGCCGATTACCGCCTCGTACGCTCGGGGTATCAGCGGTACTTCACCACACTGCGCGCGCGCGACAGCGTCTTCGACTTCAATGGTGTGCCTGCCCGGCTCGACGGGACGTATCTCTCCGTCGCACCTGCCATCGAGGCACACTGGGACGCCACGCCGCGGCTCGCGCTGGGATTCGGCGGGCGGCTGGACTGGATGCGCTATGGCATGACGCCATGGGATGCCGGCACGGGCGCGCATGACTCGCACCTGGTCGCGACACCCAAGCTGAGTGCGCGGTATCGCCTCACCCCCACGGTCGCCGTATACGCGGCGTTCAACGGCGGGTTCCGTTCGGCGGATGGCTCGGTGGCCAATCCGTCACTCGAGCCCAGTCATGAGTGGGCGAGCGAAGTGGGGCTGCGCGCCAACAGCGATCGCTTCGAAGCCTCGGTGGCGCTGTTCAACGTGGACGTGCAGAACGAGCAGACCTTCAACGATGTCACCCAGGAAACCACGGCGGGCGGGCAGAGTCGCCGCCGCGGCCTGGAGCTCGATGGCCGGCTTGGGCTCGTGCCCGCGGTTGCGCTCTTCGCGCACGCCACGATCAACGATGCGCACTATACGCGCCTCGTAACGGATGACGGCGACGACCTCTCGGGCAAGCCGGTGTTCGGCGTCGCGCGCGCCACAGTCGAGAGCGGCTTCGACGTGGACGCCGGCGGCGTGCTGGGATCCGTCTGGGCCGCGTACACCGGACCGTTCACGCCCATCGGCGAACCCGACGCGCGCACGTCGTCCTACACGCTGCTCAACGTGCGCGGCTCCGTATCACTTGGCGGCCCGTGGTCCGTGGCGCTTGGCATGCAGAACATCCTCGACAAGAAGTACGCCGAGGTCCGCGCCAGCGGCTTCGTGAGTCCCGGTCAGCCGCGCACGCTGCTCGTGACACTGCGACATGGCACCTGACCCTACCGCGCGGTCGCGAGTGCCCGGCTCTTCTCGCCGAGCCGCGCGATCAGCGTGTCGAACGACTTGCTGAAGCTGGCGATGCCATCGACGAGCAGTTTGTCCGTCACCGCGGAGAGCGAGATGCCGAGCGACTCGAGATCCGCCACGCACTGGCGCGCGGCATCGAGTCCCGTGGTCACCGTGCGGCGCACTTCGCCGTGATCACGGAAGGCCTCGATCGTGGCGGGGGGTATCGTATTCACGGTATCGGGGCCGATCAGATCCTCGACGTACATGACGTCACGGTACGCGGGATTCTTGGTGCTGGTGCTCGCCCAGAGCGGCCGCTGCAGCTTCGCGCCGCGTCTGGCGAGCGCGCTCCACCGGTCGCCGGCGAAGCGCTCGCGAAAAAGCGCGTACGCCAGCTTGGCGTTGGCCACCGCCACGCGTCCCTTGAGTGCCGTGAGACGCGCCGCCACATCGGGCGCGGCGGATGGCAGCATGGCGTCAATCCGCCTGTCCACTTCCGTGTCCACCCGGCTGACGAAGAATGATGCCACGCTCGCGATGTGCGTGATCTCCCGTCCCGCGGCAACGCGGTCCTCGAGCCCCTGCATATAGGCCTCGATGACGCTGCGGTAGGCGTCGAGCGAGAACAGCAGCGTGATGTTGATGTTGAGGCCATCCGCGGTGAGCTGCCGTACGGCCAGCGCTCCCTCCGTCGTGCCGGGCACCTTGACCATGACATTGGGCCGGCCGACCTCATCCCACAGCCGGTGCGCTTCGGCAATGGTGCTGGCCGCATCATGCGCCGCGCCCGGTGACACCTCGATGGAGACGTAGCCATCAGTGCCCCCGGTGCGGTCGTACACGGGGCGGAAGAGATCGCTCGCACTGCGTACATCATCGGTCTCCACGAGTTCGAACAGGTCCCACGCCGTGAGCGAGGCCGGGGCGCCTGTGAGCTGCTCGTCGTACGCCGTGCCCTCGGCCATCGCCTTCTCGAAGATCGTGGGATTGGACGTCATTCCCGTGAGCGCGTCCTCCCGGATGCGTCGCGCCAGCTCGCCGTTGCGCAGAATGGTGCGATCTATGAAATCGAGCCAGATGGACTGACCGGCATCGTGCAGTTGCTGCAAGCGGTTGGACATGAATGACTCCGTGCGGGTGACACTGAGAAGATAAGAGATCAGCGCTATTTCGCCGACGCTCGCGCTACCGCGGAAGCAGTCAGCTCGGTGAATTCCTGCACGCCCTCGTCCGCGAGGAAGGGTGTGCCGTCGTGCCGCCGAACCCATGCGTGCGCTGCCACCGCTCCGTTGGCGTCGCGCCGCACGCCAATGGCGACGTCGGCGGCGAGGCCTTCACGCCTCAGGAGCGCCGCGAGCACCACCGCGCGGCGAAGACAGGTGTCATGCCAGAGGAATGGCGCGCGCCGGAGCAACCGTGCCACGTGAAAGGCCAGTCGCTCCGGCGTGATGTGCTCGCCGGCGTGTGGCGGGATGCGCTCGATCCAGCGCAGTACGCGCGATGCGGGGAGCAGTTCGAGCAGAACCGGAATGATGAGACATGCCGATCCGACTTCCAGTTTGCGCGCGAGATTCATGCGCTCCCCGTCGCGACTCGTGCTATTTGCTGTACGATGGAACTTTGGCCTTTGCCGACACGTCGAACTTGATGTACATGCCGCTGGGGCCGTGACCGGGCACTCCGCAGACGATCAGATATTCCCCGGGCTTGGTGGTCTTGAAGTCCATGCTGTCGGTACCGCCCGTGGGCAGGCCGGCCGTGAGGTCGTTGGTATAGGCGCGTGCGATCGCGGGATTTTCGGGCGCCATGGGCAGCGGGAACGAGTCCGGCAGAATGATGGCGGAGTGCGGAATCGCATCCTTGTTGACGAAGGACATCTTCACCGACCAGCCGACCGGCACCGTGATGGTCTGATTCCCCTTGAAACCACCGTTGAAGTTCATGCCACCGTTCGCGCTGCCGAGCGACGCGGTGAGCGAGATCTTGACTGTCTTGCTGGCGGCATCGTAGGACATGAACTTGTCGGCGCTGGTGCCGCCGGACCCCTGCGCCGCGGCAAGGCCAGGTATAGCGACGAACAGGGCCGCGAGCGCGGCCCAGCGACGAGCGACGGTCATCTGAATCTCCTGGTGGGACAATAAACCTGCACGCGCACCGGCCGGCCGGACATGCCGGCCGGCTGAAGCCTGTGACATCATGATGAGTGATACCCCGAACAGACGGAATCGGTCAAGCGGCAGGCGCTACGGCTTTGCCTTGTTCAGTGAATCCAGCGCGTGTGCCAGCGAGTCCACGTGCTTCCGCCGCGCTTCGATCTCCGCGTGGATCGCCCGGAGCTCCTCCGCGACGTTGATGTTCTGAGACGAGGCCGCGGGCGCAGGTGACGCGGCGCTGGATGTCGCCGAACTCGTGCTCGGCGCGGCCGCGGAGCTTGTCACGACCGTCGCCGGTGGCTGGGGTATCGCGCGCGGTGGCGTCGCCGCGGATTTCACTGGCGCGGCTTCCGGCTGCTCAGACCGTCCCAGTGTGACGACGACCGGTTTCGCGCGGCGCGGCAGCCGTGCAGCACTGCGCACGGATCGGGATCTTCCAGCGGCGGCCTCGTGCGACGGCGTCGTGGGCGTTGCGCGCGTCTTCTCGGGCGGCGCCGGCGTGCTGGCAACAATGGTATCCGCTATAGCGCTGGACGCCGGCACGACAGGCTCAGGCAGTATCGAATCGCGGTGTGGTACCGGCGTAACGATCGCGGCTGCGACCTGCGCGCTGGGCGCAGTGAGCGCGGCGCCCGATGCTGCATCGCCGCGCCCGCGCAGCGCGAGCCCCGCGACGATCGCGGCCATCACTGCTCCGCCCATCAGCGACATCGCGCCCAGGAACATGCGGTCGGCTGGCGCGAGCGCCATGCGAACGTCATGCCCGATCCGGGGCAGCATCAGCGTCGAGACGGGTGTCGCGTGGATGATCGTGGGCTCGGGTCGTTCACGCTCCGCGGGAGACGCTGATTGCTCATGGCGCACGGTGAGCGCCATGCCCGGCTTGCCCCGCCGCATCCGGTAGCCGCGCGGCACATGCGATCCGGTTGCGTACATGCGTCGCGCCGCGAGAGTGAGGTGCTGGCGCTGGCCGCCCTGCGACAGTGGCGCGTCATGCCGCGGCGGCGTGTCCGGCGGTGCAGGATCAATGAGCGCCGGGAGATCCGCGACAAAGTCCGCCCAGCGCACGTCCGCGGAAGGACGAGCTTTGGGCGTGGTCGTGGGGCGACCGGTGGGAGTGTCGGGCATGACGGCGGCTCAGGCGAGAGAGACTCGGGGTGACCCCATTCAGGACGCGCCGGCCGCGTCCGGGGTCACCGCTCGCGGCTGGCTGCCGAGGCATCCGACATCGTCTCGTCGAGTGCCAGCGCGTGCGCCGCATTCCGGTATGCGGCATCCGCATGCATCGGGCTCACCAGCGGCCGCGCGCACCATCGCGTCGCCGCGATGGTCGCGCGCCGGTCGTCCTCGTGCGCGAGACTCCAGTCGGCGTGCGCGAGCATGAGCGCGGCCGCGTACGCACGGGCGGCCGCATATGCGAACGCACGCGCGGTGGCTTCACGAAACTCGCTGCCCTCCTGGGCGGCGTCCGCCGCCGAACGCTCCAGTTGTTCCAGCGCGTCAGCAGCACGCGCGGCCGAAGCCGCAAGCTCGGGCGCCGTGAGCCGAGCAAGCTGATCTCGTGCATCCGCAACGAGCGCACGCAACGCGTCGCTGGTGTCCAGCGCGCGCAGCACGTCCAGGCTGAGCACGTTGGTCGTTCCTTCCCAGATCGAGAGCACCTGCGCATCACGCAGCAGCCGGGGCAGCCCGGTGTCCTCGATATAGCCCGCGCCGCCGAACGCTTCGAGCGCTTCGCTGGCGACAGCCACCGCCTGCTTTCCGGTGAAGAGCTTCGCCACCGGCGTGAGCACGCGCAGCAGCGCGGCATCGCGCGCGGTCGCGGTACCGCACTCGGTTGCGCCGAGCAGCTCCACCACGCGAAAGGCCAGGTGAAATCCCGCTTCCACTTCGACGGCCATGTCGGCGAGGGTTTCGATGTGCAGGGGCTGCGCGGCCAGCAGCCGGCCAAAGGCCACACGCCGGCCGGCGTAGTCGCGCGCCAGCGCCAGTGCGCGCCGCATCCCCGCCACGGCAGCGACCGCGTTGTATACGCGCGTCACCGTGAACAGCGACGCGATGGTCCGCACGCCCTGTCCTTCCCCGCCCACGAGCCATGCGCGCGTGCCGTCGAGCAGCAGTTCGGCGGTGGGCAGCGCGCGCGTCCCCAGCTTGTCCTTGAGCCGGAGCACGCGAATGTCGTTCATCTGCCCGTCCGCATTCCGCACTTCCAGATGGAACAGGCTCAGCCCGTGGCTTCCCGCCGGCGCGCCCTCGACGCGCGCCAGCGTCATGGCCATCTGTGATGTCGTCGCCGACGTGAACCACTTCGTGCCATGCAGACGGAAGCTCTCGCCATCGCGACGCGCGATCGTGGAGGTACCGGAGACGTCCGATCCTCCCGCCCGCTCTGTCATCCACTGCCCCGACGTCCAGAACTCATCCGGATTGCGCGTGGTGAGATGGCGCAGGGCCTCGCGCAGTCGTGGCGTGGTGCCATACAGCTCGAGGCAGCGTGCCGCGCCATCGCTCATGGCGAGCGGGCAACTGTACGTTGCCGACGAGGGAGAAAAGAGATAGAGCCGCGCGAACTGATCGATGCGCGAGAGCGCCCCGTTGGCGCGCTCGTAGCCGATGGCGACGAGTCCCTCCTCCGCGGAGATGCGATCGAGCGCGCGCCAGCCTTCGCTCGTCTCAATGCGATCCACGCGTCGCCCCCAGGGATCGAAGGGGACATGCCGGGGTGGCGCGGCTTCCGCGGCGTCACCGAGCGCCAGAATGTCCGTGGCGACGCGTTCGCCGAAGCGTTGCAAGTCGAGATCCACCCGTGCGTGCATTTCCGGGGGCAGCGTGCGGCCCAACCACGAGCGCAAGAGGCGATCGTCCAGATACTGGTTCCCCAGGCGCGGTCCGTCCTGATGGAACTCGGACATTACCCGTAGTTGGTGAAGGGTTCGGTCACGAGACGCACCCGCTGCGGCCCATATTCGAACACGTGAACGAGCCGCACCTCGTTCCCCACCCGCTCCACCCGCGTCTCGGTCAGCGAGAAGCTCGGCGCGTCGCCCAGCCCGAGCGCATTGAGCCGCTCCGCTTCGCCCTTGCAGATGTCGCCCGGCGTGGGCCGACTCGCGGGATAGGCGTCTTCGTGATGCTTGCGCAGGAGCTGCATCTGCTCATCGCCACCGCGCTCCACCGCGGCACGCACGGACTCGCGTGTCAGCGACATGTCAGCATCCTCCCCATCAGTTGCTCAGGCGCCGTTATTCCGGGCGTCGCTCCGCGCTACCTCGAATGCTTCCGTCAGGGGCCGGAAGCGTTGCCAGCCGCTGTCGTCAATGCCCGCAACAATGCGAAGCGTCTCGCCCGGTGTCTTCACCCACGCCGCCTGAATCAGGACCTGGTAGCGCCGCCCCGATGGCCCGACAGCCTCCATGGCCACCGGTGCCAGCAACAGTCGCTGCAGATCAGCGTGCGACTGCGCGCGAAAGGGTTGCAACTGCTGTTCCAGCAGCGTGGTGGCTTCGGCCGTATCCATGAGAGACGTGCGTGAACGAAAGAATCGGGCAACATCGTTTGGACAGGTCGAAACATGACGCGCGACGTTGGCGCGCGCCAGCAGCGTGTCAGCGCGTCAGCGCGCCAACGTCGCGCGTCCCGTGCGTGGATCGTACGTGCTGCCCGCGGGCAGCACATGCATCACCATCCCGGTTTCGCCGAGCACCGGCGCACCCGGAGGCGTGATGGTCGCGTGGCGCGCGTCGTACACGACGACCGCGCTCTCACCGAGAATCGTCCACCTGCCATCCGGATCCACCAGCAGCGCCGTGGACTCATCAATGCCGACACCCAGGTGGCGCGGATCCTCGAGCACTACACTGATGAGCCGGTTGTGGCGGCGCCGCCGCAGGAAGTGCTGATCCACGATCGCCGTCGTGAGCAGTCCGAACCCCTGGGTGGTCACGATATTGTCGCGCGCGATGGTCATGAACGCGCTGCTCGAATCGCCAGGCGGGCGCGCGCCACCCGGATGCCGCTCGTCGCCCGTGATCATGGGCGACGACATGACCGCCGCGCCGGCGGACGTGCCCCCAATCACAGCGCCCGCACGATAGCGCTCGTGGATGGCGCGCTCTACTCTGGTGCCGAGCAGCGCGCGCGTGAGCTTCACCTGATCGCCGCCAATGAACCACACGCCCGTCGCATCATCGAGCAGGTGCGCCACGGAGTCCTGATCAGCCTGTTCGTGGTTGATGTCGAGCGCCAGCGCACGCGCGCCCAGTTTCCGAAGGTCCTCAGCTTTTTCCTCGGCGCCGGCCTTGCCATCCTCACTTGCCATGCCGAAGACGACGATGCGCGCGTGCCCCGCTCCGCCGGCCAGATCCACAAACTTCTGCACGAGCGCGGGCGGCTGCGGTCCGCCGCCGACGATGAGCAGATGACCGCGCACGGCCTGCGCCGCAGTGGGCGGCGTCACGACACACGGCACCAGCGCAGCCAGCAAAACGACCACCCCCACGCGCCCGAGCGCGCGTGCGATCCGGCGCACCAGCGTCACAGCTCCCACCCCGCGCGGTACTCACGCGTGAGATACGTGTTTGCCTCCGGCACGTTCGTGACCTGCATGGCACGACCATCGTACTCGAGCTGTCGTCCCTGTCCTGTCTTGAGCGCCACGATGCCGAGCAGCATGGTCTCCGTAAGCTTTGCCGCGTACTCAAAGGGCGAGCTCGCCTCGCCTTTCCCCTTGCACGCCTGTGCCCAGTTGATCTCGTGCGGCACGTCAATGCGCGGAACGGACTTCGGAACGGACGATGCGGCGAGTGCCAGTGTTCCCGGATAGACAATGGGATTGTTGCCGTAGGTCTCGTACGTGAGATAGCCCTTCTCGCCGATGAAGATCCCACCGCCGCCATCGCCACCAGGACGCGGAATGCCCGGTGCGACAAGCGGCGAGAGACCGCCGTCGTACCAGGTGAGCTTCACCGCCGGCTGGTTTCCACGTGCGGCGAACTCGTACTGCGTCGTCATGGCCAGCGGATACGATCCTTCGCCCTTCGGCGCGCCCCATGGCGTGGACGACGAGACGATGGTCCGGGGATACTCGAGTCCGAGTGCCCAGAAGGGCTGATCCATCAGATGCGCGCCCATGTCACCAATGGCGCTCACGCCAAAGTTCGTCCACCCGCGCCAACTGAACGGGTGATAGACAGGGTGATAGGGCACATCGTCGCGACAAGCCCCGAGGAAGAGCTGCCAGTCGAGTCCGGGTGGCGGGGTATGCGGATCCTGATCCATCGCGGCGAGAATGGCGTTGTCCACCGTGCGCATTCCCCACTGGCGCGGCGGTGGCGGCGTTGCGCCCGCCGAGCTGCCCGATGCGGCGGCCGGAGCCACTGCCTGTTCCGGCGGCGGTCCCGAACGCGGACGCGGAATGCCCTGCGCCCAGTAGCGCTGTGGCCGGTCCGTCCACACGTGCGCTTCGTGCACCGGCCCGATCACGCCGGAGGCAATGAGTTCCACAATGCGACGCGTGCCCTCGTACGAATGTCCCTGATTTCCCATCTGAGTCACGACGCGCATCTGCTTCGCGGTGCGGGCCAGCAGGCGCGCTTCGTAGACCGTGTACGTGAGCGGCTTCTGCACGTAGACGTGCTTGCCGGCGCGCATGGCGGCGTGCGCGATCGTGGCATGCATCTGATCGGGCGTCGCCACCACGACCGCATCGAGATGCTTTTCCTTCTCGAGCATCTTGCGGAAATCCGCGTACTTTGTGGCTTTCGTGTACACATCGCGAATGCGCGTCGCATCGGCGTCGTCCTCCGCGGTCTTCCCCTTCCACTGCTCGAACCGGCCGGCAATGGAGCGCTCGACGTATGGGAAGTCCACATCGCAGATCGCCACGATGCGTTCGCCACCCTTGGCAAGGGTGTTCATGTTGTTCATCCCCATTCCGCCAATCCCTACACTGGCGACGTTCAACGTGTCGCTGGGCGCCTGGTAGCCGCGTCCAAGGACGTGACGCGGAACGATGGTCGGCGCGATGGCGAGGGCGGCAGCCGCTTTGGTCGCGTCCGCTACAAATTCGCGGCGAGTGAGCCGCGTGTTCCGGGAAGAAGACATGGAGGTGCAGGAGAGGAGGAGAGAGGGACGAGATTCGACGGGCATTATCCCACACCACGGCGCGTCACACAAGGGGAACGCCCGTCCCCCCCTTGACACACCTGCGGCGCGGTCATACCGTACCGATACAATCGTTGTGTTCCCGTGGTGATTTGCCCGCATATTGCAGCCACGTTAAATCAACTTGCTAAAAAGCTTCGCCCGGGCACAGCTCCCGGGCCTTTTTTTTCGACTCACTTTTGCTTCCGGCCTGCGCCGGAATGCCACCGGAGCAGCATGCGCCGTTCTGTCCGCGCTGCCACGCGCGCCTCGATCCTCGGCACGCATCACATGATGACCACCGCCGCCATGAAGCGGCCGGGGAGAGTGGCGCGCGCCACGTAGCAGCGACGGCAGCACCTGTCGTGATCTCTCCCCGGCCGCGCACCCAGCGACCGGGGTTCTTGTTTCACCACACACCGCCGTACGCGGTGTGGCGAGCACCGGGAGTGACGACCCATGCCTCACGCATTCACATCCGTCCCGCGCGACGCGCTGCGACTCACGCCCGGCGTGGAAACGCTCGGCATCGAGTCCGCATTCGAAGTTGCCGCCGCCGCGCGGTGTCTCGAGATGCAGGGGCGGAGCGTGGTTCATGCGGAAATCGGCGAGCCGGATGGCCCGACACCTGCGCACGTCGTCGAGGCGGGAGTCCGTGCGCTGCGCGACGGCGCCACGCGGTACGCAGCGCCGGCGGGCGCCGCCATGCTGCGTGAGGCGATCGCGGCGCACGTGGGCGAGCGCGGCGTGACTGCGACGGCCGAGCAGGTGGTCGTGACGTCGGGAGCCAAGGCGATGCTGCTGTACGCTGCACTGGCTCTCGTGCGCCCGGGTGACGAGGTCCTCGTGCCTGACCCCGGCTTCCCGATCTACGAATCCGTGGTAGGGCTGGTGGGCGGCGTGCCGGTGCCCTATCCCGTGTTTCCCGACGATGGCGCGCGCCTCGACGACGCCATCGCCGCGTCCATCACGGCGCGCACGCGACTGCTCATGCTCAACCTGCCCGGCAATCCCGCCGGCACCGTGGCCTCGCCGGCGGCGCTCGATGCCGTTGCGGAGCTGGCGATTCGTCACGACCTGGCGGTGCTTTCCGACGAGATCTATTCGCGACTGTACTTCGACGGCGCGCACGAGAGCATCGCGTCGCGACCGGGTCTCGCGGAACGCACCATTCTTGTGGATGGCTTTTCCAAGGCGTACGCGATGACGGGATGGCGGCTCGGCTACGGCGTGATGCCGGCGCGACTCGCCGAGCGCGTGGCCGCACTCGTCATCAACAGCACGTCGTGCGCGCCGGCGTTCGTCCAGCTCGCCGGCCTGGCCGCGCTGACCGGGCCGCAGCAGTGCGTTGCGGATCTGGTCTCGCGCCTGCGCGCGCGCCGCGATGCGGTGGTGCGCGGGCTCAATGTGATCCCGCATGTCCAATGCGCGTCGCCCGCTGCTGCCTTTTACGCGTTCCCCGATGTGACCAGGCTCCTCGAGCGCAGCGGACTGTCCACCGCCGCGCTCGCGCGGATCCTGCTCGACGTGTACGGGCTCGCGGCGCTGGCCGGCTCCTCGTTCGGCGCGCGGGGCGAAGGACATGTGCGACTCTCGTTCGCCACGTCGCCCGAGTTGCTCGCCGCCGCGCTGGAACGGCTCGCCGCCTGCGCGTACGACCTGTCATCCGCCCGCCAACGAAGCTGAGGAGCGCATCATGTCCAGCGGCAAAGTGACCATCGCGACGCTCAACGCGCTCAAGGCGCAGGGGCGCAAGGCGGTATTCATCACGGCGTACGATTATCCCACCGCCACCTTCGCCGATCGCGCGGGTGTGGACATGCTGCTCGTGGGTGATTCGGCCGCGATGACCATGCTCGGCCTGCCCAGCACGCTTGGCATTGGACTCGACGAGATGCTGGTGTTCGCGCGCGCCGTGAGCCGGGCGGCGCAGCGTGCGTTCGTGATCGGGGACATGCCATTCCTGTCCTACCAGCCGGGCGACGAATGCGCCGTGCGCAGTGCCGGCGCATTCGTGGGATCCGCGGGCTGCGATGCCGTGAAGTGCGAGGGTGGCACGCGCGTGGCCAATCGCGTGCGCGCCATGACGGATGCGGGGATCGCCGTGATGGGACACCTGGGCCTCACGCCGCAGAGCCTGGCGCAACTCGGAGGCTATCGCGTGCAGGGGAAGACGCTCGGTGCGGCACAGCGCCTGGTGGATGATGCGCTGGCGCTCGAGGAGGCGGGGGCGTTCGCCATCCTGCTCGAGGCCATGCCCGCGGAAAGCGCGGCACTGGTCACGGAGCGCGTGCGCATTCCGGTCTACGGCATAGGCGCGGGGCCGCACGTGGATGGACAGCTCGTCATCTCGCACGACATTCTGGGTAACTTCGTAGGGAAGATCTCCCCTCGGTTCGTGAAGCGGTATGCAGAGGTCGGCACCGACATCGAGCGCGCCATCGGCGAATACGCGGCTGACGTTCGCGCGCTGCGATTCCCCGGGCCGGAGCACTGCTACAGCATCACGCCGGAGCACGAGGCCGAGATCCGTCATGCGCGCACCGGCACGACCGGTGCGTCGTCTCCGCTCGTTGCCTGAGGCCTCTGCACCATGACCATCGCACTCGATACCACGACATCACGAAGCACCCTGCGCGCGCTGCCGCTGCGCTGCCGTAATTGCGGCGTGGAGCGCGCCGCCGGGCCGTCCGCCATCTGCGAGGAGTGTCTCGGTCCGCTCGACCCGGTGTATGACGCGCACCGTGCGCTGCCCGACCGCGCCACGATCGGTGCGCGGTCGCCGTCGCTCTGGCGCTACCGCGAATGGCTCCCGTTCACGGGCGAGCCCCTGCTCTCGCTCGACACCGGCTGCACGCCGCTTGTCGCCGCGCCGCGGCTCGCGCGCCGGTTGGGTGTGGCGAGCGCGTGGGTGAAGAACGATGCCGTGTCGCACCCGTCCCTGTCGTTCAAGGATCGGGTGGTCGCGGCGGCCATCAATGCGGCGGCGGCCTTCCAGCTCACGACCATCGGGTGCGCCTCCACCGGGAATCTCGCGAACGCCGTCGCGGCGCAGGGCACTCGCGCCGGCCTGGAGTGCTGGGTGTTCATTCCGCACGATCTCGAGGTGGGCAAGGTCATCGGCACGAGCATCTACGCACCGCATCTCGTGCGCGTGCGTGGCACGTACGATGACGTGAACCGGCTGTGCGCGCAGATCGCGGATCGCTTCGGCTGGGGAATCGTGAACGTCAACCTGCGCAGCTACTACGGTGAGGGGTCCAAGACGATCGCGTTCGAGATCGCCGAGCAGCTCGGGTGGCGGCTGCCCACGGCGGTCGTCGCGCCGATGGCCGGTGGCTCGCTCGTGAGCAAGCTGCGCAAGGGATTCGGTGAATTCCTCGATGCGGGACTCGTGGAGGGCGACGCACCGCGCCTCTACGGCGCGCAGGCGTCCGGTTGCGCCCCGATTGCACGCCTCGTACAGAGTGGCGGCACGCAGATCGTGCCGGAGGTGCCGCACACCATCGCACGCTCCATCGCCATTGGGAATCCCGCTGATGGCCGCTATGCCGCGCGCGCCATTCTCGAATCCGGCGGGTGGGCAGAGCACGTGAGCGACGAGGCGCTCGTGAGCGGCATTCGGGTGCTCGCGGAGGATGCCGGCATCTTCACGGAGACGGCCGGCGGCGTGACCGTGGCGGCCGCGCTCGCCCTGGCGCGCGATGGCCGCTTGCGCGCCGACGATGAGGTGGTGTTGTGCATAACCGGCAATGGGCTCAAGACCGTCGAAGCCGTGAGCGGCGTCCTGCCCGAGGCACCGCTCATTGCGCCCCGGCTGCGCGAGGTGAGCGCGCTGGTCGCGGAGGGTCGCGGCGCATGACGGTCAGCGTACGGGTCTGCGCATCCACATCCAATCTGGGCGCCGGCTTCGATTGCATTGGCGTGGCCGTGGAGCGCCGTCTGCGCGTGCTCGCGCGTGTGGGGCCCGCCAGCGGGACCACACCCGTGATCGAACGGCTCGGGACGCTCGCGGAGCTCGCCGTGCCCGCCAGTGAGGATTTCATCGTGCGCGGCTTCGCGGCGGCATGCGAGTACGCGCATGCGTCGGTCCCGCGCGGACTCGTCATGCAGGCCACGTCGGACATCCCGATCGCGCGCGGATTGGGCTCGTCGGCCGCCGCCATCGTGGCGGGCGCGCTCGTCGCCCGCGCGCTGCTCGAATTGCCGCTCGACGACCTCGCGCTGCTGGGCATCGCGACCACGCTCGAAGGCCACCCGGACAACGTCGCGCCGGCGCTGTACGGCGGCGCGACACTCGCGTTCCGCACGATGCAGGGCGGCTGGCACGTCGCGCCGCTCACCATTCACCCCGCGCTGCGCTTCGTGTTCGCGGTGCCGGATTTCCCGGTGGGCACGGACGACGCGCGCGCCGCGCTGCCGGCCCAGGTGTCGCACGACGACGCGCGCCAGGCGGCGGCCGCGAGCGCGGCGCTCGTCGCCGGTCTCGCCCGCGCCGACGCGACGCTGCTGTCGGCCGGGCTCGAGGGCCGGCTCCACGTCCCCTATCGCAAGCCGTTCGTGCGGGGATACGACGCGGTCGTGGCGGCCGCGCGCCAGGCAGGCGCCGCTGGCGCCACGCTCAGCGGATCCGGCTCGAGCATCGTCGCCGTGGCGACCGATCAGACCACGCGGGCGGTCGCCGACGGCATGGCGGACGCCTGGCACGCGCTGGGCGTGCACAGCGCGACCTTCACCTGCATTCCCAGTCGCAGTGGCTATCGCTGTGACGTCACCACGCTCCCCGGCGGCGATCCGTTCGCCATGGAACTCGAACACACCATGCAATCTTCACCAGAGGAGAGGTACTCATGAGCGTAACCATCGTGCTGCCCACCATGCTGGCCCGGCTGGCGTCGGACCAGGGAGAGCTCGAGGCACGCGGCGCGACTGTCGGGGATGCCGTGACCGATATCGTCGCGCGGTTCCCCGCGCTTGGGCCACGCCTGCGCGACGATGCCGGCCAGCCTTATGCGTTCGTGTCCTTCTATCTGAACGATGAGGACATCCGGTTTCATGGCGGCTTCCAGGCGCCGCTGCGCGACGGGGATGAAGTCATCGTCGTACCCACCGTAGCGGGAGGATGACCTCATGACCGTCACCGCAACACAGCCGCCGCGGCCCGCGGATCATGCGGCCGGCGACAGCGCGAGCCTGTCGCGAGCGGAGCTCGAGCGGTACAGCCGGCATCTGCTGCTCCCCGAAGTCGGACTCACGGGCCAGCAGAAGCTGAAGAACGGTCGCGTGCTGATCGTCGGCGCGGGCGGGTTGGGATCGCCGCTGGCGCTCTACCTCGCCGCCGCGGGAGTCGGTCACCTCGGCATCGTGGACTTCGATGCCGTGGACATTACCAATCTGCAGCGCCAGGTGTTGCACGGCACGAAGGACATCGGTCGTCCCAAACTCGACTCCGCACGTGAACGCGTGAACGACCTGAACCCGCACGTGCGCGTGGAGACCTACGCGACCGCACTGACCTCGGCCAACGCGCTCGAAATCATCCGCGACTACGACATCGTGGTGGATGGGACGGACAACTTTCCCACCCGCTATCTCGTGAACGATGCGTGTGTGCTCACGGGCAAGCCCAATGTGTACGGCAGCATCTTCCGCTTCGAAGGGCAGGCCAGCGTGTTCGCCACGGCGAACGGCCCCTGCTATCGCTGTCTCTTCCGCGAGCCGCCGCCTCCCGGCATGGTGCCGAGCTGCGCGGAGGGCGGCGTTCTGGGTGTGCTGCCGGGGCTCGTGGGCACGATCCAGGCGACCGAAGTGCTCAAGCTGCTGCTCGGCGCCGGCACCCCGCTCATCGGACGCCTGCTGCTCGTGGATGCCTTGCGGATGCAGTTCCGCACGCTGGCGCTGCGCAAGGATCCCGAGTGTCCGGCCTGCGGCACTCACGAACTGAAGGAGCTCATTGACTACGAGGAGTTCTGCGGGCTGCGCCAGGCGGCCGCCAGTGCCGTGCCCGAAATCACGCCACGGGAGTTCGCCGATCGGCGCGCGCGTGGCGACGACCTGGTGCTCATTGACGTACGCGAGCCGCACGAGTGGGACATCGCGCACATCCCCGGGGCGCGGCTCATCCCACTGGGGACGCTCAGTGATGCGCTGAATACCCTCGATCCGGCGCGCGAGCTGGTGGTGCACTGCAAGGGTGGATCACGCAGTGCGCGCGCGGTGAGGCAGCTTCGGGATGCCGGATTCACGCGCGTCTGGAATCTCGCCGGCGGCATTGGCCGCTGGAGCGACGACGTGGATCCGCGCGTGCCGAAGTACTGAGCCGGCACGCGACGCGCGCCTGCTGCGGGAAGCGGTCGCCGGCGGCGGCCGCTTCCCTGGCCCGCCGCCGCCCCGCATCGTTACATCATGCCTCCCGTCCGTTGCGTCATCTTCGACTGCGATTCCACTCTCACCCGCATCGAAGGCATTGATCTCCTCGCCGGACCGGTCCGCGAAGAAAGCCAGCGTCTCACCGAGCAGGCCATGCGCGGCCTGGTCCGACTCGAGGACATCTACGGCCGCCGCCTCGCGCTCATCGCGCCCACGCGCGATCAGGTCGCGGCGGTGGGCGAGCGCTACCTGGCCGAACTGGTACCCGACGCCGGCGCGGTCGTCGCCGCGCTGCAGGGTGAGGGGATCCAGGTCCGCATTCTCTCCGGTGGTCTCCTCCCTGCCGTCCTCACGCTCGCGCGCGCGCTGGGCGTGCCGGACTGGCTCGTCGGCGCCGTGAACATCTTCTTCAACGCGGACGGGAGCTACGCCGGCTTCGACTCCGCGTCACCGCTCGCGCGGTCGGGAGGCAAACTCGAGATGGTCGAACGCTGGAGACCCGCACTGCCCCGTCCGGTAATGATGGTGGGTGACGGGGCCACCGACCTCGAAACGCGGCCGGGCGTGGACCGCATGGTCGCCTTTGCCGGCGTCGTCGTGCGGCCGGCAGTGGTGGCGGGAGCGGATACCGTGATAACATCCACGTCACTCGCTCCGGTTCTTCCCCTGGCGCTCGACCACGAACTTCCACGCGCCCCTGGCGCGCGCGCGCTGTACGAGCAGGGCGCCGCGCGGCTCGCCGCCCAGTCCACGGAACGTCCATCATGACCATGCACGCCAATGTCGAAGATCAGGAAGCCCTGGTTCTGCAGCGACCCCGCTTCGGACGCTTCTTCCTTCCCGGTCCCACCGAAGTGCGTCACGAGGTGCTGGCCGCGCAGTTGCAGCCCATGATCGGGCACCGCGGCAAGCCCATGGAGGAGCTCATCGCGTCGCTCCAACCCGGTCTGCGCGAAGTCTTCCGCACGGTGCGCCCGGTGTACATCTCATCGTCCAGCGCGACCGGGCTCATGGAAGCGGCGGTGCGCAATGGCGTGCGACGGCGCGTCCTTGCGCTCGTGAATGGCGCATTCAGCGAGCGATTCTTCCGCATCGCGGAGGCGTGCGGTTTCGAGGCGGATGCACTGCGAGTGCCGCTGGGACAGGCCCATGCGCCTGAAGCGGTGGCCGACGCGCTGCGTGCGCGCGACTACGACGCGGTCACGGTCGTCCACTCGGAGACATCTACGGGCGTCCTGAATCCCATTGCCGACATTGCGCGCGTGGTGCATGCCGCGGGCGACGTGGTCCTGCTCGTGGACAGCGTCACGGGCGTTGCGGGCGCCCCGGTCGAGACGGATGAGTGGGAGCTGGACTTCGTACTCACGGGGTCGCAGAAGGCGCTCGCACTCCCACCGGGCCTCGCGCTGGGCGTGGCCAACGAGCGGGTGCTCTCGCGGGCCAGGCAGGCACCGGCGCGCGGCGTGTACTTCGATCTCGTGGAGTTCGACAAGTATCTGGCGAAGAACCAGACACCGAACACACCTGCGCTCTCGCTCTTCAATGCGCTTGCCGTGCAGCTCGAGCACATCCGCCGCGAAACGATCGAAGGGCGCTGGGCCCGCCACGATGCGATGGCGCGACGCTGCTGGCAGTGGGTGGACGAGATGGCGGAGCGCGGGGTAGCGCTCGAGATGCTCGCGCCGAACGGCTTTCGCTCTCCGACCGTGAGCTGCATCCGCATGCCCGCCAGCCACCCGGGATCAGCAGTGACGAAGGCGCTCGCGGCGCGCGGATACACGATCGCATCGGGCTATGGAGAATTGAAGGACGCGACGATTCGCATCGGGCACATGGGGGACCACACGGTGGCCGAGCTCGACGCGCTGCTCGCCGAGCTGGCGACGGTGCTCACATGAGCGCCCGCTACCAGGTGCTCATCGCGGACGCCATCGAGCGGGGCGCGCTCACCGCGCTGGCGGAGGATTCGCGATTCGATCTCGTGCACAAGCCGGGGCTCTCGGGCGACGAGCTGGCGCAGGCCATTGCAGAGGCGGACGCGGTGCTCGTGCGCAGCGCCACGCGCATCACGCGCGAGTCGCTGGCGCGCTCGGAACGGCTCACGGTGATCGGGCGCGCCGGCGTTGGCGTGGACACGATCGACGTGGACGCCGCCACCGAGCGCGGCATCGCCGTGCTCACGGCGCCCTCCGGCAATACCATCTCGGCTGCGGAGCTGACGTTCGCGCTGCTGCTCGCACTCGTGCGCCGGGTCGCGGCCGCCAACCGCTCCATGAAGGCGGGTGAATGGGACCGGAAGAGTTTCACAGGCACGGAGCTGTACGGCAAGACACTCGGGCTCGTCGGCGCGGGCCGCATCGGCACCGAGGTGGCGCGCCGGGCGCAGGCGTTCGGGATGCGCGTCGTCGCGTACGATCCGTACCTGTCCGCGGAACGGGCGCGCGAGCTCTCGATCGAGCTGGCCCCGCTGCACGAAGTGCTGTCCGGCGGCGACGTGATCACGGTGCACGTGCCGCTGAGCGATGCCACGCGCGGGCTCATTGGCGCGGCACAACTGGCGCGAGTGAAGCCGGACGCCGTCCTGGTGAACTGCGCACGCGGCGGCATCGTCGACGAGCAGGCGCTCGTCGCGGCGCTCATGGAGAAGCGCCTGGCGGGCGCCGCGCTGGACGTCTACGAACAGGAACCGCTCCCCGCCGACCATCCGCTGCGTCTGCTCGACAACGTGGTGCTCACGCCGCATCTGGGCGCGTCCACCCGCGAGGCACAACGCAACGTGGCCGTGGAGATCGCGGAGGCCGTTCGCGCCGCGCTGCTGGACGGCGACCTGTCACGCGCCGTCAATGCGCCGGCGGTGGGTGGCGAGGAGATGCGGCGCATCCGCCCGCTCCTCTCGCTGGGAGAGCGGGCGGGGATGCTCGCATCGAGCCTCGTCGATGGGCCGGTGAGTGCGGTGGAGGTCCGCTACGCGGGAGTGGCATCGCAGACGCTGCGCCCGCTCGCGGCGAGCGTCGTGATGGGTGTGCTCGCGGCGAATCTCGGCCGCACGCGGGTCAACGTCGTGAACGCCATGCATCTGGCCGCGGCCCGGGGAATCCAGGTGAGCCAGACGCAATCGGGGGCGCACGCGGATTATGCCGAGTATCTCGAAGTGCGCGTCATGTCCGGCCAGCACGTCACCGCCGTCGCAGGCGCACTGCTGGCGGAGGGACATCCGCGCATCGTGCGCATCGGCGAGTTTCTCATTGACGTGGTGCCGCGCGGCACGCTCGTGCTCCTGCGGAACCACGATGTCCCGGGCGTGATTGGTCGGGTGGGCACCATAGTCGGAGCGGCGGGGATCAACATTGGCGAGTTTCACCAGGCCCGGCTCGCGGCGGGGGGGGAGGCGCTGGCGGTGCTCAACGTGGATGGCGCGCTGCCCGCGTCCGTCATGAGCGAGCTGCGCGCCCTTCCTGCGGTGATCGACTTGTGGCAGGTTCAACTGAACCATGGTGCGGAACGGGTCGTGCGGTGAAAAGAGTTCCACGCCAGGTGCTGCGTATTCTCCGATGCCCTGTTTTCGCGCGCTCGCCGTGTTCCTCCTCGCCGCAGTGCCGGCGCCGGCAGGCGAACTGTGTGCGCAGAACCCCTTCGGGGCAACCGAGCACGCGGCCCGCGATGCCCAACGGCACTTCGAGGCATATCGCCGCGAGCGGCTGCCGCGCATGCTCACCTTCGGCAACGGCACCGATGTCACGGTCGGCCGTTTCCGAACCACCAACGACATCAGCGATACACCACCACGCGATGAACCGGACTCCATCCGCCAGGCGCGCCGACGGCTGCGCGACTCGCTCGCGGTGCTGGGTGCCAGCGCGCCAACGAGCGATTTCATCGTGGGACAACAGGTTCGTTACGCGCTCGAAGCCCATGATTACGCAGGCGCAAAGGCGCTGCTCGACCACTGCGAAGCCTCGGCCTGGTGGTGTGATGCGCTGAGCGGTCTGGTCTATCACAGCGCGCGGGACGAGGAACACAGCAACCTGATGTTCACGGCCGCACTGGCGCTGATGCCGGACACGCTGCGCTGCCAGTGGCTCGACGTGCACACGTGGCTTCCCTACGGCATGGGCATGCCATCGGGCGATCCGCCTTGCACCGCGCGTGCGATGCTGACGCGGCGCGTGCTGTGGCTCAGTGCGCCGCTGCTCACATGGCGCCCGCACGCCGCGCGTGACGAGTTCTTCGCGCGCCGCACGATGGAGCGCATTGTCGCCGGCACCGCCATCCCGCGCGCGGTGGAATGGGGTTCCGACATCGCGGAGATCTGGCTGCGCTATGGATGGCCGGTGCGATACTCCCGGGAGCCGCGCGACGGAGACATCGCGAATCCGTCGCTCTCCCCGGTCGTGGAACACCTCCCTGCCCCGGGATTCAGTCTGGCGCCGCATCGCCATGCCATCGACGCGCCGCTCGAGGCGCAGCCTGACGACTGGGATCTCTCCAGCGCGCTCGCCGCACCAATGATGTACGCGCCCGGCTGGATCAGCTCCATCGGCGAACTGCCGGTCCAGCTCGCGCGGTTCCGCCACGGCGACAGCATGGTCGTGGTGGTGGCATACGATGCGCGCATGACGCTCGGCGACCCGCCCGGTGAGGTCGAGGCGGCCGCGCTGCTCGCCTCCGCACCGGACAGCACGCTCGGCACGGCGCATGTGGTGTCATCGCGACCGCTCGGTGCGCTCATTGTGCGTGCGCCCGCGGAGCGATCACTGGTCGCGGTGGAAGTGCTGGACACCGCGCGTGCGCTCGCGATGCGGTGGCGCGGCGGACTGGAGCCGCTCGATCATGCGGCGCTGATCTCCGATCTGCTGGTGGGTGTGGCGGATAGCAGGTCCATTCCCCATACGCTGGCCGCCATGGCCCCCCATGCCGTGGCCGAGCTGAAGGTGCAGCCCGGCACGACGCTGGCGCTCTTCTGGGAGATGTACGCGCATGCCTCGCTCGACGCGCCGGTGCGCGTATCGCTGCAGCTTGTCCCCTTGTCGGGAAGTTTCCTGGGCAGGCTCGGGCACCTGTTCGGCGTGAGTCATCCCGCGCCGGCCATGTCGCTCGCGTGGAATGATCCTGGCGGTGGACGGGGTGCGGTGGACCGCGCCGTTCGTCTCGCGATCCCCGATCTGCCGCCAGGCCGCTATCGGCTGGAGCTCGAGGTAGCCAACGATGCCGTTCATGGACGCGCGACGCGCGACATCGAAGTCCTCCGGATGCACTAGCGCCGTCACCCTGGCGCTGATGGCAGTGGTGCTGTCCGGGGTGCCACCGGCTGCGGTGCATGCAGCGGCGCAGCGCCCGCGCACGACCGCCGAACACCGGGCGCGCGATTCCCAGCGGAACTTCGAATCGTTGCGCCGCTTTCATCTCCCCGTCGTGGCCCCGCGCGAAGGCGGCTGTGATGTGTCCATCGGGCGCCTCTGCTACTGGGACGATAACGACGATCCGGCGCTGCCGGCGGAAGCCGCCCGCGTGTCCGCCGCCCGTGAGGTGTTCCGGCACACGCTCGATTCGCTCGCACTGCAGGATTCCACCAGCGACTTCATCGTGGGACAACGGGTCCGCTACGCACTCGAGTCTCCAACGGACTCGGATGCGACCGCGATCCTGGCGCACTGCGCCGCGACCCCCTGGTGGTGCAACGCGCTGCGCGGCCTGGTCTGGCATCGCGCGGGCCAGGAGGCGCTGAGCGCCCAAGCGTATGACAGCGCGCTTGCCGCGATGCCCGACACGCTGCGATGCCAGTGGCTGGACGTCCACCCCTGGCTTCCGCCGGGTGTTGACGATCCTCCCGCGGATCGCCCCACGTGCACGGAGCGCGCCCGCGTCAGTGCGCGTCTTTTCTGGCTGGCCGCGCCACTGCTCACCTGGCGACCACACGCAGCGCGCGATGAATTTCTGGCTCGTCGTACCATTGCCGCGGTGGAAGCGGGAACTGCCATTCCCGAAGGACTGTCGTGGGGCTCCGACATCGAGGAAGTCGCACTGCGCTACGGCTGGCCCACGCGCTGGGCGCGCGAGCAGAGCCGGCTCGAGGTGCTCACGGACCCGGAAGTCCGCGTGGTCGGCCATGAGCCGCGCCCGAGCTTCAGCCTCGTGCCGGACCGGCATGCCCTCGAGCATGCGCTGCAGGCGACGCCCTCGGACTGGACGCTCGCGGACACGCATGCGCCGCCCATGCGGTACGCGCCCGGCTGGCTGCTGCGCATTGACGCGCTCCCCGTGCAGATCGCTCGCTTTCGCCGCTCCGGAAGCGACAGCATGATCATCGTGGCGGCGTTCGATGCGCGCGCGACACGCGTGGATTCCGCTCGGCCCGCCATGGCGGGCGCCCTGCTTGCGGTTGATCCGGACAGCGAGCTCGCGCTCATGCGCGCCAGCTCGCACACCGGAGCGGGGTCGTTCACGCTGCGGGCGCCGGCGCGTGACGCGCTCATGGCGGTGGAATTCCTCGATTCCACGAATGCCGTGGCCGCACGCTGGCGCGCGGGCGTGACGCCGCTGCCGCACGACGCGTTGCTCTCCGACCTGCTCATCGGCTTGGCCGATTCCACGACGCAGCTTCCATCTCTCGCGAATGCCGCATCCGGGGCCATTGGCAGCCTCAGCATCGCGGCCGGTGACACGGTCGCGCTCTACTGGGAATCGTACGCGCCAGCCAGCGCAGAGCATCCCGCGCGTGTCGCGCTCCGACTCACGCCACTCGATCACGGGCTCCTGCACGGTATCGCGCGCGTCGTGGGACTCGCCAGGGCGGACCATCCCGTGTCGCTCGAGTGGAACGATCCGGGGCGCCCGGACAGTGCCAGCGGACGCGCCCTCCGCGTGGCGATTCCCGACATCCCCGCCGGGCACTACCGCATCGAGCTTGCCATCCAGTCCGGCGACGCCCGGAGCAGCGCGACTCGCGACATCACCGTCACGGCTCCGCAGGCGACACGACCGCCGGAGTGACCACAGCCCGGCAGTCGCCGAGGCCAACGCGGCAGCCTGTTCGTGGTCACTGGCCCAGCTCCGGATGGTCGCGAAAGAACGCGAGCGATTCGGGATTGGCGAGCGCATCGACGTTGGTGGGGTTGCGCCCGTGGATGACATCGCGGACGGCGATTTCACTGATCTTGCCGCTTATGGTGCGCGGAATGTCGGGGACCTGCACGATCAGACTGGGCACGTGGTGCGGGCTGGCATGTTCGCGTACGCGCTGGCGGATACGCTGCCGCAGCGCGTCGCTCAGCACCAGTGGCTCGCGGAGCCGCACGAAGAGCACGATGCGCACGTCACCCGGTCCCTCGCCCGTCTCCTGCGCCACCGCAATGCTCTCGACGACTTCATCGAGCTGTTCCACCTGGCGATAGATCTCCGCGGTGCCAATGCGAATGCCGCCGGGATTGAGCGTCGCGTCGCTCCGGCCCAGAATGATCCAGCCATCGTGCACCGTGTGTTCAATCCAGTCGCCATGTCGCCACACGCCCGGGAACCGCTCGAAATACGCGGCGCGATAGAGCGCGCCGCCGGGATCATTCCAGAAATGTGTCGGCATGCTCGGGAACGGGTGCGAACACACCAGTTCGCCGGGACCGGTCGTCATCACTGCCCCAGATTCGTCGCGGATTTCCAGCGCCATGCCGAGACCGGCTGCCTGCATCTCGCCGCGCCACACCGGCGCCGCCGGATTGCCAAGCACGAAGCAGGAGATGATGTCCGTTCCGCCGCTGATGCTCGCCAGATGCACGTCGGGTTTGATGTGGGCATACACGTAGTCGAAGCTGTGCGCCGCGAGCGGGCTGCCGGTGGAGAGAATCATGCGCAGGGCGGACAGATCCCGCGTCGTGGCCGGCGCCACCGCGGCCTTTTCGGCGAGCGCGAGATACTTGGCACTGGTGCCGAACACCGTAATGCGCTCGCGTTCAGCGAGCTGCCACAGTATGTCCACCGCCGGCGCCATTGGCGATCCGTCATACAGCGCGACCGTGGCACCCACCGCCAGCGCGGACACCAGCCAGTTCCACATCATCCAGCCGCAGGTGGTGAAGTAGAAGAGACAATCGTCGCGCCGCAGGTCGGTGTGGAGCAGATGCTCCTTCTGATGCTGCAGCAGTGTTCCGCCGGCGCCGTGCACCATGCACTTGGGCAGGCCGGTCGTGCCCGAGGAATACATGATGTACACGGGATGGTCGAACGGCAGACGGACAAAGTCGGGGCCCGCCGGCGGACCCAGGAAGTCATCCCAGCGCACACCGCGCGGCAACTCCGCCGCACGCGCCGGCGCATCGCCAGGTGCCACGCGCGCGCGGTGCGGCACGACGACAACACGCTCGATCGCGGGGATGCGCTCGACGATCTCGCGCGCTCGCGCCATGCCGTCGTGGACGGTGCCGCGATTGAGATATCCGTCCGCGATGAACAGCACGCGTGGCTCGATCTGCCCGAAGCGATCCTCCACGGCGCTCACGCCAAAGTCCGGTGAACAGGACGACCAGACCGCGCCGAGGGACGCCGCCCCCAGCATGGCGATGACGGTCTCCGGGATGTTGGGCATCCAGCCGGCCACGCGATCGCCCGCGACTACACCGTGCAGGCGTAACGCCGCGGCGACGCTCGCGACTTCGCGCCCCAGTTCTTCGTACGTCAGCGAACGGAGCGGCCCGCGTTCCGTCCAGCTCACCAGCGCCGGATGCGCGTCGCTGAAGCGCAGCAGATTCTCGGCGAAATTGAGGCGGGTGCCCGGGAACCAGCGCGGGCCATGCTCCGCATCGGGCGGCGCCATCCGATCCAGCCCGATGCCGGCAGTACCCGGATACCGGTCGTCTGCGCCAACGTCCGCAATCACGCCGCTGTATTGCCACACTGCCTGCCAGAAGCGATCGCGGCGCGCCACGGACCACGCATGGAGCGCGGCATAGTCGAGCGCGCCTTCACTGAGCACAGTCCGTGGCGCGCCGAACGCACGCGCGACTCGCGCGAAGTCCACCACGCGGCTCGCCGCGCGACGCGACGGCGACGGCGTCCAGAGCGGCGTATCACCCGGTTCGGGCTCGGAAGGCCGCCGCGCTGCGCGACGTCGTCCGGTCATGATCGCGCGATCAGTGCGCCGCCGCCGTCATGCGGGCCAGCACCTCACCCGCACGACGCGCCGCCTCACGCAGCCGGTCGGGCGGCACGGTCAGCGACACGCGGAAGAATCCATCGCCACCCGCGCCGAAGCTGGAGCCCGGGATGACGATCACGCCATCCTGCAGCAGCGTTTCGACGAACGCGGCGCCGTCGATGTCCGCGGGCAGCTCGAGCCAGAGATACATCGTGGCGCGCGGCGTCGCGCCGGTGAATCCCGCCGCACGCCACGCCGCAAGCCCGGCGTCACGCCTCTCCTTGAAGGTCGCGACGTTCTTCGGCACGAAGTCGCTCCAGCTCTCGAGCGCGGCCACGCCCGCGGCCTGCACCGCCATGAACTGACCCGTGTCCAGAAACGACTTCACCTTGGCCAGCGCCGCCACGAACTCCGGCCGGCCCACGGCCCAGCCACAGCGCCACCCGGTCATGTTGTACGTCTTGGAGAGCGAGTGGAATTCGAGCGCCACGTCGCGCGCGCCGTCAATCTCGAAAATGCTCGGCGGACGATATCCATCGAAGGCGAGCTCCGAGTACGCGTTGTCGTACACGAGCAGGAGGTCCAGCTCGCGGCAGCGCTGTACGATGCGTTCGAGATAGTCGCGCGGGGCGATGGCGGCCGTGGGATTGTTCGGATAGTTGAGATACACGATCCGTGCGCGCCGCAGCACGTCGTCCGGCACGTCGTCGAGCTCGACGAGAAAGTTCGTCCGCGGGCGGAGGGGATAGCTGTAGACCGTCGCCTCGCTGAGGAGCGCGCCACCCAGGTACGACAGGTAGCCGGGCTCGGGAATGATGGCCACGTCGCCCCGTTCCAGATACGCGAAGGCCAGATGTCCGATGCCCTCCTTGCTGCCAATGAGCGGCACGACCTCGCGCAACGGATCGAATCGGACACCGAAGCGCCGCTCCATCCAGCTCACGATGGCTTCACGATAGGGCATGTAGCCCAGGCCGAATCCGTAGCGACCCAGCGCCGGCTTCGTCACGGCCTCCTGCATGGCGCGAACAACCGCGGCAGGCGGCGCAAGGTCGGCGTCACCCGCGCCAAGGTCGATCACATCCACGCCGCGCGCGATAAGCTCACGCTTCCGCGCGGGGATTCCAGCGAGCATGTAGACGGGCAGCGATCGGAAACGGTCGGTCAGTTCAGGCACGATAGCGGAGAGTCAGGTGAAATGCTGCAGCCGGCAGCGGGCGCAGAGACGAATAGATAACGGACCGGTGCCTCGTTGCCCATTCCCTCCCCGGGCTTCCGCTACAATGCAACGGACGGTCTCAGGCGCCGCCCGACCCCGCATGCGCATCCGGTCGCCGCAGGCGCCGGATAATGAGAAAGAGCGGCCAGGTGAGCGCGAGCACGATGATGGAGCGCACGCTGTTGGCGCGGTCGCCGATCACCGCGCTCACCAGGAACGCGGCCGACCCCACCAGCGCCACACCCGTGGTCCACGGATAACCCCACACCCGGTAGGGACGCGGCGCACTGGGCTCGCGCCGCCGCAGCACGAACACTGAAGTGAACGACAGGAGGTAGTTCAACACGAAGAAGAACGCGAGCAACGCGAGCACCTGA
>DASVWN010000003.1:0-14860 GCA_036393195.1 Gemmatimonadaceae bacterium | reverse complement strand
TCGCTGAGCGCGGCGCAAGCACGCTGTCGCGACGCATGGCGCAATTTGACCAGCTCCTCGCCGCGAATCTTCTGGATGCAGAGATCCGATCGGTGTTTGCGCGCGAACAGGTCGTGGCGGACGCGCGCATGCTCCCTGCGCCCTACGCTGTATTCAGGGTGCAGCGCCGGCTACCCACACCCCTAACCTCCCCCCATCACTCCGCCCCTGCAGCCCCGGGTTATACATCTCCTCCGCATGCGCGGGCGGGCGCACGAAATTCCCCGCCGTCGTCGCCCGCGCCACGTAGCTCGCCGTGTACGTGCCCGCCCACAGCATCCGCGCGAAGTACACCACGCGATCATCGTAGATCGCCTTGTGCTCCCACGGACTCCACCAGCCGTCGTCCCAGCTCCCGTAGAGCCAGCGCTGCCAGAGTGGGCTGTCGCCATCGCGCTCGCTGGCTGCTTCGGCGGCTTCACTCTCGCCTGACAGGAAGGGCTTGAGCGTGCCCGACGTCAGGAGACTCAGATCCACCGGTTCGAGACCCGCGGGGAGCGGATCCTCCACCGCCACGAACTGGCGATCGGACGGGACGGTCACTCGGAGACGCACGCGAACGAGATCGCCCTCCTTCACCGACGTCACCGGCTGTCCGTCGCTCAGCCGCTCGTACCAGCGCTCCACCACGATGCCCTGGATGTCCGGCGTCACCGGAGGCGCGCTGGGGACTTCTTCCACCGTGAGCGCGTAGTACACGGGCTGTGCGCCCGGGGTGGCACTCAGGTGCAGACGCAGCGCGGTCTGTCCGTTGCGCGCCGGCTCGAGCAGACCGGTAAGCGGAACCGAATCCACGGGGTCGCTGCCGGTGGTGCGCTCCGCAAGAATCTCGCGGCCGCCCGCGCGCACGCGTACCTCACGCGCTGACGCATTCGTATCGGCCAGCGCCGCCAGCGCGATCACTGCCGATGCATAGTCCTGCGTGGTCCACGCCCACCCGCGCTCGGCGCGCCCTTGCTGCAGCACGGTCTCCACGAGCCCGCCCAGCAAGGGCTCGTCGGGGCGGAGCGCGAGCGAGGCCGTGAGCAGTCGCGCGGCCGGCGCCACGTGCGACGGGAACTCACGGCCGGCGTGCGCCGTGTCGGGGAGATCCACGCGATTGCCCGCACGTATGACGGTCTTCCACGCCGCATCCACCAGCGCACGGGCCTCTGATCTTCTGTCAGTCCGCGATGCGAGCACCTCCGCGAGTCGCAGCCGGTCTTCCCAGGTCATGACTGGCGCGACGTTGAGCAGCGCATCCTCCGCCGACTCGTCCTCCATGTTCGCGCGCCGCAGGAAGTCCACCGCCGCCACGCGCTCGCCCAGCTCGAGGCGATGATCCCGGCGCTCGAAGCGGTTCATGCCGCCCGTGTCGATCGCGGCGTCGGCAGTGTCCCGCAGATAGTCGGAAAGTCGCGCGAGCGTCGTGCTGTCCACCGTCGCGCCGAGATCACGCGCTTCGAGCAGGAACAAGCCGGCGTACGCGCTCAGCCACGGGCTCGACCACTTGTCGTCATTCCAGTAGCGAATGGCGCCGTCGTCGCGCTGGCGGCCCGCCACTGCATCGGCCAGCTCCTGCAGGCGCGCAAGCGGGTCGCCGCCCAGTGCGTCCGGCTCGCGCTCGCGCGTCGCATGCCACACGGCCGCGAGCGCGAAGCCCACGCTCGAGAGCTGTTCCGTGCAGTCAAAGGGATACGCGCGCAGCCAGTGATACGCGGCCAGCATGGGCGCGAGCGGCGATGTTCCCAGGCGCATCGAGAGGCGCGAGCGTGCCGCATCGATGCCGGCGGGCAGCATCATGACGACGTCGCCGTCGCTGCGCACCATGCCGAGCTGCGTGTGCGCGCGCGGATGATAGTCGGGACGCACGGCGAGGCGGGACTCCACGGCATCGGAGTGCACACCGTCGCTGGCGCCGAGTCGCACGACCACCGTGTCGCGCACGCTGTCGCGCGGTGGCACCGTGAAGTCGAAGCGCGCCTCGGCGCCCTTGCCCCGGGCCAGCACGATGTCGCGCCGTGTGACTCCGCGCACCGGCATCCCATTGCTCTCGACGCGCACCGTCACGCGCCGCACCGAGCCGTCGCGGTCGTTCACCACCGCGCCCGCCAGCAGCGAATCACTCGGCCGCACGAAGCGCGGAAGCGAGGGACGAGCGACCAGCGCGCGCGTGACGAGCAGCGTGGAGTCGCCGCTCCCATAGCGGTCGTCGGCGCTCACCGCGACGGCCATCACGCGATACGTCGTGAGATTGTCGGGGAGGCGGGCACGCGCCGCGGCGTGACCGGTGCTGTCCGTGACGACCGACGCCAGAAAAAAGGCGGTGGAGCGGAAGTGGATCCGCAACGCGGGACCCGAAAGGCCCCTGTCGGTGCGCGCGCGTGCCGTCGTGGCGTACGCTTGGCCGACAGCAGACGAATCGGCCGTCCCGGCCACTCCGGTCACGACGACTTCGCTCAGCATCATCGCCACGCCCCGGATCGTCAGCGACTCTCTGGCGAGAATGGACGGAATCGTGCTCACGAGCCGGGCACCCACACCGCGCGGCTGATACAGCAGGTCGAGCAGGTCCGGCGTGTGGAACGCGGTGAGCGCGAGCACGCCCTGGTCCACGGCCCAGAGTGTCACTTCGCTGCGCACGCCGTGCCCGGCGTTGTCATGCACGGCGACCCGTACCAGTGCCGTGTCGCCCGGCTGATAGCCGGCTGATTCGGGGTGCACATCGACCGCAAGGCGCTTCGTCGCGGTACCGACCTTGAGCTCGACGTATCCCACGCGCAGCAGTTGCGAGGCCGAGTCGGGGCGCGAGGTGGCGCGGCTGCCGCGCCGCACGAGGAGCACGGAGACGAATACGTTCGGCACATCCTCTGTCTCGATGCGGATGGGTACGATGTTGGTGCCGCGCTTCACGCGGATGCGCCGCTGCGCGAGCACGTGCTCGCGTTCCATGGTGATCCATGCTTCGGCGTCATCGAAGGGCGACATGAACATCACGCTCGTGGAGTCACCCACCGCGAGCGGACGCGGGTCGGCGACGAGTTTCAGCAGGAATGGATTGTCGGTCCCCCATGCGAAGCCATCTCCGGCCACCCAGCCGCCCATTGTCGTACGGGCGATCGCACCGTGCCCGTCCGGCGCCGTGAGGCGCACATCGTACGGTCCGGCCTCGCGGGGGATGAACGTGTACGTCACGGGCGCGAGCCCGGTGCGCACGGTGTCCGTCTTCACGGTGTGCTCGGTCCAGGTTCCCGCGCCACCGGATCCCGTGGTGTCAGGCATCCATTCGCGCCGCACCACCGCAACGGCGACCGGAACGTCGCCGAGTGGCGTGCCGAGTGGAGTCACCGTACGGATCTCGATCGTCGCCGGCGCATTCCGCGTCCAGTACCACGCGTGCGACTGCTTGCGCGCGAGCACGTACAGGCGCGCCGGGTGCACGGGCACGACGGCGCTCGTGGTGATGGTCTGGCGATTCACATCACCGACGGCGACGTCGATACTCACCTGTCCCGGGCGCGACGCATGCAACTCGCCAATGGGTACGTGCAGCGTGAGGCGTCCCGTGGCGTCGAGTGTATCCTGGCCGGCCAGCTCCTGCGGGCGCTCGGCGTCTTCACCAAGCGAGTCCCACCAGTCCGATTCTCCGGCGAGCCATCCGTCCGCGCCGGGAATGTGCACGTCCCAGGGGCTCACCTCGTGCAGCTCCGCGTTCCACTGCACGCGGACACCGGCCATGGGCGCACCAAAGAGGTATTTCGCGGAGAGCTGGACAGCGATCGTGTCGCCACCGAAGTGCGGCGCGGAATCGGTGTGCGCTTCGGCGAGAAATTCGGGCGCACGATACTCCGCGACACGCAGCTCCTCGCTCGCGACGGTGCGCCAGGTCGTGTCGGTGACGAGCTCCAGCGTCGCGACATAGCTCCCCGGCGTCGCGCCCGCGCGCAGCCGGAGTGAATCCGCGACGGTACCGAAGTCGGACATCGCGACCACGGTATCGTGCACGACGACATCCTCGTCGCTGCTCCATGGGTGCGGCCGGTACATGAGCCTGACGCGCGCCGTGTCGGCTGCCGGCGGCAGCACGAGCGCGCCGAGTACGCCCGTGCGAATCACGCCCTTGAGGTAGAGCATCTCGCCCGGCCGGTAGATGCCGCGGTCGGAGAAGAGCGCGGCGGTGACCGCGGGCGGATCCTCGGTGCGGCCGCCCAGTTGCTCCGGATTCAGCGGATGATTCGGGAAATAACCGAGGCGGCGGACCAATTCGGCGGCCGCCACCCGATCGCTTCCCAGCGTGGCCTCGACGACCGGCGACGAGAAGTGCCAGCCGGGAAGGGCGAGGGCGTCCGAGGGTGCCGGACCGAGCGCCGGCTGCCCGGGCAGCGGCTCGAGCTGCGCGATGCCGTCGGCGCCCGTCACGCCCTGCGCGGTCACCGCTCCCGAGGGATTCATTTCGCGCACGGTCGCGCCCGCGCGCGGCGCACCGTCCAGCAGCCCGGTCACGAACGCCACCGTGTGTCCGGGGCTCACCCTGGCGTGCAGGGCGAGATCGGTGCGCTGCACGAGCGTGATGCGTCCGGGTCCCAGGTAGCCGCTCACGCCGTCGATGCCGCGCGCGGTGAGCGGGATGGCCTTTTGCGAGGAACTTCCCGCGAGCAGTCCCGGCACCACCCTGGCGATCTCCATGCGCAGCGCGACGAGCTGCGTGTCCGAAGCGGCGCCGCCTGCGAGCGGAATCTCGCTCGTGTCCGGCACGTTGAGTCTGGCGTCAAACTGCACGAACGTGGTTTCGGGGCGGAGATCAGGGAGCGAATCGAGCATATGCTCGAGCCCGTCCGGCCCCGCCGCGAACATGGGCGCACGATCGGCGGTTGGAATGCGATAGCTCACCACGCGCATAGTGCGCACGTTCACGTGGCTCACGGGGAGCGTGCGCGGACCCGTGCGCGGCATAGTGAGCATGCCGGCCGGATAGCTGACGTTCGGGACAAAATCCCCGGTCACGACTCGCGTGCGGCTCGGCCCTGCCAGCGCGCGCCCGTACACATCGCGCAGCGTGCTGTCGGCGACCACCGTGTACGTCGTGCGCGGCGCGAGCGTCAGCTTCACGCGCCAGTCGCCGGACGGCACGTCGTCGGCGTCGAGCACGAGCGGGACCGCGGGCTCGAGACGCACGTGCTGGAGAACGTCGCCACGCCTGACCGGCGCGGTGAAGCGAAGCACGAGATCATTCATCGGACAGCGCGCGCCATCGCTGCACTCGAACGGGCGGAGGCGGAAGTTCGCCGCAGTCTCGATCGCGAATCGCTCCGTGCCGCCGTACGCCAGATCTTCCGTCGTGTTGGGGAGCACGGCGACGCCCGGGCATTCGAGCGGGAGCGGCTGAGCGGGTTTCAGCTCCACCACGCGGCGGAAGTGATCCGCAGTGGTGTCGCGATTCCAGCCGCCGGCCGCATGGAACTCCCATGGATCGTCTTTCGACACGGTGCGCTGGCGCACGGCGCGCAGTGCGACCGTGCGCGCACCGCCCGTGCACTGCGCGGCGAGCTCGATGTGCGCCCCCGATTGCAGGCGCGCGAGATCCATGGGGGCGCTGTAGAGCAACTGGATACCGCCATCGAGTGGCAGCGTCGCGGGAGCGCCGGGGCTGTCGTCATCGCCGAACGAGCGGGCGAGCAGGCGCGGGCCGGGTACGCGGAACGCGAAGGCCCAGCGCTTCGCGAGGCGACTGCCGTCGAACGCGCGGAACGTCGTGTCCAGGGTGACGGCGATGCGCGTGCCCGGAGTGAGCGGCTGGTCAGGGATGAAGCGAATGGTGACCGGATCGCGCCACTCTACGCGCCCCGGAATCGCGGGCGAGAGGTGGAAAATGCGCGCCGGATCCACGGTCGCGCCGAGCTGGCCCGCGACCGGGCGATCGAAGGTGACGGTGATGACGTTGCCCGGTGTGGCGGTGTCGCCGGGCGTGTGGCGGAGAACCTGGAGGGCGGGGCTCTGTGCGGGGAGGCGGGTGACGCACAGCAGCGCCATGCAGGAGACGCTGGCGAGGAGTCTCATGCGGAGAATAGGCTGCGGGAACCGGTCGATGGGAAGACGTGGGGCCGGCCGCCGGAGAGCCGGGGCGAAAAAGAAGCGGGGTCAGACCCCATTTGGGGTCTGACCCCTATCAGCCTCTGACCCCTATTGCCTCCCCCTTCTACTCCGGTCCCCTCCGCTTCGCGGTGGGCGGGAGCTGGCCGTTCATGCGCAGGTAAATGGCGGTCTGGCTGTAGTGGTCCGCCCAGTCGCCCGTCGCCACGGTCATGATCCCCGCGCGCGACTGCGTGCGTCCGCCGAAGAACGGCAACTGCTCGGAGAGCTTGGAATCGTCGAGCTTGGCCAGGGAGCTGTCGCAGAACGCGAAGGTCTCCTTGAGACGCGCGACGAGCGCCTCCTTGCTGTCGGTGTCGGACACCTTGCTGCGCGTGGGAGCCTTCGTGCCGGCGATCTCCCCGCACAGGTAATCGTTGCCTTCGGACAGGTGCACAGCAATCTGACCGAAGCTCATCTGCGCGGGGGTCGGCTTGAAGCTGTACTTGTCGGCCGGCATTTCCTCGAAGGCGGCGATGAGATTCTTCCCCTCACGGGCCGCGTTCTGGCGGAACGCATCAGCGACGGGATTCGACTGCGCGGCGGCGAGGCTCGGCAGCACTGAAACGGCGAGGATCGCAAAACAGGTACGGGCACGCATGAGTCGCACTCGGTTGGAGAGGCGTTGATGTTGACATCGGGGCGGGCGGAAGTCCAGAGGAGGGGGCACTGGGGTCAGAGTCGCTTGGCAGGTTCCCGATCAATCGACTCTGACCCCAGTGCCCTGTCACTCCTCTTGACTTCCGACAGAAGGCGTCCCATTCTCTGTCGGAAGCCTACAGGAACCAGCTCGCCGAGTCGCCCGGAGCCTGTCGTGACGCCATCGCCCGTACCGCCCGCACCATCCGCCGACGTCCTGCGCGGGACGCTCGACCTGCTCGTCCTCAAGACCCTCACGCTGGAGCCGATGCACGGCTGGGGGATCAGCCAGCGCATCCAGCAGTTCTCGCGCGGGGTGCTCGACGTCAATCAGGGGTCGCTCTACCCCGCGCTCCAGCGGCTCGAGCTCAAGGGGTGGATCAGCGCCGAATGGCGCACGACAGAGAACAACCGCCGCGCCCGCTACTACAGGCTCACCGCGCAGGGCCGGCGAGCGCTCGGCGCGGAGACCGAGACGTGGCGCCGCTATGTGTCCGCCGTCGAATGGATTCTGGCCACCGGCTGATCGGTCCGCCGGCCACGCGAGGTAGACGGTCATGAGCGTGCTTCAGGGTTTGCGACGGCGACTGCAGCTGGTATTCGGCGCTCGCGCGGCGGACCGCGATCTGGATGACGAGATCCGCCTCCATCTCGAGCTCGAAACCGAGAAGAACATCCGCGCGGGGATGAGCGCCGACGAGGCATGGCGACTGGCGCGTATCGCGTTCGGCGGCGTGGATGTCACGAAGGAAGCGCACCGCGACGGACGCGGCACGCGCTGGTTCGAGGATCTCGCGTCCGACGCGCGCTTTGCGCTCCGCGTCCTGCGGCGCAGTCCGGCCCTTACGCTCGCCGCGGTGATCACACTCGCTCTCGGCGTCGGCGCCAACACCGCGATCTTCTCCGCCGTGAACGCGGTGATCCTGCGCCCGCTGCCGTTCCATCAGCCGGACCGCCTCGTGATGCTCTGGGAATCGAATCCCGAGTTTCACTGGGATCAGCAGGATGTCGCGCCGGCCAACATGCTGGACTGGCGCGAGCAGGTGCATGCGTTCAGCGATGTCGCCGCGTACATGGATGGTGACGCCACGGGCACGCTCACGGGACAGGGCGCGCCGCGCCTGCTCAGCGTGGCAGGCGTGTCGGGCAATTTCTTCTCGGTATTGGGCGTGCACCCCGAGGTGGGGCGCGCGCTGCGCGACGCCGAAACGTGGAAGAACGGCGCCCGTGTGATGGTGATCAGCGATCGCCTGTGGCGTGAGCAGTTCGCCGCCGATCCCGGCGTGGTCGGGCGCACGATCATGGTGAACGGCAAGGAGGCGCAGGTGGTGGGCGTCATGCCGCGCTCCTTCCGTTTTCCGTCGGAGACGATAGACGCCTGGATGCCGCTCGCGCTGGATCCCGCGAGTCGCGGCGACATCTCCTTCCGGCGCGCGCACTGGATGCGTGCCATCGCGCGGCTCGCGCCCGGCGTATCGCTGGAGCGCGCGAACGCCGAGCTGCAGACCGTCGTGCGACGGCTGCAGGTGCAGTACCCGGAGACCAATCGCGTGATGGGTGCGGGGATGACGCCGCTGCACGACTTTCTCGTGCGCGACTCGCGCCGCCCGCTGGTCACGCTGCTCGCGGCGGTCGCGCTGCTGCTGCTCATCGCGTGCGCGAACGTGGGTAATCTCCTGCTCGTGCGTGCCGCCGGTCGCGAACGGGAAACTGCCATGCGCCTGGCGCTCGGCGCCGGACGCGCGCGACTCGTTCGGCAGGCGCTCACGGAGAGCGTCGTGCTCTCGCTGATCGGCGGCGCCGCGGGATTCGCCATCGGCTGGTGGGGGACACGCGTACTCATCGCGCTCCAGCCGCCGGGCATGCTGCCCGAGAGCGGCGTGCGCATGGACTGGGCGGTGCTGGGCTACGTCGTCGCGATCACGACACTGAGCGGCATGCTCTTCGGCGTCGCGCCGGCCGCATGGAGCGCGCGGCGCACCCCCGCGGAAGTGCTCAAGGAGGGCGGTCGTTCCGGAAGCGACGCGCGGCGCATGCGACGCTGGGGGCAGGCGCTCGTTATCGGTGAAGTGGCGATCGCGCTGCTGCTGAGCGTGGGCGCGGGGCTGCTCGTGCGCACCTTCTACGAGCTCACACAGGTGAATCCGGGATTCGATGCGCGCGGCGTGCTCACCGTGGCACTGGGCGCATCGGGACCGCGCTACGATTCCGACGAGAAGGTGCAGGCCTTCTACGCCGACGTGCTGCGCCGGGTGCGCGCGCTGCCGGGCGTGACGGACGCCGCCGCGACCGCGGAGCTGCCGCTCACCGACTGGGGGTGGACGAGCCAGTTTTCGGTCGCGGGCCGCGCGCCTGGCGAGTACGGCAACGAAGTCGCGCACCGTGAGGTCACGCCCGGCTACTTCCGCACCATGCGCGTGCCGGTGATTCGCGGGCGCGCGTTCACGCAGCAGGATGCGGCGAAGGCGCCGCGCGTCGTCCTCATCAACGAGGCGCTCGCACGGCAGTTCTTCGCGGGACAGGACCCGATAGGCCAGCGTGTCACGTTCGACAAGTCGCCCGATTCGACCTCGGTGTGGCGGACGATCGTCGGCGTGGTGGGCGACGAGCGGCAGACGTCGCTCGGCACCGAGACGAAGATCCAGTTCATGACGCCGTTCGCGCAGGAGACGCGACAGGAGATGACGCTCGTGATCCGGACGCCGGGCGATCCCTCGACGCTCGCGCCGGCGGTGCGGCGCATCGTGTCCGCCGTGGATCCCGGCCTCGCCATTGCGTCGGTCAGAACCATGGCCGACGTGCGTTCGGCGTCGCTCGCACGCCAGCGGTTCCTCATGATGATGCTGCTCGTGTTTGCGGGCGTCGGGATCGCTCTGGCCGTCGTTGGTGTGTATGGCGTGATGGCGCAGTACGCCCGCGGGCGCTCGCGCGAGATGGGGATTCGCCTGGCGCTCGGCGCGCAACGCGTGCAGGTGCGGTGGCTGGTGGTGCGCCGCGGCATGTGGCTCGTTGGCGCAGGTCTTGCCGCGGGCATCGGAGTCGCGCTCGCGGCGACGCGCTTCATGCAGGCGTTCCTGTTCGACGTGACGCCGGTGGATCCGGTGACGTTCGTGGCGGTACCATTGCTGCTGCTGTTGACGGCCGCGGCGGCGACCTGGCTGCCGGCGCTGCGCGCGAGTCGCGCGGATCCGGTGGCGACCTTGCGGGAGGAGTAGGGGCCGGGCGCGAAATGGAATCCGGCGCGTGTCGGAATGACAACGGGAGTCGTCGCAAACTCGAGAACCGCCATGTATCCTCTGCCTGCAGTAGCCGCACTCGCATTCCTGATTGCGGGGTGCTCGGCGCCCGCACGCCGCTCGGACGCCAGCGCCGAGTCCTCGGACAGCGCGTTCCGCGCGGTCCAGAGCCGCGGCGCGCAGGTGATGGGCGTGGATCAGTACACGTCGGCGCATGTCTTCGAGCCGCTGCCGAATGGCGGACGCATTGTGCTGCAGCGCGAGGTAAATGACAGCGCCGGCACGGCCACCATTCGCGCCCACATGGCGGACATCGCCGGCCGTTTCAGCCGCGGCGACTTCAGCCTGCCGGGATTGGTACACGCGCGCGCCGTGCCCGGTACGGATGTGATGGCCGCGCGCCGCTCGCTCATCCGCTACGTTGCCGACACGCTCCCGCGCGGGGGTGAGGTGCGGATCATCACGTCGGATTCACTGGCCATTGCGGCCGTGCACGAGTTTCTGGCGTTCCAGCGGAGCGATCACCATGCGGGAATGCACATGCCGGCCGGACGGAGGTGAGCGGATTGGCGAGCGTCGAGCGACCCGTCAGTCCCGCGGCACCCCCTCGAAGAACGACGCCACCCGGCAGGAGAATCCCGGCACGACGTCGCCCGCATCGATCGTGTCCGACTCCAAGGCGGTCGTGATGGGCTCGCCGGGCGCCCAGCGCGTCACGGTGCGCGCGAGCGGATCCAGCACCAACACGAGACGCACCCCCGCGTCGAAATAGTCGCGGATCTTGTCGTTCAGGTAGCGCGCGGAATTGGACGGCGAGAGGATCTCCACCGCGAGATCCGGCGGCGCCGTCATCATGCCCGGGCCGACACCGTACTCTGCCAGGCGCGCAGCGGAGACGAACGCGACGTCCGGGCAGCGCAGCGTGTCGGGGCCGCGCTTCAGCAGAAAGCCCGTGTCCGGCGTGAACAGCTCGCCAAGCTGCCGCTCACGAACGTGCTGCCCCAGCGCAAGCAATACTCTGAAGCAGACCAGGCCGTGCCTCCCGCCCGCTGGCGTCATACGGTAGACGACGCCCGCGATGAGCTCGACGCGCTCGTCGGCCAGGTCGCTGCACATGAGCTGGTCAATGGTCATGATCGTGGTGTCGTCCATGATGGGCTCCTCGATGGCATGCTCCGGCATCGCAATGTTGCCCTCCACATCCAACCTATGCTCGGCGCGTCGGCCCGGTCAAAGCTGAGCCTGCCGCAGGGCAATCTGCCTTGCGAACCGGGGCGTAGCGCCGCATATCTGAATACACAAAGCCGGCGCCCATCGCCGGCCTCTTTCCATCCGCCTATCTATTCCCGCGCGCGTCTTTCGCGCCACATGGACCCCTACACGTTCTGCCTGTTGCTCGGCGGCCTCGGGCTCGGCGCGATGGCCGTGACCGGCGTCGGTCACCACGGCCACGCGGGCGGGCACGGGCATGGGCATGCGCACCTGCACGCGGGCGCGAAGCACGCGGCCGGTCCGGCACGAGCCGCGGGAGCCGGGGCGCCGACGCATGCCGGAGCTGGCGCCGGCCACGTCACCGCCGGCGTCACGGCCTCGCGCGCGCTCCTGTCCCTCATGTCGCCGCGTGTGCTCTTCAGCGTGCTGCTGGGCATTGGCACCACGGGCGTACTGCTGCGCAACGTGGTGGGCGGCGCAATCCTGCTTGGCGCGGCGCTCGCCGGCGGCGCGCTGTTCGAGCTCGTGATCGCGCGCCCCGTGTGGAACTTCGCGATGCGCTTCGCGTCGAAGCCGGCGCTCACACTCGAGAGCTGCGTGATGGATTCCGCCACGGCGGTCACCTCGTTCGACGGCCACGGGCAGGGACTCGTCGCCGTTGAGCTCGACGGACAGATGGTGCAGATCCTGGCCACGCTGCTGCCCGCGGAGCGCGCGGCCGGAGCGACGGTGCGGGCCGGCGACCGCGTACGCATCGACGCCGTGGACGCCGCGCAGAACCGCTGCACCGTATCGCTGAACTAGCAGGGCCCTCTTCTCCCTCACTGGAGTCGTGACATGTCGGGCACTTTTTCTGGTTGGACGCTGATCATCGTCGTACTGGTGGTCGTCCTCATCGGGCTGCCGCTCATTGTCGCGGGATTCCTGCGCAACGTGGACGCGGGGACGATCCGCCTGGTGAGCTGGCTGCAGGGCGGCACGGTGATCTATCGCGGTCCGGGCAAGTCCAAGGAGATTCCGCTGCTCACCACGGGAACGACGATCTCCAGCAAGGTGATCAACGTGGATCTCGACATCACCGATCAGACGGCGGACGTGGACGACAACGGCAATGGGCGACCCATCAAGGTGCGCGTGCTGGCCAGCGCGATCGTCTGTGTGGGCGACACGGACGCGCTCATCAAGACGGCGGCGAACCGCTTCTTCTCCAAACGCGAAGCGGATCAGATCAGCACGCTCACCGATCTGCTGTCGAGTTCGGGCCGCCGCGCGATCAACCTGCTCACGCACGACCAGCTCTTTTCCGCCAAGGCGGCGCCGGCGCGCGCGCTGCCGGCGGCGCCGGCAAGCACGGCGGTCGCCCATGCCGCCGCGTCGCCTACCGCGATCGTTCCGGCGAATGTGGGCGTGATGGAGGAAGACGACGATCCGCTGGCGGTGATCATTCGCAAGGCGTGCTCGCACGAGCTCACGGACCTCGGTCTCATCTTCAATTCACTGAACATCAAGGTGGTGCAGTCGGAAGTCGCTGAAGCGCGGCGCCGGCAGTCGGCGGCCGAGGCGCAGGCGAACGCCGAGATCGTGGCGGCGAACCAGGCGCGCCGCTCCAAGGAAGCGCAGATCGACGCCGAGCGCGCGATCTCGGACAAGCAGCGCGAGCTCGAGCAGACCAAGGCGAGCAACGCGGCACTCGTGGCGCAGGCGGAGGCGAAGCGGCAGGAAGCGATGGGCGTGCAGCGCGAGGCCGAGCTCGACGCGACGCAGATCGCGCAGGCCAAGGCCGACGCGGCGCGCGTGCGCATCGAAGCGGAAGCCGCGGCCGACGCCGAAGCGATTCGCATTCGCAAGATCGCGGAGGCGAACGCGGAGAGCATTCAGAAGGTGAATCAGGCGATCGCGGCCGGCGGCGAGAGCTACTTCCGCTATCGGCAGATCGAGATGCTGCCGCAGATCGCGCCGGTGATTGCCGATGCATTGTCGGATGCGAAGCTGGTGACGATTGCAGGGGGCGGGATGGGGGCGGGGGAAGTGGCGACGAACAACATCGCGAGCGTGATCCAGACGGTGCTGGCGGCGCAACTGGTGACGCGGGGCGGGATACTGGATGGAGCGGTGGCGGCGGTGCCGGTTGGAACGACGGCGGCCAGTGGGGCGGGGAACGGGAATGCGCAACAGGCCAGCAGCAGTGCGGCGGCGGGCGATGATCCGGCGCCCTGGGCAGCATCGCGAGGAGTGCCGCGGAAGTAGGAGCAAAGGGGTCCGCGTCGATTGAAATTCAATCGACGCGGACCCTTTGCTCTTACTGCGTGTGATGGCAACAACGAGGGCGCCGAGCGCAAGAGCGACTGACGACCGGACGTGCGGCAGTCATACCATTGGTATGAAAACGGCAGTCTCCATACCTGATCGCATTTTCCGCGAGGCTGAGCGGCACGCGCGACGTTCGAAGAAGTCGCGCAGCCAGCTTTACGCCGAAGCGCTCGTCGAGTACCTCGATCGGCATGCGCCCGACGAGGTGACCGAGGCGATGAATCGGGCAGTGGATCAGGTCGCGTCCGCCGCAGACCACTTCGTTGCGGCGGCAGCCTCGCGGACGCTGCGGCGCAGCGGGTGGTAGAAGTTGCGCAGGGAGAAATCTGGTGGGCGGCACTGCCCGACCCGAAGGGATCGGGGCCTGGTTTCCGGCGTCCCGTCGTTGTCGTACAGGGTGACGCGCTCAATCGAAGCCGGATTGCAACCGTCGTGTGCGCTCCCCTGACCAGCAACTTGCGTTGGGCGGACGCTCCGGGCAACACGTTGCTGACGGCCCGCACTTCAGGGTTGCCGAAGGATTCGGCTGCCAACGCATCGGAATTGGTCACACTGGACCGCGATGCCCTCACGAAGCGGGTCAGCAAGCTCCCGCCCAGGCGGATCGCGCAGATACTGAGCGGTATCGATATCATCCTCGGTCGCTGAACCGGCGCGCGCTGCGTCCAGCCAATTGACTGTCACGAGTTACTTCTGCTATACTCGTGAATATACTATGCCAACCAGCGTCCACATTCCCGGCTATCTCCTCGACGCCGCCGATCGCAAGGCCCGCGCAATCGGCATCAGCCGGAATCGGCTGATCGTGCGTGCACTGGAGCGCGAGCTGGCGCCCAGCGCCGGCTGGACACCCGGCTTCTTCGAGAAGCTGTCCAACGTATCGCCGGAAACGGCGAACGCCGTCGAGGAGCTCCGCGCCGGGATCCGTAAATCGCGGCGCAGCAAGCAGCCAGTGAAGCTCTGATGCACGTCCTCGACACGAACGCCGTGTCGGCACTCATGCGCGGCGACCAGCGCGTGATCGACCGCCTCCGCCAACTCGACCGGTCCGAGGTCGCCGTGCCACAGCCGGTGCTGGCTGAAATTGCGTATGGAGTCGCGCGCCTGCCTCGCTCACGCCGGCGCGCCGAACTCGAGCGCCGCGCCGAGGCCATTCGATTGGAAATCCCCCGGGTGGAATGGACCGATGCGGTAAGCGCCGCGTTCGGAACCATCAAGGCCGTGCTCGAACGGGGCGGCAAGCGCATCGAGGATTTCGACGCCGCCATTGCCGCCCACGCGCTGGCGGTCCGCGGGACTCTGGTGACGGCCGACGT
>DASVWN010000002.1:0-11082 GCA_036393195.1 Gemmatimonadaceae bacterium | reverse complement strand
TCGGGCAGCACGTAGATGATCTGCATCTTCCCGCGATACCGCTCCGTCGCGCGGTCCACGATCTCCGCCGATCGCTCGATCTGCGTGCGCATCGGCATCAACGCCGCACGATTGGCCACGGCCCACCCGTAGTACTGCGTGTTGGCCAGCTCCAGCCGGTCGGCGCCGAGCGCACCAGCCATGTCGATGATCGCCTCGAGGTGATCGAGGTTCGCGCGATGCAGCACGACGTTCACGGAGAACGCGAACCCCAGCGCGCGCACGTACCGCGCCGCCTCGTGCTTCGCCTCCCAGCTCCTCGTACCCGCGATGCGCTCCGCTCCCTCCCGCCCGGAATCCTGGAACGAGATCTGGACATGGTCCACGCCAGCCGCACGCAATCGCTCGGCGCGTTCACGCGTGAGGCCCACCGCGGACGTGACCAGCGTCTGATACAGGCCGAGCCCGCGCGCGTGCGACGCCAACTCCTCGAGGTCACGCCGCACAAGCGGCTCGCCCCCCGAGAGCCCGAGCTGCAGCACACCGAGCGTACGCGCCTCCGTCAGCACGCGCTTCCACTCGATGGTGGAAAGCTCCAGCCCTGACCGTACCAGCTCCAGCGGATTCGAGCAGTACGGACAGTGCAGCGGGCAGCGGTGTGTCAGCTCGGCCAGCAGCGTCGTGGGCCGAGGCTCCGTCATTCGCCCTCCGCCGGATGCTCCGGGCGGTACGCGTTGTGGACGGTGTCAATGAACACCCAGAGCATCTCGATCTTGAACTTCAGCGCATGGAATGCGCGGTATTGCGACTCGATCGTGGTGCAGTACGTCGTCACGATCTCCAGTCCGTGCTCGCTGTCACGCGGCGCTTGAACGAGGCGGCTCTTGAAGTACTCGTACGCCTCCGCTGGAATCCACGGATAGTGGCGCGGCAGCGCCTCGAGCCGGCGCCGCATGATCCCCGGCGCGAACAGTTCGGTGAGTGATGACGCGCACCCTTCCACCCACGAGTGTGTCCGGCAGAAGTTCAGATACGCATCGCAGGCGAAACGCACGCCCGGCAGCACGTGCCGCTCATCGTCCATTTCCTCACGCGTCAGACCGAGCCCTTCACCCAGCCGGATCCACATCTCGATTCCGCCGTTCGAATCGGTGGTACCGTCGTGGTCGATGATGCGCTGGATCCATCTGCGCCGCACAGCGGGTACGGGGCAGTTGGCAATGATCGCGCCGTCCTTGCGCGGGATCGTGCGCTGGTACGCCAGCCGGTTCGCCACCCACCCCTGCAGCTCGCGACGCGTGAGCGTGCCTTGGTGCATGCGTTGATGGAACGGGTGCTCGATGTAGTACGACGAGTGGAACGCGCGCAGGGCGGCAACGAGCCCGGCGGGCGCGAGCGGGCGGTCGAGCACCGGAATCGGCGGCGCCGGCGGCATGGCCCTCGTCGGCGCGGACAGGGGGAGCGATGCGTCCCCCGTCCCGCCGTGGGCAGTCGCGACGGCGGGTGCAGGGGCGATTGCTTCGGTCATGGTGCTGTGAAGTGGAACGGAGCCCCTACACACCGGGCTCCGTTCGTCACCGGTGCGTGGTTAGCGCCGAGCGACGTAGGCGGTCACTTCCATCGTGACCTCCACGACCTCGAATTCGGGCTTGGTCCAGGACATCAAGCATCCTCCGGACTGTGGTGATGGCGTGAACCGGAACCGGCTCACACCGCCAGACGTAGGTGAAATCACCCAGCCGAACCGCGGGTTCGGTCCGACGACTGACGAGGGAATGCACCAGGCGTACCACGCAAGACGGTCCCGGTGAGTATCCGCGCATCTCGTTGCCAGTCATGGACAACGCGGGTACACACACGGACGGGCCTCCGGCGGACGCGCTCGCGCGGTGGGGAATATCACCCAGCGAGGGTCAAATCACCCAGGCCGAGCGCTACTCCCTGATTCCGAATTTCTTGAGACGATAGCGCAGCGTGTCGCGGCTGATGCCCAGCCGTTGCGCGGCTCTGGTCTGATTCCCACCAGCTTCGCGCAGCGCACGCTCGATCATCGAGCGCTCCCATTGCGGGAGGTCGAGGTCACTCTCTTCACTCTTGTGCTCCTCATTGTGGCGCTCAGCGGGGCGCTCCGCGGGGCGCTCCGATTGAAACTCCACCTCCGGCGACGGAGCCGTGAGCGACAGATGCTCCGCGGCCAGCGTGGGCCCGCGGCTCCACAGCACTCCGCGCTCGATCACGTGGCTCAGCTCACGCACGTTGCCGGGCCAGGGATATGCCAGCAGCAATTCCCGCGCGGCGGGGGCAATGTCGCGAATCTTCCGTCCGTATTTCGCGCTGAACTGCGTGAGAAAGCGGTCAGCCAGGAGCAGGATGTCCTGGCCGCGCTCGCGCAACGGGGGCAGACGCAGCAGGATGACCGCCAGCCGGAAGTAGAGATCCTTGCGGAACGTCCCGCGCTGTGCCTCACGCTCGAGGTCGCGATTCGTGGCCGCGAGAATGCGCACATCGATCTTGCGATCACGCAGCCCGCCCACGCGTCGCACGGTGCGCTCCTCGATGGCGCGAAGCAGCTTGCCTTGCAGCGCGAGCTCGATGTCGCCCACCTCGTCCAGGAAGAGGAAGCCGCCCTGCGCCGCTTCGTACAGGCCGATCTTCGATGACTTGGCGTCGGTGAACGCGCCGCGCTCGTAGCCGAACAGCTCCGCTTCCATGAGCGTCGCGGGGAGCGCCGTGCAGTTGATCTCGATGAAGGGTCTGGACGCGCGCGACCCCGATGCGTGGATCGTGCGCGCCACGAGTCCTTTCCCCGTTCCCGTCTCACCCGTGATGAGCACCGGGGGTGTCTCCTCGAGCGTGGCAATCTGGCGTGCCTGATCCATGACGCGTCGCATCACCAGCGACTCGCCCACGATATCGGAAAACGGCACGTCACGCGCCGCGCGCTCGCGATAATACGACAGCTCCTGCCGGAGCAGCGCGCTCTCGCGCGCGCGGTCCACGAGCATGCGCAGCGCTTCCAGGTCCACCGGCTTGGTGAGATAGTCAAAGGCCCCCAGCTTCACCGCTTCCACCGCGCCTTCGATCGTGCCGTACGCCGTCATCATGATGACTTGCGTGGCGGGGTCGAGATCGCGGATGCGGCGCAGCATTTCCAACCCGCTGCCACTGGCGCCAGGGAGGCGCGCGTCGGCAACGACCACGTCCGGCCGCAGCCGCTCCAGCATCTCGAGCGCAGTGTCGGTGTCTTCCGCGACCTCCGCCTCGTAGCCGGACTCGATGAGGTACGCCTTGATCGAGCGCGCCAGCGTACGCTCGTCGTCCACGATGAGCACCGTGCCGCCGCTCATGTACTCCTCGTTGCGTGACCGGCGACATCCGCCGGTTCGGCATTGGCGGCGACATCGCGGGCGCGATCCTCGCTCGACAGCGCGGGAAAGGTCATGCGCACCGTCGTGCCCTCGTTCGTGCGGCTCGTGATGCTCAACGTGCCGCCGTTCTGCTCGACGTACCGCTTTGCGATGGCGAGCCCGAGCCCCGTGCCATCCGCACGCGTCGTGAAGAACGGCTCGCACACCGAAGCCAGGGTGTCGGCCGGGATGCCGGCGCCCGTGTCGGCAATCTCGATTACCACCACCTCGTCCGGCATCCCCGTGGCATCCACGCGCGTCGCGAGCCGCAACCGGCCGCCAGCGGGCATGGCGTCCAGTGCGTTGGAGATGACCTCGAGCAGCGCCTGCTCGATCTGCATGGGATCCATCTGCGTGTCGGGCAGCACCGGCGCAAGCGAGACGTCGAGCGCGACGCTGCGCTCAGCGGTCAACTTTCGAAGCGGTGGCAGCAGCCCGTCGAGGAGCTGACTCGCATTCTCGCGCAAGGGATGGAAGGGAGCCGGGCGGGAAAAGTCGAGGAAGTGCGTGATGCGCCGGTCGAGCCGGTCCACCTCGCCAATCATCTCGCCCAGGTTCTCCTGCGCGGCTGGCGAGCCCGGGTGGCGCAGCGCGAGTTGCGCCACCGCGCGCAGACTCGCGAGCGGATTGCGAAGGCCGTGCGCCACGGCTGCGGCCGTCTGGCCAATGGACGCCATCCGCTCCGACTGGACGAGCTGCGTCTGCGTCTGTTGCAACTGCTCGACCTTCGCTTCCAGCTCTGTGTTCAGCCGCACCAGGTCCGCGCGCGACTGGCGCAGCTTGTCCGTCATTGTCGCGAAGGCGCGTGCGAGGTCGCCCACTTCGCCGGATGGCTGTGTATTGATGGGATGATCGAGATTTCCTGCTCCCACCACCGCCATTGCCGTCCGCAATTCGGTAATCGGGCGGGCGAGACCCTCGGCGATGAGCCACGAGCCCACGAGTCCCGCCGCCAGCGCAAGCACGACAATCGCAAGGAGCAGGCGGCTTTCGGTCCTGAGAATCTGCTCCAGGCGCGAGTACGCGCCCTGCACCGGTGACTCGCGCGCCCGGCGATAGATGTAGCGATTGAGGGCGGTGAGCTGCGGCAGCAGCCCGTCGCGCAGCCGGTCGCGCGCCAGCACGTACGCCGCTTCGCGCTGGCCGGAGTCATACAGCGAGAACACGTGGAGCGCGACCCCATGGATCTCCGACTGGATCTCCTGCACGCTGTCCGCCAGCCCCCGCTCGTTGGGCGCCAGCACGCCGCGCCAGCGCTGTTGCCAGTACGCAATGACCTCGCCGGTCACGTCGAACTCCTTGCGCGCCGAGGGGTCCATGCCGCTCAGGTAGCGCCACACGATCTCGCTCTGATTGAACATGGCCGTCTCGAGCTCGGCGTAGATCCGTGTGCGCGCCATGCTGGCGCCAAGCTCTTCGAGCGCGCGGCGCTGCGCGTACGTGCTGCGAATGGCCTCCGCTCCCACCAGCAGCGCGGGGATGACCATGAGCAGAAAGCCGAGTTGGAGCTTGCGCCGGAAGGTCATGGAGACGAGAGAGCGGTCACTGGTGGCTGCCAGCTAGTAGCTAACAACCGGACGCGCGAGGCGGCAAGGGAAATGCGCGGCCGCGCGCCGCAGCATGGTTGCCGTCGCCCCGCTGTCGCGATAGTCTCCGTCACCTTCACCGAACGCCTCATGAGCCATCTCCGCCCGTCGCCCGCGCGCTGTCTCCGCGCCGCCGTCTGCGCCGTGAGCCTCGCGCTCGCCGCTGCGTGCGCGTCTCAGAATGGCGCGTCTGCCACATCGGACTCGGCCGCCTCGCGGGCATCGCAGGTCGCGGCACCGCTCCCGCCTGTCCATCACGTCTTCCTCATCATTCTCGAGAACAAGAACTTCGACGCGACATTCGGCAAGAGCTCCGAAGCGCCGTACCTCGCCGATACGCTCACCAGGCAGGGCGCATTGCTCACGCAGTACTACGGCATCGGGCATTACAGCCTCGACAACTACATCGCAATGACCAGTGGTCAGGCGCCCAGCAAGCAGACCCAGGGCGATTGCGGCCGCTTCGAGGATTTCGTGGAAACCGGAATGGCTGCGCACGGCCAGGTTGCTGGTCAGGGCTGTGTCTTCCCCGCGCACGTGCTCAACATCGCAAATCAGCTCGAGCAGAAGGGGCTTCGCTGGAAGGGATACATGGAGGACATGGGCAACGATCCCGCGCGCGAAGCGGCCACTTGCGGTCATCCGCACATCGGCGACCCGGACCGCACGCAAGGCGCGCAGAAGGAGAGCGCGGGGCACCCGCTCGACCAGTACGCCACAAAGCACAATCCGTTCATGTATTTCCATTCGATCATCGATGCGCCCTCGTGCGACAGCAATGTCGTCTCGTTCGCCACGCTCGAGTCGGATCTCGCGAGCGCCACGCCGATGGCCAACTATGTGTTCATCACGCCGAACCTGTGCAGCGACGGCCACGACTCGCACTGCGCAAGCGGCAGGACGGGCGGCCTCGTCGCGATCAATGAGTTCCTTCGCGCATGGGTGCCGCGCATTCTTGCGTCACCGTCATTCAAGGACGGCCTGCTCATCATCACCTTCGACGAGGCGCAGGCGATCGACGCGAGCGCGTGTTGCAACGAGCAGCCCGGCCCCAATGCGGCGCGCCCCGGCGTCATTGGCCCGGGCGGCGGCCGGATCGGCGCCGTACTGCTCTCGCCATTCATCGCGCCGGGCACCGTGTCCAACGTGCCGTACAATCACTACTCCATGCTGCGCAGCGTGGAAGATCTCTTCGGCCTCACGCCGCACCTGGGCTTCGCGGCGCAGGAGGAGTTGCGAACCTTCGGCTCGGATGTCTTCAGGTAGATGGGGTCAGACCCGAATCAGGAAATGGGGTCTGACCTGTGATACGTGCCAGTCTGCCGTGCTGAACTGCCGTGACAATCAAACTCGACGCTCTCATTCATAGGGCAGACCAGGCCGACGGCGAATCGGCAGACCGGCTGTTTGCGCTCCTCTATGCGGAGCTGCACCGCCTGGCCGAGCACGCATTGCGCCACGCCGCGCCCGTCACACTGGGAGCAACGACGCTCGTGCACGAGGCCTATCTCGACATGACCGGCCGCGACGGCCTCTCCTTTGCCGACCGGTCCCGTTTCTTCGCGTATGCCGCCCGTGCCATGCGTGGGCTCATTGTCGACTATGCCCGCCAGCGCCGCGCGTTGAAACGCGGACACCAGTTCGAGATCACGGTTGCGGATGAAGAGACGCCATCCACGGCCGTGTTGCAGAAGACCGCGGATCTCGCAACCCTCTCCGACGCGCTGGACGCACTCACCACCCTCGCGCCCGCACTGGCGGAGCTCGTGGACCAGCATTTCTTCTGCGGCTTCTCGTTCGCGGAAATCGCCGCCTTCCGCGGGGTGTCGGAGCGTACCGTGCAGCGCGACTGGCGCAAGGCGCGAATTCTCCTGCGACACGCGTTGCTCGACGATGACAGCGGGGACGCGTACGGCGGCGCGGCCGGTTGACGCCTCGCCACCTCGGATACGCTCACCGTCCTGCGGCGCGCCGCCGCGACAACGCCGCGAGCAATGCATCCGCCTGACGCACGCGGGGGTGCAACGCGCCCGCGCCAATGTATATCGCGTCGCGCCCACGCCGCAGCTCAACGAGTGCCGAGTCGGAGTCCGCCTGCGCCAGCAGCACGCGCCCCCGCAGCAGTCGCGCCTCGCCCACGTAGGCGCTGCGCATGCCCGTCAGGGAATCCCTCGTGCTCACCCTCCAGGCATCGTCCGCGAATCGCAGTGCTTCCGCATTCTTCCCAAGTGTCAGTGCGCACTCGGCGGCCAGCATGAGTGCCGAACGCGATACCACCACCACCTTGCCCTTGTGGTATTCCCTGGCGCGCAACAGGTCGGCGAGATACTCGAACGCAGCAGCCGTGTCGCGCCGCGCCAGCGCGCTGACCGCCTCCAGGTACCGGTAGTCGGTCAACTGGTCATCACTACTGACCAGAGCGGGATTGTTGCTCAGCGTGTGAAAGCGCGCCATGCTCTGCCGGGCCTGCGTTAGCTGCCCCAGCGCGAACTGCGCCTGAGTGAGACCGAACAGCCCGCGCGCCTCCCAGAACGCACTGTGGCTCGAGGCCCCCTGCGCCGCCAGCTGTGCGAAGTACTTTGCGGCGGAATCCGCATGGCCCTGATAGAGGGCGACGTGGGCATAGTGGATGAGCGGTTGCGCCGGCATGCGGCCCGTTGGATCGCTGCGCACAATCCGCTTGAGCACATCATTCAGCAGCCGCTCCGCCTCGGCAGTCTCACCGAGCTCGCCGATCGTCACCGCCATGTCGTGCTCGATGATCGCGGTGGAAATCAGGTCGCCCATGCCATAGCGGTCGCTCATCCCGAGCGCCTGGCGGTACGCCGCGACGGCCGCGCGATAATGACGGTCATGATCGAGCGCCATGGCAAGCGTGCCGTACAACCCCACGTAAGACAGATCGTGCGTCTTCCCGAGGCTGTCGCGAATGGCGATGGCCCGCCGGACCACGGGGACGATGCTCCCGGGCTGGCCTGTCTCGCCATCCAGGTCCGCCTGCGCCTGCAGGCAGACGCTCTCGACCTCCGGGTCAGGCCACGTGCGCAGCGCTGCCTGCCCCTCCCGCACCAGAGCGCGCGCCGAGTCGTAACGCCCCATCGTGCGGAAATTATCCCCCATTTCGCAATGAATGCCGGCAAGCTGGGGAGCGTCTCCGCTGGACGTGGCGAGCGACTCGGCTCGCGCCAGCAATACGCCCCGATACCTGCTGTCGCCCAGATCCGCGTAGCGATCCGAAAGCTGCGTCAGCAGCATGGCGAGAACGCGCGGATCGGAGGCGTACTCGCGCGCCAGCACTATGCGTCCACGCGCGAGAATCTCGGCCATGCTTACCGGCTTCTCACCCACCTGCGACATCAGCAGTGCCTGGAACTCGGCCTGCGCATCGGCCTTGCGTTCCGCGAAGAGCGCAGCGTCACGTTCGTGCCGGGCGCTCCGCATCTGGACCACGGAAAACACCGTGGCCGCCAGCAGCCCCATGACCGCGATGCCGGCTGCCGCCATTCCTGCGCGATTGCGCCGAATGAACTTGCGCACGCGGTAGCCAACGGATGGCGGACGCGCACCGACCGGATCGTGGTGGAGGTAACGTCGCAGATCATCGGCGAACTCGCCCACCGACTGATAGCGCTCGTGCGGCTCCTTGCGGAGCGACTTGCCGAGGATGGCGTCCAGGTCACCCAACCCCGTGCGTGCCGGATCCACTTCGAGCAGCGTCCGGATCACCTCGGCGGGCGTGCGTGCCCCTTCGCCGGTAGGATGACGCCCCGCCACGAGCATGTAGAGCAGCACGCCAAGCGCATAGACGTCGGTCGCAGTAGTGATCGCATCACCCCGCACCTGCTCCGGCGCCGCGAAATCCGGCGTGAAGACCCGCGTCGCCTGAGCCGTGAGCGCGGTGTGCACGCCCGATATCGCAGGGTCCAGCAACTTGGCGATGCCGAAATCCAGCAGCTTCACCACGCCGTTCCGCGTCACCAGAATGTTGGAGGGCTTGATGTCGCGATGCACAATGAGGTTCGCGTGCGCGTGTGCCACGGCGGCCAGAACATCGAGGAACAGCGTGACGCACGACTCCGGCGTCAGTGCGCGCCGCCGCACGAACTCGTCAATCGGCTCCCCCTCGATGTACTCGAGAATCAGATACGGCTGCCCGCTTGGAGCGACCCCGGCGTCGAGCAGACGCGCAATCCCCGGGTGCGAGAGCCGGGAGAGCACGGATCCCTCGCGGCGGAAACGCGCCAGCCCCGTCCTGCTGACCAGCGAGAGATTCAACAGCTTCACGGCCGCCTGGCCCTCGTACTGGCCATCTGCACGCCGCGCGCGCCATACCGAACCCATTCCGCCCTGGCCAAGCGGCTGCTCCAGCACGTACGCGCCGAGCCGCAGCCCTTCGAGGCTCGCTTCGAGCGGCATCGCGAGAAATCCGCCGCGGTCCGCGGCCTGCTCCGACGACAGCAGTGCCGCGAGCTCCGTTTCGAGCGCTGGCGATTCCCGTCGCAGTTGCTGCAGCCACGTCTCCCGATTCTCGTCCGAGAGCTCGAGGGCCCGGTCGAGCAGCGGCTCCAGCACCCGCCAGCGATCCTGATCAAGGATGGCCATTCCCGCATCCGTGAAAGGTGAAATCAGAATAGGGCCGACAGGTGCGCGACGCCAGCACACGCGCCGTGGTTATCACGTGTCGGGTTCCAGGCCGGAATTGCGATTATCCCAATGGTGTGTCGCGCACCGCCGGCACCTGGTACGCGACGGCTGGCTCAGGGTCGTACTCCCGCGGAGGGTTCCATGGCGCGCAGGTCCCTGTACACGTTGATCGCTCTGGCGATGTCGGCAGCGATGGCCGCTGCCTGCACCGATCAGCCAACAGCGCCGCCGACAGTCGTGTCGGCGCGTCGCGACAGACAACCGGGGCTGGACCCCGCCGAGATCCGCCTGGTGCGCCAGCTCGCGGCGCAGCACGGCATCGGGCCGCTTCCGGCTGCGCCTCGGGTGAGCGAACCTCTCGCACGCCTGGGACAGGCATTGATGTTCGACCGCATACTGAGCGGCAATCGCGACATGGCATGTTCGACCTGCCATCTTCCCGCGTTCGCCACGAGCGATGGACGCAGCCTGCCCATCGGCGCTGATGGCATTGGCTTCGGTCCGTCTCGCACGCTGGGTAAAGGCTCCGTGATTCCGCGCAACTCACCCTCCGTGCTGAGCATTTCGTCGTTGCGCCACATGTTCTGGGACGGTCGCGTGGAAGTCGATCCCAGCGGCCGGTTCCACACGCCAGCCGGTGCACAGCTCACGCCGGCCATGGCGCGTACGCTGCAGTTCGGCGCACTCTCCGCGCAGCCCATGTTTCCCCCGACAAGTACGGCCGAAATGCGCGGCCACGCCGCGCCGGGGAACGAACTCGCGCGCATTCCGGATGACAGCCTCGACGCCATCTGGGCGGCGATCATGAAGCGACTCATGGCCATTCCGCAGTACCGCGCGATGTTCAGGGCCGCGTATCCCGGAACGCCCCTCACGCAGATGACGTTCGCGAACGCATCCAACGCGATTGCCGGATTCATCGCGACACGCTTCCACTTCGCCAATTCGCCGTGGGATCGCTTCCTGGCCGGCGATGACCGGGCGCTCACGCCGCAGCAGCTCGACGGCGCGGAGACATTCCTCACAATCAAGTGCGTGCAATGCCACAACGGCCCCACGCTCAGCGATGACGCGTTCCACAACGTGGCCGTTGCGCAGATCGGGCCGGGCGAAGGCAATGGCCCCAGCCTGCACGATGACTTCGGCCGCATGAATGTCACCGGCGATCCTGCTGACCGCTACCGCTTCCGGACCACGTCGCTGCGCAACGTCGAGCTCACGGCGCCCTATGGTCATGATGGCGCCATCACGTCGCTGCGTGCGTTCATCGAGCACTACAGTCAATCCGACCAGAAGTTGCTCGATTACGATCCGTCGCAGCTTCCCGCCGAGTTGCAGGGTACCGTCCTCGACAACAAGGCCGCGATCCTCGCCAATCGCGACACGGTGATTGTTGGCGTGGTACTGTCGCCCGCTGTGGTGGACAAGCTCATGGCGTACATGCAGGCGCTCACCGATCCCGCCGC
>DASVWN010000001.1:0-4815 GCA_036393195.1 Gemmatimonadaceae bacterium | reverse complement strand
TCCACCGTGTGAGCGCGCGTCTGGCGGATGTAGCGCAGGCACTCCTGGATGAGCGTGAGCATGCCCAGCCCCAGGAGATCGATCTTCACGAGCCCCATGGATTCCACGTCGTCCTTCTCCCACTGGATCACGGTGCGGTCCTGCATGGACGCCGGCTCGATGGGGACGATCTCCGAGAGCGGCTGCTCGGTGAGCACGAAGCCGCCCACGTGAATCGAGCGGTGACGCGGGATGCGCTGCAGCGCCTGCACGATCTCCGCGGCCGGCCCGTCATACGCCGCGCCCTGGATGCGAGCCTCGGCCTGTTCAACGGACAGTCCCATCACGCGGCACACGTCCTTCACCGCCGATTTTTCGCGATAGGTGATCTGCTCGCACACCATGGCGGCGTGCTCGCGGCCGTAGCGCTCGTACACGTACTGCAGCACGCGCTCGCGATCGCGGTGGGCGAAGTCGATGTCGATGTCGGGCGCGCCCTGGCGCTCGTCGCTCAGGAACCGCTCGAAGAGGAGGCCGAGCTTGATGGGATCCACCGCCGTGATCCCCAGGCAGAAGCACACGGCGGAATTGGCCGCCGAGCCGCGCCCCTGGCAGAGCACACCCTCGCGCCGCGCGAAGCGCACGATGTCCCAGACAATGAGGAAGTAGCCCGCGAGCCCGAGTCGCTGAATGATCGCCAGCTCGTGCGCGAGCTGGTGGCGTCCCGCCTGCGGCTCGCTCCCGCGCGGACCGCCGCGTTCACCCCAGCGCTCCCATGCGCCCCGTTCCGCGAGTCGCGCCAGATATTCGTCGGCGCTCACGCCCGGTGGCAGCGGGAAGGCCGGCAGCGTCGGCCGCAGCTCGTGCAGCCGGAACGCGCACCGTTCGGCGATGGCCAGCGTGGCGCGAATGCCATCGGGCGCGTGCTGCCAGCGGCGGCGCATCTGCGCGGCGCTCTTGAGATACCACTCCCCGTTGGGACGGAGCCGCGTGCCCATCTCGTCGAGCGTGTGCTCGTGGCGCAGACACGAGAGCACATCGTGCACGATGCGGGCGCGCGGCTCGGCGTAGTGCACGTCGTTGGTGACGACCCAGGGGACGCCGAGCGAGCGCGCGATGGCAATGAGGTGCGGCACGACCACGCGTTCCTGCTCGAGGCTGTGGTTCCAGCACTCGATGGCGACGCGGCGATCGAAGATGTCGAGCAGCGTGGCGGCGGCTTCGCACGCGCCGTCGGGATCGCCGCGCGCCACGAGCGAGGGGACGAGCCCGCGCAGGCAGCCGGTGAGCGCGAAGAGTCCGCGCGCGTGACGGGCCAGCGTATCGAGCGACACGGACGGGCGGCCGCGCGGTGCGTGCATGCGCGCGTGCGTGACGAGAGTCGAGAGGTTGGCGTAGCCCTCGGCGGATTCGGCGAGGAGGACGAGGTGGTGGAGCGCTGTCGTGTCGGCGTCTGCATGGTCGTTGCGGCGCGATGCATCCACCGTCACCTCGGCGCCGATGATGCCGGCGATGTTTCTGTCTCGCGCGGCTTCCGCGAACGCGACTATCCCGCCCAGCTCATCGTGATCCGTGAGCGCGAGCGCGCGCTGTCCCAATGCGGCCGCTCGCTCCACGAGCACCTCGGGAAGCGAAGCGCCATCGAGGAGCGAGTACGCCGAGTGGCAGTGGAGCTCGACGTAGGAATCTGGCGCGGCGGGAGTGGGCATCGGCGTTAATGAGAGCGGCGTCAGCGGCTGTCCATGCGAATAAGCTGCGCATTTGCATGCCGAACAAACACCGAACTACATTGTCGCGCGACAATCGAAAGGGGAAGGGCAGGCTTGTCCCATGCCGCGTTTTCTGCCCTCTCGACAAGTACAAGGTCCGCGTGCACCTTCGACCGGACGCAAATCGAACTTACGGGCCCCAGCGACGGAACGCGGGCTGCCTTCTCCTCAGACAATACCGCAAGCGTGCCAGCACTGATGCCGTAGCGTGGCCCCCGATCTCACCGATCCAACGATCGCCATGCAACTCGAACTTCCACCATTTCTGAGCCTCCTTCCAAGTCTCTTGTCTTCTCGCGAGACTCGTCGTGAGGTTCATCGAGTGCGCCGGCTTCTCGTCTGCTCGGCGATCAGCACCGCCATGCTCGGCGCGCGTGCCCCTGGAATTACCGCGCAGGACGCGGACGTCTCGCCAAAAGGGTCGCCGATTGCCGAGCCGCCAAACGGGACCAACCTGGGCGTGATCTTCGGCATCACCAACCTCACCACCTCGTCGCATCGATTTTTTCTCCAGTGTGCCAGAACTGGCTTCGTCACTGGCTGTTCGGGCCCCGCGAACATCAGCATCCCTGGCAACGGCTATACGCAGATCACCGTGACATTCAGCACCGGAGCTTCAGGCACCGGAACCCTGGTGGAGCGCGTATCGGATGCTGCGGGAGAAGACTCCGGTTCGTACGTCGTCTCGCTGGCCCAGGCAAAGGTCGCGGTGACGCCCGACAGCGCAAGCCTGGCCGTGCCCGATCAAACAACAGGGCTTACGCTCGGCTATCTCTTCACGGTGGCCAACACCGGGAACACCCCGGGCATCATCAACCTCACGCTTCCAACCTGCCAACTGCCAGCCACCGGGTGTACTCTCACGCGGACCAGTCTCTCATTGGGTGTCGATGCGTCGGATACCGTGAGGGTGAAGTTCAACACAGGGGCCGCCGGCCCAGGTGGTCAGATTCGCCTGCGTGGCACGGTCGGCTCGCTTCAGGACGATGGCTGGGTAAATGTGGCGGCATATGTGCAGGCACCGCTGCAGGCGACGGCGATCGTAGGGCCTGGGGTGGAACGCTCGCTCTGCGTCGCAATTTCGGCCGGACCCGGGGTTGCGTCGGAGTGCGGTGACCTCCGGATTGTGCATCCGCTTCCCCGGCTCACGACCAGGACGCGCCTGCGTGCGCCGGCATTGCTCTACAACAGCCAGACTGCGCACCCGTACGTCGTCATCGCGGACACGGTGGGGCTCCGCACGACCGACCAGGTGCCAACCACGGTGCAAGCGGCCCTTACGCTCAACGGCGTGCTGCTGCCGACGCAGACGTGGACCGGTGCCAACTGGTCGCCGGGCGCGACGCGGCGCATTGCCGTCGGCCTGGATGGTATCACGTATTCCACCGGCTCGTATTCCTACAGCCTCGCGTTGCAGAAACTGGTCAACGGCACGCTTGTGCCGATCCGCACGGATACCGGGCACGTTCTCATCGCCAACCGCTCCACGAGCCCATTTCGCCCAGGCTGGTGGCTGGCTGGGCTCGACCAGCTATTGGCGCAACCAGATGGTAGCAAGCTCTTTGTTGGAGGAGACGGCAGTACACGGATCTACTATCCGGTCGCCGGGCGGAGCGATCTCTGGTCCGCACCGCAGGCGACGAGGCAGGACGTAATTCAGAAGGCCGGCGGATACTTCGTGCGGCTTCTCCCCGACGGGGTGAAGGTGTTATTCGATACAGTCAAGTTGGTGCATCGGAGGACGGTCAACCGGCTTGGTGACACGACGTATTTCACGTGGAGCGACAGCAGCTGTCAGCACCTCAACAGCATCACCGTCCCGCTTGGCCCCTCGCCCACGTACCAGTTTCACTACTCCGGCGCCGGCTGTCCCACTCTGACGAGCGTCGTCCAGGCGACGGGCGGCTTGACACGTACGACCATGGTTGCGCTCGAGGCGGACGGGGTGACGCTCCGGGTCACCGACCCGGACTCCACCTATGTCCGGTATGCGTACAGCAGTGCCGCCGGCCACCAGAACCAGATCCTCACTCGCTACAACCGGCTGAACGATACCACCGCGTACGTCTACGATGTCGCCTATCAGCTGAGCCAGGTGATTGCGAAGATGCGTGGGGCGACCGCGCTCACCACGCGCTTCGTGAACCTGGCAACGAAGGGGTTGAATGGCGCGACTGCGATTGACACCGGCATGGCGTACACGATGGTCGATGGGCCTCGAACCGACGTTGGAGATTCGACGAGGTTCTGGCTGGATCGGTTCGGAGCGCCGCGCAAGATCCTCGACGCGCTGGGCGATTCCACGATCCTCTGGCGCACGGATGCACGATGGCCCGCACTGGTGACCAGACTGCGTGCGGCTACGGGGCGGATCGTGGCTGGCGCGTACGACACTCACGGCAATCTGCTGAGCGAGACCGACTCGGCGACGCATCGCACCAGTTTCGGCGTCACGACCTACGCGACCACACAGTATCAGTGGGATCCGGAGTGGAATCTGCCGACGCAGATCACGCTGCCCGAAGGCAATTACACACAGATGGCGTACGACCTCGCGACCGGGAATCTGGTGTGGACGCAGGACGGCCGTGGTCCGGCGAGTCGCACCACCTTCCAGTAGTTCACGTCCGGTGCGGGTGGCGGTCTCCTCCAGACTGTGCGGCTCGCGAACGGGTCGACCACGAGCTTCATGTACGGTGCAGCGGGTAACGTCGCCTCAGCGCGGAATCCGCTGGGCTACTACACGTACTACACGCCGGACGTGCTGGGTCGGGATTCCGTCGTGCGTACACAGATCGATGCCGCTGGTACGGCATATGAGCAGGATTCGACGCTTTACAATCTCAAGGACGAGGCGATACGCGGCGTGCGGTACGGCCCCGCGCTGCCTGGCGCGGTAGCGCAACGGGCCATCGTGCAGATGTTCTACGACAAGGAAGGACGCGACACGGCGGTTGCCCGCTCCTCGGTGCCGGACAGCGCGGGTATCGGAACGACGAGCACCTGGACGCACTTCGACGCTCTGGGGCGAGTGGTGGCTGCGATCGCGGGTGATCATCGGAAGGAC